>NZ_CP137892.1:1285892-1928838 GCF_033547155.1 Pseudomonas benzenivorans
CCTGGGCATGCAGGTATTCGCGGCAGCGCTCGACCATGGCGGCGGAGTTGTCCACCGCGATCACCCGGCAATCGGTGACCTGTACATGGCGGCGCAGGGCCTGGGTCACCGCGCCCAGGGAGGCGCCCAGGTCGTACAGTGCGCTGTGCGGTTGGGCGAAGCGCCCGGCCAGCACGCCGATGTTCTCGACTATGGTCGGGTAGCCGGGCACCGAGCGCTTGATCATGTCGGGGAAGACCCGTACCACGTCCTCGTTGAAGACGAAGTCCGGCACCTGGGCCAGGGGCTGGGCGAAGAGGCGGTCGGGGGGCTGGCGCACGACGATTCCAAGGCGGGAGGGCGGGGCGGCATTTTACCCAAGACGCGGCGATGACCAAAGTCTGGACCCGCCTGTCGGCGCCAAATCGCGACAAGGCCACTGAGCTCGCCGTCTGCTTGGGACCTTGGTCTTAAGATTTTTAAGACTAAGATCCTGTGGATATAAGGCCAATGGCCTAGTCGTTCGGCTCGTCTGGCGGTCTAACTCGTCTGTGCTCCTTACAGCATGCCCACCACGGAAAGGCGCAGCCCACTCCCGACAAGCAGGAGGGGCGGGCGCCGAGGTTCACCGTAATTCAAGCAGCTCAACTCTTTAGGAGGGTCAGATGGTGAAACACCTAGGCATTCCCCTTATCGCTATCACCCTGTTAGCCGCGGGCAGCGGCGCCGCAATGGCCGCCGAGCCGAGCGGGTCGATCCGACGACCAACAGTGTGCACCTGGCCAGCGGGGCGTCCCTGGGCTACGAGCATGTGATCCTGGCGCCAGGCATAGATTTCGAGCCGGTGGAAGGCCATGACTTCCAGGCCATGCCCCATGCGTGGATCGCCGGTGAGCAGACGACACTGCTGCGCGATCAGCTGCTGGCCATGCCGGCTGGCGGTACCTTCGTCATCGCCATTCCCAGAACGCCATTCCGCGCCCATACCGCGCCCTATGAACGGGCCACCGTGGTCGCCGACTTCTTCCGTCGCAAGAGACCGGGCTCGAAGATTCTCATCCTCGATGCCAACCCGGCCATCGCGGGGATGCGTCGTACGTTCAGCACGGCATTCGAGGGGGTGTATCGGGATATTGTGGAGTACGTGCCGAACGTCACGGTGAACGCCGCCGACGCCCTGAACAGGCGCCTGGACATCACCCGTGACGGCATGGCCGACTCGGTGACGGCCGAGGTCATCAACTTGATTCCGGCGCAGAAGGCCGGGAAGGTGCTGTTCGACTCGGGGCTGGTGCCGGAGGGCAGCAGGTTCGCCCCGGTGAACCCGCTGAACTATGCCAGTACCCTGGTCCCGGCCGCCAATGTGCACGTGCTGGGAGACTCCCAGGCCACCGGCCAGGCCAAGTCCGGGCACATGGCCAATTCCCAGGCCAAGGTGTGTGTGGACGCAATCCTGCGTGCCCTCGTCGGCTTGGAGCCGGACCCAGGACCCAAGACCACCGCGGCGGCCTTCCCGCCTATTACCCGCAGGACCGCGAGCTGGACCACTGCGACCTTCTCCTACGATCCGGTGACCATGACCATGGTGTCGACCTCATCGGCCAAGGCGCCGGAGCCAACCGAGGAGGTGCGAGAGGAGCAGGGGCCGGGCTGGTTGAGAAACCTGCAGAGTGACAGCTTCGCCTAGCGATCCGCCAAGGCGGCCACTGCAGGGCCGGTCTTCCGCCGTGCCCTGCGTGCCGTCGCCGAGGGTGATCGGCGGGTCACTTCAATTGGTCGGAGAAGAACTCTCCGGCGCCCTGCAGTGGGCCCAGTGGATTGCGCTTGACCTCGAAGTGGCGGATGTTCGGCTCGCCGTTGCTGACCTTGTGCACCAGCTTGTCGTCGACCAGCACGAACACCGCGCGGAAGGTCCAGCCTTGCAACTCGCGCTGCTTGCGGAAGTTGAACACATCGGCCCAGAAGCTGCCGACCCGCTGGGTGTCGGTCTTGTTGAATTCGAAGGCGTAGCCTACGCAACGATCCTTGGCCTCCAGGCACTGCATCAGGCCATCCGGTAAATAATTGATGGGCACATTCGGCTGCACGAACATCAGCCGTACGTCGATGAACGAGAGCATCTTGCCGTTGCCCTCGGACAGCGGGTCGAAGCCCAGGGAAAACAGTTCGGAGCGGCTGGTCCGGCCGGGTATGGCCTGGGAATAGCGTATTTCCGCATCCAGGTAATCGCTGAACGGCGAGCGCACCTCGGCACGTTCGCTGGGTAGCAGGCTGCTGCAACCGTGCAGGAAAACAAGGCCCACGATCACTGCAACTTCGCGCCAGTCGACCTTCATGTCGTCTCTCCCAGAAGTTAGATCTGTGTTCTATTCCGTATAGTTGATCTGGCCGCGGTCCGCCCTTTTTTTGTCCAGGGCGAAAAGGCCCGCTGATGAGGCGTGCGCACGTTTTCGACACGCTTCGCGTGCGGCGCTGGGCGAAGCGCCAATGCCGATGGAATGCTCTAACACAGGCGTTATGGCCGGTGGGGACTGAGCGGTGAGAGGTGTTTCGCGGGCCTCTGTGCAAGCGAGCGCGGGCGAGGGGAAATTATTTGACCCGGATCGGGCAGTCGAAGCTCTTCGCCGGCGCCACCTCGACCTCCCAGGGGCGCTGGTAGGTCAGCAGCAGGCGGCCTTCGCCGGCCTGCTTGGCGTTGAACAGCCAGGTCGATTGCCCGGCGCTGCCGACCAGGCCGGCATCCTCGGGGTTGCTGTAGACCTCCGGGCCCTGGCTGCTGAGCACGCTGGCGGCGGCGTCGCGGATCACCCAGCGGAACCCCGTGGTCGGGTTGCTCGGCAGGATCAGCACCAGCTGCTGGCCGCTGTACAGGCGCAGCGGGCACTGGCTCTGCTTCTGCACGGTCAGGCTGCCTGGCTGGTGGGCGCAGGCGCTCAGCAGGGCGAGGCCGAGGGGCAGCAGCAGGCGGTGGGCGTTGAACATGACGGGCTCCAGTGATCGACGAACGCCTGCCAGCATAGCCGCTGAGCGGCGCCGGGCGGAACCCGGCACCGCGCTTGCCTGAGTCAGCGTCAGGGGAACAGTACCTTGGCCACGTCGGTGAAACGCTTGGCGAAGTGCACGGTCAGGCCGGCCTTGAGGTAGTCCGGCAACTCCTCGTAGCTGCCGCGGTTGGCCTCCGGCAGGATCAGTTCGAAGAGCTTCTGCCGGCGCGCGGCGATGACCTTCTCGCGCACCCCGCCGATGGCCAGGACCTGGCCGGTGAGCGTCAGCTCGCCGGTCATCGCCACGCCCTTCTTCGGCGCCTGGTTGCGCGCCAGCGACAGCAGCGCGCTGGCCATGCTGATGCCGGCGCTGGGGCCGTCCTTGGGCGTGGCGCCCTCGGGCACGTGCAGGTGCACGAAGGCCTGGTCGAAGAAGCCCGGCTCGCCGCCGTAATGCTTCAGCTGCGCGCTGACGTAGCTGTAGGCGATCTCCGCCGACTCCTTCATCACCTCGCCGAGCTGGCCGGTGAGCTTGAAGCCGCGGTTGAGGCTGTGGATGCGCGTCGCCTCGATCGGCAGGGTCGCGCCGCCCATGCTGGTCCAGGCCAGGCCGGTGATCACGCCGATGCCCGACAGCAGCTGCTCGCTGCGGAACACCGGCATGCCCAGGTAGGCCTCCAGGTCCTTGGCGCCGATCTTCACCGCCCGTTCGGGCGCCTCGAGCAGCTGGACCACGGCCTTGCGCACCAGCTTGCCGAGCTGCTTCTCCAGCTGGCGCACCCCGGCCTCGCGGGCGTAGCCCTCGATCAGGGCGCGCAGGGCGGCGTCGCTGATCGCCAGGCGCTGCTTGGCCACGCCGGCCTTGGCCAGCTGCTTGGGCCACAGGTGGCGCTTGGCGATGGCCAGCTTCTCCTCGGTGATGTAGCCGGACAGGCGGATCACCTCCATGCGGTCGAGTAGCGGCCCGGGGATCGAGTCCAGGGTGTTGGCGGTGCAGACGAACAGCACCTTGGACAGGTCCAGGCGCAGGTCCAGGTAGTGGTCGAGGAACTCGGCGTTCTGCTCCGGGTCGAGGGTCTCCAGCAGGGCCGAGGCCGGGTCGCCCTGGTAGCTGGCGCCGAGCTTGTCGATCTCGTCGAGCATGATCACCGGGTTCATCACCTCGACCTCCTTGAGCGCCTGCACCAGCTTGCCGGGCAGGGCGCCGATATAGGTGCGGCGGTGGCCCTTGATCTCCGCCTCGTCGCGCATGCCGCCGACGGAAAAGCGGTAGAAGGGCCGGCCGAGGGACTCGGCGATGGAGCGGCCTATGCTGGTCTTGCCCACGCCCGGCGGGCCGACCAGCAGCACGATGCTGCCGGCGATCTCGCCCTTGAAGGCGCCGACCGCGAGGAACTCGGTGATGCGCGCCTTGATGTCGTCCATGCCGGCGTGATGGGCGTCGAGCACCTGGCGGGCGTGCTTGAGGTCGAGCTTGTCCTGGCCGTAGACGCCCCAGGGCAGGGCGGTGGCCCAGTCCAGGTAGTTGCGCGTGACCGCGTATTCCGGCGAGCCGGTCTCGAGGATCGACAGCTTGTTCAGTTCCTCGTCGATGCGCTTGCGCGCCTGTTCGGGCAGGGTCTTGCCCTCCAGACGCTGCTGAAACTGCTCGAGGTCGGCGCTGCGGTCGTCCTTGCTCAGGCCCAGCTCCTGCTGGATGATCTTCAGCTGTTCCTTGAGGAAGAACTCGCGCTGGCGCTCGCCGATCTTGCGATTGACCTCCGCCGACAGCTCCTTCTGCAGGCGGCCGACCTCCACCTCCTTGCGCAGCAGCGGCAGCACCTTCTCCATGCGCTTGAGCATGGGCACGGTGTCCAGCACTTCCTGCAGCTCGGCGCCGGGGGCGCTGGTCAGCGCCGCGGCGAAGTCGGTCAGGGGCGAGGGGTCGTTGGGGCTGAAGCGGTTCAGGTAGTTCTTCAGTTCCTCGCTGTACAGCGGATTGAGCGGCAGCAGTTCCTTGATCGCGTTGATCAGGGCCATGCCGTAGGCCTTGACCTCGTCGCGCGGGTCGAGCGGGCTCTTCGGGTAGTCGACCTCCACCAGGTAGGGCGGCTTGCGGCTGAGCCAGCCGCGGATGCGCACGCGGGTCAGGCCCTGGGCGACGAACTGCAGCTTGCCGCCTTCCTCGGTGGCATGGTGCACGCGCACCAGGGTGCCGTGTTCGGGCAGCTTATCCGGGTCGAAGGCCGCGGCGTCGCCCGGCGGGCTGTCCAGGTAGAACAGCGCCAGACATTTGTGCGCGGTGTTCGACACCCGTTCCAGGGTCTTGCCCCAAGGCTGCGGGTTGACGATCACCGGCAATACCTGGGCCGGGAAGAGCGGCCGGTTGTGGATGGGGATCACATACAGCTTGTCCGGCAGCTGCTGGTCGGGCAGCGCCAGGCTGTGGCTGGTTCCAGTCGCCTGCTCCGGCTCGGCGACGATTTCGATGTCTTCGGGTTCGTTCATGCGGCACCTGCTGTAGCACGTTGACTGCTACATGGGGCGGTGCGCGGCGTATTTCAATCGCTCAGCAGTTCGCCGGGGGCATCGAGCGCGATGGGGCGAGCGTGTCGCCCACGGCGCATCAGCGGCCGGGCAGGCCTCGCCAGCCCGCGTCGATCAATGGCGTCAGCAGGGCAAAGCAGTCGCTTGGACTCAGCCGTGCCTGGGGCGCCTCGATCAGCTCCTGTTCCAGGCGTCGCAGCAGGCCGTGCAGCGGTTCGCCGTGGCCCGGTTCGGCGAGGCGCTGGCACAGGTGGCGCAGCTGCACCTGCAGGCCACTGGGGCAGCGTTGATAGTTGGCGGCGCGCATGGCCAGACCCCGCAGGCGGGCGAGGTCCTCCAGCACGCGGCAGGCCTGGCCGAGGCCACGCAGCGGCGGGCCAGCCTCCAGGCACAGGCGCTCTTCGAGCTGTTCGATGACGCCGAGCAACGCCTCGATCACCCGGCAGTGGGCGGCGAAGTCGGCGGGCTTGCGGCGCAATTGCGGCCAGTCCTGCTGCAAGGGCGCCAGCTGCAGGCTCGGCCCGGGCCAGTTCAGCCAGAGTCGGTCGAGACGACGAGCCAGGGCGTTGCGCTGGCTGGTGCTGGCGATGTCCTGTTGGGCGCCGAGGCCGCGATGCTGCTGCAGGGTCTGCAGCAGCTCCAGGCTGCGTTGCAGGGTGGTGCTTTGCAGCTGGTGCAGATGCTGCCGGTGATGTCGGGCGGCGCGGCGGCTCAGCCATTGGCCGATGAGAACGAGGGCCAGTGCCAAGGCCAGGGCGATGCTGAGTTCCATAGGGCGGCTTCTCGGGACAGGGGAGCGGAGCAGAACGGCTATGCCAGCAGCAACTTCCCTGCCACTCGCCGACAAGCGTGAATCCAGGGGGACGGCCCGGTGCGAGGGGGAGAGCGTGCGCCATTGTTGTGCTGGCGGCGCCGGCTTCGGCCGTTTTGGTGCAATTCGCCGAGATGGCAGGGGGCCACTGGTCGTGCGGGGCTGACGGCGAGGCGTACAACTGGGTAAAGTTCCGCATTTACCCTCCGGAATTGCCGCCGCAATGCTCAAAGCCCGCCTGATCCGCCTGGATGATCAAGCCCACGAACACACCCACGACCACCACCAGTTGGTGCTGTCGCTGTCCGGGCGTGCCGAGTTCGAGGTCAACGGTCGTGGTGGCGAGGTATGCCGGATGCGGGCTTGCCTGGTGCCGGGTGATGCCGATCACCAGTTCGCCGGCATGGGCGACAACCGCATGCTGATCCTCGATCTGGACGAGCAGGACACCCCCAGCGAGGATCTCGAGTTGCTCACCCACCTGTTCGAGACACCGCGCTACCCGCAGCTGGATGCCGATTTCCAGAACCTGCTGAGCTACGCCGGCGCCGAGCTGGAGCGCTACGGCAGCGATCCCATGCTGGCCCGGGCCCTCGGTGGCGTGCTGTTGCGCGCCCTGCACCTGCGCCTGTTCGGTGAACGCCAGGCCCGGGTCCAGGGGCCGCTGGACCTGGAGCGCCTGGATGCCTACATCGGCGAGCATCTGGTGCGGCGCATCAGCGTCGCCGAGTTGGCCCAGGTGGCCTGCCTCAGCCCCAGCCACTTCCATGCCCAGTTCAAGGACAGCGTCGGCCTGACGCCGCACCAGTACCTGCTCAAGACCCGCCTGGATCGCGCCGCGCGGTTGCTGCGCGAGAGTCCCCTGCCGCTGATCCGTATCGCCGAGGAATGCGGTTTCTCCAGCCAGAGCGCCCTGACCACCGCCATGCGGCGCTACCTTGGCCTGACCCCCAAGCGCCTGCGTGGTGCGGGTTAGCGGCGCGACGGTTAATCTCCGGGCCCTGTGCTCGAGGTGTCGGAGTGGCCTGCACTGCTCCGAGAGGTCAGGGGGCGCCACGCCGGCGTTATCGGCCGGCCGATGCCCGCCGGCCCAATATCTATGGTCGAAGGAGGCCGTGATGCCGCATGTGAATCTCCCGCTCACCCATGTGCCGATTCGGGAGAGCCGCGAGGAGGATTGGGGCATTTCCGGCCTGCTCACCGACGAGTGGACGCGGTGGCAGGCGCAATGAACCGATGAGTTGTTTCGACGAGGCGGCTGTCCCCGGGGCCGTTGAGGCGGTGGGCGAGCTGTCGCCTCTGGTGGCTTACCGGCAGGCCGTCGAGCGGGGTTTCGCGTTCGATCAGGCCCAGTGGCAGGCCGTGCAATGCCTGCAGAACTGCTACCAGGCCTTGCATGGAGCTGCCGAGGGCGCGGGTGCGCCACGCGGGGTCTACCTCTGGGGCCCGGTGGGGCGCGGCAAGACCTGGCTGATGGACAGCTTCTACCGCAGCCTGCGAGTACCGGCGCGTCGTCAGCATTTCCACCATTTCATGGCCTGGGTGCATCGGCGTCTGTTCCAGCTGAGCGGCACCGCCGACCCGCTGCTGGCGCTGGCCCGCGAGCTGGGCGCGGAGCTCAGGGTGCTGTGCTTCGACGAGTTGTTCGTCAACGACATCGGCGATGCGATCATCCTCGGCCGGCTGCTGCAGGCGATGTTCGAGCAGGACGTGGTGCTGGTCGCCACCTCCAACCAGGCGCCGCAGCAGTTGTACGCCGAGGGGTTCAACCGGCAGCGCTTCGTTCCGGCGGTGGTGGCGATCGAGCGGCATATGCAGGTCGTCGGGGTCGACGGCGGCCAGGACCACCGCCTGCATCCGGGCGCCGCGCAGCCGCGTTACTGGATCGCCCGGCCAGGCCAGCCGAGCGCCCTGGCCGCGGTATTCGAGCGCCTGAACGGGGGGCAGGCGCCCTGCGGCGAACCCATAAGCCTGGGGCATCGCCGTATTTCCGCGGTGCGCCATGGCGAGCGCGTGCTCTGGTGCCGCTACGCCGATCTGTGCGAGCAGCCACTGGCCGCCCTCGATTTCATCGCCCTGTGCGACCGCTTCTCCAGCATCCTGCTCGGCGAGGTGCCGAATCTCAGCGCCGGGCAGCGGCCGGGCTACATCGCCCGCGGCACCGAGGATGGGGCCGTGCAGGTGCAGGCCGGCGAGCGGCGGCTGCCGGAGCTGTCCCGGCATGACGACGGCGTGCGCCGTTTCATCGCCCTGGTCGATGAGTGCTACGACCGTCGTATCCCGCTTTACCTGGAGGCGCAGGTGCCTTTGGCGCAGCTCTACACCCAGGGTTACCTGGAGTTTGCGTTCCGCCGCACCCTGAGCCGCCTGCAGGAAATGCAGCTGCAACGTTTCGCACCCGCCGGCTGAGGCGGTGCCGGCCGCCGTCCTTCGTCGGTGCCGGCGTCGGGTCAGCTATCCTGTGCTATATCCTTGGCAATGCACGGTAAGCACACTGCGCGCCGTGCGGCTCTGTAGGTGGAACCCATGCCGGCCGCTGGGTCCAGACGCGCGGGCGGTGGTCGTAGCGATCCGACGGCGGCATTTCAACAGAGAGGTAGGTCTCATGAGCACCATGCAATGCGTCCATCGCGACCACACCATCGTCGCGGATGTCGTGGAACACCCGGGCATCCCCACGCCCTGGGCCGGAGGCTGTCACATCACCACCCCGGACGGCCGCACCACCAAGCGCCTGCCCCTGCCGGTGGACAGCCTCTATCTCGCCGAGCTGGAGAGTGCCCAGCGGGCCTCGATCGCCCATGGCAAGTGGCTCGTAGACCAGGCCCTGGATCACGGCAAGCCCCTGTTCCACTAGGCCGTGAGTGGCGCGCCGGACCCTGGCCGGGGCCGAGCCGGCGCGCCCCGCTATCCTTGAAGTAGGGCAGTCGAGAGGAGGGCGTGTCATGGCTCACAAACACCAGAATCTCCTGTACTCGATCTTCGAGGACCCGCTGCGCAGCAATATCCACTGGCGCGAAGTCGAGTCGCTGCTGCATCACCTCGAGGCCAAGGTCGAGCCGATCCTCGGGGCGCGCTTTCGCGTGACGCTCAACGACTATGAGTTCGTGCTGCACCATCCGCACCAGGGCAACGAGTGCAGCAAGCAGGAGATCAAGCACCTGCGCGAATGCCTGGCTAATGCCGGCATGACCCCCTCTGGCTACGACCAGAAGTTCGGTCGAGCGGGGTAGGGCGGCCGGTGGCGCGCTGGATGATGCTGGCCGGCCTGGCGCTGTTGCTGCTGGGCGCCACGCTGCATTTCGCCCCCTGGCTGCTGCACTGGTTCGGCCGCCTGCCCGGCGATATCCGCATCGAGTCGGCGCGCGGCCGCGTGTTCATCCCGCTGACCTCGATGCTGCTCGTCAGCCTGGCGCTGACTCTGCTGATCAATCTGTTCAGGCGCTGACCGCGCTGCGCTACCGGTTCGGCGCGGGTGTGTAGCCGCTACCGATCCTGCCAATCCAGGTCGCAGCAGAACACCCGCAGCAGGCCGCCGACATGAACGGTCTGCGACAGGGTGATGCACATGCGGGAATCCGCGATCGACAGATAGGGTCGGCTGACCTGAATGACCCCCGGTTGCTTCAGGGCCCGGAAGTGGTAGTGCTTGTGCGACCAGTTGGCATGGTCGCCGCATAGCAGCGGGGCGAATCGCAGGTTCAGCCGCTGCTGGTAATGCAGGGGATAGACGCTGGGCGACACCTGGTATCCCGCCTCGTCGAGCAGGTAGCAGCGCACCGTGCGTGGATCGCTGAACAGCAGCGCGCTGCTCTGGGCGAACTGCTGGTGGGCCGCGAAGTCGGCCCGGGCCTGCTGGAACAGGCCTTCGATGCCGCGCGAGTAATGCTGCAGGTCGGCGCTGCGTTTGCCGCTTTGCCACTGCTGGCCACGTCGCAGCCTGGCGAAGGTCTCGGCCACCCCGGTAGGGTCGATGAGGCACGGCTGCGGTTTGGCGAAATGGAAGCCCTGGACCATGTCGGCGTTGGCCGCGATGGCCAGCAGGGCCTCGTGCTCGCTTTCCACGCCCTCGACCACCACCAGGCAGCCGGCCTCGTGGAGCAGGCTGACGAGGCCGTTGAGAATGCGCTCGACGCGCGCGGAGTGGCTGGCATCCTGAATCAGGCGGCGGTCGATCTTGACGATGTCCGGCTCCAGATCCCAGATCCGGTCGAAATTGGAGTGGCCGGCGCCGAAGTCGTCGATGGCGATCAGGCAACCCAGCTCCCGGAAGTGGCGGATGAACTGCTTCAGTTGCACCTGATCACGGACTTCGCTTTCGATGATCTCGATGACCAGCCGATGGGCGGGGAGGCCGGTCGCGCGCAGCAGAGTTCGGGTGAAGCCGATATCCGGGCGTTCGCTGACCAGGTACTGCGAGTTCAGGTTGAGGAACAGCCAGGCGTGACCGCTGGCCTGGCGGGCAAAGTTATGCATGTGCAGGGTGCGGCAGGTGCGGTCCAGCTCCAGGCATTCGCGGCCATCCTTCGGCATGGCCAGCAGCGTCGCCGGTGACTCCGTGCGGCCATCGGCATGGCGGGCGCGGACCAGCCCTTCGTAACCCACCGCGCGGCCGTGGGCGATGCTGAAGATCGGCTGGAAGTGGCTGCTCAGTGACAGGCCGCGATAGTGGCTATATGGCATCGGCTCGGCGAGCGGATATTGCAGGGCGATACGGGCGGCCTGGTCGAGTTCCGGCAAGGGCAGGGCGGCATGGTGCATCCGGCTTCCCCCTAGCGCTGCGGCTGCAGTTGCTGCAATGCGGTATCCACCAGGGCCAGCAGTTCGTCGATGGCCTGGGTGGCGCGCTGAAAATAGGCCTTGGCGGCGATTGCCGGCTGCGCCTGGCCGAGCAGCTCCTGTTCGATGCAGTGCAGGAAGTCGTCGATCACCCGTTGCCGATCGGGCAGGCGGAACAGATCGCCCTGTGGTTGTTCGCCGGCATGGCGCTGCAGGGTCGCGAAGGCCGTGCCGGCCAGCAGCTGAATCTTCTGGTAGAGAAAGCGCAGGCGCACGCGCTGCTCGGCGCTGCTCTTGCCGGCGGCCGCGATACCGGTGCCCAGGGCGCGCGCCTGGCCTGCCCATTCCGCCGCCTGGACCACCTCGCGCCAGATGCAGGGCAGGTAGCCCAATGTGGGGCGGCCCTCGCTCAGGTCGACCTCGCAGGCCACATCCTCCATCAGGAAGATGCTGTTGCGGATGATCAGGTGATGCTGGAGCAGATTGTTCGCCGGGTCGTCGATGCGCCCCTCACGCAGGCGCGACCAGTGATCGATCAGGCCGTTCCAGGTGTCGCGGTGACTGCCGCCGAGCTGCTGGGCCTCGCGGATATGCCGGTCCAGCTGCTGCCGCGTCTCGGCAAGGGCCTGGCCCATGCCGGCATCGCCACAGAGCACGCCGTTGCTCAGGCCGCGGTGGCGCTGCAAGCCGGCGATCAGTGCGCGCAACAGGGTCAGCTGGCGGATATTCGACTGGATGAGCAGTCGCTTCTGGCGTTTCGTCCGCCGGTGCAGGGCGTAGAAGGCCAGGGGCAGTGCGACCGTTCCGGCGGGCAGGTACAGCGCGAGTCCGTGTAAGCCGTCCATGGGGTTACCTCGTCAGGTGGGCCAGATGGTGGGCGATGGTGCGGGCCTGGTCGGCGGCCCGCAGGTTATCGGCATTGCCCTGGCGGACGTGGTCGGCCAGCTCGGCGATCTCCGCCACGGCCTTGCCCTGCTGTTCGGTACTGACCGCCACCTGGTCCACCTGCTCGGTCAATTGCCAGGTGCACTGCTGCACCCGGTCGAGCAGATTGCGCACCGCCTCCGAGCTGTGGGCGCTGCCTTGGGCCAGTTCGCTGAGGCCCGCCACCTGCACGGTGGCGCCCTGGATGTGCCGTTGCACCGACTCGATGTTGCGGCTGATCTCCGCCGCGGACTCCTGGCTGTGCTGGGCCAGGCGGCGCACCTCGTCGGCGACCACGGCGAAGCCACGCCCGCTCTCGCCGGCTCGCGCGGCTTCGATCGCCGCATTGAGCGCGAGCAGGTTGGTCTGGTCGGCAATGCCGCGGATGGTGCCGGACATTTCGTTGATGGTGTGCGAATTGCTGTGCAGCTGCAGGATCAGCTCGTTGGTGGCCTGGGCCTGCTGGGCCATGAGCGCAACCTGACGCACCAGCTCGGTAACCCGGGCGATGCCGTCGCCCAGTTGCGCGCGGGCCGCCAGGCTGGCCTGCCGCGACTCGTCGGCCAGCGCCGCCACCTGGACGATGCTCACATTCAGCTGCTCGACGGCGGCGGCGGCCATGCTGGCCGCGTCGCTCTGGCCTTCGGCGTTGCGGGTCACCAGCATGGCGCTTTGCTCCAGTTCCTGGGAGGAGTGGGATATTTCATCCAGACGCTGTTGCAGCAACTGCTGACGGCGCTGCTCGCGATGCAGCCACTGCTGCAGGCTACGGCCAAGGGGCAGCAACAACCGCCACTCGAGCGGGCCGGGCGCCGCCTGGCCGGCCTGCCGGGCGGAATCGTCGCAGTAACGTTGCAGCTGCAGCACCTCCTGCCACAGCAGCCACAGGCTGGAGAGGGCCAGGTAGGCCAGCACTGCCCAGGCCATTGCCGCGAGCTGGGGCGACAACAGCGTCAGGGTGCCCGCGGCCAGGGCCATGCCGACCAGGGTGCGGAACATGCCGGCGACGCCCAGTGCGCCGAGTAGCAATAGGCAGGGGTAGGTAAGCCACTTCATGAGTCCGTGTCTCCCGCAGTAGCCGAAAAAAACGCCTGAAGCCCTGCGAAAAGCCGCAGTGGGTTCAGGCGCCGTTGCCTTGCAGGAGCGAGTCCTGCCGAAGTGATCGTTGTAGCGGGGGCAATGCAGAAAGAGTGCCATGGCGGCGCGGCGCCGGCGGTGAGGGCGGACAGGGCGCTGGAGGGCGGGCGATTCCGAGAAAGCGCGGGTGCCATTGCGCCCGCGCTCACCAGAATGGTGCGCTGGGCGCCCGCCTCTGGCGCAGGCCGCTTTAGCCCGGGCAGCCGCTGCGCCTGTCTGTGCTCTGCAGGCAAACGACGGAGTGATTCGTCCCTGCGCCCATAGGTTTCTGCAAAAAATACAGAGCTTTGCGCAAGAAGCCGTCATGGTTCTGCCACTAAATTCCGTCCTCCACGCGTGGCGTGCGCCTGGCTTTGGGTCCGTGGTCGGACCGAGCCAGCCAGCCGATACCGCGCGGTGGTCTCACAACAACAGTCTCCACAAGAGGATGGGCGTGATGTTCAAAGCCAGTCACGTCTTGCAGGACGAGTTCCTTAACCGGATCTCTGCCGCCAAGGCCGCCGATTTCTTCCCTGTCATCAGCGCGAACTACAGCGTTGACGAGGCAGCCTATCTCACTGAGCTACTGCAGCTCGCCGATCCCGGTCAGGACGGCATCGAGGCTATCCGCCGCAATGCCCGCACGTTGATCCAAGACGTGCGCAGCCGGGACAATGCCGTCGATACCCTCGACGCACTGCTTCGTCAGTACAGCCTCGATACCCAGGAAGGGCTGATGCTCATGTGCCTGGCCGAGGCTCTGCTGCGCGTGCCGGACGCCGCCACCGCCGACGCGCTGATCCGCGACAAGCTCAATGCCGCCGAGTGGGAACGCCACCTCGGCAAGAGCGACAGCGTGCTGGTCAACTTCGCCGCCTGGGGCCTGGTGATGACCGGCAAGGTGGTCGATTCGGAAACCGCCGACGGCCGGCCGAAGAGCATCCTCGGCAAGCTCATCCAGCGTTCCGGCGAGCCGGTGATCCGCGCCGCGATGAACCAGGCGATGAAGCTGATGGGCAAGCAGTTCGTGCTCGGCCGCAGCATTTCCGAGGCCCTGAAGAACGGCCGCCCGGAGCGCGAGAAGGGCTACACCTACTCCTTCGACATGCTCGGCGAAGCCGCCCTGACCCAGGCCGACGCCGAGAAGTACATGGCCGACTACCGCAAGGCCATCGACACCGTCGGCGCCGAGCCCCAGGTCGGCCCGGGGCCCAAGCCCTCGGTGTCGATCAAGCTGTCGGCGCTGCACCCGCGCTATGAAGTGGCGCAGCGCGAGCGCGTGCTCACCGAGCTGTTCGCCAACGTCCGCGAGCTGGCGATCCGGGCCCGCGAGCTGGGCGTCGGTATCTCGGTGGACGCCGAGGAAGCCGATCGCCTGGAGCTGTCCCTGGAGCTGTACGAGAAGCTGATGCGCGATCCGGCCATCAAGGGCTGGGGCGAGTTCGGCCTGGTGGTGCAGGCCTATTCCAAGCGCTGCCTGCCGGTGCTGGTGTGGCTGACCCTGCTGGGCAAGGAACTCGGTGCCAAGATGCCGCTGCGCCTGGTCAAGGGCGCCTACTGGGACAGCGAGATCAAGCAGTGCCACGTGCAGGGTCTGGACGGTTTCCCGGTGTTCACCCGCAAGGAAGCCACCGACACCTCCTACCTGGCCTGCGCGCGTTTCCTGCTGTCGGACTTCACCCGTGGGGTGATCTACCCGCAGTTCGCCAGCCACAACGCCCACACCGTCAGCTCCATCCTGTCCATGGCCGCCGAGCACCAGCAGCCGCGCGAGTTCGAGTTCCAGCGCCTGCACGGCATGGGCGACGCGCTGTACGACACGGTGCTGGAGAAGCACGGCAAGACCGTGCGCATCTATGCTCCGGTCGGTGCCCACAAGGACCTGCTGCCCTACCTGGTGCGGCGCCTGCTGGAAAACGGCGCGAACTCCTCCTTCGTCCACCAGCTGGTCGACCCGAGCACCCCGGTCGAGTCCCTTCTCGATCACCCGGTGACGCAGTTGCGCAAGTTCAAGTCGCTCAGCAATGAGAAAATCCCCCTTTCGCCCGCGCTGTTTGGCGCCGCGCGGAAAAACTCCCAAGGCATCAACATGAACATTCAGCACTCCTGGGCCGAACTCGAGTCCGCCTACCAGCCGCACCTCGACCGTCAATGGCAAGCCGCCCCGGTGATCAACGGGCAGAAGCTGGCCGGCAGCGTCCAGGAAGTCCGTTGTCCCTACGAGCTCGGCCGTGTGGTCGGCAGCGCCCAGTTCGCCACGGCCGAACAGGCCGCCCAGGCCCTGGACGGGCTGCAGGCCGCCTGGCCGCGCTGGAACGCCACGCCGATCGATGCCCGCGCCAGCGTGCTCGAGCGCCTGGCCGACCTGCTCGAGGCCAACCGCGCCGAGCTGATGGCACTGTGCACCCTGGAGGCCGGCAAGAGCCTGCAGGACGGCATCGACGAGGTGCGCGAGGCGGTGGATTTCTGCCGCTACTACGCCCAGCAGGCACGCCTGCGTCTGGGCCGCGAAGAGCTGCAGGGGCCGACCGGCGAGCGCAACGAGCTGTTCCATGAGGGCCGTGGCATCTTCGTCTGCGTCAGCCCGTGGAACTTCCCCCTGGCCATCTACCTGGGCCAGATCACCGCCGCCCTGGTGGCCGGTAACTGCGTGCTGGCCAAGCCGGCCGAGCAGACCAGCCTGATCGCCGCCCGCGCCCTGGAGCTGATGTTCGAGGCCGGCCTGCCGACCGACGTGATCGCCTTCCTGCCGGGCGACGGCGCCACCCTCGGCGGCGTGTTCTGCCGCGATGCCCGCGTCGCCGGCGTGTGCTTCACGGGGTCGACCGAGGTGGCGCGCCTTATCAACCGCCAGCTGGCCGAGAAGCCGGGCCCGATCGCCGCGCTGATCGCCGAGACCGGCGGCCAGAACGCGATGATCGTCGACTCCACCGCGCTGCCCGAGCAGGTGGTCAAGGATGCCGTGCAGTCGGCCTTCACCAGCGCCGGCCAGCGCTGCTCGGCGCTGCGCGTGATGTACGTGCAGGCCGATATCGCCGAGCGGGTGATCGACCTGCTCAAGGGCGCCATGGCCGAACTCAAGGTCGGCCCGACCCACAAGCGCGAGAGCGACGTCGGCCCGGTGATCGACGCCGAAGCCCGCGAAGGCCTGCTGGCCCATATCGCCCAGCTCAAGGGCGAGGGCAAGCTGATCGCCGAGGCCAGCCTGCCGGCCGGCCTGGACGGCCACTTCGTCGCCCCGGTGGCGTTCGAAATCGCTGGCATCGACGAGCTGAAGAAGGAAAACTTCGGCCCCATCCTGCATATCGTCCGCTACCAGGCGGCCGATCTGGACAAGGTGGTGGCGGCCATCAACGGCACCGGCTACGGCCTGACCCTCGGCGTGCACAGCCGCAACGAGGAGACCGCCCAGCGCATCGAGGCCCTGGCGCGGGTCGGCAACCTCTACGTCAACCGCAACCAGATCGGCGCCGTGGTCGGCGTGCAGCCCTTCGGCGGCTGCGGTCTGTCCGGCACCGGCCCGAAGGCCGGTGGCCCGAGCTACCTGCTGCGCTTCGTCAACGAGCGCACCACCTCGGTCAACACCACGGCGGTGGGCGGCAACGCCTCGCTGCTGTCGCTGGGCGACGAGGTTTAAGCGGTAAACCCAGGGCGGGGTCCAAAAGGCCCCACCCGGCCCTGGCCGAGCCGCCTACAGGCGGCCCGGTCAGCGGTTCCCAGGCAGCGAGCGCATACCGCGCTCGCTAATAACGAGTGTCACGGCCCGAGCCGTGCCAACACGAGAACAACAAGATGAGCGAGCAGAACGTTTTTGTTGTAGGGGTGACCTTCGTGGTCTACCTGGTGCTGATGCTGGGGCTGGGCATCGTCGCCTACCGTCGTACCCAGAATCTTTCCGACTATATCCTCGGCGGCCGTTCCATCGGCCCGGGCACCGCGGCGCTGTCCGCCGGCGCCTCGGACATGAGCGGCTGGCTGCTGCTGGGCCTGCCGGGTTACGCCCTGGTGGCCGGCTTCGAGGCCAGCTGGATCGCCATCGGCCTGCTGGCCGGCACCTGGCTGAACTGGCTGTTCGTCGCCCGTCGCCTGCGCGTGTATTCCCACGCGGCGAACGACTCGGTGACCATGCCGGCCTACTTCGAGAACCGCTTCAACGACAAGTCCCGCGCCCTGCGCGTGATTTCGGCGGTGATCATCCTGACCTTCTTCCTGTTCTACACCAGCTCCGGTCTGGTGGCGGCGGGCAAGCTGTTCGAAACCGTGTTCGGCTTCGACTACCAGATCGCCGTCGTGGTCGGCACCCTGGCCGTGGTCTCCTACACCCTGTTCGGCGGCTTCCTCGCGGTGGCCTGGACCGACGTGGTGCAGGGCCTGCTGATGGCCGCCGCGCTGGTGCTGGTGCCGGTGTTCGCCCTCAATGCCGTGGGCGGCGTGGACGCCGCGCATGCCGCGATCCTGGCCAAGAACCCGGAAATGCTGACCTTCTTCAGCGACACCAAGGGTGAACCGCTGGGCTGGATCGCCATCCTCTCCCTGCTGGGCTGGGGCCTGGGCTACTTCGGTCAGCCGCACATCCTGGCGCGCTTCAAGGCGATCTCCAACGAGAAGGACATGCCCACCGCGCGTCGCATCGCCGTGAGCTGGACCGCCGTTACCCTGTTCGCCGCCCTGGCCATCGGCTGGGTTGCCGTGGGCTACCTGGAGACCGACCTGGCCGACGCCGAGACCGTGTTCATGGTCCTGGTCAACAGCCTGTTCCACCCGGTGGTGGCCGGCATCCTGATGGCCGCCGTGCTGGCCGCGGTGATGTCCACCGCCGACTCGCAGCTGTTGGTGAGCTCCTCGGCCCTGGCCGAAGACTTCTACAAGGCCCTGCTGAAGAAGAACGCCAGCGACAGCGAGCTGGTCTGGGTCGGCCGGGGTGCCGTGGTGCTGATCGCCGTCATCGCCCTGGTTCTGGCGCTCAACCCGGATACCACCGTACTGGGCCTGGTGTCCTACGCCTGGGCCGGCTTCGGCGCCGCCTTCGGCCCGGCCATCCTGCTGTCGCTGTACTGGAAGCGCATGAACCGCCACGGCGCCCTGGCCGGCATCATCCTCGGTGGCATCACCGTGGTGCTGTGGAAGCAGCTGTCCGGCGGCATCTTCGACCTGTACGAGATCATTCCCGGCTTCATCCTCGCCACTGTCGGCATCGTAGTGGTTAGCCTGCTCACCGAAGAGCCGGAGTCGGCCCTGCAGAGCCAGTTCGACAAGGTCGAAGGCCAGATGGCCTGATGAGTTTCATCCCCGCCTGCAGCCGGTCGTCTGCGGGCGGGGCGCTCGAGCGCGGATTGCAGTGCTGATGCCCGCCTCGGGTTCCACGACGACCCGATAGTGCTTCGCCGGCCCACACCCTCGGGTGTCGGGCCGGTTTTTTTTGGCTCCTCGCTGTTCGCCATCGGTCGGGCCGCGCGCAATCCGGCGGCGCGCAGCTAATCTCTTGGATATCCCGTGGCGTATCGTCAGGCGGCTCTCCGGCGCCTGCAGGAGTCGATGGCTATGAGTGTCCAACCCCCGAGTCTCGGTCAGCCCGCCCCCTGGTTCACCTGCCGCAGCCAGACCCGCGAGCGTTTCGTCTTCGATACGGTCGCCGGGCGCTATATGGTGCTGTGCTTCTTCGGTTCGGCCGCCGAGCCCCTGAGTGCCCGGGTGCTGCAGCTGCTGCTGGCCCAGCGCCGGCGCTTCGACGACGACAACCTGTGCTTCTTCGGCGTCTCGGTCGATCCCGAGGACGAGCGTCGGCAGCGGGTCGCCAGCCTGGTGCCGGGCATCCGCTACTTCTGGGACTTCGAGCGCCAGGTCAGCGCCCTGTACGGCGCCGTGCAGGCGGATGGCGGCTACCGTCGGGTCAGCTACGTGCTCGACCCGCAGCTGCGGGTGCTCGCCGTGCTGCCGTTCGGCAATGATGCCGAGGCCCATGTGGCCGAGCTGCTGACGCTGCTCGAGCGCCTGCCGGCGGTCGGTGCGGCCTGTCCGGCGGCTATGCAGGCGCCGGTGCTGGTGCTGCCGCGGGTGTTCGAACCCAAGCTGTGCCGGGCGCTGATCGATTACTACCGCAAGCAGGGCGGCGCGCCGTCCGGCTTCATGCAGGACCAGGGCGACAAGACCGTGCTGGTGCTCGGTCAGGATCACAAGAGCCGGCGCGACTGCACCCTGGAGGACGAGGCGTTGCGCCAGGCCTGCCAGCGGCGCATCCATGAGCGGCTGGTGCCGGAGATCCACAAGGCCTTCCAGTTCCGGGTGACGCGCATGGAGCGCTACCTGGTGGGCTGCTATGACGCCAGCGAGCAGGGCCATTTCCGCCCGCACCGCGACAACACCACCCGGGGCACCGCCCATCGGCGCTTCGCGGTGTCCTTGTTCCTCAACACCGGCGAGTACGAGGGCGGCCAGCTGCGCTTTCCCGAGTTCGGCCCGGCGCTCTATTCGGCGCCACCCGGCGGCGCGGTGGTGTTTTCCTGCAGCCTGCTGCACGAGGCCACCCAGGTCACCCGTGGCCAGCGCTACATGTTCCTGCCGTTTCTCTACGACGAGGAGGCGCGGCGCATCCGCGAGGAAAACCAGGTGTACCTCGCCAGCGAGCCAGCCGTCGCCGCGCCGCAGGCGGGGGGGCAGGGCGGCTAGGCGGGGCGCGCGGGCCTGGGCTTGGGCGGAGCCAGGCCCTACACTGGCGCGATAAAACCAAAAGATCAGCGTGACCTTGCCTGCATGAAAATCCAGCCCCTGCCTCCGCTCAACAGCCTGGTGGCGTTCGAGGCGGCCGCCCGCCACCTGAGCTTCACCCTGGCTGCCCAAGAACTGCATGTCACCCAGGGCGCCATCAGCCGCCAGGTGCGCCTGCTCGAGGACTACCTGGGCAAGACCCTGTTCGAGCGCACCACCCGGGCAATCAACCTGACTCCGACCGGCGGCCAGTACTACGAGACCGTGCGCGAGTCGTTGCAGCAACTGGCCCATGCCACCGGGCAGATCCGCCACTGGCAGGGCGCCCAGCAGGTGACCGTGGTCACCAGCACGGCGATGGCCTCGCTGTGGCTGCTGCCCAAGGTGGCCGAGTTCCAGCGCGACAACGAGGGGATCGACCTGCGTATCGTCGCCTACGACCATGTCAGGGATTTCAACCGGCTGGACTGCGATCTGGCCCTGTACTACTGCCGCACCCCGCCCAAGGACATGCTGGTGACCCCGCTGTTTTCCGAGGAGGTATTCCCGGTCTGCAGTCCGGGCTACCTGGCCAAGCATCCGGATCTGCAGGAGCCCCAGGAGTTGGCCGGCTGCACCTGGCTGTGGCTGGACGACCCGCAGCGCGACTGGATCGGCTGGCCCGAATGGTTCCAGCGCCTGGGGTTGGTGGCCCCCAAGCCCAGGCACCGGATCAATATCAACAGCTACTCGATGCTGATCCAGACGGCCCTGAGCGGCCAGGGCATCGCCCTGGCCTGGTCGAACCTGATCGATGATCACCTGCAGACCGGCGCCCTGGTGCGGCCCATCGCCAGTGCCCTGAACACCGATGCGCAGTTCTGCCTGCTGGAGCCTCACGGGCGCGCCTCCAGCCGGCAGAGCGTCAAGCGCTTTCGCGACTGGCTGATGGCACAACTGCCGTCGTCCCCCGACGTCGTGCTCCCCTCGACAGACGCCTGAGGCCGAGCCGGAACGGACACTGCCGCGGGCTTGTGGCCTGCGGCAGTGGTGCATGGAGCGGCGTTGTTGTCGGTATTCCGAGCGGTTCAGCGCTCGCGCCTGGGCAGGCCGTGGGTGTCGCTGGTGCGAGCCGTTCGGCCCCGCCCGGTACGGCTTCAGGCGTGCGGCCTGGGTTGTCCCGGGAGTCTTCTGGCGGGCGAGCGTCCTGCCACGGGTGTTGGGCAGGGCGTCGGAGCCTGACCGACGCCCGTGGCGCGGTACAGGCTCTAGTGCAGGCCGGTGCCTGCGATCCTTCGGGGCGACAAGGTGCGCTTTCGTCCCCCTCCCAGCAAGCCATTTGTGGTCATGGACTGATGACTTTTAGGCATGACTTGATCCGTCCTGAGCCAGACTCTGCCTGCGATAGAGTGTCTTCTGTCGGTTCCGACTATTTGTGATTAAAACTCATTAATTGCCCTGTAAAAATCGTTTGTCGGACAATCCCCTGTTTGCCGAAACTCGCCGCCAACACAGCCAGGCCCATGCGCCTGCCGATTGTCAGCAACCGTGCCCAGCAGGGGAGAACAACAATGACCCAAGCCACTTCTCAGCAGATCCCAGTGCATCAGCTGGAAACCGTACTCGCGCCGATCCACGAGGCCACCGGCCTGTCCAACGCCTTCTACACCGACCAGAAGCTGTTCGAGCTGGAGCGCGACCAGATCATGGGCAAGACCTGGGCCTGCGTCGGCTTCGCCAGCGACCTGAGCCAGAACGGCTCGGTCAAGCCGGTCGACTTCATGGGCCTGCCGCTGCTGCTGATGCGCAACCGCGAGGGCCTGGTGCAGGTGTTCCACAACGTCTGCAGCCACCGCGGCATGAAGCTGGTGGAAGAAGAGGGCACCGTGCAGGGCGTGATCCGCTGCCCCTACCACTCCTGGACCTATGACCTCAACGGCGGTCTCAAGGGCACGCCCCACGTCGGCGGCATCGACAAGCACAAGGACGAGCGCTTCGCCTGCGAGAAGCACGGCCTGAAGGCGATCCGCAGCGCCATCTGGATGGACATGGTGTTCGTCAACCTGTCCGGCGACGCGCAGCCGCTGGAGGAGATGCTGGCGCCCTTGACCGCACGCTGGAGCCAGTTCCTCGGCGAGGACGGCATGGGCCTGATGCGCCGCCGCCCGCACATGGACGCCACCACCCTGGACATCGCCTGCAACTGGAAGCTGGCGGTGGAGAACTACTGCGAGGCCTACCACCTGCCCTGGGTGCACCCGAGCCTGAACACCTACTCGCGCCTGGAAGACCACTACAACATCCTGTTCGACGAGCAGTTCGCCGGCCAGGGCAGCTACGCCTACAACCTCTCCGACGTCGCCGGCACCCACCTGCCGCAGTTCCCCAGCTGGCCCCAGGACCGCCTGCGCAACGCCGAGTACGTGGCCTTCTTCCCCAACGTGCTGCTGGGCATCCAGGCCGACCACGCCTTCGCCATGCAGCTGGAGCCGGTCGCGCCGGGCCGCACCATCGAGCACCTGCGCCTGTTCTACGTCGGCGACGAGGCCCTGGGCGACGAGTACGCCGCCTGCCGCAACGCCATCCTGGAGTCCTGGAAGGTGGTGTTCGCCGAGGACATCGCCTCGGTCGAAGGCATGCAGAAGGGCCGTCACTCGCCCGGCTACGGCGGCGGCGCCTTCTCCCCGGAGATGGACATTCCCACCCACTACTTCCACCAGTGGGCCGCGCGCAAGCTGCTGGCCGTCGCCCAGAACGCCTGAGGAGGTCGCCATGTACCCGATTGCCGAGCACTGGCTGAACTATATCGACGGGCAGTGGTGTGACAGCGAGTCGCGCCTGACCGTGAACAACCCCGGCACCGCCGAGCCGGTGGCGACCATCGCCCAGGCCTCGGTCGCCGACGCCGAGCGCGCCCTGGTTGCCGCACGGCGCTGCGCCGACAGCGGCGAGCTGACCCGCGCCCGCCCGGCGCAACGGGTGACCTGGTTGCTGCGTATCGCCGAGGAGATCCGCGCGGTGGCCGAGGAGGGCGCCTGGGTGCTGTGCCAGGAGAACGGCAAGAGCCTGAATGACGCTCGCGACGAGTTCATCGAGGCGGCGCGCTACTTCGAGTACTACGCCGGCATGGCCGACAAGATTGAGGGCACCTCGATCCCCCTGGGCGACGGCTACATGGACTTCACCCTCTACGATCCCATGGGCGTGTCGGCGCAGATCGTGCCGTGGAACTTCCCGGTGTCGATCTGCGCCCGCTCCCTGGCCCCGGCCCTGGCCGCCGGCAACGCGGTGGTGATCAAGTCGCCGGAGCTGTCGCCCCTGGGCATGTGCGTGCTGATCCGCGCCATTGCCCGGGCCGGCCTGCCCGAGGGCGCGGTCAACCTGATCTGCGGCCGCGGCCGCGAGGTCGGCACGCACCTGGTGGGCAGCGCCAAGGTCGACCAGATCGTCTTCACCGGCTCGGTGCCGACCGGCCAGACCATCCTGCGCGCCGCCGCCGCCCATGCCATTCCCAGCGTCATGGAGCTGGGCGGCAAGTCGGCGGCCATCGCCTTCGCCGACGTCGACCGTGCCCAGCTGCTGGCCAGCGTCAAGGGCGGCATCTTCTTCAACGCCGGCCAGGTCTGTTCGGCCCTGTCGCGCCTGCTGGTGCAGCGCGAGATCTACGAGGAGATCGTCCAGGCCGTGGTCGAGCTGGCCGAGGACCTGAGCGTCGGCCTCGGCCAGGACAACCCGGACCTGACCCCGGTGATCAGTGCCGGCCAGCTGGCCGGCATCGAGGAACTGTGCCGCCGCGCCATCGAACAGGGCTCGGTCGTGGCCACCGGCGGCGAGCGCTTCGGCGACCGGGCCGGGCACTTCATGCGCCCGACCGTGTTCCGCGACGTGCGCCCCGAGATGGCCATCGCCCAGGAAGAGGTGTTCGGCCCGGTGCTGGCGATCATCCCCTTCGACAGCGAGGAAGAGGCCATCGCCATCGCCAACGGCACCGCCTTCGGCCTGGTGGCCGGGGTCTTCACCCAGGACATCAGCCGCGCCATGCGTTGTGCGCGGCGCCTGAAGTCCGGCCAGGTGTTCGTCAACGAATGGTATGCCGGCGGCATCGAGACGCCGTTCGGCGGTGTCGGCCTGTCCGGCTTCGGCCGCGAGAAGGGCCAGGAGGCGCTGTACAGCTACGTGCGCACCAAGAACGTCGCCATTCGCGTGGCGGGGGAGTAAGCGAGATGTTCAAGACCTGGCTCTGTGTGGTCTGCGGCCTGATCTACGACGAGGCCCTCGGCTGGCCGGATGACGGCATCCAGGCCGGCACCCGCTGGGAAGACGTGCCGGCGGACTGGAAGTGCCCCGAGTGCAAAGTCGGCAAGGAAGATTTCGAGATGCTCGACATCAGCCCTGTGGTCGCCGCGGCCTCGGCCGCCGCCAGCGCGCCGCTACCGGTGCCGCAGCCGGCGGCGAAGGCCGCAGTGCCGGCCGCTGAGCCGCGCCAGCCGATCGTCATCATCGGCAGCGGTTATGCCGGTTATGGCCTGGCCCAGGCCCTGCGCCGCGCCGACCCCCAGGTCGAGATCCGCGTGCTGACCCGCGAGTCCGGTCACCTCTACTCCAAGCCGGCGCTGTCCATCGGCCTGGCCCAGGGCAAGAGCGCCGAGGCCCTGGCCGGCGAGTCGGCCCTGGCCATCGAGAAGCGCCTGAAGATCCGCGTCTATACCCATTGCGAGGTCGAGCGCATCGACCCCGTGGCACGGCGCCTGCACACCAACATCGGCGAGATGGAGTACGGCCAGCTGGTGCTGGCCAGCGGCGCGGCGCCGATCCGCCTGCCGATCGAGGGCGACGGCGCGGCGCTGCTCAGCGTCAACAACCTGCACGACTACCGCAGCTTCCGCGAGCGTCTGGTCGGTGTGCGCCGGGTGGCGATCCTCGGCGACGGCCTGATTGGCTGCGAGTTCGCCAACGACCTGGCCGCGAGTGGGTTTGCAGTCAGCGTTATCGGCCTCGGCCAGTGGCCGATGGAGCGCCTGCTGCCGGTCGAGGCCGGTCGCCAGTTGCAGACCGCCCTGGCTGAGCTGGGTGTGCGCTGGCACCTGCAGAACACCGTGCAGCGCATCGACTCGGCCGAGCAGGGCTATCGCCTGACCCTCGCCGATGGCCAAAACCTGCAAGCCGATCTGCTGTTGTCCGCCGTCGGCCTGCGTCCCAACCTGAGTCTCGCCGAAAGCGCCGGGCTCGCGGTGGGCCGCGGCATCCAGGTGGACGCCCAGCTGCAGTGCTCGCAGCCGGGCATCTACGCCCTCGGCGACTGCATCGAGATCGACGGCCAGCTGCTGCCGTACCTGGCGCCGATCAACCAGGGCATTCAGGCGCTCACCAAGACCCTGCTCGGTACGCCGACTGCGGTCAGCTACCCGCTGATGCCGGTGACGGTGAAGACCCCGGCCGCGCCGCTGTGCCTGCTGCCGCCGGCCGTCGGCGTGGCCGGCGAATGGCGCTGCACGGCCACCGACGACGGCCTCAGTGCCGGTTATTACGATGCCGAGGGGGCGCTGCGCGGCTTCGTCCTGCTCGGCCGGCAAGCCCAAGTGCAGCGCAATGCCTGGCTGCAGTCCTGTCAGAACGCTCAATCGGCCGTGGCCTGAGGGTGGAAACATGAGCAAGACCGTCAATCTGCCCCACGACGACGCCAGCTGCGGCTGGTATGCCGCGCTGCCCGCCGCCCAGCCCGCCACCCGCCTGCAGGGCGAGCAGCGCGCCGACTACGCGGTGATCGGCGCCGGCTTCGCCGGCCTGGCGGCCGCGCGTCGTCTGGCCGAGCACCACCCCGAGGCGCGCATCCTGCTGGTCGATGCCCAGCGCGTCGCCCAGGGCGCCTCGGGGCGCAACTCCGGCTTCGTCATCGACCTGCCGCACAAGTTCGCCCTGGAGCACCCGGACCCGGCGCACAAGCAGCGCCTGCTGGCGCTCAACCGCGCCGCCATCGCCCAGCTGCAGGGGCTGATCCAGGCCCACGGCATCGACTGCCAGTGGTCCCATGCCGGCAAGTACCAGGGCGCCGTGGGCCCGCGCGGCATGGCCTACCTGGAGCATTTCGAGAAGCTGATGAAGGACCTCGGCGAGCCCTTCGACTGGGTCGAACGCGGCGCGCTGGCCAAGGTGCTGGGCACCGGCCACTACAGCGGGGCGATCTACACCCCCGGTTGCTACCTGATGCAGCCGGCCGCCCTGGTCAGCGGCCTGGGCCGTTCGCTGCCGGACAATGTCGAGTTGCTCGAGGAGTCGCCGATCCAGCGCCTGGAGCGCGACGGCCAGGGCGGTTGGATCCTCCACGGCAGCGCCGGGCGCATCCGCACCGCGCGCCTGCTGCTGGGCACCAGCATCTTCACCCAGGAGTTCGGCTACCTGCGCAACCGCCTGCTGCCGGTGATGACCTTCGCCAGCTGGACCCGGCCGCTGACCGACAGCGAGCTGCAGGTCTACGGCGGCCAGCTGGACTGGGGCCTGACCCCGGCCGACCACGCCGGCACCACGGTGCGCATGACCCAGGACCGCCGCCTGATCATCCGCAACACCTACAAGCACGTGCCCAAGTACGGCAAGAGCACCAGCGACGCGATGCGCGAGTCGGTGCGCAGCGATCATCGCAAGGCCTTCCTGGCGCGCTTCCCGCAGCTGGCCAACGTGCCCTTCAGCCACACCTGGGGCGGCGTCTACGCCATCTCGCGCAACTTCACCAACTTCTTCGGCGAGCTGGAGCCGGGGGTGTTCGCCTCGGCCTGCGACAACGGCGTCGGCGCGGCCTGGGGCACCATCTCCGGCACCCTGCTGGCGGACCTGGCGGTGGGCGCCGACTCGGCGCAGCTGCGCGACATCCAGGCGGTCACCGGCATGCCGTCGCTGAATCCGCCGGAACCCTTCCTCGGCCTGGGCGTGCGCTCGCGCATTCGCCTGGCGGCCTGGAACAGTCGGAGCGAGCTATGAGTCAGGTCGTTTCCGGGAAGGGCCCGGTGCTGCTGGTCGATCATCATGACCTGGATTTCGTCCCCCGCGGCGGGCCGCCCGGCGCCGCCTTCGTGGCCCGGGCGATCAGCAACGAGGTGTCGCCCAATATCGGCATCGGCTTCGCCCGCTGGGAGGGCGCCGAGGTGGCCTGGACCCTGCTGTACGACGAGGTGATCTTCGTCATCCAGGGCTGCTTCGAGCTTCAGGCCAACGGCCAGCTGTACCGGGTCGAGCCGGGCCAGCTGCTATGGATTCCCGAGGGCACCGAGCTGGTCTACGGCGGCCATGCGCTGTTCGGCTACGTGGTGCATCCGGGGGACTGGAAGCAGCGGCACGGTCTGGCCTGATCCAAGGAGTAGCGCGGCATGGGTGTGTGTTTCGCGGTGATACCTGTGCGCGTGCTGCGCGTCCTCTCTGCCGAGGCCACGCCATGCTCGCGCTGACCAAGGCGTTCGGCGCCCTCTACCTGGCCAGCGTGCTGATGCAGCTCGGCTCGACCCTGCTGATGACCTACCTGGCCCTGCGCCTGAGCGCCGACGGTGTCGCCGAGTTCTGGGGCGGCGCGCTGATGGCGGCCAACTCCCTGGGCCTGGTGCTGGGCAGCAAGGTCGGCCACTGGCTGATCGAGCGGGTGGGGCATATCCGCACCTACGTGGCCTGCGCCGGGGTGATCTCGGCGGCGGTGCTGGGCCACGAGTTCAGCGCCGCGCTGCCGCTGTGGCTGCTACTGCGCTTCGTCGTCGGCCTGGCCATGATGTGCCAGCTGATGGTGCTGGAGAGCTGGCTCAACGACCGCGCCCAGAGCGATGAGCGTGGCAAGGTGCTGGGCCTGTACATGGTCGCCATCTATGTCGGCATGGTCCTCGGCCAGCTGGCCCTGAGCCTCAACGGCGACCTCGGCATCCACGCCCTGCTCGGGGTGGCCATGGCCTTCGCCCTGTGCCTGGTGCCGGTGGCCCTGACCCGCAGCAGCCACCCGGCGGCGCTGCCGTCGGCGTCGACCGATGTCCGCCTGTTCCTGCGCCGGGTGCCGCAATCGCTGGCGACCATCCTGATGTCGGGCATGATCAACGGCGCCTTCTACGGCCTGGCGGCCATCTATGCCAGCCGCCAGGGGCTGGATACGGTGCAAGTCGGCCAGTTTATGGCGGTGGTGATCGGCGCCGGCCTGCTCGCCCAGCTGCCCCTGGGCTGGCTCTCGGACCGCCTGCCGCGGGCCGCGCTGATCCGCGCGGTGGCCCTGCTGCTGATCCTCGCCTTCCTGCCGCTGGGCCTGTTCCACAGCCCCTCGTTCGCCGTGGTGCTGCTGGTCGGTGCGGTCATCGGCCTGCTGCAGTTCTGCCTCTACCCGCTGGGCGTGGCCCTGGCCAACGACAACGTCGAGGCCGAGCTGCGGGTGTCCCTGGCCGGCGTGCTGCTGGTGGCCTATGGCATCGGCGCCTGCATCGGCCCGCTGCTGGCCGGCGTCCTGATGGAGCACTTCGGCGTCTGGAGTCTGTATTACTTCTTCGCCGCCTGCGCCGCTTTGCTGGCCCTGGCGGTGAGCCAGAAGCGGGTCACCGGCGTGTACCTGCAGGCCGATGCGCCCCTGCAGCACCAGGCCACGCCGATCGGCCTGGCCAGCGCCACCCTGCCGGCTGCGGTGCAGCCGCTCGAGGACGCCCCCGGCGCGGCCAGTCCGGAGTCGTCCGGGCCCATCGAATCAGCGACAACCTGAATGCGTGCCGGCCGCCGGCCGGTGAATTGCCAGAGGAAGCCCTCGTGTTCGACAACAAGAATAAGTACCTGGCCGATGAGGCCGCCGCCCAGCCGCTGCGTAACCCGGTGAGCATCGAGACCCACAAGGCGGCGCGCGGCTACCGCCTGCAGCGGGTCCGCCAGCAACTGCTCAAGCAAGACTGCGCGGCCATCCTGCTGTACGACCCGGTGAACATCCGCTATGCCACCGACACCTCGAACATGCAGGTGTGGACGCTGCACAACTTCGCCCGCTACGCCCTGGTATTTGCCGAGGGGCCGGTGGTGCTGTTCGAGTTCCACAACTGCGAACACCTACACGAGGGCAACGAGCTGCTCGACGAGATCCGCCCGGTGATCAACTGGAGTTACTTCGGCGCCGGCTCGAGGATCTCCGAGAAGGCCGTGGCCTGGGCCGACGACATCCGCGCGGTGCTGCGCCGGCATGCCGGCGACAAGGCGCGGCTGGCGGTGGACAAGGCCGATCTGGAGGGGCTGGATCTGCTGCGCGAGCATGGCCTGTGCCTGGTCGAGGGCCACAGCCTGATGGAGGAGGCGCGCAAGGTTAAGTCGGCCGAGGAGCTGGAGCTGATGCGCTGGACCATCGCCGTGTGCGAGCGCGGCATCCGGCGCATGCACGACGAGCTGCGTCCCGGCATGACCGAGAATGAGCTGTGGGCCTGGCTGCACTACGAGAACATCCGCCACGGCGGCGAGTGGATCGAGACCCGCCTGCTGGCCTCCGGGCCGCGCACCAACCCCTGGATGCAGGAGTCCAGCGACCGGGTGATGCAGGCAGGCGAGATTATCTGCTTCGACACCGATCTGATCGGCCCCTACGGCTACTGCGCCGACATCTCCCGGGCCTGGACGGTTGGTCACGTCGCCCCTACGGCCGAGCAGCGCAAGCTCTATCGCCTGGCCCATGAACAGGTGCAGCACAACATGAGCCTGCTGCGTCCGGGCCTGAGCCACCGCGAGTTCGTCGAGCGCTCCTGGGATATCCCGCCGGCCTACCAGCACAACCGCTACTGCTGCGTGGTGCACGGCGTCGGCCTGGCCGACGAGTACCCGGCCCTGGCGCACAAGGGTGCCGACTGGGCCAGCAGCGGCTACGACGGGGTGTTCGAAGAGAACATGGTGCTCTGCGTGGAGAGCTATATCGGCGAGCAGGGCGGTGCCGAGGGCATCAAGCTGGAACAGCAGGTGCTGATCACCGCCGACGGCTGCCAGGCGCTGTCGCGCTTTCCCTGGCAGGACGACTGGCTGTAACCGTGGAGAGTCCGATTTATGTCAGTAAATGTAATGCACGCCAGGCGTCGTCCGGGTGTCGCTGAGGCGCACCTGGTGGTCGTCTTCAGCAATGCATAGTTACCAGGGTTTTCTGGATATTCCTGGCGATATCGGGGCCGTAGAGGGCGCGTGCGGGTGAGTAAAAGGCGCTCTTTTTCTATGGTCTTTTTGATGACTTATAGTCATCAATCGCACAGATAAAATGGGTTGTCGCAGCGCCGCCGCTGTCTGACCATCGAGTCCCCGCTCACAACCTGTGGCTGCTGCCGGCTCGTCCGCAGTGCGCACAGGCGTGGATTTTCGAGACTACAAAAACAAAAGCGAGGCCCCTTGCATGAGAGACATGGTCGCCGAAGGTTCGGCAACCCAGGATTTCAACATCCGCCTGATGGGACTGAACTTCCATCGCATCATCTTCCCCACATCGCTGCTGATCGTCCTGGCCCTGGTGCTCGGTGCGCTGAACGATCCCACGGCCTTCGGCCAGGCCCTGGAGGGGGTCAAGGGCTGGATCCTGAGCAATTGCGACGGGTTCATCATGATCATGGGCAACCTGGCCGTGCTGTTCTGCGCCGGCCTGGCCCTGTCGCCCTTCGGCAAGATTCGCCTGGGCGGCCAGGATGCCAGGCCCGAGTTCGGCCTGCTGTCCTGGTTCTCCATGCTGTTCGCCGCCGGCATGGGTGTCGGCCTGCTCTACTGGGGGGTGGCCGAGCCCGTGGCGCAGTACACCGAATGGTGGAAGACCCCGCTCAACGTGCCCAAGCAGACGCCCGAGGCGCTGCATGCGGGGATGGGCGCGACCATCTTCCACTGGGGGTTCCACCCCTGGGCGATCTACCTGACCAGCGCGCTGGTGGTGGGCTTCTTCGCCTATAACAAGGGCCTGCCGTTCTCCCTCAGCTCCGGCCTGCAGCCGCTGATTGGCAAGGCGCACAAGGGTCTGGTCGGGCATCTGGTGGACAGTTTCACCGTGGTGCTGACGGTGTTCGGCCTGGCCACTTCCCTGGGCCTGGGCGCCATGCAGGCCACGGCCGGCATCTCCCATGTGCTGGGCATCGCCAACTCCTTCGGTCTGCAACTGCTGTTCATCCTGCTGGTGACCGGCCTGGCCGGCTTCTCCCTGTGGCGCGGGATGGATGCCGGGGTGAAGCTGCTCAGCAATATCAATATGCTGCTGGCCCTGGGCCTGTTCCTGCTGGTGGTGGTCGGGGTGGGCGTGCTGAGCTTCTTCTCCGGCGTGCTCGACACCGCTGTCAACTTCGTCGAGTTCTTTATTCCCCTGAGCAACTGGATCGATCGTCCGGACCAGGACTGGTTCCAGGGCTGGACCGTGTTCTACTGGGCCTGGTGGTGCACCTGGGGGCCGCTGGTCGGGGTGTTCGTCGCCCGGGTCTCCCGCGGTCGTACCCTGCGGCAGATGGTGGGCGTGGTGATGGTGGTGCCGACCCTCGCGGCGATCTTCTGGTTCAGCGCCTTCGGCGGCGGCGCCATCGCCCAGGTCATCGACGGCACGGGCGCGCTGGCGGCCGGCCTGGTGGATGTCAACATGGCGATCTTCCAGTTCCTCGAAGAGCTGCCGATGGCGGCCATCACCTCGGTGCTGGTGGTGATCCTGCTGATCATCTTCATGGTCACCTCCATGGACTCCGGTGCCCTGGTGGTCGACAACCTGGCGGCCGGCGGCGACCCGGACACCGCGCCGGTGCAGCGGGTGCTGTGGCTGGTGATGATCGCCCTGGTCACCATCACCCTGTTCGTGATCGGCGGCGATACCGCGCTCAAGGGCATCCAGGCCGGTGCCGTGGCCATGGGGCTGCCGTTCATGGCGTTGATGCTGTTGTTGATGGTCGGATTGCTCAAGGCCTTGGCCAGCGAGCCGCGGCCCTGAGCCTCAGCCTGCCGGTTATGGCGCGTATTCGCGGCCCATGGGCCCGAGGTATGAAAGATGACTGCTGACAGTTACGGCCTGCAAGACTTCATCGCCGACCTGCGGCGGATCGCCGCCGCGGCGCCGGACGAGGCGAGCCTGCTGAACGAAGTCGGCCCGCTGGCCCAGCGCGTCGTGCAGGCCCGCGATTGGCTGAGGGCCGAGATGTACCAGGCCGATGCAGAGCTGGGCTTCGGCACCACCCAACTGCACGTCGAGCCCGACCAGTCGCTGTTCGTGGTGGTCGACAGCTGGCTGCCCGGTCGCGGGGTACGTCCCCACGACCACGATACCTGGGCCGTGGTGGTGGGGGTCGAGGGCGTCGAGCACAACAGGTTCTGGCGGCGTCTGGATGACGCCAGCCGCCCCGGCCACGCGGAGCTCGAATGCACCGGCGGGCAGCACATCGCCGCGGGCGAGGTGCTGCTCATGCCCAGCGGCAGCATCCACAGCGTGACCAACGAAACGGCGCACACCAGCCTGTCGTTCCATGTCTATGGTCGCCACCTCAACCATACCCGGCGGCGCCAGTTCGACCCGGAGGGCAACCGCGAACTGCCATTTCTGATCAGCCCTCGCTGACAGGGGGCTGGCGAAGGCGGCATTGCGCCTCTGGTCGGTAGAGTCGGAATCAATGCGGGGAATGGCGCGATTGGATCGCTGCGCGGCGCGGATAGAACGCTCGTGGACTTTACCCGACCCTATAGTCAGCCGCGAAGTTGTGGCGCTTCTGTTCTGAAGTCAAAGTTTGCGGGCTGTCGTAATGGCACTTCCGGTTTCTCTGGAAGTTGTCCGGTCTGTCAACTTGTGCTGTTTTAAGGATGTAATAAGTTCTGTGCGGATGCTGTGTTTAGTTGCCCTTTTAATGGGGCGGCTCGACCGCCTGTGCGCGGGATCATGCGTGTCGGAAGATGCCGTCTTCGGCTTCGGGAAGACGGGCAGAATGGCCCGTGGCTGGTGACCCTGGTGGGTGCTGGGCGGGGCCGGGTGGTCGTGAATTGGTGATTAAAACTCATTAATTCACGGTGAAATAATCATTTGTAAAAAGCCGGATGCCGGCGAATTCTTGACCGGTCGAAAGTGCGTGGAGGCGTGCGCGAAAAGTTCCGTATCGACTCAACTCGAGTCGCTCGTACATCAGGCATATCAAACTATAACAATGGAGAAGCTGATATGAGCAGTTCCAGCGGTATGTTCCGTGGCGTCGATGCCCGGATTACCCTCGTATCGACAGCAATAATCGTCGCCTTCGTCGCCTTCTGTGCGGTGATGGGCGAACAGGCCGGCACGATATTCGGCGAGCTTTCGACCAGTATCCTGTTGAACTTCAAGTGGTTCTACCTGGCCATGGCCTCCGGCATCCTGGTCTACCTGCTGTACCTGATGGTTAGCCGTTTCGGCAATGTCACCCTCGGCAAGGATGGCGAGAAACCCGAATTCAGCACCGTGTCCTGGTTGTCCATGCTGTTCAGCGCCGGCATGGGCATCGGCCTGCTGTTCTGGTCGGTGGCCGAACCCATGTGGCATTACGCCGGCAATCCCTTCAGCACCACTGCCCTGAGTGCCGAGTCGGCTCAGACCGCCATGCGGGTGACCTACTTCCACTGGGGCATGCACGCCTGGGCGCTGTACCTGATGCCCGCACTGTGCCTGGCCTACTTCTCCTTCCGTAAAGGCAAGCCGCTGTCGATCCGTGCCACCCTCGTGCCGCTGTTCGGCGAGGCGCGGATGAACGGCTGGCTGGGTGCCATCTTCGACATCCTCATCGTGGTGGTCACCGCCTTCGGCATCGCCACCTCCTTCGGTCTGGGGGTCGAGCAGCTGGCCACCGGCATCAAGACCCTGACCGGCTTCGAGTTCGGCATCGGTCTGAAGATGGCGTTGATCCTCGGGATTTCCCTGGTCGCTATCATGTCGGTGGTGTCCGGTGTAGAGCGCGGCATCAAACTGCTGTCGCTGTGGAACATGCTGTTGTCGCTGGTCATCCTGGCTGCGGTCATGGCCTTCGCCCCGACCCGTTTCATCCTCAACACCATCCTCGAGGGCACCTCCGACTACGCCCAGAGCGTGATCGGCATGAGCCTGTGGAGCGACACCCAGAACGATGCCGGCTGGCAGAACTGGTGGACCGCCTTCTACTGGGCCTGGTGGCTGACCTGGGCGCCCTTTGTCGGCACCTTCATCGCGCGTATCTCCCGTGGCCGTACCATCCGCCAGCTGGTGATGGGCTCGCTGATCATTCCGGTACTGTTCAGCTTCGTCTGGATCGGCACCTTCGGCGGCGCCGCCCTGAGCTACGAGAAGGACGAGCGCATCGCCCATCAGGAGCAGGTGGCGAGCCAGGGTCTGACCGGCGACGAAGCCAAGTTCGAGGGCGGTGCGATCCTCACGGCCACCAAGGCCGATGCCACCAACTCGCTGTTCACCCTGTTCGACAAGATCGAGCAGTCCTCGGGTGTGAGCATCGCCGGCCTGCTCGGCGCGCTGGCCTCGCTGCTGATCGTCACCTACTTCGTCACCTCGGCCGACTCCGGCACCCTGGTGGTGAGTACCCTGGCGGCCCGCGGCAGCCTCCATCCGCCAACCTGGAGCCGCGCGGCCTGGGGTCTGATGGTCGGTGCCATCGCCGCCGGCCTGCTGTGGTCGGGTGGTTTGAAGAGTGTGCAGACCGCTGCCATCTGCGCGGCGCTGCCGATCGGGGTGATCCTGGTGCTGATGGGCATGGCCCTGCACCGCACGCTGCTGGTCGAGCCGGCGCGCAGCCTGCAGATGAAAGTGGCCGACGACTACGAGGCCTCGGTCGGCTGACCGTCCTCATCGTTACGCCCAAGCCCGTCACCGCAAGGTGACGGGCTTTTGTTTTTTCGCGCCGGCGTCAGCCGGCTTCCTGACTGAGCCAGTCGAAGAAGGCCCGAACCGGCGGGTGGCGCTCGCGTCCCGCCACGCACAGTGCGCTGTAGCCGGCGCCGGGTACGCCGATCTCGGCGCGATAGGGCTGCAGCAGGCCGCTGGCCAGGCTCTGGGAAACCAGGATGGAGCTGGCCAGCACCAGGCCCTGTCCGGCGATGGCGGCCTGCAGCGCGTAGTGTTCGTCGTCGTACTCGCGGATCGTCGCCCCCTGCTTCAGCCAGTCCTCGCCGGCTTGCGTGCACCAGGCCTCCCAGCCTCGGGCATAGAGCTCGGAGTTGTGCCACAGCACGCTGATCAGCGAGGGCGTCTGGTGGCGGGCTTGTGCCACCTGGGCCGGGGCGCCATAGACGGCGAAGTGCTCCTCGAACAGGCGGATGCCGTGGAGCTCGCCGGCGGGGGCGAAGCCGTAGCGGATGGCCAGGTCGACGCTGGCATCCTGGTGCAGGTCGACGACCGCGCAGTTGGTGTCCAGGCGCAGCCTGATGTGCGGCTGCACCGCATAGAAACGGCCGAGCCTGGGCACCAGCCAGAGCGCGGCGAAGGCCGGGGTGGTGGACACCGTCAGCTGGCTGGCGTTGCGTTGCGGGCGCAGGCTGTCGACGCTCTGCGCCACCTCCAGCAGGGCGCCATGCAGGCTATGGAACAGGCGCTCGCCGCCGTCGGTCAGGCGCACCCGGCGCGGCAGGCGCTCGAACAGCGGCATGCCCAGCCAGGTTTCCAGGGTGCGGATCTGGTGGGAGATCGCCGTGGGCGTCACCGCCAGTTCGGCGGCCGCGGCCTTGAAGCTCTGCTGGCGGGCGGCGGACTCGAAGGCGCGCAGGGCGTTGAGGGGCAGGGATGCGAACATGGGCTTCCATGGATGAATTCAACTTATGCCAAATGACGACTGCTCATTTGTCCAGGGCTCGCTGAGTTAATAGTTTTGCCCGTGACAGAGAGCCATGAAGGCTAGCTGATGTTCTCTCGGGAGGCTATCGATAGATGAGCAGAGTTCTTGCAATACACGGCAGTCCACGGGGCGAGCGGTCCCATTCGCGGCGCCTGACAGAGGTGTTTCTCGAGGCCTGGTCGGCCGCTCACCCGGAGGGCGAATTGACCCGGCGCGAAGTGGGCAGGGCGCCCATTCCCCATGTCGGCGAGCCCTTCGTGGCCGCCGCCTTTCATCCGCAGCCGGCGTCGCGGCCGTTATTCATGCAGGCCGATCTGGCCTTGAGCGATGTGCTGGTGGACGAACTGCTGGACCACGAGCTGCTGGTGATTTCCGCGCCCATGTACAACTTCAGCATTCCCAGCGGGCTCAAGGCCTGGGTCGACCATGTCGTGCGCATCGGGCGTACCTTCGCGATCACCGAGGATAATGGCGTCGCCCAGTACCAGCCGCTGCTGCGCGGCAAGCGCGCGCTGATCGTCACCAGTCGCGGCGGCCATGGCTTCGGTCCCGGTGGGGTTAATGCCGCCTTCAATCATGCCGACACCCTGTTGCGCAGCGCGCTGGGTTTTATCGGCATAGAGGACATCCGCGTGGTGGCGGCGGAGGGGGAGGAGTCCGACAGCCGGGCCTTCCAGGCGTCCTGCGCGGCGGCTGAGCGGGAGCTGCTCGAGCTGGCGGTCAGGTTCTGATGGGGGCGGCTCCTCGCCAGGCAGGGACCCGGGGGCGTCCTGGCCCCCGGCTGCAAGCGGTTACTTCGGCTGGGCCACCACGCGCAGGTAGGGCTTGAGGGTCTTGAAGCCGTCCGGATACTTGCGTTGCGCCTCCTCGTCGGACACCGAGGTGGGGATGATCACGTCCTCGCCCGGACGCCAGTTCACCGGGGTGGCCACGGTGTGCTTGGCGTTCAGTTGCAGCGAGTCGAGCAGGCGCAGCACCTCGTCGAAGTTGCGCCCGGCGCTCATGGGGTAGACCAGCATGGCCTTGACCTTCTTGTCCGGGCCGATGATGAACACCGAGCGCACCGTGGCGTTGTCCGCCGCGGTACGCTGGCCGCCGCTGGCGTTGGGGTGCAGCATGTCGTAGAGCTTGGCCACCTTGAGGTCTTCGTCGCCGATCATCGGGTAGTTGACCGCATGGCCCTGGGTTTCCTGGATATCGGCGGCCCAGGCCTTGTGGTTGCTCACCGGGTCGACGCTGAGGCCGAGGATCTTGGTGTTGCGCTTGTCGAACTCCGGCTTGAGCTTGGCCATGTAGCCCAGTTCGGTGGTGCACACCGGGGTGAAGTCCTTGGGGTGGGAGAACAGAATGGCCCAGCTGTCGCCGATCCATTCATGAAAATGCAGGGGGCCTTCGGTGCTGGCGGCGGTGAAGTCCGGTGCTTCGTCTCCAATGCGAATACTCATGTCTAACCTCCTTGCGGGTAATGGGTTGTCGACGTTGCGACGGCGACTGCGGACGGTCCCGCACTCCTGTGTCGGGCCGATGGCAGCAAGCAGTATAGTCCCCGTTGGCAGAGCCGAATGGCGCCGCCTGGCTGCCCCCCGAGATGCCGGCTGAAGCCCCGCAAGCCCGGTGCAGGCGACCTTGTCTTTCCTCGCGCCCGGCGCTCGGTTAAGGTGCCGGCGAGTTTCCCCATCCCTCGCAGATCAGGCCCCTCATGAGCACCTCTTCGAACAACCCGCTGCACGGCGTCACCCTGGAAGCCATGCTGACCGAGCTGGTCGCGCGGCTGGGCTGGGACGGCCTGGCCAAGCGCATCGATATTCGCTGTTTCAAGAGCGAGCCGAGCATCAAGTCGAGCCTGACCTTCCTGCGCAGAACCCCATGGGCGCGGCAGAAGGTCGAGGCGCTGTACCTGCAGTCGCGCAAGGGCTGATGCCCGGCAGGCCGGTCGCCGTCCGCCGGCCTACTTCCAGCTGGCCTGCAGCGGCGCCAGTGGAGTCTGGCATTGGGTGCTGGCACCCGGCTCCAGATAGGGCGCGAGAATCGGCGCCATGCCCTTGAGCACCTGCACCGGCAGCGCCGAGGTGAAGGTGAACTTCTCCGCGGCGCGGCCTGGCACGAAGGCGGTGAGGGTGCCGTAGTGACGCGGGCCGAGGTAGAAGACGAAGGTGGCGGTGCGGTTCATCGCCCGCGAACTGAGCACCTGGCCGCCGCGACTGACGGTCTCGACCCGGTTGTCGCCGGTGCCGGTCTTGCCGCCGAGGGTCAGCTGGCGCCCGTCGAGCAGGCTGAAGCTGCCTTGCAGACGCCGCGCGGTGCCGCCTTCGACCACCTCGGAGAGGGCATTGCGCAGGGCCGCGGCGACTTCCGAGGGCATCACCCTGACTCCATTGAGCACCCCGTGGCCGACCCGGGTCTCGTAGGGCGTGTCGGTGGCGAAGTTCAGGCTGTCGATGCGCAGGGTCGGCTGGCGGACGCCGTCGTTGAGGATGATGCCCATCAGTTCGGCCAGGGCCGCCGGGCGGTCGCCGGAGCTGCCGATGGCGGTGGCCAGGGAGGGCACCAGGTATTCGAAGGGGTAACCGTGCTTCTGCCAACGCCGGTGGATGTCGAGGAAGGCCTCGACCTCCAGCATGATGCGGATGCGGCTGTCGCGGGCGCTCTTGTGGCGGCTGCGGAACAGCCAGCCATAGACCTCCTGGCGCTGGTCGTGGCTGGCCAGCACGGCGTCGTTGAAGCTGGCCTGGGGCCGCTCCAACAGATAGCCGAGCAGCCACAGCTCCAGCGGGTGGACGCGGGCGATATAGCCCTGGTCGGGCAGGCTGTAGGCGCCCGGCCCGTAGTTCAGGTAGAGCTCGGTGATGCGCTTGTCGGTCAGCTTGTCGTCCGGCAGGTGGCTGCGCAGGAAGGCACCGAAGCTGTCCATGTCCGCCTCCGGCATCAGGTAGCGGTGCACCGCGGCGAGGCGTACGGGGGTGTGGCGCAGGCCGCTTAGGAAGGTTTCCAGGCGCTGCTGCGCCGGTTGATCCTGGTACTTGCGCCAGAAGCGCAGGAGGAAGGTCTTGCCTTCACGGTCGGCGAAGCGGCTGAGGTAGGTCTGGCGCCGCGGGTCCTTGTCGTCCTTGAGCAGCTCGGCGCTGTTGCCCGGCGCCTGGTAGGTGCTGTAACGCACCAGGTCGCGCATCAGGCGAATGAACGGCAGGTTGATCGACTCGCGCAACGCCTCGATCAGGGTCGGGATGCGGCCGTTGTCCTCTTTGCGGAAGTTGGCGAAGGTGTGCAGGCCGCCGCCGGTGAAGAAACGTTCATAGGGGCTGGCCGAGTATTTGCGTTGCAGCGCCGCGTCGAGCATGTCCGGCAGGCTGGCGTCCGGGGTGCGGATGAGGTGGTCGATGGCCCAGCGGGTCAGGTAGTCCTGGTCGGCGACCTCCACGGCGCGCAGGGCGCCGGCGTCCTGGCCGGCGTAGCGCCGGTGCAGTTCGGCGATGACTTCCAGGTAGGTGGCCAGCACCCGCAGTTTGGCGGTGGAGCCGAGTTCCAGCTTGCTGCCCTCGTTGATGTCGAAGGGTTGGTTGGTGCTGTCGGTCTGCACCCGCACCCGGCTGCCGTTGGGGGTGCGTTCGAACAGGGTGAAGCTGTAGCGCACCTCGGCGGTTTTCTCCGCCGACAGCAGGCGTTCGCCGAACAGGCCGATCTGCTCGGCGAACTCCGGCTCGGCGAGCCGCTGCAGGTAGGTGCTGGCGGCTTGCTGCAGATCACCGTGGAGGGTGGTGCTGGCGTGCAGGTCGAGGCGGTCGAGGTCGTACAGCGGCATGTTGAGCAGGCTGGACAGGCGCGAGCGGGCGACGCTGATGCCCTTGTTGCCATCCACCGTCTGCAGGTTCGGTTGCAGCTCCCAGTCGCGGTAGCGCAGCACCTGGGCCAGTGCCGCATCGCGCAGGGACCTGTCGATCAGGCCGCCAACCGCCAGCAGGCGAATATGACTGTCGATCAGCTCGTCGAGCCGGTGCCGGCCCTGGGCCAGGTAGTAGGAGGGGCGGCGCTGCGCGATCATCAGGGCCAGCACCTGGCGCAGGGCCATGCCCCGCTGGGCGTTGCTGGCCTCGGGGGAGCGTGCCGGATCGAGCAGGCGATTGATTTCGGCGAAGTCGGCGCCGTACCAGATGCGCAGGCCGTCGGCCAGGCCGTGGACCTCGCCATGGCCCGGGGCGGCCGACAGCGGTACGCTGTTGAGGTAGTCGCGCACGATGTTTTCCCGGGCCTCCCGGGTCTGGGGCCCACCCTGGTAGGCGCGCACGCTGGCGGAAACCATCTGCCGCAGTTTCTCCCCGGCCGAGTGGGTCAGGCCGTAGGGCGAATGGCGGTACTTCTCCAGCTGGGTGGCCAGGGTGCTGCCGCCGGCCGACTGGTCCTGCACGTCCAGCACCTTGCCGACCTGCGACAGCGCCGCCATGGCGAAGCGCGGCCAGTCCACCGCCGGATTGGCCAGCGGCTGCTCGCCGTCGAGCAGGTGGCGGTTCTCGATGAACAGCAGGCTGTTCACCACCAGGGGCGGTATGGCGGCGAAGGTTGGGTAGTGCTGCTGCGGGTAGCGGAACTGGTAGAAGGGCGTGCCGCGGCAGTCGCTGATGCTCAGACCGGCCTGGATCTTCTCCGGGTAGGGCGGGAAGAAGCCGCGCTGGCTGTAGTCCAGCAGCGTCGGGGAGAAGCGCGCCTGGGCGAGGATGGCGAAGTCGCGTTGCTCCAGGCGCTCGAGCATCAGGGGCAGGTAGGCGTATCCCAGACGTTTGTCGAAGGGACCGTCCTGAGGGTAGAGGATGGCCGGGCTCGGCCCCGGCTGCACGCTGTACTTCAGTTCGCTGGCGTAGTCGCTCAGGTAGCGGGCCTGGAAGTGCGCGGTGCGCAGCTCGAAGCGCGCCAGCAGGATGGCGCCGAGCAACAGCAGCCCCAGTAGCAGCCAGCAGGTCACCCGCACCAGGCGTCTAGGCCCGGATGGTTTGCGATTCATCCTCTGCGGGCCGCTCGATGGAAGGGCAGCCTGCTCTGTGCCGGATTGCCATAATGCACCCATAATTTGCTCGGCCCTGATCAATGCCCCCTAGGGTTTAGACAAGCTTAGTCGGTGGCTGCTGGGCAGAGGCCGGCGTGAGGGGCCCGGATGCGAAAAAAAACTTGGGCTACGGCCTGGATCTTCTCGATGAAACAGCGGCGGAGGCGGGGGATGCAGCACGATCACCGGGAACAGCTCGGCCTCAGCTGGCAGGCCAATGCCGATGCCTGGGCGGCGGCGGTGCGTGAGGGGCGCATCGAGAGCCGTCGCCTGGTCACCGACGCGGCGATCCTGCAGGCGATCCTGGCCCTGGCACCGGTGCGGGTGCTGGACGTCGGCTGTGGCGAGGGCTGGCTGTGCCGCGGCCTGGCCGAGCGCGGCATCGAGTCGGTGGGCGTGGACGCCTCGGCGCCGCTCATCGGTCTGGCCAGGGCTGCCGGTGGCGCAGGTGCCCGCTACCGGGTCTGTGGATACGCCGAGCTGGCCAGCCAGGCGGCGGAGTTGGGCCGCTTCGATGTGCTGGTGTGCAACTTCGCCCTGCTCGAGGAACCGCTGGCGCCGGTCCTGCGGGCCTTGCACCGGCTGCTGGCCCCGGGCGGCCACCTGCTGATCCAGACCCTGCATCCCTGGCGCGCCAGCCAGGATGCGGCCTATCGCGATGGCTGGCGGGTGGAGACCTTCGCCGGCTTCGGCGAGGGTTTCCAGGCGCCGATGCCCTGGTTCTTTCGCACCCTGGAGTCCTGGCTGGGCCTGCTCGGCGGGACCGGCTGGCGCCTGCAGTGGCTGCAGGAGCCCCTGCACCCGCAGAGCGAGCAGCCGGCGTCGCTGTTGCTGCTGCTCAGTGCCGAGGCTTAGGGGCGTTGCCGGGCAGGCCTTGGGGCATGTGCGGCAAGCAGTCCACCGGGGATGGCGCGATGGCTATGATCCCCGGGTCGAGGCGGATTAGACTGGCGTCTCACTGACAGGGAGGTCGATATGAAACAGGCGTTATTGATCGTGGATGTGCAGGCGGGACTGTTTCTCGCCGATCCGCCGCCGCACCAGGCCGAGGCGGTGCTGGAGCGGATCAACGACCTGGCCGGGCGGGCGCGAGCCGCGGCGGTGCCGGTGTTGTATATCCAGCACGATGGCGAGCCCGGCTCGCTGCTCGAGCCTGATAGCCTCGGTTGGCAATTGCATCCGGGACTGCAGCGCGGGGCGGGCGACTGGCTGGTGCACAAGACCGCCAGCGATGCCTTCCAGGGGACCGAGTTGGCCCCCCTGCTGCGGCGGCTGGGGGTGGAGGAGTTGTTCGTCAGCGGCTATGCCACCGAGTTCTGCATCGACACCCTGGTGCGCCGCGCGGCCAGCGAGGGCTTCGCCGTGCGCCTGGTCGGCGATGCCCACACCACCAAGGATCGGCCGGTGTTGTCGGCCGAGCAGATCATCGCGCACCACAATTGGCTGCTGGCCCAGCTGATCCAGCCGCAACGGCCGGTACAGGTGTTGTCGGCGCAGCAGGTGCAGTTCTCCGCTTGAGTGGTCGCGTTGTCGATAGACGGGAGGCGCAATGCGTAAGGTATGTCTGGCGGGCGTGCAGGTGCCGGCGATCGGCCAGGGCACCTGGCGCTGATCGATGCGGCGTGCCCTGCGCCGACCGGTAGACGTCCATAGGCCATGATCTGAATGACCAGGGTCGAGACCTCGGCCAGGTTGAACCCAGGAGTGCCAAGATGAGCCGCTTGTTGCTGCTGTTCTGTGTGCTGCTGGCCGGTTGCGCCGGCTATCGCTATGGCGAGGTCAGCCACGCCTATGTGGAGCCGGCGCCGGCGGTCGCGACCGTCGTGCGCGGCAGGCAGAACTGGCTGGAGGTTCCGGGTGCGCGCGTGCGCGTCGAGCTGAGTAATGAGGTCCAGCATAGTGAACACCAGGTGATGCTGTTCATCGTCCCGGTGATGTACGACCCCATCGACAAGCCGCTGTACCAGGCTGGGCAGGGCGCCCGGCTGCTGTTGGAAATCAGCCCGCTGGCCGGCGCCGCGAGCTTTCGCCCGGAGCAGGTGGCGCTGTCGATAGACGGCCACGAGCATCGCCCGGCCGGGGTGCAGCAGCAGGTGGTGTTCGACCCGGGCCGGTACCCGCTGGAGGGGGCGCGCGATGCCGAGGAGCGGGCGCCGGGGGGCCTCGACTACGCCCTGCAGCGCGCGGAACGCCATTACCAGTTCTGGCTGCGGTTCGACGCGCCCATGCCGGCACCGTCCCAGGACATCCGCCTGGACCTTTCCCGGGCCCTGCGCGTGCCTGGGCAGCCGCCCGTGCCGCTTATCCGTTTCCGGCCGGTGCCCTGGAAGCAGGGCTATACCTGATACCAGCGGCTTCACAGGTGCCCGACGAAGGCGCAGGATATTGCTCAGATTTTGTCGAGACTGAGCCATGAGCGGCATGACCCTGAGTGACGAGCAGATCCGTTTCATCGAGAGCGGCGTGTCGATCAGCCTGGCCTCGCGCGACGTGCGCCGGGTGCCTTCGGTGAGCAAGGGCGTGGGTTGCAAGGTGGCGGCGGACAAGCGCCAGGTGCGCGTGCTGGTCGATGCCGCCCAGGCCGGCCAATTGCTCGAGGATGTGGCCGCCAGCGGCGCCCTGGCGGCGGCGTTCTGCCTGCCCAGCAGCCATCGCACCCTGCAGCTCAAGGGCCGCGATGCCCGCGAGGTGCCGCTGGAGCCGGGCGATGCCGAACTGGCGGCGCGCCATCGCGAGGCCTTCGCCGCGGACCTGTTGCCGCTGGGCTACGCCTTGCCGTTCGCCCGCGCCACCCACGACTACCGGGGCGAGCGCCTGCGCGCCCTGTGCTTCACCCTGAGCGACCTGTTCGAGCAGACCCCCGGGCCCAATGCCGGTATGCGCCTGGAGCCGGCGCGGTGAGCAGCGGGCCGAGCCTGGACGCCATCCGCCCCTGCCTGGAGGGCGCGGTGCCGGCGGCGATCGCCACCTGCGACGCCGCCGGCACGCCGAACGTGACCCTGGTGTCCCAGGTGCACTACGTCGACCCCAGGCACGTGGCGCTGTCCTTCCAGTTTTTCAACAAGACCCGCGAGAACATCCTGAGCAATCCCCAGGCCACGGTGTTTCTCCTGCACCCGCAGACCAGCGCGCGCTACCGCCTGGCGCTGTTGTACCGGCGCACCGAGACCGAGGGGCCGCTGTTCGAGAGCATGAAGGCCAAGCTCGCCGGCATTGCTTCCGACTCCGGCATGAGCGGGGTGTTCCGCCTGCTCGGCGCGGATGTCTACCAGGTGCTGGACGTCGAGTATGTGCCGGGCGAGGAGGTGCCGCCGCCCCAGGATGCGCCCTGCCATATCGCCCGCCTGCGCCAGCTGAACCAGCGCCTGGCCGCCTGCACCGACCTGGCCGGCCTGCTGGAGCAGTGCCTGGACGGCCTGGCCGGCATCCTCGAGATGCCCCAGGCCATGATCCTGCTGCTCGACCCCCAGGGGCAGAAGCTCTACACCGTGGCCAGCCACGGCTATGACCAGTCCGGGGTGGGCTCGGAGTTTCCCGTCGGGCGCGGCATCATCGGCGTGGCGGCGCAATTCCGCACGCCGATCCGCATCGCCCACCTGGCTTCGGAATACGCCTACGGCCGGGCCATTCGCGAACACTTGGCCGAAGCGGCCCCGCTGGACCGCCTGGAGACGGAGATCGCCTTTCCGGGCCTGGCCGAGCCCCACAGCCAGCTGTCGGTGCCGATCCTCGCGGCCGGCCGCCTGCTCGGCGTGTTGCATGTGGAAAGCGCCGAGCCCCACCGGTTCGGCTATGACGAGGAGGACTGCCTGTTGAGTCTGGCCGGCCTGCTCGGCGCCTCCATCCTGGCCCTGCAGCAGACGCCCGAGGTGTCGCCCGAGGACGCCGGGGCGCCGCTGGCGCCCACGCCGCCGAGCGGGGCGCCTCTGGCGGTGCGCTACTATCCGGCCAACAGCAGCCTGTTCCTCGGCGACGACTATCTGATCAAGGGGGTGGCAGGCGCCATCTTCTGGCGCCTGTTGAACCTGCACCTCGGCGAGGGGCGCAGCGAGTTCAGCAACCGCGAGCTGCGGGTCGATCCGGCGCTGAAATTGCCGGAACTGGACGACAACCTGGAGGCGCGGCTGATCCTGTTGCAGCGCCGCCTGGCCGAGCGCAGCCGCGACATCGTGCTGGAGAAGTGCGGCCGCGGGCGCTTGCGCCTGCTGCTCCGGCGCCCGGTGTTGCTCCAGGAGATCGCCGCCGGCTGAGGCATCGCGCTCAGGTGCGTCGCCAGAGCAGGTTGCCGGCGAACAGCAACACCGCCAGCAGCATCACCACCGCGGAACTGCCGAGCACCGGGCCGGCCTGGGGCGTGCCGAGGATCACCAGGGCCAGGGCCCCCATCATCACCGGCAGCGTCAGGTTGTGCAGCCAGAACTGCAGGCTGGCCAGGCGGCTGGTCGCCGCCTTGGGAAAGTAGTGGTAGATGATGCCGATCAGGGCCAGGGTGACCCAGCCGAGCAGGTTCATGTGGGCGTGCACGGCCATCAGGCGGTGGTCGCCGCTCAGGCCCATGAACACGCCCAGGCCGACGGCCAGGCAGAAATAGACGATGGCGACATAGATCCAGCGACGGGAAAGGGGACTCATTGCATTGCTCCTCGTTGGGTTTGGTAGTGGGCGGCGTGTCGGCTCAGGCCGACAGGTCCGCCGGCTCGACCGGCCGGGTCAGCCCCAGCGCGGCATCGAGATGGGCAGGGTGTTGCGCTGTCAGCTGCGGGCGCAGCGCTTGCAGCCCGTCCCGCTCGGCGAGCATGGCGCGGGCTTCGTCGCAGTCCTGCCCGCCGCAGCGGCCGATCGGGTAAAGGGTATGCAGCAGGTGGGCACGCAGCCCCTTGTGGATCGGCGCATGGATATCGAAGCGGGCGGCGGTGGCGGACATCGACTGACTCCTCGAGGGTGTGAGGAGCCCATGCTAGAAGGCGGCGTATCGCGACATTGCGAAATAACCCCTAGGCAATCCCTAAAACTTCCCTAAGGGCGCGGGGAATCGTGCAGCCGTTCCGACGAAGCGAGCGGGCAGGCGGCATGGGATCCGTGTGGCGACGGGCGGTGCAGGGAGGCAGGACGGTGGGCGTCAGGGCGCCAGAGCTAAGCGGCCGGCACCCAGGGCTGGGGGGCGAGAATCGCGGTCACAGCGGTGAGCAGCCGCGGGGCAGGTTGTCGCGGCGACCTCGCCGGGTGCCAGGGGCTGGCGGTGCAGCCCGCTGGCATTCGACGGTGGCTTTAGCTGGCGCCTCAAGCATCCATGCCTGGCGGCCATTCGGTGTGTTGCGGCAGGTCGTCGGTGATCTCGTGCCAGATGGCCTTGGAGCCTACGAAGATGTGCTCCCGGGGCCGTGCGCCGGGGTCACCATCGACGGTGGCCAGGACGATTTCCGACACCCTGCCGGCATGGCCGCTCGCCAGCGACGCGCCGCATTTGCGGCAGAAGCAGCGATATCTGTCGGGTGAGGACGGGTAGCTTTCGATGCAGTCCTGCCCCGCCGTCCAGCGGAACTGCTCGGGGTCGATGATGCCCCAGGTCACATAGGCGGCGCCGTTGGACTTTCTGCAGATGGAACAATGGCAGTTGCCGATCAACTGGAACTGACCGGCGATCTCGTAGCGAACGCTGCCGCACTGGCAGCTGCCTTGTAGGCTCATGGAGTGATCCCCTGTAGCGCGGATTAATAGAATATCGACGGCAGGTACGCGCCGGCTGGCTCGTTGTACAGGCCGATGCTCATCAGCGTCATCGGCTGGACCACGCGCAGGCCGTTCTCCAGACACCAACGAAACAGCTCCACATTGCGGGTCGGCACATGAAAACCCGGCCCCGGGCATTCGTCGGCCGCGGCAATCAGGGCCTTCAAGGCATCGTTGCTTTCGCCCACGCTGTGGCCGAAGAAGGCGACGAGGGTGGTGTAACCGACGATCCGCCCCGCGTGCTCGACGACCCTGGCGGTGCCGCGGTCGATCGCTTCGCTCAACTCGCCGTCCCGGTCATGCCCGTGCACCCGGATGCAGAGCCGGTTGCAGTGGGGCAGATCCGCCCTAGTCGCGGGCCTGACCCGATGGCCCGGCAGCTCGACTCCGGGCGGTGGCCCCTGCAGGGTGGACAGCGGCTCGCGCGCCACGAAGCCGAGCCTGGTGTAGAGCGCAAGCGAACGGTTGTGATAGGTCGCCTGCAGCAGCCTGACGCCTGGGAAGCCCTTGTCGGCCACGCGGTTCAGGACATCCGCCATCAGGCGCCGGCCGGCCGCCTGGTTCTGGGTGTGGGGAGCGACCGTAATCGGCCCGATGCCGGCGATGGCGTTGCGTTCATCCAGGAAGTTGCTGCCGACGATGCGCCCCTCGGCTTCGGCGATGACCGAATAGAAGCCGGGATGGGTCAGGAGCCCGGACAGCAGCTCGGTGGCCACCTCGGCGGACGGGAAGTCGGGCGGGAAGCTGTGTTTCTCGGCAATGGCGCCGAAGGCCTCGTAGCATATTCGACCGCATGCCCCGGCATCGTCGCGGGTGCCGGGACGAAGCATGAAAGGGTGATCTAGGGATTCTGCAATGGCCGCCATGATCGACTGACTCCTCGGTGTTGGTCTGAGGAGAACCATGCTAGGAGTCGGCGGGCGGGAGGATTGCGAAATTACTCCTAGGTAATCCCTAAAAGTTTCCTAAGCGTCGGCGCCGCGAGGTCCGACGCCCGTGCGCTCACTTGTCGACCGGGCTGCTCAGGTTGTGCTTGCTGGGGCGGCTGGCGGGCAGCTGCTCCGGCAGGTCCAGCAGGTCGGTGGCGTAGGTCTCCAGCGGCGGCGCGCGGCGCTCGAAGCGCGCGCCGAGCACCAGCAGGCAGGGGGTCAGCAGCAGGGTCAGCAGGGTGGCGAAGGCCAGGCCGCCGGCGATGGCGCTGGACAGCTGGGTCCACCACTGGGTCGAGGGGGCGCCGAAGCCCAGGCTCGGCGTCAGCAGGTCGACGTTGACGGCCAGCACCATGGGCATCAGCCCGAGAATGGTGGTCACCGCGGTCAGCAGCACCGGGCGCAGGCGCAGGCTGCCGGTCTCCAGGGCCGCCTCGCGCGGCGCCAGGCCCTGGCGGCGCAGCTGGTTGTAGGTGTCGATGAGGATGATGTTGTTGTTCACCACGATGCCGGCCAGGGCGATCAGGCCCATGCCGACCATGACGATGCCGAACGCCTGGCCGTTGACCAGCAGGCCGATCAGTACCCCGGCGGTGGACAGTACGATGGCCGAGAGCACCAGGCTGGCCTGGTAAATACTGTTGAACTGGGTGACCAGGATGATCGCCATGAGGAACACCGCGACGACGAAGGCGGTCATGAGGAAGTTGGCTGCCTCGCGCTGGTCGGCATCCTCGCCGGCGAACTCGAGCCGGACCTCGGCCGGCAGCTCGCCGATGGCCTGGCGCAGGGCCAGCAGGCGCTCGTCCAGGCGCGCACCCTCGGCCAGCTCGGCCTGCAGGGTGATGGTGCGGACGCCGTCGACCCGGTGCAGGGTGCCGACCTTGGGCGCCGGTTCCAGGCTGACGAAGTTGCCCAGCGGCACCTGGCCGTTGGGGGTATTGAGGGTCAGGCGGCCGAGTTGGTCGAGGGAGCGCCAGCTGCCCGGCAGGCGCACGCGGATGTCCACCTCGTCGTTGGCGTCCTCGGGCCTGTAGGTCGCCAGCTTGAGACCGTTGCTGACCATCTGCACGGCGTTGCCGACGCTTAGCACGTCGGCGCCGAAGCGCGCCGCCGCCTCGCGGTCGACCTGCAGGCGCCACTCGATGCCGGGCAGGGCGCGGTCGTCCTCGATGTCCTGGAAGCCGCCGAGGCGCTGCATCTCGGTGCGCAGGCGCTCGACCCAGTGTTCGGCCAGATCCTGGTCCAGGGCGCTGAGTTGCAGCTTGACCGGCTTGCCGCCGCTGGGGCCTTCTTCCTGTTTGCGGAACTCCAGCACCACGCCGGGAATGTCGGCGGTACGCGCGGCCATGTCGGCGAGGATGTGCTTGGCCGGGCGCCGGGCATGCCAGTCGACGAACTGGAACTGCAGGGTGCCGATCACGTCGGCGCCGAGCTGGCCGTCGGGCTGGGCCAGGGAGCGGGCGTACAGCGCCTTGACCTCGGCCATGCCCAGCAGGCGTTTCTCCACCTGCTGCAGCAGGGCGTCCTTCTCCTGCACCGACAGGTCGCCGCGGGCGCGCAGCCAGATCTGTGCGCTCTCCGGTTCGACTTCGGGGAAGAATTCCACACCATGGTTGAAGCGGCCGTAGCCGCTATAGATCAGGGCGATCAGTGTGAGCATGCCGAGCAGGGTCAGGCCGGGACGCCTGAGCAGGCGCTGCAGCAGGCGGCGATAGGCGCGGCCGCCACGGCTGGCCTGCTGCGGCAGCGGCTGCGGCTGACCGCCGGTGACCGCGCCGAGCACCGGCAGGAACACCAGGGCCATGGCCAGGGAGGCGAGCAGGCAGAGGATCACCGTGGCCGGCAGATACTTCATGAACTGGCCGACCACACCGGGCCAGAACAGCAGCGGCAGGAACACCACCAGGGTGGTGGCGGTGGAGGCGATCACCGGCCAGGCCATCCGCGTCGCCGCGTTGACCCAGGCCTGGCGGGGGCTCTGCCCCTGGTGCAGGTAGCGGTCGGCCAGCTCGGAGACGACGATGGCACCGTCCACCAGCATGCCGGCGACCAGGATCAGGCTGAACAGCACCACGATGTTGAGGGTGAAACCGAGTACCCAGATCAGCAGGATGCCGCTGAGGAAGGCGCCGGGGATGGTCAGTCCGACCAGCAGCGCCGAGCGCGGGCCCATGCTCGCCACCACCAGGATCAGCACCAGGACCACGGCGGTCAGCACGTTGTTGAGCAGGTCGTCGAGCAGGCTCTTGACCTGCTGCGACTGATCCATGATGTAGCTGACCTGCAGGCCCTCGGGCAGCAGCGGCTGGGCCTGGGCCATCAGCGCCTTGACCTGTTCGATGGTCGCGATGATGTTGGCGCCGGCGCGCTTGGACACCTCCAGGACGATGGCCGGCTGGCCGTTGATCCGGGCGAAGCCGGTGGGGTCCTTGAAGGTACGGCGGATGGTCGCCACGTCGGCGAAGGTCACCACGCTGGCGCCCTCCACCTTGACCGGCATGGACAGCACGTCCTCGAGGTTCTCGATCACTCCGGGGACCTTCAGGCTCATGCGCCCGGCGCCGGTGTCCAGGCTGCCGGCCGCGACCAGGCGGTTGTTGCGGCTGACCAGGTTGAACAGCTCGCTGTAGTCGATGCCGTAGCTGTCGAGCACCTGCGGGTCGACGACGATCTCCAGCAGATCCTCGCGGTCGCCGCCGATGTTCACCGAGAGCACCTCGGCGATGCCCTCGATGTTGTCCTTCAGGCGCCTGGCCACGTACACCAGCTCCGCCTCCGACAGCGGTCCGGAGAGGCCGATCGACAGCACCGGGAACAGCGCCACGTTGACCTCGTTGACCGTCGGCTCCTCGGCCTCGTCCGGCAGCTTGCTGCGGGCGCTGTCGACCTTCTCGCGCACGTCGGCCAGGGCGCGGCGGGGGTCGAAGCCGGCGTCGAACTCCAGGGTCACCGAGGCATGCCCCTCGCTGGCCAGCGAGCGCATTTCCTTGATTCCCTCCAGGCTGCGCAGCTCCTGTTCCAGGGGGCGGGCCAGCAGGCGTTCGGCATCCTCCGGGGCGATGCCCTCGAGCGTCACCGAGACATAGATGATGGGGATGGTGACGTCCGGGTTGGCCTCCTTGGGGATCGCCACATAGGCGGCCAGGCCACCGCCCAGCAGGAACAGCAGCAACAGCAGGCTGGTCCGGCTGCGGTCCAGCGCTGCGGCGATCAGGCTGTGCATCTCAGCTGCCCTCTTTGGCCAGTTGGGCGAGCACCTGCTGGCCCGGTTCGACGAACCCCTGGCCGAGGGTGATCAGGGCGACCCGCTGGGGCAGGCCGCTGACCCAGGCCCCCTGGTTGTCGACGCTGAGCAGCTCCACCGGGGTGAATTCGACCCGTTGCTGCTGGTTGACCCACTTGACCCCGTGGCGACCGGCCTGATCCAGGCTGAGCAGGGCCGGGGACAGGCGATGGGCCAGGGCCTGGCCGGTGTCGATGTGCAGGGTGGCGCTGGCCCCGGCCAGGCGCAGCGACTCGGGATTGGCCACCCGCACCTCGATGCGGAAGCTGCGCGAGCCGGGGTCGGCGGCGGCGGCGATGAAGTGCAGCTCGCCGCTCAGACTGCGACCGTCGAGCAACTCGACGTGCACCGGCTGGCCCAGCTGCAGCTGGGTCACCTGTTGCTGGGCGATCTGCGCGCTGACCTTGAGCTGGTCGATGTCGACCAGGGTCAAGAGGCTCTGCCCGGGCTGGACGAAGCCGCCCAGTTCGACCTGGCGCTGGTCGTAGACCCCGGCGAAGGGCGCGGTGATACGGGTGTGGCGCAACTGCAGACGGGCGCTGTCCAGCTCGGCGCTGGCCTTGGCCAGCTCGCTCTGCAGACGCAGCAGCTCGTTGGCCGAGATCAGGTTACGCTCGCGCAGGCGGGTGGCGGCCTTGACGTCGCTCTGGCGCTGGCGCACCTCGGCCTCGCCGCGGGCCACCTGGGCGGGACGGTCGTCCGGCGACAGGCTGAGCAGCAATTGCCCCTGCTCGACCCGGTCGCCCTTGTCGCGGTCCAGGCGCAGCACGCTGGCGTTGACCTGGGCGCGCAGCTCGACCCGGCGCCAGGGCTCGATCTGCCCCTGCACCACCTGGCGGCGCTTCATGAGTTCGGCCTCCAGCCACTGGAACTCGACTTTCGCCAGGCCGCCATCGGCCAGTGGCCGGTCGGGGCCGGCGTCATCCTGGGCACGGAAGGTCGCCCCGCTGAAGAGCCAGAGAAGCAACAGCAGGCTGATGGCGATGGCGATCAACCAGGGACTTTTGCTGAGGCGACTGAACATGGGCAATTACTCGATGTTGAGGCGATAGCCGCGCAGGCTGGCGGCCTGGCCCTTGAGGCCGGCGATGATGAAGTCGGTGACGCGCTCGAAGTAGTCGGGCAGGCCGATGGGCTCGGCCCAGTGGGCGAAGCCGCCGGAGGCGATGCGTGCCATCACGCCGCTGAAGCAGGCCTCCACGCCCCACAACAGGTGCTGACAGTCGGCATGGGGCAGGCTGCGGGCATCCAGGCAGTCCGCCAGCAGCTGGCCGAACAGCGCTTGGTAGTCATGCTCCAGGGCGAGGAACTGTTCGCGGTAGGGCATCTCCAGGCGCTCCTGAAAGGCCGGGCGGTCGCACAGCAGGCATAGCTGCACCAGCACCGGGTCGGCGAGCATCTGCGCGAAGGCCCGGCGGATCACCTGGCGCATGGCCTGGGGACCCGGCTGGGCGGCATGCAGCGCGCGCAGTTCGTCGAGATTGGCCCGCGACAGCTCCAGCACCAGCTGCGCGTATAGCGCCTCCTTGCTGGGGAAGTGCTTGTACACCGTGCCCTTGCCGATGCCGGCGCCGAGTGCCACCTCGGCGATGGTTACGCGGTCCCAGGGCTGTTCGCGAAACAGCTGGCGTGCGGCTGCGAGGATGGCGTCGTGGCGTTGCTGGAACAGGCGATCTTGGTAGCGCATGACGGATCGTGGGTGCTTCGTGACCAGTGGTCATGCTATGACTGCTGGTCACGATGAGCAAGCCGGAAGTTGTAACAGCCGCAGTTCGGAGTCGGACCTTGCCAGGTGAAGCGGGGACTGCCGCCGAACAGGCCGGCAGCTGCTCAGGGGGACTCGCCCAGGTCGCCATAGGCGCCGGCGATCACCACCACGTAGCCATCGGGATCGCTCAACCAGATCTCCCGGTGGTTGGCATTGCGGTTGACCTGGGGGCCTTCCAGCACGGTCGCCGCGAGTGCCTGGATGCGCTGCACGGCCCGATCGAAATGGTCGGTCTGGAACCACAGCACTACGCCATTGCCATAGGGGCGCCGTTGCGGGTCGCCGAGGTGCGGATGCTGGTGGGCGTCCCAGTGATGCAGCTGCAGGATCATTCGCCCCGCGCTGACCAGCTGTTCGTAGTCGGGGCCGCCGTGACCGCTCCGGCAGTCGAGCAGACTCTGGTACCAGCGGCTACTGGCTTCGACGTCGCGGACAGCGAGCAGCGGTTGTGCGTGCATGGGGGCCTCCTTGCCTGGGGTGGTCATCAGCGCTGGCCGACAGGTTCGGCGAGCGCGGGTTGTTCAACTGCGCGCCACGCTGACCCCTTCCAGGTTGGCGAAGGAGGTGTCCTTGGCGGTCAGCAGGAAGTCGCGCATGAAGGGCGCGTCGAGCATGTCGCTGCGGATGCCGGCATACAGGGTGGCGAACAGGCCCTTGGCACCCAAGCGCTTGGCGGTGACATAGCCGCGCGAGCTGTACTCGTGCAACGCCCAGTTGGGCAGGCCACAGACGCCGCGGCCGCTGGCCACCAGCTGCATCATCATCACCGTCAGCTCCGAGGTGCGCACCTGGGCCGGCTCGATGTCGGCCGGTTCGAGGAAACGGGTGAAGATGTCCAGGCGGTCGCGCTCCACCGGGTAGGTGATCAGGGTCTCGCCGGCCAGGTCCTCGGGCTGGACAAAGGCCTTGCTGGCCAGCGGATGCTGGTTGGCCACCGCCAGCATGGCCTCGTAGGTGAACAGCGGCACATAGGTGATGCCGGCCAGCTCCAGCGGGTCGGAGGTCACCACCAGGTCCAGGTCGCCCCTGGCCAGGGCCGGCAGCGGGGCGAAGGAGAAGCCCGAGGCCAGGTCCAGCTCCACCTCCGGCCAGGCGTCGCGGAACTGGTCGATGGTCGGCATCAGCCACTGGAAGCAGCTGTGACACTCGATGGCCATATGCAGCCGGCCCGCCGTGCCGCCGGCCAGGCGCGCCAGGTCGCGCTCGGCACTGCGCAGCAGCGGCAGCACCGCATCGCACAGCTGCAGCAGGCGCAGGCCGGCGCTGGTGAAGCGCACCGGCTTGGTCTTGCGCACGAACAGCTGCATGCCCAGGCGCTCCTCCAACTCCTTGAACTGGTGCGACAGTGCCGACTGGGTCAGGTGCAGGCGGTCGGCGGCGTCTACCAGGCTGTCGCTCTCGCGCAGGGCGTGCAGGGTCTTCAGGTGGCGTAGTTCGAGCATGGCGGTCTCGGAGTCGGGGGATGGGCGGAGCGTCATTCACCCTACATGAATAAAACTTGATATCAAAGCGAATAGGTTGAGTTTGTCTCACTATCCCGGGCTGTCGACAATGCGCGCCATCTTTTGCATCTATGGAGCGTTTCGACATGGCCTTGTCCCATTCCCTGGGTTTTCCCCGCATCGGTCGTGACCGCGAATTGAAGAAGGCCCTGGAGGCCCATTGGCGCGGCGAGCTGGACGAAGCCGGCCTGCGCGCGGTCGGTCGCGAGCTGCGCGCCGCCCATTGGCAGCTGCAGCAGGACGCCGGCCTCGAGCTGCTGCCGGTCGGCGACTTCGCCTGGTACGACCAGGTGCTCGGCCACTCGCTGATGGTCGGCGCCATCCCGCAGCGCTTCCGGCCGCAGTCCGGGCAGCCGACCCTGGACACCCTGTTCGCCATGGCTCGCGGCACCGGCCGCGACGGCTGCTGCGGCGGCCACGCCCAGGAACTGACCAAGTGGTTCGATACCAACTACCACTACCTGGTCCCGGAGTTCACGGCCGATCAACGCTTCCAGCTGAGCTGGGAGCAGCTGTTCGAGGAGGTCGAGGAGGCCCACGCCCTGGGCCACAGGGTCAAGCCGGTGCTGCTCGGGCCGCTGACCTACCTGTGGCTGGGCAAGGTCAAGGGCCAGGCCTTCGACCGCCTCGAGCTGCTCGAGCGGCTGCTGCCGGTTTACGGCGAGATCCTCGGGCGCCTGGCCGCCCTGGGCGTGGAGTGGGTGCAGATCGACGAGCCGATCCTCGGTCTGGACCTGCCCCAGGACTGGAAGAACGCCTTCGAGCGCGCCTACCACCTGCTGCAGCATGCGCCGTTGAAGAAGCTGGTGGCCTGCTACTTCGGCGGCCTGGAGGACAACCTCGGCCTGGCCGTGGGGCTGCCGGTGGACGGCCTGCACGTGGACCTGGTGCGTGCGCCGGAGCAGCTGGCGCTGCTGGTCGATCGCCTGCCGGCCTACAAGGTGCTGTCGCTCGGCGTGGTCAACGGCCGCAACGTCTGGCGTTGCGACCTGGAGCGGGCGCTGACCCAGCTGCGCCAGGCCGAGGAGCGCTTCGCCGACAACCTGTGGGTGGCGCCGTCCTGCTCGCTGCTGCACAGCCCGGTGGACCTGGCCCGGGAGACGCAGCTGGACGCCGAGCTGCAGAGCTGGCTGGCCTTCGCCGTGCAGAAGTGCGAGGAGGTCGCCATCCTCGCCCGCGGCCTGAACCAGCCGGATGACGCCGGGGTGCGGGCCGCCCTGAGCGACAGCCGCGCGGTGCAAGTCAGCCGCGCCGGCTCGAAGCGCATCCACAACGAGGCGGTGCAGGCGCGCCTGGATGCCATAGTCCCGGCCGACAGCCAGCGTGCCTCGCCTTTCGCCGAGCGCATCCTGCGGCAGCGCGCGCGCCTGCAACTGCCGGCCCTGCCGACCACCACCATCGGCTCCTTCCCGCAGACCGCGGCGATCCGCCTGGCGCGCCAGGCCTTCAAGGCCGGTAAGCTGTCCGCCGCCGAGTACACCGAGGCCATGCACAGCGAGATCCGCCATGCGGTCGAGGTGCAGGAGAACCTCGGCCTGGACGTGCTGGTGCACGGCGAGGCCGAGCGCAACGACATGGTCGAGTACTTCGCCGAGCAGCTCGACGGCTACGCCTTCACCCGTTTCGGCTGGGTGCAGAGTTACGGTTCGCGCTGCGTCAAACCGGCGCTGATCGTCGGTGACCTCAGCCGCCCGCGGCCGATGACGGTGGACTGGATCGCCTATGCCCAGGGCCTGACCGACAAGGTGATGAAGGGCATGCTGACCGGGCCGGTGACCATGCTGATGTGGTCCTTTGCGCGCGAGGACATTTCCCGCGAGCAGCAGGCCCGCCAGCTGGCTCTGGCCATCCGCGACGAGGTGCAGGACCTGGAGGCGGCGGGCATCAAGATAGTGCAGATCGACGAGGCGGCGTTCCGCGAGGGCCTGCCGTTGCGCCGGGCGCAGTGGGCGGCGTACCTGGAGTGGGCCACCGAGGCCTTCCGCCTGTGCGCCTCGGGCGTGCGGGACGAGACGCAGATCCACACCCATATGTGCTACAGCGAGTTCAACGACGTGATCGGCGCCATCGCCGCCATGGACGCCGATGTCATCACCATCGAGACCTCGCGCTCGGACATGGAGCTGCTCGAGGCGTTCGAGGACTTTGCCTACCCCAACGAGATCGGCCCGGGGGTCTACGACATCCACTCGCCACGGGTGCCGGAGGTGGCGCAGATGGCTGCGCTGCTGCGCAAGGCGGCCCGGCGCATTCCCGTCGAGCGCCTGTGGGTCAACCCGGACTGCGGCCTGAAGACCCGCGCCTGGGCGGAGACCGAGGCGGCGCTGGTCAACATGGTCGCCGCCGCACGGCAATTGCGCAGCGAGCTGGCCTGAGGCGAACCGGAGCAGCCAGTCGCAGGCGACCCCAGGGTCGCCTGCGGCGTATCTGGGCACGCCATCGCCCGTCGTGCGCCGCGGGCTCGACTGCGCGCGGGTCAGGGGTGGGGTGGGGTGCGCGAACAGGTCGCGAGGTCCTCGAGGAAGGCCTGGAGAATCGGCGGCGGGGCCACGCCGCGCCGGCTGATCAGGTCGAATGGCGACATCAGCTGCAGTTGCGGCGCCGCCAGTTGGCGCATTTCGCCGTTCTTGACCCAGGGTGCGGCGAAATGCACGGGCAGGAAGCCCAGGTACGCCCCGGAGATGATCAGGATGGCCAGCGCCTCGATGTTGTCCACCGTCGCCGCCGCCTTGCTCACCCCCAGCTGTTCCAGGTCGTACTGCTGCATGTAGCCCCGGGCGACCAGGCGGCTGGCGGCCACTTCCTTGAGCAGTTCGGCCCCCTTGGCCTGGCTGCCATGGAGCGGGTGGCGGCGGCCGCAATACAGCGCCAGGGCTTCCTGATACAGCGCCGAGTAGGACAGGCCGGGCACGTGGATGGGGAAATGGCCGACGGCCAGGTGCAGGCGGCCGTCGAGCACGCGTTCTTCCAGTTCTGCGGGAGCGCCGACATAGACGTTGAGGTGGACGTCGTGTCCCCTGGAGACGAACCGCTGGGTGGCGCGCGGTATCGGTGAGTCGGGGTCGGTGATGGTGCTGTCGATGATGCCCAGGTTGAGCTGACCGCTGATCTGCTGTTTGAGCACGTCGGCATCCAGGCAGAAGTTCTCCACCGCCGCGAGCAGGCGCAGCGTCGCTTCGTGGATCGCCATGCCTTGCTCGGTCAGCTGGAAACCGCTGCGGCCGCGTTGGCACAGCTTGACCCCGAGCCGGGTTTCCAGGTGGGCCATCTGCTCGCTGATGGTCGACTGGCCGGCATTCAGCGCCGCCTGGGCGGCGGAAAACCCCCCGCATTTGACGATGGTGGCGAAGACCCTGAGCAGTTTCAGGTCGACATCGTGCAGTTGAATCACGCGAGTCTCCTCCCTTGGCGATACATCGGAACTACCGATGTGAATATCTGATGCCCAGTATTTTTCCCATGCAAGGCCGGGCCCATAGTCACTGCAACGGCGAGCGCTGACAAGGTTCGCCCTCCGTCGAGAACAACAAGAGTTGGAGATGCCTGCAGATGTCGAACAACAGTTACGAATCCGGCCGCTTGAACCTGCCATTCGTGGGCCATTGCACCTTCGCCAAGTCCCCGGTGTGCACCGACTGGGATGCGCTGGACGCCGATGTGGCGATCCTCGGCGCGCCCAACGACATGGGCACCCAGTGGCGCTCCGGCGCACGCTTCGGGCCGCGCGGCATTCGCGAGGCCTCGACCCTGTTCTCCTTCGGCCACGCCGGCGCCTACGACCATGAAGACGACGTCATGTACCTGACCGCCGAGGACGTGCGCATGGTCGACGTCGGCGACGCCGACATCGTCCACACCGATATGGCCGCCAGCAACGCCAACACCGAGTACGCCGTGCGCAAGATCCTCGAGGCCGGCGCCATGCCGGTGGTGCTGGGCGGCGATCACTCGGTGCATGCCCCGGTGATCAAGGCCTTCGAAGGCCGCGGCCCCATCCATATCCTGCATATCGATGCGCACCTGGACTTCGTCGACGAGCGCCATGGCGTGCGCTACGGCCACGGCAGCCCGTTGCGCCGCGCCTCGGAGATGAACCACATCGTCGGCATGACCCAGCTGGGCATCCGTAACGTGTCCTCCTCCAATCGCAACGACTACGACGCGGCGCGTAGCGCCGGCTCGCAGATCCTCTCGGTGCGCGACGTGCGTCGCCTCGGCGCCCGGGGCGTGCTGGAGTTGATCCCCAGCGGCGTGCCCTACTACATCACCATCGACATCGACGGCTTCGATCCGTCCATCGCCCCGGGCACCGGCACTCCCAGTCACGGCGGCTTCCTCTACTACGAGGTGCTCGAGATCATCCAGCTGCTGGCCCAGCGCAGCCGCGGCAACATAGTCGGCATGGACCTGGTGGAGGTGGCGCCGGCCTACGACCCCACCGGCATGACCTCGATCCTCGCCGCCCAGCTGCTGCTCAACAGCATCGGCTTCATCTTCCACGCGCGCGCCCAGGCCCGCACCGCCCAGGAGGCATGACCATGGACAGCATCGTCAAACAGTACCTGCAGCAGTTCGGCATAAGCGAAGCCACCCAGCAGTTCCTGGGCAAGCCCCAGAAGATGTTTATCGGCGGCGCCTGGGTCGAGGCCAGCGATGGCGGCAGCGCCGAGGTCATCGAGCCCTCGACCGAGGGGCTGCTGACCCGCATCCCCATGGGCACCAGCGAGGATCTGGACCGCGCCGTGGCGGCCGCCCGTGCGCAGTTCGACGGCGGCGCCTGGAGCCAACTCAAGCCGCTGGAGCGCGAGCGCCTGTTGCACCGCCTGGCCGATTTGATCGAGCAGAACGCCGTCGAACTGGCCGAGATCGAGTCGATCGACATGGGCAAGTCCGCCGCCCAGGCCCGCGACGTGGATATCCAGGGCACCATCGATACCTTCCGCTATTTCGCCGGCTGGGCCACCAAGCTGCACGGGCGCACCGTCGAGCCTTCGCTGCCGGGCAACTACCTGGCCTATACGCGCAAGGAGGCGGTGGGCGTGGTCGGTGTCATAGTGCCGTGGAACTTCCCGCTGCAGACCATGGCCTGGAAGCTCGGCGCGGCCCTGGCCACCGGCTGCACCCTGGTGGTCAAGCCGGCCGAGCTGACCTCGCTGTCGGCGCTGCGCTTCGCCGAACTGGTGCAGCAGGCGGGCATCCCCGACGGCGTGGTCAACATCGTCAGCGGGCGCGGTAGCCTGGTTGGCGCGGCGATGGCCAGTCATCCGGGCATCGACAAACTCAGCTTCACCGGATCGACGCCGGTCGGCTGCACGGTCGGCAAGTCGGCCATCGATCAGATGAAACGCCTGACCCTGGAGCTGGGCGGAAAATCTGCAGTCATAGTACTGGACGATGCCGACATCCCGGCCGCCGCCCAGGCGGTGGCCAACGGGGTGTTCTTCAACTCCGGCCAGGTGTGCGACGCCGGCACCCGCGCCTATATCCACCGCAGCATCTACGAGCAGTTCCTCGCCGAGCTGATCGCCTACACCCGCACCCTGAAGATCGCCCCGGGGCTGGATCCGGACTGCTTTATCGGCCCGCTGGTATCCAGGCAGCAGCAGCAGCGGGTGCTCGACTACATCGAGGTCGGCAAGGGCGAGGGCGCCGAGCTGATATACGGCGGCGAACCCGTCGCGGGCCCTGGCTACTTCGTGCAGCCGGCCATCTTCGCCCATTGCCGCAACGACATGCGCATCGTCCAGGAGGAGATCTTCGGCCCGGTGCTGGTCACCGCGCCGTTCGACGACGATGAGGAGGCGTTGCGCCTGGCCAACGATTCGCCCTTTGGCCTGGCCGCGGCGCTCTACTCCAACGACCTGGGCCGGGTGCACGGCCTGATTCCGCGGCTGCGCGCCGGCTCAGTGTACGTCAACGCCCACAGCACCATCGACCCGGCCATGCCGTTTGGCGGCTACAAGCAGTCCGGTTTCGGCAAGGACCTGGGCGCCGAGCAACTCGAGCACCTGTTGGAGACCAAGGCGGTGTGGATCACCCTGCCATGAACTGAGGAAGCAACAGACCACCGGCATGACGCCAGGCGTCATGCCGGGAACATCGGGTAGCCAATAACAAGAGCCATACGAGGTTATGTCCAGATGAACAGTCAAGCCGAAAGCCTGCGTGCGCAGGACCTGGAACGACGCATCCGCGTCTACGAGGAGATGGAACAAGCCAAGCACTGGCCGGGGGCGCTGAACGCCACCGACTACCTGGCAATCACCCTGATGACGCTGGTGCTGGTGGCCGGCTTCTACCTCTGGGGGTATTGAGCCATGGCCACGTCCAAGTCAGTCGATATCGGTCTCGAAGCCCAGCGCGGCGATACGCCGCTGCTGCCCACGGAACGCATGTGGGGCTTCTGGGAATTCAGCTACGCCAACTCGGCCCTGGCCATCGCCACCTGGGCCTTCCTCATCGGCGGCGCCACGGCGCTGTTCGTCGGCGTGCGCGAGGGCATCGCCGCCATCGTCATCGGCAACATCATCGGCGTGCTGCTGGCGACCTTCGCCACCTGCGTGCCCTGCGGCAAGTACGGCACCGAGCAGTTCACCTTCCTGCGCAGCATGTTCGGCAGCAACGGCAGCCGCCTGGTTTACGTGCTGGCGGTGGTGTTCCTGACCATGGGCTGGCTGGCGGTGCTGGGGCTGATGTTCGGCCGCTCCATCGACGGCCTGAGCGCCCTGTTGGGCGAACACGAGGCGCAGCCCACGGGCCTGCTGGTGCTGCTGTCGGGCTTCTTCGCCATCGCCCTGGCCGGCTTCGTGGTAGCCAAGGGGCCCACCTCGATCAAGTGGTTCAACACCCTGGTGGCCCCGGCCCTGGTGCTGATCATGGGCGCGATGCTCTACCTGATCCTCAGCGAGCGCAGCGTCGCCGAGCTGCTGGCGCTGCCGGCGCTGGATGCGCCGTTTGCCGACAAGCGGGTCAACTTCATGATCGCGGTGGAGGTGAACATGGCCGCGGGCCTGTCCTGGTGGCCCTATATCGGCAACCTGGCGCGCCTGAGCAAGAACCAGCGCACCGCCTTCTGGCCGAACATCATCGGCATCTTCGGCGCCGCGGTGCTCGGCGAGGTGGTCGGCCTGCTGGCGTCCGCCGCCCTGGGCGACAGCGACCCGACGGTGTGGATGACCCATATTGGCGGCCTGGTGTTCGGCGTCGTCGCCCTGGGCTTCATCGCCTTCGCCAACGTCACCAGCATGATCAACATCCTCTACACCTCGATAGTCGGCCTGCGCCAGCTGGCCGGGCAGAAGTTCCGCGAGATGAGCTGGGCGCTGCTGGTGGTGCTGTTCTGCGTGGCGCCGGCGGTCATCGTGTTCGTCGCCCCGGGTATCTACGACGGCTTCTTCATCTTCCTGGTGTGGACCTCGGCGCTGAACAGCGCGCTGGCCGGCATCGGCATCGCCGATTACTACTGCCTGCGCCGGCAGCGGATGAACCTGCGCCACCTCTATGGCCCCGAGGCGCGGTCGGCCTACCACTACTGGAACGGCTTCAACCCCATCGCGCTGCTGGCGCTGGCAGTCGGCTTCGTTTCCTACGTGCTGCTGTTCAACCCGCAGACCCTGGCCAACACCACGCTGTTCAGCTTCGTCTCCGCCTCGCTGCCGTCCTGCGTGCTGGCCGGCCTGGTGCACTACGGGCTGACCCGAACCTTCGCTACGCGGCTGGGCTGGGGCGCCTACGCGCCGGGCCACGGCAGCCGCAACAACCCCCTGAATCTCGAAGCACAGGGCCTGAGCCATGACTAAGCAATACGATTACATCATCATCGGTGCCGGCTCGGCCGGCTGTGTGCTGGCCAACCGCCTGAGCGAAGACCCCGCCACCTCGGTGCTGGTGCTGGAGTTCGGCGGCAGCGACCGCAGCGTGCTGATCCAGATGCCCAGCGCCTTCTCCATCCCGATGAACACCAAGAAGTACAACTGGCGCTACGAGACCGAGCCGGAGCCCTACCTAGACGGTCGGCGTATCCACTGCCCGCGGGGCAAGGTGCTCGGCGGCTCCTCGTCGATCAACGGCCTGGTCTACATCCGCGGCCACGCCTATGACTTCGACGAGTGGGAGGAGCTCGGCGCCCGCGGCTGGGGCTACCGCAACTGCCTGCCCTATTTCAAACGGGCCGAACACTACGAGGGCGGTGGCGATGCCTACCGCGGCGCTAGCGGACCCTTGCATACCGGCAACGGTAACCACATGCGCAATCCGCTGTACGGCGCCTGGGTCGAGGCCGGCGCCGAGGCCGGCTACATCAAGACCGACGACTGCAACGGCTATATGCAGGAAGGCTTCGGCGCCATGCACATGACCATCAAGGACGGCGTGCGCTGCTCCACCGCCAACGCCTACCTGCGTCCGGCCATGGACCGGCCGAACCTAACCGTGGTGACCCAGGCCATGACCCGGCGCATCATCCTCGACGGCAAGCGCGCGGTGGCCATCGAGTACGACCACGGCGGACGCACCCGGCAGGTCCGCTGCAAGCGCGAGATCCTCCTGGCAGGTGGGCCGATCGGCTCGCCGCACCTGCTGCAGCGCTCCGGCATCGGCCCGCGCGAGGTGCTTGACCAGGCCGGGGTGGCGCTGCAGCACGAGCTGCCCGGGGTCGGCGAGAACCTGCAGGACCACGCCGAGATCTACATCCAGTACGGCTGCAAGCAGCCGCTGACCCTCAACAGCAAGATGGACCCGCTGAGCAAGCTGATGATCGGCCTGCGCTGGCTGCTGTTCAGGGACGGCCTGGGCGCCACCAACCACTTCGAGGCCGGCGGCTTCATCCGCTCCGAGCAGGGCCTGCGTTGGCCGGATATCCAGTTCCACTTCCTCCCCGCGGCGATGCGCTACGACGGCAAGAAGCCGGTCAAAGGCCACGGCTTCATGGTGCTCACCGGGCCGAACAAGCCCAAGAGCCGCGGCTTCGTGCGGCTGCGCTCGGCCGACCCCTACGAGCACCCGCGCATCCAGTTCAACTACCTGGAGCGCGAGGAGGACCGCGAGGGCTTCCGCCGCTGCGTGCGTCTGACCCGCGAGATCATCGGCCAGCCGGCGATGGATGCCTTCCGCGACGGCGAGATCGCCCCGGGGCCGCAGGTCAACAGCGACGCCGAGATCGACGCCTTCGTGCGCGCCAACCTGGAGAGCACCTACCACCCCTGCGGCACCTGCCGCATGGGTGAGGACGAACTGGCGGTGGTCGACTCCGAGCTGCGCGTGCGCGGCCTCGAGGGACTGCGGGTGATCGACTCCTCGGTGTTCCCCACCGAGCCGAACGGCAACCTCAACGCGCCGACCATCATGCTCGCCGAACGCGCGTCCGACCTGCTGCGCGGGCGTGGCATGCTGCCGGCCTCGGAGGTGGAGGTGGGCCTGGCCGAACACTGGCAGACCCAGCAGCGCAGCAAGGCGCCGGTGCGGGATGTGCACGTCTAACCGGGGCATAGGGATATCTGGGTGAACCTAGACCCTCATCCCCTGCGCAGCAGCGAGCAGGGCCGCGCGCCAGTGCTGGGGAGGAGGGCCATGGTTCGATCCCTGGGGCCGCATTTTGTTACCCTGCTCGGCGCGCTATAGCGTCCGTGGGCACTGGGATGGGTCAGCCGCTCGGCTGAGTCTCGCTGGCGAGCGCCGCGCAACATGACCTGTACAGTCCAGTCGCCCATGGGAGGCCGATAAGTAGTGAAGTCCCCGGGTGGAATGCTGTTGGCCAGTATCGAACTGGACCGAACCAGTGCGGTACCGCTGTATCGCCAGTTGTATTTGCAGATCCGCCAGCAGATTCTCAGTGGCCGGCTGCAGGGAGGCATGCGCCTGCCCTCGACACGCACCCTGTGCGCCGAGCTGGGGCTGTCGCGGATCACCATTCTCAATTCCTTCGACCAACTGACCGCGGAAGGTTTTCTGCAGCCGCGTACGGGTGCCGGGACCTACGTCAGCGACGAGTGGGAGGGGCGTGCCGCCGCCAGCGAAGCGCCTCGCCAGCCGCCGCGTCTGTCGAGTCTGAGCCAGTCGGTGCTGTCCATGCGCAGCGACCATTTCGGCGGCGTCTCGTACGCGGCGTGGGAACCGGGCTGCCCTGTTTCCTTCCTGCCCAGCCATGCCGCCTACGATGCGTTCCCAATGCCGGTCTGGCGGCGCCTGATGAATCGCCACCTGCGCCAGCCGAGCAAGGAGATGCTGAGTTACGGCGAACTGAAAGGGCAGCAGGCGCTGCGTGAGGCCCTGGTCGAGTACGTCTATGACGCGCGCGGCATTGCCTGTACGGCGCAACAGGTGGTGATCGTTTCCGGGGCACAGCAGGCCTTCAACCTGCTGAGCATGCTGCTGCTCGATCCGCAGGATAGCGTGTGGATGGAGGACCCCGGTCATATCGCCGCGCGCATCAGTTTCCAGTCTCAGGGCTGCCGCATCGTGCCCTTGCGCATCGATGAACAGGGCCTGGATGTGCAGCAAGGCCTGCGCGAATGCCCCAAGGCGCGCCTGGCCTTCACCACGCCCTCGCGCCAGCACCCGCTCGGCACCACCATGAGCTATGCCCGACGGCTCGAGTTGATCGAGTGGGCCGGCCGCGAGCAGAGCTGGATCATCGAAGACGATTGCGACAGCGAGTTCCGTTACCAGGGGCGGCCGCAGCCGGCACTCTACGCCATGGATCAGGGGGCGCGGGTGATCTACGTCGGCACCTTCAGCAAGGTGCTCTTCCCGTCCCTGCGCTTGGGCTATGTGATCCTGCCGGAGGCCCTGGTCGAGCCGTTCTGCGCCGTGCGTGCGGTGATGGATCGCAGTCCCGCCTCCCTGCTGCAGGCGGTGACCGCCGACTTCATGCGCGAAGGGCACTTCCTCGGTCATGTCAGGCGGATGCGCGCGCTCTATCAACGGCGCCAGCACTGCCTGTTGGCGGCACTGCACAGACGCCTCGGCGGCTTCCTCGAGGTCGATGCGGTGGACGCCGGTATGCACCTGATCGGCTGGTTGGCGCCCGAGTTGGACGATGCGGCGATCGCCTCGGGGCTGGCCAGCCAGCAGATCTACACCTATGCCTTGAGCGATTACTGCATGCGGCGCTACTTGCGGCCCGGGTTGCTGATCGGCTTTGCCGGCACGCCCGAGGAACAGGCCGAGGCCAAGGTCGAGGGCCTGGCTCAGGCGCTGATCATGATGGGGCACAGGTTCTGAGGCGCGGCGCTGCTGGCTCTGCTCTCAAGAGACTGCAGCAGGCTGAAAAGTGGTCATAAAAAATAGGCGGTAATGGCTATAGGGGAAGGTCCATTCCAGGGTGATAAAGGCACCGCCGGCCAGGCCGGTGTCTTACATGAGGAGTGACCGAAATGAACCCTATCCAAGCGCGCTTCTGCGCCCTGCTGAGCCACAAGGCCGGTGGCGACGGACCCCCGCCCTTACTCACCCCGGCAGTGGCCCGTAAGCTGCTCGAGCGCCTGGGCCAGGCGCGACTGTTCGCCCATGGCTACCCCTTGCTGAGCAACCTCACCCAAGGCTGCCTGAAACCCGCTGACCTGCTCGACTTCGCCTATCGCCATGAACTCCAGGGCCTGAGCCTGCACCTGCTCGACGGTGATGAGAACAGCCTCAGCCGCATGAGTTCCGAGCAGCTCCTGGCGTTCGCCAGCAAGGCCGAGGCACTGGGCCTGGCGCTGCATCTGGAGATCAGCAGCACGCGCCAAGAGGATGTGGATCAGGTCGTGGCCATCGCCAGGGCCTTGGGCGTGCGCAACATTCGCGTGTACTCACGCTACGAGGGGCATCTGTCCCGGGTGCTGGAGCTGATCGAGTCTGACCTGCGCTATCTGGCCGAGCAGGCGGATCGCTACGAGTTGTTCTTCGACTTCGAGCAGCACGAAGAGCTCAAGAGCTTCGAAATCGCCCGGATGCTCGAGCGCCTCGGGCATCCGCGGCTGCATGCGCTGTTCGACTTCGGCAACATGATCAACGCCTGCGAGCAGCCCCTGGCAGCCCTGCAGGCCCTGGCGCCGCATATCCGTCAGGTGCACCTGAAGGGGGTACGCATCGTCCCCGAGCAAAACGGCTTCGGTCACTACGGGGTGCTGCAGGGCAGCGCCGACGACGATCTGCCCGGTCCGCGCATGTTCTATGAGCTGCTCATGCTCGGCGAGCGGACGCCCCAGGTGATCGCCTTCATCCTGGAGCAGGAAAACCACTACATCGCCCCGTCCTTTCGCCAGGCCGATGAAGCGCCAGACCCCTTTATTCCCTACCGCGAGATGAGCGAGACCGCGTTGCCTTCCGGCTACACGGCGCCGCGCATGGCCCGCGACGAGCCGCGCTGGGCAGCCAACCAGATCCGCTATGTGCGCAGCCTGATGGACGAGCTCAGGTTGCTAGCCGAACTGACCCTGGCCGAGGCCCGCGACCCTCGGTCTTAATTCAAACCATCTGTGGAGAACAACAATGACAGCACAGGCCAAAGCCAAGTGGTTTCGCTTTCTGGTCCTCGTCCTCGGTGGCGGGACCATCTATAAGCTGGGCAGTCTCAAGGACGCCTTCTACGTCCCCATGCAGGAGTTCATGGGGCTGAGTCATACCGAGATCGGCACGCTCATGAGCGTCAATGCCATTGTCGCCACCGCGCTTTTCGTGGTCGGCGGCATGCTCGCCGATCGTTTCGATACCCGTAAGCTGATCCCCCTGGGTTTGCTCGGCACCGGTGGTCTGGGGCTCTACCTGGCGAGCTTTCCCGGGTTCGACAGGCTGCTGATCGTGTTCGGCCTGTTGGCCATCTGCGCCGACTGCATCTTCTGGCCCTCCCTGCTCAAGGCCATCAGAAACCTCGGCGATGACAATGAGCAGGGGCGCATGTTCGGCTTGCTGGAGGGCGGCCGTGGCGTGGTCGACACCCTGATCGCCTTCTCCGCCCTGGGCGTGTTCGTCCTCATGGGCTCGGGGGCGGCGGGGCTGAAGTCGGCCATCCTGTTCTACGCGGCGATCGATATCCTCGCCGGTATCCTCACCTGGTTCCTGCTCACGGAAGGGGCGAGCCGCCCGGTGACGACACCGCGCACCGGCCTCGATGGCCTGCTCCAGGCCGTCCGACTGCCGGGCGTCTGGCTGGTCAGTTTCAACGTGTTCATGGTCTACATCGTCTATTGCGGCCTGACCTATTTCATCCCCTACCTGAAGGACATGTACGAGCTGCCGGTGGCCCTGGTCGGCGCCTACGGGATCATCAACCAGTATTTCCTCAAGGTACTGGGGGGACCGGCAGGTGGCTTCTTGGCGGACAAGCGTTTGAAGAGTTCGACGCGCTACCTGAAGTGGGCGTTCGTGGCGCTGCTGCCGCTCATGGCGATCATCATGCTGATCCCCAAGGGGCCGAGTTTCATCTATGCCGGCATGGCCGCGACGCTCTCCTTCGCGCTGATCGTCTTCACCATGCGTGGGGTGTTCTGGGCACCGATGAGCGAGGTGGGGATCGCGCCGCATATCAGCGGTTCGGCCTTCGGCATCGGCTGTTTGATTGGTTATGCCCCGGGCATGTTCGCCTATGTCATCTATGGCGCCATCCTCGATAGTTACCCAGGGCAGCAGGGCTACGACTATGTCTTTTCCCTGATGAGCCTGCTGGCGGTGATCGGTTTCATGGTTTCCAGTGCGCTTTATCGCAGGGTGCACAGCCGCGCGACCCTGCCAGCGGACGGCGCACTGCCGCAAAGCTAAGCGGTCCAGGCCGATAGCCTGTTTGGCAGGTCGATAAGGAGCGTCGCCTGCCAGAGCGGGTCGGCGCTGACCTTTTAAACGGCCGCTTGGCAATCTTCATCAAATTGTCACGTTTTTGTGGCAGCGCGCTCGACGGGATTTCACCAAACTGAACCCTTAATGGGGATTTGCGTTTTGGTGTTTCTAATGCGTGCGTTACTGCTGCTCGTCGCGCTGCTCGTTGTTCTGCCGTCCGTGGCGAGCGAGCGTTGCGATGCCCGGGTGGCGACCGAGAAGGTGGCATTGGGCACCGTACACCTGGCCTACCAGAGCATCGGCCGCGACAGCGACCCGGTGTTGCTGCTGGTCATGGGTCTCGGCGGTCAGCTGATCCACTGGCCGGACGAGGTGGTGACGCGCCTATGCGGCCAGGGTTTTCGGGTGATACGTTTCGACAACCGCGATGTCGGCCTGAGCAGCTGGGCGCAGGCCGCGCCCAGCGCCAATCTCGCTTACGAGGCGCTGCGCTATCGCCTGGGGCTGTCGGTCGCGGCGCCCTACAGCCTGCGCGACATGGCCGGCGATGCCCTGGGCCTGATGGATGCATTGGGCGTTTCGCAGTTCCATGTGCTGGGCGCCAGCATGGGCGGGATGATCGCCCAGCACCTGGCCGACCTGGCGCCGGTGCGGGTGCAGAGCCTGACCCTGATCATGACCAGCTCCGGTGCCCAGGGGCTGCCGTCGCCCAGCCCGGAGCTATTGGCATTGCTGGGCCGGCGCGAGGCGCCGAGCCGCGAGGTGGCGTTGCAGCAACAGGCCGACCTGCTCGCCGCCCTCGGCAGCCCCGCGGTCAGCGACGATCGCGAACTGCTGCTGCAGCAGGCCGAGGTCGCCTACGACCGCGCCTTCAATCCCGAGGGGGTGCAGCGGCAGTTGCTGGCGATACTCGCCGAGCCGAGCCGGGTCGCGTTGCTCAACCGCCTGCGCGTGCCGACCCTGGTGGTGCATGGCACGGCCGACCCGCTGCTGCCGGTGATGCATGGCGTGCATGTGGCCGCGCATGTCCGCGGCAGCGAACTGAGGCTCATCCCCGGGCTGGCCCACCGCTTTCAGGACGCCTTCAAGGAGCCCCTGCTGGCGGCGGTGTTGCCCTATCTGAAGGCCCACCGCCAGGAAGGGCGCTGGGCGCGGCTGTGAGGTGGCGGGTGGCGCGGGCCTAGGAGGCGCCGCAAACCGGCAGGGCGGTGGCGGAGAGGCGTGGCCTATCAGGCCGCGTGGGCGTCTTCCGGGCTGTGTGGCGACCCCAGGCGCAGGTAGTGCTCCAGCCGTTCCTGCTGCGCCGAAGTCATAAACAGCCCCAGTTTGCTCCGCCGCCAGAGGATATCCGCGGCGGTCATGGCCCATTCCTCCCGGCACAGGTAGTCCACTTCCCGCGCATAGAGGCCGCCGCCGAGGTGCTCGCCGAGGTCCTCCAGGCGCTGGGCGCCTTCCAGCAGCGATCTGCTGCGGCTGCCGTAGCTGCTGGCCCAGCGCCGGGCTAGGGCGGTCGGCAGCCAGGGGTGCCGGCTGCACAGGGCCTCGGCCAGGATGTCGGGGCTTTCCAGCTGTTCGCCACCCGGCAGGGGGCTGCCGGCGGTCCAGTTCGGACCCATCCGCGGGAAATAGGGCGCCAGCTGTGCCAGCGCCGCCTCGGCCAGCTTGCGGTAGGTGGTCAGCTTGCCGCCGAACACCGAGAGCAGCGGGGCCACGCCCGGTTGGGCGGACAGGGCCAGGGTGTAGTCGCGGGTGATGGCCGAGGGCTCGTCGGATTCGTCGTCGCACAGCGGCCGCACGCCGGCGTAGCTATGCAGGATGTCGTCGCGGCGCAGCGGCCGTTTGAAATGGGCGTTGACCACATTCAGCAGGTAGTCGACCTCCTCGTCGCTGATCGCCACCTCGGCCGGGTCGCCCTGGTATTCGCGGTCGGTGGTGCCGATCAGGGTGAAGCGCTCCAGGTAGGGGATGGCGAAGACGATGCGCCTGTCCTCGTTTTGCAGGATATAGGCCTGTTCGCCGTCGAACAGCCGTGGCACCACGATGTGGCTGCCCTGGATCAGGCGGATGCCATAGGGCGATGGCTGCTTGAGGTCGTCGCGGATGAAGCGCGCTACCCAGGGGCCGGCGGCGTTGACCAGGGCGCGGGCGCGGATCGAATAGCGGCTGCCGTCGGCGCGTTCCAGGTGGATATGCCATAGGCCCTTGCTGCGCCGCGCGCTGACGCAGCGGCTGCGGGGGTGGATATGGGCGCCGTGTTCGCGGGCGGCCATGGCGTTGAGTACCACCAGGCGGGCGTCGTCGACCCAGCAGTCGGAGTATTCGAAACCACGGGTGATCTCGGCCTTGAGCGGACTGTCGGCGCCGAAACGCAGGCCGCGCGAGGCGGGCAGTTGTTCGCGTTTGCCGAGGTGGTCGTAGAGGAACAGGCCGGCGCGAATCATCCAGGCCGGGCGCAGGTGAGGGCGGTGCGGCAGGATGAAGCGCAGGGGCCTGACGATATGCGGCGCCTTGGCCAGCAGCACTTCGCGCTCGGCCAGGGCTTCGCGCACCAGGCGGAATTCATAGTGCTCCAGGTAGCGCAGGCCGCCGTGGATCAGCTTGCTGCTGGCCGAGGAGGTGTGCTGGGCCAGGTCGTCCTTTTCGCAGAGAAAGACCGCGAGGCCGCGGCCCGCGGCGTCGGCGGCTATGCCGACGCCGTTGATGCCGCCGCCGACGACGGCCAGGTCATAGACTTCGGCGAGGGGGGCGTTGTGCTTGGGGCGAGATGACATGGCGGCACCGGACGGTCGAAATTGAATGTTTCAATGTTCACTTTCGAAAATATCCTAGTCTAATTGTCACGAAAGCGCCAATTCGGCGCGCGATTTCGCGCCGAATGGTCGCGGGTCAGGAGTGGAGCCCGGTCGAGGGGGCCGTCAGACCAGTTCGAGACGGATCTGGTGTTCGGCGAGCAGCCGGCCGATCGCGGCCGAGGGCGGGGCGTCGGTGAACACGCGGTCGACCAGGGTGATCGAGCCGAGGCGGACCACGGCATTGCGGCCGAACTTGCTGGAGTCGGCGGCGAGCAGCACTTGGCGGGCGTTGGCCATGATCGATTGGGTGACCCGCACTTCCTGGTAGTCGAAGTCGAGCAGGCTGCCGTCTTCGTCGATTCCGCTGATGCCGATCAGGGCGAAGTCGACCTTGAACTGCTGGATGAAGTCCACGGTCGCCTGGCCGACCACGCCGCCGTCGCTGCGCACCGTACCGCCGGCCACCAGCACCTCGAAATCCGCCTTGCTGCTGAGCTGGGCGGCCACGTGCAGGTTGTTGGTGATCACCTTCAGACCCTTGCGCTTGAGCAGTTCCCGGGCGATTGCCTCGGTGGTGGTGCCGATGCTGATGAACAGCGAGGCGTGGTCGGGGACGTGGGCGGCGACGGCCTCGGCGATGCGCTGCTTTTCCTCGCGCATCTGCCCGGCACGCATGGCATAGGCGGTGTTCTGGGTGCTCGAGGCCTCGCTCGCCGCGCCGCCATGGGTGCGCCGCAGCAGGCCCTGCTCGGCCAGCTGGTTGATGTCGCGGCGGATGGTCTGCGGCGTGACGGCGAAGGCCTGGGCCAACTCGTCGATGCTGACATAGCCGCGTTCGCGGGCGAGGTTGAGAATGTCGTGTTGGCGCGGCGCCAGGGTCATGGGACGAATCCTTGTTTTGCGCGACATTATAGGCTGTCGTGGACCCGGTTTTCGGCTAAGGTACGCGAACTTCGTCAGGCTGTTTTCACATTCGAACATGACGCCCGCTATCGATTTGTTAAAAAAAGCCAAGGCCGAACACCGGGTGCACAGCTACGCGCATGATCCCAAGGCCCCCTCCTATGGCCTGGAGGCGGCGGAGAAGCTCGCCCTGGAGCCGGCGCGGGTGTTCAAGACGCTGCTGGCCGCCAGCGAGAAGGGCGAGTTGCTGGTGGCCGTGGTGCCGGTGGCCGGTAGCCTCGATCTCAAGGCCCTGGCCCAGGCCGCGGGGGTGAAGAAGGCCGATATGGCCGATCCCCAGGCGGCGCAGCGCGCCACCGGTTACCTGCTCGGCGGTATCAGCCCGCTGGGGCAGAAGAAGCGTCTGCGCACCTTCATCGACGAGTCGGCGCAGCATTGCGCGAGCATCTTCGTCAGCGCCGGGCGCCGTGGCCTGGAGGTCGAGTTGACGGCCGAGGTGCTGGCCCTGCATACCCAGGCGCGGTTCGCCGCCATCGGTCGCAGTTGAGGCAGAGGCCCGTCGGCCCAGTAGTTCGACGGCGAATCCGGCGAGATCCGGGGTTCGCCCCTCAATCCACAACAATAAGGAATTGCCCGTGTCCCACTATCTGTTAGCCATCGATCAGGGAACCACCAGCAGCCGGGCCATCGTGTTCGACCGCGAGGGCATGGTGCAGGCGCGGGCACAACAGGAGTTCCAGCAGTTCTTTCCCCAGGACGGCTGGGTCGAACACGACGGCGAGGAGCTCTGGCGCAGTACCCTGGAGGTGTGCCGTCAGGCCTTGCAACAGGGCGGCCTGAGCGCCGAGGCGATCACCGCCATCGGCATCACCAACCAGCGCGAGACCACCCTGGTGTGGGATGCCGTCACCGGCGAGCCCATCTACCGGGCCATCGTCTGGCAGGATCGGCGCACCGCCGACTACTGCGCCGAGTTGAAGGCCGACGGCCACGAGGCCATGGTCAGCGCCAAGACCGGGTTGCTGATCGATCCCTATTTCTCCGGTACCAAGCTGCGCTGGATACTCGACAACGTGGCAGGCGCCCGCGAGCGTGCCGAACGCGGCGAGCTGCGTTTCGGCACGGTCGACTGTTTCCTGCTGTGGCGCCTGACCGGTGGCGCGGCGCATCGGACAGACGCCAGCAATGCCTCGCGCACCCTGCTGTTCAATATCCATACCCAGCAGTGGGACGAGGACTTGCTCGAGCTGCTGGCGATTCCCCGTAGCCTGTTGCCGGACGTGCTCGATTGCGCCGCGCCTTTCGGCACCTGTGAGGCGCAGCTGCTGGGCGCGCCTATCCCGGTGCTGGGCATGGCCGGCGACCAACAGGCCGCGCTGATCGGCCAGGCCTGTTTCCAGCCGGGCATGGTCAAGAGCACCTACGGCACCGGCTGCTTCATGATCCAGAACACCGGCAGCACCCCGGTGACCTCGAGCAACCGCCTGCTGACCACGGTCGGCTACCGGCTGGGCGGCGAGGTCACCTATGCCGTGGAGGGCAGCATCTTCGTCGCCGGCGCGGCGGTGCAGTGGCTGCGCGACGGCATCAAGCTGATCAACCATGCCAGCGATTGCGAGGCCCTGGCCGAACAGACCGGCGAGGCCAGCGGTGTCTACCTGGTGCCGGCCTTCACCGGCCTGGGCGCGCCCTATTGGGACCCCAAGGCGCGCGGCGCCATCTTCGGCCTGACCCGCGACACCGGGATCAAGGAAATCGTCACCGCCGGCCTGCAGTCGGTGTGCTACCAGACCCGCGACCTGCTCGAGGCCATGGCCCAGGACGGCGCCGCGGCGCCCAGCGCGCTGCGGGTGGACGGCGGCATGGTGGTCAACAACTGGCTGATGCAGTTTCTCGCCGACATCCTCGGCGTGCCGGTGGAGCGACCCGAGGTCACCGAGACCACGGCCCTCGGCGTGGCCTATCTGGCGGGACTGCAGGCGGGCCTCTATCGCGACCTGGAGGAAATTGCCGGCCATTGGCGGCGCCAGCAGCGTTTCGAGCCCCATATGGCGGACGCGCCACGGGACGAACTCTACCGTGGCTGGTTGAATGCGGTGCAGCGGGTGCGCAGCGAGGCTTGAGCGCTGCTACAACTGGAGACAGGCGCCACCGTCCTGCGCGAGTACCCCTGATGCCCCTCCGACCCTGGTGGAGTTCTTCCTTGCCGGCTGCCGTGCTGGCGCTGGCGTTGCTTGTCGGCAGTCCCGCTGCCCGGGCGGAAACCCTGGTGATAGCCGGCGATCCCTGGTGCCCGGTGAATTGCGAGCCGGGCTCGGCGCAGCCGGGGATCTTCGTCGAGCTGGCGCAGGACATCTTCGCCGAGGCGGGGATCGAGGTGAAATACCGTTTGATCAACTGGGCGCGGGCGCTGCATGCGGCGCGGCGGGGGCGGATCAACGCGGTCATAGGTGCCGGTCAGGCGGATGCCCCCGACTTTCTCTTCACGCCGACGCCGGTGAGCCTGTCGCGCATGTGTTTCTATGTGCTGGCGGACAGCGGCTGGCGCTTCACGGGCTGGCAGGACTTGGGCGGCCAACGCCTCGGGGTGATCCACGACTACAGCTATGGCCGCGAGCTGGATGCTTACGTGCAGGCCCATGGCGGCGATCCGGCGCGGGTGCAGCAGGCCTATGGCGACCGCGCCCTGGAGGCGAATATCGACAAGCTGCTCAATGGGCGCATCGACGTCACCGTGGCGAACACCTGGGTGATGCAGAACTGGCTGCGGCGTCAGGGCCGTGTCGGGGCGCTGCGTAATGCCGGGTGCCGGCAGCCGGACGTGGCCATCTACCTGGCCTTCTCGCCGGCGCTGGCGAGCAGTCGGCGGCATGTCGAGCTGTTCGAGGCGGGGCTGCGGCGGCGTCAGGCCGATGGCCGCCTGCAGCGCCTGCTGGAGCGTTACGGAGTCAGCGAGCCCTGAGCGACGGCCAGCTGCAACGCCGAGCTGTAGCGTTCAGCTGGTGGGCGGCTGTATGGGGCGCTCGAGGTCGACTCGGGGCATGCTGGGGCGACCCACCTTGCAGGAGCGTGCCATGCAGCTTGAATTTCACCAGGTCGATGCCTTCAGCCACCGTCCCTTCGCCGGCAATCCCGCCATGGTCTATCGCCTGGAGCACTGGCTCGACGACAGCCTGATGCAGCAGATCGCCAGCGAACACAACCTGGCGGAAACCGCCTTTCTGGTGAGGGAAGGGAACGCCTGGCGTATCCGCTGGTTCACCCCGAGTACCGAGGTGCCGCTGTGCGGCCACGCCACCCTGGCCAGCGCCAAGGTGTTGTTCGACCTGTACGCCGAGGCGGGCGAGGCCATCGACTTCAGCAGTCAGTCGGGGCCCCTGAGGGTGACGCGAGAGGGGGAGCGCCTGGTGCTGGATTTTCCGATCGTCCAGGCGCGCGAGGTGCCGGTCACGGCTGCACTGGAGCAGGCCCTGGGGCTGCCGGTGGAGGCCGCCTGGCAGGGCAACGAACTGCTGGCGGTGGTCGCGTCGGAGCAGGCGGTGCGGGCCTGCCGTCCGGACCTCCCGGCCCTGGCCAAGCTGCCGGGGTTGGGGGTGATCCTCACCGCCCCCGGCGCGCGGCATGACTTCGTCTCCCGCTACTTCGCCCCGGGCATCGGCATCGACGAGGACCCGGTGACCGGCTCGACCCATTGCACTCTGACGCCCTACTGGGCCCAGCGTTTGGGCAAGCGGGAGTTGAGCGCCTATCAGTGTTCGCCGCGGGGTGGGGAGTTGCATTGCCGCCTGCAGGGCGAGCGGGTGAAGATCGCCGGCGAGGCGATACTGGTCGCCAGCGGCCGGCTCTACTTGAACGAGGGGTGAAAGGCGCCGGTGCCTGGCCGGCGCTTCAGTTGGCGCTGCTGTAGCGGCGCACGCCGGAGTCGCCGAGCTCCAGGTGCGCGGCGATGCTGCCCAGGGCCGGGAAGGCCACCAGATGATCGGCGGCCACGCGAATCCCTACTTCCTCCCCCGGCAGATGATCGGCGTGGCTGGGGAAGATCGACTCCAGCTGGCTGCCGGTGGGCAGTTGCAGGCGATACAGGGTGGCGGCGCCGAGGAAGGTCTTGCCGACGATCAGCGCCTTCTGCTCGCTGTCCGGCGCATAGACGATATCGTCCGGGCGCAGCAGCACGTCCACCGCGCTGCCCACCGGCCAGATATAGGCGCGGTTGCCGCGAATCACCCCGAGCTCGGTCTGTACCGCATCCGGGCTGAGCAGCTGGCCGCGGATGAAGTAGCCCTGGCCGATGAAGCTGGCGACGAAGGGCGTCAGCGGCTCGTGGTACAGGTTGTAGGGCGTATCCCACTGCTCCAGCTTGCCTTCCTTGAACACCCCGACATGGTCGCTGACGGCGAAGGCCTCCTCCTGGTCGTGGGTGACCAGGATGGCGCTGGTGCCGCGGGCCTTGAGGATGTCGCGGACCTCGTGGCTCAGGCGCCGGCGCAGTTCGCCATCGAGATTGGAGAAGGGTTCGTCGAGCAGCAGCAGGCGTGGCTCCGGTGCCAGCGCCCGGGCCAGCGCCACGCGCTGCTGCTGGCCGCCGGACAGCTCGTGAGGGTAGCGCTTGCCCAGGTGGCTGAGCTTGACCAGTTCCAGCAGCTCGGCGGTGATGCGCTCGCAGTTGGCCTGCTTGCGGATGCCGAAGCCGATGTTCTCGGCCACCGTCAGATGCGGGAACAGGGCATAGTCCTGGAACACCATGCCGATGCGCCGCTTCTCCGGCGCCAGGGTGAAGTCGGCGCGGGAGATGACCTGGTCTTCCAGCTGGATCTCCCCCTCGGTCACCGGCTCGAAGCCGGCGATGGCGCGCAGGGTGGTGGTCTTGCCGCAACCGGAGGGACCGAGCAGGCAGCCGATGTCGCCGGCATTCAGGTGCAGATTGAGGTCCTGCACGACGCGGTGCTCGTGGTAGCCGCAGCTCAGGTCGCGCAGGCTCAGCAGCAGGGAATGGCTCATGCGTGGTGGTAGGCGGGTTCGACGAGGAACTCCAGCAGCGCCTTCTGCGCATGCAGGCGGTTCTCCGCCTGGTCCCAGGCCACTGCGCGCGGGTCGTCGAGCAGGTCCTCGCTGATCTCCTCGCCGCGGTGTGCCGGCAGGCAGTGCAGGAACAGCACGTCCGCGACCGCGGCATCGAGCAGCGCACGGTCGACCTTGTAGGGCTTGAACAGCTTGTGGCGCTCGGCGATCTCGTCTTCCTGGCCCATGGACGCCCACACGTCGGTGGTCACCAGGTGGGCGCCGGCCACGGCCTCGCGCGGGTCGCGCAGCACCTTCACGCGGTCGCCGGCGCGGGCGAGAAACTCGGGGTTGGGCTCGTAGCCTTCCGGGCAGGCGACGCGCAACTGGAAGTCGAACTGCTGCGCGGCCTCTATATAGGAGTTGCACATGTTGTTGCCGTCGCCGATCCAGGCCACCGTCTTGCCGGTGATGCTGCCGCGGTGCTCCAGGTAGGTCTGCATGTCGGCCAGCAGCTGGCAGGGGTGCAGGTCGTCCGACAGGCCGTTGATCACCGGGACCCGCGAGTGGGCGGCGAACTCGACCAGGTTGCTGTGGGCGAAGGTGCGGATCATCACCGCGTCGAGCATGCGTGACATGACGCGGGCGGCGTCGGCGATCGGCTCACCGCGGCCGAGCTGGGTGTCGCGCGGCGAGAGGAAGATCGCCTGGCCACCGAGCTGGATCATGCCCGCCTCGAAGGACAGCCGGGTGCGGGTCGAGGCCTTCTCGAAGATCATCCCCAGTACGCGATTTTTCAGCGGTTCGAACAGCACGCCTCGATTGCGCAAGCTCTTCAGCTCTGTGCCGCGGCGGATCAGGCTCACCAGTTCTTCCGGCGTGCAGTCCATCAGCGAGAGAAAGTGTCTTGCGCTCATCGTTAACTACCTTTTGACAACAGCGCAGGTTCAACGGCCAGGTTTAACGAGGAAAGGGCAGAACCTGCGGCTGGGAGCCGCACGGGGCGACGAAACGGGGAAGGCGCGATCTTATAAGGAAATGACGAGAAGGCGCAAATTGTCCGGTCGGTCATGGATAAGTCGGCGCCGTGTAAGCATTTTCCTCATTTGGCGTGCGAGATGTCACATTTTTGACAACTGTGCTTGCCCGGGCGCCATGGGGCTTCTAGGATGCCCGCGCCTTTTCCAGGCAATGCATTGTCTCGCAACGGGACGTCCATGGAATGTTATGCAAAGGAGTTTTGCATGAAGCACGTAGCCTACGCCGCCGCTTTCACCGCCCTCGCTCTGTTGACTGGCTGTGCCAGCCAGAACGTCAGCCAGCCGACCGCACCCCTGAACGGTAACGTCAAGACTGACCTGAAGGCCGATGTGAAAGTGGGTGAGCCCATCTCCGGTGAGTCCTCGGTGAGCATCCTGTTCAACGTGTTCAAGCTGGGTGGCGACAGCCAGTTCGCCGATGGTGTGACCTATGGTGGTGGCGAAGGTGGTTTTGCCCTGGGTCTGGACCCGGTGGCTTCCGCCAAGTCCGCAGCAGCCTACAAAGCCGTTACCACTTCGGGTGCCGACCTGATCGTCGCGCCGCGTTACGAAGTGAACGTCGAAGATTACTTCGTCTACAAGACCGTCAACGTCAAAGTGACAGGTAAGAAAGGCACCGTGACCGCCATCCGTTAAGGAAGGGTTGTCCGCACTGCTGAATCGGCTGGCATGATGCCGGCCGATTCATGAGACGAACCCTGCTGGCGTGGTCTCCTCGCAGTCCCCATAGTCTTGTCATGCGACCGCAACGGTCGTCTCGAACAAGAACATGAGGCCAGGCCATGACCAAGACCCTCCATCACCGTGCGTGCCATCTGTGTGAAGCCATCTGCGGTCTGAGCATCGAGACCGAGACCCTGGCCGACGGCAGTACCCGCATCCTGTCGATCAAGGGCGATGCCCAGGATAGCTTCAGTCGTGGCCATATCTGTCCCAAGGCGGTGGCCCTGCAGGACATCCAGAACGACCCTGACCGGCTGCGCCAACCCATGCGTCGAATCGGCAAGGAGTGGCAGGCGATTGGCTGGGACGAGGCCTTCGCCCTGGTCGCCGAACGCCTGATCGCCATCCAGGGGCTTCATGGCAACAGTGCCGTGGCGATCTATCAAGGCAACCCCAGTGTGCACAACTATGGGCTGATGACCCATAGCAACTATTTCCTCGGCCTGCTCAAGACCCGCAGCCGTTTCTCCGCCACGTCGGTCGACCAGCTGCCCCATCATCTGGTCAGCCTGCTGATGTACGGCCATGGCATGCTGTTGCCGATCCCGGACATCGACCGCACCGAGTTCATGCTGATCCTCGGCGGCAATCCGTTGGCTTCCAACGGCAGCATCATGACCGTGCCGGATGTCGAGAAACGCCTCAAGTCCATCCAGGCGCGCGGCGGAAAAGTGGTGGTGGTCGACCCGCGCCGCAGCGAGACCGCGGCCATAGCCGATCAGCACCTGTTCGTCCGTCCGGGCGAGGATGCGGCCCTGCTGTTCGGCCTGCTCAATACATTGTTCGAGGAGGGACTGACGCGCGCCAGCCACCTGCCTGTCGCCGGCCTGGACGAGGTGCGTCAGGCGATCGCCGGCTTCACCGCCGAGACCATGGCCGGGCGTTGTGGGGTGCCGGTCGCCACCATCCGCCAGTTGGCGCGCGACTTTGCCGCCGCGGACAGGGCCGTGTGCTACGGGCGCATGGGCGTGTCCACCCAGGCTTTCGGCACGCTGTGCCAGTGGTTGATCCAGTTGATCAACCTGGTCACCGGCAATCTGGACCGGGAGGGTGGAGCGCTCTGCAGCGAGGCGGCCATCGACCTCACTGCTGCGAGTTCCGGTACCCATTTCGATCGCTGGCGCAGTCGCGTTTCGGCTCTACCGGAGTACGGCGGCGAGCTGCCGGTGGCGGCCCTGGCCGAGGAAATGTTGACGCCGGGTGCGGGGCAGGTCCGCGCGCTGATCACGGTCGCCGGCAACCCGGTGCTCTCGACCCCCAATGGCCGTCAGCTGGAGACGGCGCTGGAGGGGCTGGAGTTCATGCTCAGCATCGACCCCTACATCAACGAAACCACCCGTTATGCCGACCTGATTCTCCCGCCGACTGCGCCGCTGGAGCATGACCATTACGATCTGACCTTCAACAGCCTCGCCGTGCGCAACGTCGCGCGCTTCAACGAGCCGGTACTGGCCAAGCCCGGCGGCACCCTGCATGACTGGGAGATCTTCGTCGGCCTGGCCAAGGCCTTCGCGGCCAGGACAGGGGGGGCGTTGAGGGCGACCATGGCCCCGGCACAGATCATCGATATGGGCCTGCGTGAGGGCCGCTATGGCGATAGCTCCGCGTTCAGGCTGTCCCTGGCCAAGCTGCGCGAGCACCCTCACGGCATCGACCTGGGCGCGCTCAAGCCCAATCTGACCGGTCGCCTGCAGACGGCGGGACACCAGGTTCAGGCGGCGCCAGCCCTGCTCTTGAGCGATCTCGCACGTTTTGCCGCGCAACCGGCGGCCAGGGCCGACGAGCTGCTGCTGGTCGGCCGTCGCCATGTGCGCAGCAACAACTCCTGGATGCACAACTACCACCGCCTGGTGAAGGGCAAGCCGCGCCACCAGCTGCTGATGCATCCGGCGGACCTGGATCGGCGTGGTATCGCCGACGGCCAGCGCGTATGCGTGCGTTCGCGGGTCGGGGTCGTAGAGGTGGAGGTGGCGGCCAGCGAGGAGATGATGCCCGGGGTGGTCAGCCTGCCCCATGGCTGGGGACATGCCCGCCCCGGGGTTCGACTGGGCATTGCCTGCGAGCAGCTGGGCGTCAGCGTCAACGACCTGACCGACGAGCGCCTGCTCGATGCCTTGTCCGGTAATGTGGCGCTCAACGGCGTGCCGGTGGCGGTCACGGCCGCCTGATGATCCGCTCCGAGGGTCGCTCGGCGTCTCTTGGGGCTGGGGTCGGCAAGGCCGAGCATTGCGCTCGGCTTTTGGTTACAATGCCGCCACCGTGACGACCCCGAGTCGCAAAGCCAAGTCCTGAGGTGCCCTATGGATATCATCGAAACCATCAAAGAGCAGATCGCCAACAACACCGTTCTGCTGTACATGAAAGGCTCGCCGAATGCTCCGCAGTGCGGCTTTTCTTCCCGCGCCGCGCAAGTGGTGATGGCCTGTGGCGAGAAGTTCGCTTATGTCGACATCCTGCAGAATCCGGAAATCCGCGCCAACCTGCCCAAGTACGCCAACTGGCCGACTTTCCCGCAGCTGTGGGTCGATGGCGAGCTGGTCGGCGGCAGCGATATCATGGCCGAGATGTTCGAGAAGGGCGAACTACAGACCCTGATCAAGAACGCGGTGCAGAAGGCCGACGCTTAAGTTGGTTCTGCGGCACAAAAAAACCCGCCATGGCGGGTTTTTTTGTGGGTGCCGTGCCGATACGACTTATTCGTCCATCTGCGATTGCAGGTAGTTCTCCATGCCGACTTTGTCGATCAGGCTGAGCTGGGTCTCCAGCCAGTCGATATGGTCTTCTTCCGAGCAGAGGATATCTTCGAGCAGTTCACGGCTGGCGTAGTCGCCGATGCTTTCGCAGTAGGCGATTGCTTCCTTCAGATCGATATGCGCCTTGTGTTCGATCTTCAGGTCGCACTCGAGCATCTCCTTGGTGTTCTCGCCGATCAGGATCTTGCCCAGGTCTTGCAGGTTTGGCAGGCCTTCGAGAAAGAGGATGCGCTTGATCAGCTTGTCCGCATGCTTCATCTCGTCGATGGACTCGTGATACTCGTGCTCGCCGAGTTTCTTCAGACCCCAGTCCTCGTACATGCGGGCATGCAGGAAGTACTGATTGATCGCAACCAGCTCGTTGCCGAGGATCTTGTTCAGATGTTGGATGACCTTCTTGTCGCCTTTCATGTCCGAGCCTGCCTTTGAGGGAAGTCAATTTAAAATTCTGGGCTGGCAAGTAGCGACTGTCAAACTTAAGTGTTTGAAAGATATATAAAAGTAAATATGAATACGAACGCTTAAGCTCCGCATCTGGGCGCTCGACCATTGAATTGCCGGCATAAAAAAACCGGACAGGGGTCCGGTTTGTTGTTCGCTGTGCCCGGTTAGGCCGCGGCGAAATTCGCGGGGTAGGCCAGGGCCGCCTGGCTGCTCTGCACGTCGCTCAGGGTCTCGCGTACCACCTGCTTGGCCAGGCAGGCGCATTTGCCGCACTGGCTGGCGACGCCGAGGGTCGTGCGCACCTCGCGGTAGCTGCAACACCCGCCATAGATCGCGTCGCGGATCTGGTGGTCGGTGACTCCTTCGCAGAGGCAGACATACATAGTCGGGTCCGTCACATGGCAGTGGTTCGATATGCAAAGATACTAATGTTAATGAGAATGCGTGTCAAAGACCTCTTGGTTCGTTCGGGACGGATTTTCCCGGAAGCGGATAAACGGTCGCGTCGGGGCGGCGACAGGCGCCGATGGCGGGGGCAAAAAGCGGTGGGCGCTGCTCAAAACCGAGGTGTATCATGGGCGGCCCAGGTGTGCGAGCCGAGTCACCGGGCGGGCGTCTAGCAGACCCGGGATCAAGCGGGCTCGCACCTGACCCATCACTTCAGGAGATATCGAATGAGCGTACTCGTAGGCAAGCAAGCCCCGGACTTCAACGTCGCTGCCGTACTGGGCAACGGCGAAATCGTCGACAGCTTCAGCCTGTCCTCGGCGATCAAGGGCAAATACGGCCTAGTGTTCTTCTATCCGCTGGACTTCACCTTCGTTTGCCCGTCCGAGCTGATCGCCCTGGATCATCGCATCCCCGAGTTCCAGGCACGCAACGTCGAAGTGATCGGTGTGTCCATCGACTCCCACTTCACCCATAACGCCTGGCGCAACACCCCGGTCGACAAGGGCGGCATCGGCCCGGTCAAGTACACCCTGGCGGCCGACATCAACCACGAGATCTGCAAGGCCTACGACGTCGAGTCCGAAGGCGGCGTGGCCTTCCGTGGCGCCTTCCTGATCGACAAGAACGGCGTGGTCCGTTCGCAGATCGTCAACGACCTGCCGCTGGGCCGCAACATGGACGAGCTGCTGCGTCTGGTCGATGCCCTGCAGTTCACCGAGGAGCACGGCGAAGTCTGCCCGGCCAACTGGAAGAAGGGCGACAAGGGCATGACCGCCTCGCCGGAAGGCGTGGCCAAGTACCTGGCCGAGAACGCCGCCAACCTGTAAGGCGCGCTCGTTGCACGAAAAACCCGGCCTAGGCCGGGTTTTTTGCTGTTGGGGGGGCATCGCGGGGTCAATCGTCGTAGTCCATCCAGCCGCCCATTTCCTTCCAGCGGTTGACGATGCCGCAGAACAGTTCGGCGGTCTTCTCGGTGTCGTAGCGCGCCGAGTGGGCTTCCTTGCCGTCGAACTCGATGCCGGCCGCCTGGCAGGCCTTGGCCAGCACGGTCTGGCCGTAGGCCAGGCCGGCCAGGGTGGCCGTGTCGAAGCTGGAGAAGGGGTGGAAGGGGTTGCGCTTGATGCCGGTGCGGGCCACTGCGGCGTTGAGGAAGCCCAGGTCGAAATTGCTGTTGTGGCCGACCAGGATCGCCCGCTTGCAGCCGTTGGCCTTCAGCGACTTGCGCAGACCGCGGAAGATCTCGTTCAGCGCATGCTCCTCGCTGACCGCCATACGCAGCGGGTGGTCCAGCTTGATGCCGGTGAACTCCAGGGCCGCCTGCTCGATGTTGGCGCCCTCGAACGGCTCGATACGGAAGAAGTGGGTGTGGTCCGGATAGAGGAAGCCGCCTTCGTCCATGCCGATGGTGGTCGCGGCGATCTCCAGCAGGGCGTCGGTGGCACAGTTGAAACCGCCGGTCTCGACATCCACGACCACCGGCAGGTAGCCGCGAAAGCGTGCCGCCATGGGGTGGCGCGCGGCGGATGGGGTGCTGCTCTCGACTTCGTCGTCGTACAGGTCTTCGCTCACGCCTGTTCCTCCAGTACGCGCCAGCGCAGGGTTTCACCGGCGCGCAGGGGAATCACGGTCTGGTCGCCGAAGGGCAGGCTGGCCGGGGCGCTCCACGCCTCACGGACCAGGGTGACGGTCTCGCGGTTGCGCGGCAGGCCGTAGAAGTCGGGGCCATGCAGGCTGGCGAAGCCCTCCAGCTTGTCCAGCGCATTGCGCTGCTCGAAGGCCTCGGCGTACAGCTCGAGGGCCGCATAGGCGGTGTAGCAGCCGGCGCAGCCGCAGGCGGCCTCCTTGGCATGCTTGGCGTGGGGCGCCGAGTCGGTGCCGAGGAAGAACTTGCGACTGCCGCTGGTGGCGGCGTCGAGCAGGGCCTCCTGATGCACATTGCGCTTGAGGATGGGCAGGCAATAGAAGTGCGGGCGGATGCCGCCGACCAGCATGTGGTTGCGGTTGTACAACAGGTGGTGGGCGGTGATGGTGGCGCCGACGTTGGCCGGGGCGGCCTCGACGAACTGCACGGCATCGCGGGTGGTGATGTGTTCGAACACCACCTTCAGGCTCGGGAAGCGTTCGACCACCCGGCGCAAATGCTCGTCGATGAAGGCCTTCTCGCGGTCGAACACGTCGATCTCGCTGCGGGTCACCTCGCCGTGCACCAGCAGTGGCAGGCCGACCTCGGCCATGGCCTCCAGGGCCGGGAAGATCTTGTCGATGCTGGTCACGCCGGAGTCGGAGTTGGTGGTGGCGCCGGCCGGATACAGCTTGGCCGCGTGGACGAAGCCCGAGGCCTTGGCCGTGCGCACGTCGGAGGCAGAGGTCAGGTCGGTGAGGTAGAGCACCATCAGCGGCTCGAAGCGGCTTGCGGCCGGGCGCGCCGCGAGGATGCGCTGGCGGTAGGCCTCGGCTTCGTCGGTGTTGCGCACCGGCGGTACCAGGTTCGGCATGATGATGGCGCGGGCGAAGGTGCGCGCGACATCGGCGACGGTGTGCGGCAGCACGGCGCCGTCGCGCAGGTGGATGTGCCAGTCGTCGGGACGCAGCAGGGTGAGGCGGTCGGTCATGGAGGGCTTCCGGGCGGGCAGAACGTGCCTGGAATGCTACCGGAAAAGCCCCGCCAGGGCACGTCGGGCCGATGCCTGGGGCGGTGCGGGACAACGCCGGGGCTTAAGTTTTCCCGCGGGCCACCGATACCCCGGTTGAACGCCGAAATTCCCCGTGGAGCCCGCCGTGCGCCAGTCCTGCCTAGCCCTGTTCAGTCTGCTCGCCAGTTTGCCGGCGTTCGGCATCAGCTTTCAGACCCGCCTGGAGCAGGTCGAATGGCGGGTCGAGGGTGACCAGTTCGAGTGCCGCCTGTCGCAGCCCATCACCGATTTCGGCGCCGGCCAGTTCGTCCGCCGCGCCGGCGAGCAGGCGATCTTCCGGCTGCAGGTCCGCGAGCGCTGGCTGGGCAGCGGCTCGGCCACCCTGCTGGCGGCGGCGGCGCCCTGGCAGCCGGGGCGTGGCGATATCAACCTGGGGCTGGTCAGCGTCGGCAGCGGCGAGGTGCCGCTCAACAGCTCGCAGTACCAGGCCGGGCGCCTGCTCAGCGGCCTGCTCGAGGGGCGCAGCCCGCTGGTGCGCCACCGTACCCTGCAGGGCGGCGAGCGCCTGGAAGTGCGCCTGCTGCCGGTCAGGTTCCGCCAGGCCTACGACGACTACCTGGCCTGCGCCGCCAAATTGCTGCCGGTCAACTTCGAGCAGGTGCGCCAGACTCAGGTCGGGTTCCCCGGCGGCGGGGTCGATCTCGAACCGCAGGCTCAGGCCAAGTTGGACATCATCCTGACCTTTCTCAAGGCCGACCCTAGCGTCAATCGCATTCAGCTCGACGGCCATGCCGACAACAGCGGCAACCGCCTGACCAACCGCGACCTGTCGCGTCGGCGGGCCCTGGCGGTGCAGGCCTACCTCGAGGCCAACGGGGTGCCGAGCGAACAGATCAGCGTTCGCTTTCATGGCGAACGCTATCCGCTGGTGCCCAACAGCAACACGGCCAACCGGGCGAAGAATCGACGGGTCGGCATTCGCCTGGAGCGGGTGCCACCGGCGCCGGCGGCGGAAGCCGCACCGGAGGCCGCCGCGGCGACGCCCCCAGCCGCGTCCTGAGCCGTCGCACGGCGGCAAGTCGCTGTCGCCTCGTCATCACAAGCTGTCGCGCCCCTGTAAATTGGTCGCCGGGGTCAGTAGAATCACGGGTTTTCCCGAACAACCCCGTGGAGTTGATTGGCATGGCCGACGTAAACAAGGTGGTCCTGGCGTATTCCGGTGGCCTGGACACTTCGGTGATCCTCAAGTGGCTGCAAGATACCTATAATTGCGAAGTGGTGACCTTCACCGCGGACCTCGGCCAGGGGGAAGAAGTCGAGCCGGCGCGCGCCAAGGCCCAGGCCATGGGCGTCAAGGAAATCTACATCGACGACCTGCGCGAAGAGTTCGTGCGTGACTTCGTCTACCCGATGTTCCGCGCCAACACCGTCTACGAAGGCGAATACCTGCTGGGCACTTCCATCGCCCGCCCGCTGATCGCCAAGCGCCTGATCGAGATCGCCAACGAGACCGGCGCCGACGCCATCTCCCACGGCGCCACCGGCAAGGGCAACGACCAGGTGCGTTTCGAGCTGGGCGCCTACGCCCTCAAGCCGGGCGTCAAGGTCATCGCCCCCTGGCGCGAGTGGGACCTGATGTCCCGCGAGAAGCTGATGGACTACGCCGCGAAGCACGAGATCCCGATCGAGCGGCACGGCAAGAAGAAGTCGCCGTACTCCATGGACGCCAACCTGCTGCACATCTCCTACGAGGGCGGCGTGCTGGAGGACACCTGGACCGAGCACGAAGAAGACATGTGGCGCTGGACCAAGTCGCCGGAAGCGGCGCCGGATACCCCGACCTACATCGAGCTGACCTACCGCGCCGGCGACATCGTCGCCATCGACGGCAAGGATATGACCCCGGCCACCGTACTGGCGGAGCTGAACCGCATCGGTGGCGAGAACGGCATCGGTCGCCTGGACATCGTCGAGAACCGCTTCGTCGGCATGAAGTCGCGCGGCTGCTACGAGACCCCCGGCGGCACCATCATGCTCAAGGCGCACCGCGCCATCGAGTCGATCACCCTGGACCGTGAAGTGGCCCACCTGAAAGACGAGCTGATGCCCAAGTACGCCAGCCTGATCTACAACGGCTTCTGGTGGAGCCCGGAGCGCGTCATGCTGCAGCAGATGATCGACGCCTCCCAGGCCAACGTGAACGGCGTGGTGCGCCTGAAGCTGTACAAGGGCAACGTCGTGGTGGTCGGCCGCAAGTCCGACGACTCGCTGTTCGACGCCAACATCGCCACCTTCGAGGACGATGCCGGCGCCTACAATCAGCAGGACGCGGCAGGCTTCATCAAGCTCAACGCGCTGCGCATGCGCATCGCCGCGAACAAGGGGCGTACCCTGCTGTAACGGCAGTCGCCCTGCGGCCAGCCATGGCCAGACGTCACACGACCCCGGCCCAGGCCGGGGTCGTGCTTTCTACGCCGCCACAAGCGGCATGCAAGGAGGAATTACCGATGAGATTGCTGCATACCATGCTGCGCGTCGGCGACCTGGACAAGTCCATCGCCTTCTATACCGAAGTGCTGGGCATGACCCTGTTGCGCCGCAAGGATTACCCGGAAGGGCAGTTCACCCTGGCCTTCGTCGGCTATGGCGACGAGGCGCACAACAGCGTGATCGAGCTGACCCACAACTGGGGGGTGGACAGCTACGAGCTGGGCAGCGGCTACGGCCATATCGCCCTGGAGGTGGAGGATGTCTACAAGGCCTGCGAGGACATCCGTGCCCGCGGCGGCCTTATCGTCCGCGAGCCGGGGCCGATGAAGCACGGCAGCAGCATCCTGGCCTTCGTCGAGGACCCGGACGGCTACCGCATCGAGCTGCTGTCGCCGACGCGCAACGACTGAGCTTCGCGCGGGTCGAAAAATGCAAAAGCCCCGCTTCGGCGGGGCTTTTGCATGTCTGGGCGGCGCGGCAGCTACAGGTCGAAATCGTATTCGGCCAGCTGCTTGTGCAGGCGTCGCTCCTCGAGGAAGTTGTCGATGATGCGCCTCTTGGTCAGGTTGGTCTTGGCGACTTCGACGGGGGCTTCGGCATCGTCCGAATCGTCTGCGACGAAATCGTCGTCGAGCTCGAGGTCTTCTTTAGCAGTGCTCATGGGCTTTCACTCCAGCTTGGCTACGGGGGGCCATTTGCGCACCTTATAGCGGCAAAACCGGGGCGGGTAAAAAAGATTTTTTCAATCAGAAGACGGGATTTTTCACCGAAAGATCAATCGTCGGACGTCTTGTGCTTGTACTCGCACAGATCCTCGATGCGGCAGCTGCCGCAACGCGGCTTGCGCGCCTGACAGACGTAGCGGCCATGCAGGATCAGCCAGTGGTGGGCGTCCAGCAAAAACTCCCTGGGCACGAACTTGAGCAGCTTCTTTTCCACCTCCAGCACCGTCTTGCCCGGGGCGATGCCGGTGCGGTTGCTGACGCGGAAGATGTGGGTGTCCACCGCCATGGCCAACTGACGGAAGGCGGTGTTGAGCACCACGTTGGCGGTCTTGCGGCCGACGCCCGGCAGGGCCTCCAGGGCTTCGCGACTCTGCGGAACCTGGCCGCCGTGCTGTTCGACCAGGATGCGGCAGGTCTCGATGACGTTCTTCGCCTTGCTGTTGTACAGACCGATGGTCTTGATGTATTCGGACAGGCCTTCGACGCCCAGGGCATGGATGGCTTGCGGCGTATTGGCCACCGGGAACAGCTTGGCGGTGGCCTTGTTGACCCCGACATCGGTGGCCTGGGCCGAGAGGATCACCGCGATCAGCAGCTCGAACGGCGAGTCGTAGGCCAGCTCGGTCTTGGGCTCCGGGTTGTCCTCGTGCAACCGGCGGAAGATCTCGTAGCGCTTGGCCGCGTTCACTCGATCACCCCGGTGACCCGCACCCGCCGGCTCTGTGCCGGGGCCTGGGGCTGACGCGCCTTGGCCCGTTCGGCGAGCACCTGGTCGATGCGGTTCTTGCCGGCGATCAGCAGGCCGAGGACGATGAAGGCGCCGGGCGGCAGGATGGCCAGCAGGAAGCCCGGGTAGTCGGGGATGACGGTCAGCTGCCAGTCGGCCGCCAGGGGGCCGAACAGCAGGTGCATGTTGGCGAACAGGGCGCCGGTGCCGAACAGCTCGCGCAGGGCGCCGATCATCACCAGCACCACGCCGAAGCCCAGGCCCATCATCAGGCCGTCGTAGGCGGCACGGGCCGGGTCGTTCTTCGCCGCGAAACCGTCGGCGCGGCCGAGGATCACGCAGTTGGTGGTGATCAGCGGGATGAAGATGCCGAGGATCTGGTACAGCTCGTAGGTGAAGGCCTGCATCAGCAGCTCGATGCAGGTGGTCAGGCCGGCGATGATCATGACGAAGGCGGGCAGACGCACGGCGGTGTTGACCACGCCGCGCACCAGCGACACCGCGGTGTTGGAGCAGACCAGCACCATGGCGCTGGCCAGGGCCAGGCCGAGGGCGTTGACCGTCGAGTTGCTGACCCCCAGCAGCGGGCAGAGGCCGAGCAGCTGCACCAGGGCCGGGTTGTTCTTCCACAGGCCGTTGAGGGTGATCTCGCGATAGCTAACCATGGGGGTTCACCTGGGCTGCGAACAGCTCCTGCTTGTGCGCGTCGAAGTATTGCAGGGTCAGGTGCACGGCCTTGACCACCGCTCGCGGGGTGATGGTGGCGCCGGCGAACTGGTCGAACTGGCCGCGGTCCTTGCGCACCGCCCAGCCGGCCTCGTCCGGATCGCTCAGGGACTTGCCGTCGAAGCCGAGAATCCACGGGCTCTTGCTCAACTCGACCTTGTCGCCCAGGCCCGGGGTCTCCTTGTGGCCCAGCACCCGCACTCCGGCCAGGCGGCCGTCGGCGCGGATGCCGACCAGCAGCTCGATGGCCCCGCTGTAGCCGTCTGGTGCGGTGGCGCGCAGGATCACCGCGCTGGGCTGGCCGTCCTTGGTGGCGACATAGGCGGGGCGGGGGCCCTTGCTGCCGAGCAGCTCGGGGTCGTGCACCGCGACGCTGCTGTCCAGCAACTGGTTGTCGTAGCTGCCTTGGGGGAGGATCTCGGCGAGGGCGCGCACCTGGGCCGCGCGCTCGGCGGCGGCGATGCGGCTGGCGGTGGCCTGCTGCAGCAGCGCCACCAGGCCGACCGTGGTCACGGCGAAGAGGCCCAGCACCAGGCTGTTCTTCAGCATCGAGCGGCTGATTTCCGGTAGCACGGGTTATTCCCCCAACTTGAAGCCGCGGGTCGGCTTGCGGTGGCCGTAGGTGCGCGGCCGGGTGTAATAGTCGATGGTCGGTGCCGCCAGGTTCATCAGCAGCACGGCGAAGGCCACGCCGTCCGGGTAACCGCCCCAGGCGCGGATGACATACACCAGCACGCCGACGCCGATGCCGAACAGCAGGCGTCCGAGGTTGCTGGTGGCGCCGGACACCGGGTCGGTGACGATGAAGAAGGCGCCGAGCATGGTCGCGCCGCTGAGCAGATGAAACAGCGGCGAACCATGGGAGTCGGAGCCGCTGCCGTTCCAGAACACCAGGCTCATCAGCGTCAGGGCGGCGAGCATGCCGACCGGCGCGTGCCAGCTGAACAGGCGCTTGTGCAGCAGGTACAGGCCGCCGGCGAGGAAGGCCAGGTTGACCGCCTCGATTGCGGCGCCGCCGAAGCGGCCGAAGGCCGGATGCTGGGTCCACAGCTCGTCGATGGTCAGGCTCTGGTTGATCTTCAGCACGTCCAGGGCGGTGGCCTGGGCCCAGCCGTCGGGCAGGGCGGCGATGCCGAAGATATGCAGCAGGCCGTCGACCGGGCCGACCCGCTGCGGTGCGGGCCAGCTGGTCATCTCGCTGGGGAAGGAGATCAGCACCACCACGTAGCCGAGCATCGCCGGGTTGAACGGGTTCTGGCCGAGGCCGCCATACAGCTGCTTGCCGAAGACGATGGCGAAGCCCGTGGCGATCAGGGTCAGCCACCAGGGCGAGTAGGGCGGCAGGGCCAGGGCCAGCAGCACCGCGGTGACCAGGGCGCTGTAATCCTTGAGGAAGAAGCCCAGCGGGCGCTGGCGCAGGGCGAGGATGGCCGCCTCGAAGCCCAGGGCGCAGGCACCGGCCCAGAGCAGGTTGATCAGCGTGCCGGCGCCGAACAGCCAGGTCAGGGCCAGGATGCCGGGCACGCAGGCCAGCAGCACCTGCAGCATCACCTGCTGGGTGCGGTTGGCGCCCTTGGCGTGGGGCGAAGTGATGCGGGGCAGGGCCATTGGCGCTCCGGTGTCAGGTAGTGTTGAGGGGCGATCGCCAGGCGACCGGCCCTACGACTCGGTGTGTTGCTGCAGTTTGTCTTCGGCCTCGGCCAGACGCCGGCGCGCAGCCTCCAACGCCTCGGCCGTGGCGCCGCCGTCGCGCTCCAGCTTGCGCAGGTCGGCGCGGGCGAAGGCCACCTCGGTCTTCAAGGCGCGGGTGGCGTCATCGACCGGGCGCTTGTCGCTGCGTACCAGTTCGGGCGCCGGCTTGCTGGAGGCGACTTCGGCGTCGTGCAGGGCCTGCTCGGCCGCGGCGACGGCCGCTCGCAGGGGCTCCAACTCGGCCTCCGCGACTTCGGCTTTCTCGGCCTTCTTCAGCTCGGCGCGTTTCATCGCCAGCTCGACCTTGGCCTTCTTCAGCGGATCGACCTTGTCGCTTGGCGTCGCCTTGGCCGGCGCGGCGGGTGCCTGGTTCTGCAGGCCGTCCAGCAGTTTCTCGGCTTCTTCGAGCTGCTGGCGCAGGCGCGCCAGTTCGGCCTGCTGGTCGTCGTCCGGGACCTCCAGCTTCTCCAGCATGCGCAGCTGGGCACGGAGCATGGCGGCGTCGATCTTGGCCTTCTTCAGGGCACCGTCGTCCACGGCCTTGGCCGGCGCGGCGGGCGCCTGGTTCTGCAGGCTGTCGAGTAGCTTCTCGGCTGCCTCGAGCTGCTGGCGCAGGCGCGCCAGCTCGGCCTGCTGATCGTCGTCCGGGGTTTCGAGCTTCTCCAGCTTGCGCAGCTGGGCACGGAGCATGGCGGCGTCGATCTTGGCCTTCTTCAGGGCACCGTCGTCCACGGCCTTGGCCGGCGCGGCGGGTGCCTGGTTCTGCAGGCTGTCGAGTAGCTTCTCGGCTGCCTCGAGCTGCTGGCGCAGGCGTGCCAGCTCGGCCTGCTGATCGTCGTCCGGGGCTTCGAGCTTCTCCAGCTTGCGCAGCTGGGCGCGGAGCATGGCGGCATCGATCTTGGCCTTCTTCAGGGCCGCGTCGTCCACGGCCGGGGCGGCCGGGGGCGCGCTGGCCAGGGCGGCGTCCAGGGCCTTCTGCGCCGCCTCGGCGGCGGCGCGCAGCTCGCTGACCTGAGCCTGCAGCTCCGGGGTGTCGTGGGCGGCCAGTTGCTTCTCGGCCTTCTTCAGGGCGACCTGGGCCATGCTGGCCTCGATCTTCAGCTTCTTCTGTGCATCGCTCAGGCTACTGACCTTGGCAGTCGGCGCGGCGGACACGGCGTCCTCCTCCAGCAGGCCGGCGGAGGTCTCGGCCTGGATCGCCTTGGCCCGGGCGGCGCGTTCGGCGCGGGCTTGGCGCTCGGCCTCCTTCTGCTCCTCGGCGCGGCGCAGGCGCTCCTGGCGCAACTCGAAGCGCTGCTTGGAGTGTTCGGCCTTGATCTGCTTCTGTTCCAGCTCGCGGATCTCGCCCTTGGCTGCCCGGTAGTACTGCACCAGGGGGATGTTCGAGGGGCAGACGTAGGCGCAGGCGCCGCATTCGATGCAGTCGAACAGGTTATGCGCCCGCAGCTGCTCGTGTTCCTGGCCGAGGGCGAAGAAGTGCAGCTGCTGCGGCAGCAGGGTGGCCGGGCAGGCCTCGGCGCATTCGCCGCAGCGGATGCACGGCAGCGCCGGCGGCGGTGGCGGCAGTTCCTCGGCGCTGGCGGCCAGCAGGCAGTTGGTGGTCTTGATCAGCGGCACTTCGAGGCTGGGCAGGGTGAAACCCATCATCGGGCCGCCCATGACCAGGCGGTGCAGTTTGTCGGCCTGCAGGCCAGCAAACGCCAGCAGCTCGCCGACCGGGGTGCCGAGCAGTGCCTCGACGTTCATCGGCTGCGCCAGGGCCTCGCCGGTGAGGGTGGTGATGCGGCTGATCAGCGGCTTGCCGTGCACCACCGCCTCGTGGATGGCCACGGCGCTGCCGACGTTCTGGCAGAGCATGCCGATATCGGCGGGCAGGCCGCCGCTGGGCACCTCGACGCCGGTGAGGATCTGGATCAGCTGCTTCTCGCCGCCGGAGGGGTACTTGGTCGGGAACACCCGCACGCCGAAGGGCCGCTCGCCCACCGCGGCCTTTACCGCGGCGATGGCCTCGGGCTTGTTGTCCTCGATGCCGATCAGCACCTGTTCGGGCTGGATCAGCTGGACCAGGATCTCGATACCGCCGACCAGCTCGGCGGCCTTCTCGCGCATCAGCAGGTCGTCGGCGGTGATGTACGGCTCGCACTCGGTGCCGTTGATGATCAGCGTGTGGATCTTCTGGGTCGGCCGCGCCGCGAGCTTGACCGCGGTGGGGAAGCCGGCGCCGCCCAGGCCGCTGATGCCGGCCTGGCGGATCTTCTCCAGCAGGGCCTCGGGCTCAAGCTGGCGATAATCGGGGCAGGGCTCGAGGTCGCACCACTGCTCCTGGCCGTCGCTGTCGATGACGATGGCCGGGGCGAGCATGCCGGACACATGGGGGTAGGGCTGCGGGCCGACGAAGCTGACGATGCCGGAGGTCGGTGCATGCAGCGGGGCGCTGACGAAACCGCTGGCCTCGGCGATCTTCTGCCCCTTGAACACCGCCTCGCCGACCACCACCAGGGGCTCGGCAGTCGCGCCTACGTGCTGGTTCAGCGGCAGTATCAGGCGCTTGGGCAGCGGCGCCGGCTGCACGGCCGAGCGGTTGGACAGTTCCTTGCGCTCGGGCGGATGGATGCCGCCGTGGATATCCCAAATCATGTTCTGCGCGCTCATGCGGCCTGCTCCCGGTCACTGGCGATCAGCTGGCCGGGCGGCAGGGGCAGCTGCCACTTCCAGCTCTGCACCGTGCTGCCGACTTCCAGCATGTCGATGCAGTCCACCGGGCAGGGCTCGACGCACAGGTCGCAGCCGGTGCACTCGCTGGCGATCACCGTGTGCATCTGCTTGGCCGCGCCGACTATGGCGTCCACCGGGCAGGCCTGGATGCACTTGGTGCAGCCGATGCACTCGGCCTCGCGGATAAAGGCGACCATCTGCGGCTTCTCGCCTTCCACCGCATCCAGCGGCTCGGGTTCGACGTCCAGCAAGTCGGCCAGGGCGGCAATGGTGGCCTCGCCGCCGGGCGGGCACTTGTTGATCTTGTCGCCGCCGGCGATCGCCTCGGCGTAGGGCTTGCAGCCGGGGTAGCCGCATTGGCCGCACTGGGTCTGCGGCAGCAGGGCGTTGATCTGCTCGGCGATGGGGTTGCCCTCGACGCGAAAGCGCACCGCGGCATAGCCGAGGATGGCTCCGCACACCAGGCACAGGCCGAGCAGGGCGAGTACCGCGCTGATCACCAGGCTCATAGCTTGATCAACCCGGTGAAGCCCATGAACGCCAGGGACATCAGCCCGGCGGTGACCATGCCGATGGCCGCGCCCTGGAAGGCCTTGGGCACGTCGGCGATGGCGATGCGCTCGCGCATGGCGGCGAACAGCACCAGCACCAAGGAGAAGCCCAGGCCGGCGGCGAAGCCGTTGGCGGTGGCGCTGACGAAGGTGAACTCGGCCTTGTTGGCGTTGAGCAGGGCCACGCCCAGGACGATGCAGTTGGTGGTGATCAGCGGCAGGAAGATGCCCAGCACGCGGTACAACAGCGGGCTGGTCTTGTTCACCACCATCTCGGTGAACTGCACGGTCACGGCGATCACCAGGATGAAGCTGATGGTGCGCAGGAACTCCAGGTCCAGGGGCTTGAGCACATACTGCTGGACCAGGTAGCTGCACATGGCGGCCAGGGTCAGGACGAAGGTGGTGGCCAGGGACAGGCCGATGGCCGTCTCGATCTTCTTCGACACGCCCATGAACGGGCAGAGGCCGAGGAACTGCACCAACACGAAGTTGTTGACCAGGATGGCGCTTACCATGATCAGGGCGAGTTCGGTCATTGCGGGTACCGTGGTGGACAGGCAAGGGCCGTGGAAAAAGGGCGCCTATTATCGGGAAGGCGCCCGGTGCAGACAAGCCGGCATAGGCCGGCGTGTCGCCGCGTCATAACAGCGTAGCGTGCTCCGGGCTAAGCCTTACTTGACCCGTTGGCCCGGTTTGGCGCCGCTGTCGGGGCTGAGCAGGTAGATTTCCTCGCCGCCCGGGCCGGCGGCCAGCACCATGCCCTCGCTGATGCCGAACTTCATCTTGCGCGGGGCCAGGTTGGCCACGTAGAGGGTCAGGCGGCCTTCCAGCGCGCTCGGCTCCGGGTAGGCGCTCTTGATGCCGGAGAACACGTTGCGCTTGGCATCGCCGATGTCCAGGGACAGGCGCAGCAGCTTGTCGGCGCCCTCGACGAACTCGGCCTTCTCGATCAGGGCGATGCGCAGATCGACGGCGGCGAAGGCATCGAAATTGATCTCGGCGGCCAGGGGCTCCTTGGTCAGTTCGCCGTTGCCGACATCCGGGGTCCCGGCCGGCTTGCTGGCCTCGGCGACCAGGTCCTCCTTGGAGGCCTCGATCATGGCGTCGATCTTCGCCGGCTCGATGCGGGTCAGCAGGGCGCTGAAGGGGTTCAGTCGATGGTCGGCGAGCAGGCTCTGGTGGTCGTCCCAGGTCAGCGGCGCGACATTGAGGAAGGCCTCGGCATCGGCGGCCAGCTTCGGCAGCACCGGCTTGAGGAAGATCACCAGCTGGCGGAACAGGTTGATGCCCAGGGCGCAGATTTCCTGGACCTCGGCCTGCTTGCCCTCCTGCTTGTTCAGCGCCCAGGGTGCCTTGTCGGCGATCCAGGCGTTGGCGCGGTCGGCCAGGGCCATGATCTCGCGCATGGCGCGGGCGAAGTCGCGGGCCTCGTAGGCCTCGGCGATGGACGGCGCGGCGCCCTTGAAGGCCTCGGTCAGCTCCGGCGCCGGGTCGGCGGCTACCAGCATGCCGCCATTGCCCTTGTGGATGAAGCCGGCGCAGCGGCTGGCGATGTTCACCACCTTGCCGACCAGGTCGGAGTTGACCTTCTGCACGAAGTCCTCGAGGTTCAGGTCGAGGTCGTCGACGCCGCGGCCCAGCTTGGCCGCGTAGTAGTAGCGCAGGTACTCGGGGTTGAGGTGATCGAGGTAGGTGCGCGCCTTGATGAAGGTGCCGCGGGACTTGGACATCTTCTGCCCGTTGACGGTCAGGTAGCCATGCACGTTGATGGCGCTGGGCGTGCGCAGGCCGGCGCCTTCGAGCATGGCCGGCCAGAACAGGGCGTGGAAGTTGACGATGTCCTTGCCGATGAAGTGGTACAGCTCGGCGGTCGAACCCTTGTTCCAGAAGGCGTCGAAGTCCAGCTCCGGGCGCTTGGCGCACAGATTCTTGAAGCTGGCCATATAGCCGATCGGCGCGTCCAGCCAGACGTAGAAGTACTTGCCCGGCTCGTCGGGGATCTCGAAACCGAAATAGGGCGCGTCGCGGCTGATGTCCCATTCCTGCAGGCCGGCATCCAGCCATTCGGCGATCTTGTTGGCCACCGCGTCCTGCAGGGTACCGCTGCGGGTCCACTGCTCGAGCATGGCCTGGAAGTCCGGCAGCTTGAAGAAGAAGTGCTTGGAGTCGCGCAGCTCCGGCACCGCGCCGGAGATGGCCGAGCGCGGGTTCTTCAGCTCGGTCGGCGCGTAGGTGGCGCCGCACTTCTCGCAGTTGTCGCCGTACTGGTCCTCGGCCGCGCACTTGGGGCAGGTGCCCTTGATGAAGCGGTCGGCGAGGAACATGCCCTTTTCCGGGTCGAAATACTGGGTCACCGAGCGGGTGGCGATATGCCCGGCGTCGCGCAGCTTCAGGTAGATGGCCGCCGACAGCTCGCGGTTCTCCTCGGAATGGGTCGAGTGGTAGTTGTCGAAGTCGACCCCGAAGTCGGCGAAGTCGGCGCTGTGCTCGGCCTGCACCTCGGCGATCAGCTGCTCGGCGCTGATGCCCTGCTTCTCGGCGCGCAGCATGATGGCCGAGCCGTGGGCGTCGTCGGCGCAGACGTAGATGCACTGGTTGCCGCGCAGTTTCTGATAGCGCACCCACATGTCGGTCTGGATGTACTCGAGCATATGGCCGAGATGGATCGAGCCGTTGGCGTAGGGCAGGGCGCTGGTGACGAGAATCTTGCGGGCTTCGGACATGGGGATCGGCTGCACTGGTAAAACGAAGGGAGTCGGCAACTATATAGGCGCAGCGGTTTTTTTTCATCCGCCCGTGCACCCGTGTGCGCTTCCTGGCTGCGGCCTCGACATGCGTGGCGGCGACGCCGGCGCTCGCCATGGGGCGGCGGGCATGCGTTGGAGCCGGCGCTCGGTTAGGATGGCCGTCTGTTTTACTCGGTCTTTTCTGGAGTTGCCATGAGCGTCGTGACCCGTCAGGCGGTGGAAGCCGCCCTGCGTCAATACACCGATCCCCACCTCAATCAGGACCCGGTCAGTGCCGGCTGCCTGCGCGAGGTCGATATCCAGGGCGACCAGGTGCGCGTGCGTCTGGAGCTGGGCTATGCCGCCGAGCTGTTCAGGGGCGGCTGGGCGCAGATGCTGCAGATGGCCCTGGAGAATCTGGAGGGCGTGGCCAAGGCCCAGGTGCAGGTCGACTGCCGGGTCGAGGCGCACAAGGGCCAGGAGCAGGTGCCGGCCCTGGCCAACGTGAAGAACATCATCGCCGTGGCCTCGGGCAAGGGCGGGGTGGGCAAGTCAACCACCGCGGCCAACCTGGCCCTGGCCCTGGCCCGTGAAGGCGCGCGGGTCGGCATCCTCGATGCGGACATCTATGGGCCGAGCCAGGGCATCATGTTCGGCGTCGCCGAGGGTACCCGGCCCGAGGTCAAGGAGCAGAAGTGGTTCGTGCCGCTTCAGGCGCATGGCGTGCAGGTGATGTCCATGGCCTTCCTCACCGACGAGAACACCCCGGTGGTGTGGCGCGGGCCGATGGTCTCCGGTGCGCTGATCCAGCTGATCACCCAGACTGCCTGGGACAACCTGGATTACCTGGTGGTGGACATGCCACCGGGCACCGGCGACATCCAGCTGACTCTGGCGCAGAAGGTGCCGGTGGCCGGCGCGGTGATCGTCACCACGCCCCAGGACCTGGCCCTGCTGGATGCCAAGAAGGGCGTGGAGATGTTCCGCAAGGTGCATATCCCGGTGCTGGGTGTGGTGGAGAACATGGCGGTGCACATCTGCTCCAACTGCGGCCATGCCGAGCACCTGTTCGGCGAGGGCGGCGGCGAGCGGCTGGCGGCACAGTTCGGGGTCGACCTGCTGGCCTCCATGCCGCTGTCGATGGCCATCCGCCTGCAGTCCGATGGCGGCAAGCCGACCACCATCGCCGACCCGGAGAGCCAGATCGCCATGCTCTACCAGGCCATGGCCCGCAGCGTCGGTGCGCGCATCGCCCAGGCCGCGCAGCCGGCGATGCCGAGCATCAAGGTCAGCGACGACTGACTGTTCTCCAGGCACAAAAAAGCCCCGCCTAGGCGGGGCTTTTTTCGAGTCGGTGCAGGTTAGATAACCTGAACTTCCTCAGCTTGCATGCCTTTCTGACCACGGGTGGCCACGAAGGAGACCTGCTGACCTTCTTTCAGGGTCTTGAAGCCATCGCTCTGGATAGCTTTGAAGTGAACGAACAGGTCGTCACCGGATTGCGGGGTGATGAAGCCGTAGCCTTTTTCATCGTTGAACCACTTAACGGTGCCAGTCTGACGATTGGACATGTGAAATCTCCTAACAAAAGTAATAGCAGCCCTGGAAAAGCCCAGGCCGGGACTGAGTGCAACGAGTACTAGGAGTCGGACGATGTTTGGATCGAAATCTAGGCATCAAGTAGCGATTCGCGGTGACACATGCAGCACAGTGGGGCCACCATACCCGCTTTTGCCGCGAAGCGCGAATGCTCTGTGCGCCTTTTCGCGAATTAATGGGTCGGGGGGCGTTCGGCGGGGCGTCGGAACGCGTCGGTCGACAGCCTTTGAACCCGCTCGCTCGCCCCGGTAAGATGCGCTCACTTTTTCACCATCAGCCCATTCAGGACGCCCGCCATGAGCATCAAATCGGACAAGTGGATTCGCCGCATGGCCCAAGAGCACGGCATGATCGAGCCTTTCGTCGAGCGTCAGGTGCGCACCGAAGGCAATGCGCCGCTGATCTCCTTCGGGGTCTCCAGTTACGGCTACGACGTGCGTTGCGCCGATGAATTCAAGGTGTTCACCAATATCAATTCGGCCACCGTCGACCCGAAGAACTTCGACGAGAAGAGCTTCGTCGATGTGAAGAGCGACGTGTGCATCATCCCGCCGAACTCCTTCGCCCTGGCGCGCACCGTCGAGTACTTCCGTATTCCACGTAATGTGCTGACCATCTGCCTGGGCAAGAGTACCTATGCGCGTTGCGGCATCATCGTCAACGTCACCCCGCTGGAGCCGGAGTGGGAAGGCCATGTGACCCTGGAGTTCTCCAACACCACCACCCTGCCGGCGAAAATCTATGCCAACGAGGGCGTGGCGCAGATGCTGTTCCTCGAATCCGATGAGGCCTGCGAGGTGTCCTACAAGGACCGTGGCGGCAAGTACCAAGGCCAGCAGGGTGTGACCCTGCCCAAGGCCTGAGCGGCCTGGCGACAACGAGTAAGAGCAAAGCCGGGCTTGCCCGGCTTTTTTGTGCCCGGCGTTCGGCGAGCCGTAGCCGGCTCTGGCTTCCCCCTTCCCGTCGAACTGCCGGGGGGCTGGCGGACTCTAAAGCACATGGCGCCCGCCCGCGGCGGGGTAACCGAGAGAACCCGAGGGGAAATCGCAGCTTATGGCTAAGTGGATGATTACCTACAGCAAAGACGAGGGGACCGGGGTGTTGGAGGTCGAGTCGACGACCAAACCGAGCATGGAGCAGGCCGTGCAGTGGTTGCTGGAAATGGCCGAGCGCGACTATGAGCGTGAGGAACCGAAGGATCGCCCCTATGAGGTGCAGACACCGGCCGTGCGCCTGCTGGAGCGCTACGGCATCACCGTGACCAGCATCTGCGAGGAATGATGGATGCCCGGCGCTGTCAGGGGCGCAGGGGCTTTGTCGCAGGCAAAAGAAAGGACGCCAATAGGCGCCCTTAAGTGATGAACTATGGAGTAAGTCCGCTAAGTCGGACTGGAGGCTCCGGTTATGAGTTCAAAAATAGCCGACGAACGGTAGTTATTGGCCCGGCATCAGCAGCAGCCGTCGCGTGCCGTAGACCTTGTCGAGGTTCTGCGGCTGGAACGGAAACACCATGTAGCGCCCCTTGAGCCAGGCTTCGATGCCGTCGGCGTAATGCGCGCTGGCCGGGTTGCCGGACTGGCCCGAGCTGTTCAGGCCGAGCAGGGGTTCCTCGCTGGCGAAGTCGACGACGATGCGCATGGCGGGGATCAGCCAGGTGTCGAAGTCCTCGCCCCAGCGGTAGGCCGAGACGTTGAGGGTACTGTGGTCGCCGCCGGCCGGGTAGGGGCCGCGATCCAGGTAGTCCTTCAGTGCGTTGATGCTGGCACGCTGGCTGGCGCCCATGTATTGGGCCAGTTGGCTGGTTTCGCTGCGCCAGTTGTAGCTGTGCAGCCGGCCCCACTGCCAGGTCCGTGGGTCCTGGCCCAGGCGTGCCTGGCCGAGGCTCATGGCGGCGGCCAGGCTGCGGGCGAGTATGGCCGGTTTGTCTTCCTTCTGCGGCGTCGCGAGGTCGTCCCAGAACGGGCTGTCCTCGCGGCCCAGCAGGTGGTCGGCCTGGGCCGAGTAGGAGCTGTCGGCGGCCTGCACCAGCGCCTTCCAGGCGGCACTGGTATCCGGGCCCAACTCGTCGAGGAAGATCTGCCGCGCGCTTTCATGGAGGAAGGCGCCGTACAGCGCGGCGTCGGCCGAATCGGCAGCGAGCTTGCCGTCGAAGGCCTGCAGGCGGTTGAGCGCCTCGCGGGCCTTGTCGCGCTGGCTCGGTGGCAGGGCGTCAATGGCCTGCTGCAGGGCTTCGGCCATGCCAGGGGCGGCGAACATGGCCTGGAGCTTGGCGACGAAGGGCGAGGTCTGGTCGTACTGCATGGCGATCATGCTGGCGCGGTCGTGCTTGCCGCTGCCGGCCAGGGTGGCGATGCGCTCGGCGCGCTCGGGGTAGTACCAGGAGTTGGACAGCTGCATGCCGTAGCCGCGGTTGACGCTGCGCTGGTTGGCGGTGCCCAGCCAGCCCTGCGGCGGGTCTTGGTCGTAGGGATGGAGAATCGGGTCGGCGAAGCCGTCCCAGTCGTAGCGGCCGTCCCAGCCGGGCGAGGGCAGCAGACCGAGGCCTTCGCGGCGGTTGGGGAAGCGCCCGGTGACCTGCCAGCCGATGTGCTCGGCATCGGCGAAGACGACGTTCAGCGGCATGGCGCGGATTTCCCGGGTCGCCTCGAAGGCCTGTTCCACCGACTGGGCACGGGATAGGTCGAAGAAGGCATCCAGGCTCTGGTCCGCTTCGAACTGTGCGGTCTGCAGGGCCAGGCCGTAACCGCTGCTCAGTTGCAGCGGCTGCAGGCGGTGCTTGCGCTCGCCCAGCACCGAGTTCAGCAGCGGGCCGTGGCGGGTTTCGTAGAGGGTCTCGCGGATCGGTCGCTCACCCTTGATGAAGAAGGTCTCCTGGCGCTCCCGGGCGGGCAGCCACTGGTCGTCGGCCTGGTAGTAGAGACGGCCGCCTTCGTGCTTGAGCTTCTCCAGGAACAGGTCCTGGTTGTCGCCCATGACCATGGTCATGCCCCAGCCCAGCTTGCCGTTGAACCCGGCGACCACGGCGGGGACGCCGGCGATCGATACGCCGGCGGCCTGGAATTTCGGCGAGCGGATCTGCACGAAGTTCCAGGCCGAGGGCAGTGCCAGGGGCAGGTGGGTGTCGTTGGCCAGCAGACTCTTGCCGCTGCGGCTGTTCTGCGGGGCGATGGCCCAGTTGTTCGAGGCCGCGACGCCGAGCATGTGGGCGTCGGCCAGCTGGTCGGCGGCCTGGCTGATCGCCTCCAGGCCGGCGATTCGGCCGTCCAGCGCCAACCCTTCGAGCTTGGCGGCCTCCTCGAACGGCAGCGGCTCGTCCGGGTAGGTCGGCAGCAGCCAGGCCAGTTGTGCGCTGCCGACCTTCTGCGCCAGCACCAGGGCGGCGAGCTCTTCCTGCAGGTTGACCGACAGGCCGAAGTTCAGCAGGCAGAACACCAGCGCCGAGTCTTCGGGTTTCCAGTAGGGCGGGCGGTAGCCGGATTCGGCCAGGTCCATCGGCAGCTTGTCGCGGTAGCGGAACAGGTAGGCGTTGACGCCGCGGGCGTAGACCTCGAAGAAGCGTTTGAGGCGCGGCGAGGCGTTGCGGTACAGCATCTCGGCGCTCTTGCGCAGGTTCACCGCGCGCATGAAGCGGTCGATCTCCAGCACGCCGGGGCCGGCCATTTCCGCCAGGCGGCCCTCGGCCATCAGGCGCAGGCCGACCATCTGGCTGAGGCGGTCGCTGGCATGCACGTAGCCCAGGGCGAACAGCGCGTCGTGGAACGTGGTGGTCTCGATCAGCGGCATGCCCAGGGCATTGCGCCGCACCACCACGCTCTGCGCAAGGCCCTGGACGCGGACGATGCCCTGGGTCGGATGCAGGCTGTCGCTGTAGCGACTCTGCAGAAAGGACTGGCAGCCGCTGAGCAGCAGGCCGACGGTGAGGGTGGCCAGGCCTAGCAGGGGCAGTGGACGAAACGCGCGCGATGACATGCAACGGGCTCCTTGCGGGACGCGGGAATCGGATGGTGGTGGCGTGGGTGCCGCTGGAAAGCCTAGCAACCTGGGCGAGGCGAGCGGCCATATCCCGGCGCCGGGGCAGGGTGTGGCGTAAGGTAGAGGGCGTGGCGGCGCCTGGCAAGAGGCCGGGCGCCGCCCGCTCAGCTGTGCCGCGGGTTTTGTTGCAAGCCCTCGTCGAGCAGCCAGCGTGCCGCCGTGCGGGCGGCGGCCTTGTGTTGCAACTCCAGCTCGTTGAAGTGCTTCTCGTGTTGCCGGCGGGCGGCCTTGTCCAGCGCCTTCCAGTCGGCATGGGTCGGCACGTGGGCGGTGGCGGCGAACAGTCGGTGGAACACCTCGCAGCGTGCGTCCTGGCTCAGGGTGCTGTCGTAGTTGTCGAGCAGCACCTTGATGCGAATGGCGCCTTCGATCAGCGGCAGCTGCCCTTCGAGCAGGCTGCCGGCGAGAAGCTGCAGGTCGCCGCCGAGGCGTTGGTGACGCTCCTGCGCGGCATGCGCCTGCTCGCGCTGCCGTGCCCACACCCGCCGCCACAGCAGCAGGGCGTAACAGGCGAGCCCTAGCACCAAGAGCGCGCCGGCCAGCAGCAGAAGCAGGCTCAGGCTGCTCATGGGCGGATCAGGCGCCGTGGCATTTCTTGAATTTCTTCTGGCTGCCGCATGGGCATGGGTCGTTGCGGCCGACGTCCTTCAAGGCGTTGCGCACCGGCTCCTGGTGGCCGTGATTGCAATGCGGGCCGTGCACATGATCGTGGTCATGGTGGTCGTGGTCGTGGTCGCAATCCGGGCCGTGGACGTGGGGGTGTTGGTTCATGTGGGGTTACTCCGGGATGAAATCGCCGGGAATTATCTCGCCATTGCGCGACATGTGCACGCTGCGGCCGAACATGAAGCCGGTTTTTACCGCGCCGTCGAGGCGGTAGCGGATCGGTTCGTCGGGGTGTTCGAGCAACTTGACGATCTGCCGCACATGGCGCCAGAGGTTGGTGCGCACCGGCACGTCGAACACGTGATGGCCGTGGGCGGGCACGGTGAACCAGGCATCGGATTCGCCTTCGGCCAGTTTCACCTCGTTGAGGTGAACCCGGTAATCGAGGCCGCGCACCGGCAGGCTGACGCTGTTGGGGTTGTCGATGCGAAAGCGCAGGACGAAGCGCTGCTCCAGCAGCTTGGCCCGTATGACCTCGACCTTGACCAGACGGATATCCGGATCCTTGAAACCACCGGTCATCCAGGTGGAGCATCCGCCGAGGCCTGAAAGCAGGCCGAAAAATATCAGTAGGCTGAGAATTCTTATAGTTTTTGCCTGATACAACATTGGGTACTCCGATGGACGCCACAGTGTAACAAGCAAGTGCTCGGCTGCAACGTGTTGTGGGGGTAAAAAAACCTGCGCCATACTGAGCGTCGATTAGGACAGGAGTGTGACCATGGCTAGTTACGAGATCGCCTTCGCCGGGCAGTTGGTGCCGGGGGCTCAGCTGGAGTCGGTCAAGGCCAATCTGGCCAAGCTGTTTCAGGCCGACGCCCAGCGCATCGCCCTGTTGTTCTCCGGCCGACGCATCGTGATCAAGAGCAATCTGGATGCCGCCGGGGCGGAAAAGTACCGGGCCACCCTGGAGCGTGCCGGCGCCGTGGTCGAGGTTGCCGCCCTGCCCTCGGCCGCGAGCGACCTGGTTCCGCCGGCGGTCGTCGAGCCGCCGCAGAGCCAGGCGAGCGCTGCGGGCGAACAGGCGCCGGCCGCTCCGGGGCGCCTGAAGGTCCTGCCCCGGGATGAGTACATGGCCGCTTTCGCCGAAGTGGATGCGCCGGATTTCGGCATCGCGCCCCTGGGCGACGATCTGCAGGACGACAAACCGCAGCCGCAAGCCCCGGCGCTCGATCTGTCGCAGTTGAGTCTGGCGCCGCCCGGCAGCGACATGGGCCAGACACCGGCCGAGCCGGCCGCGCCCCCACCGGATACCTCGCACCTGAAGCTGCAGGAGTGAATGAAGGAGGCCCGCCAAAAGCGGGCCTCGTCGTATCTGCTCCAGGGATGACGCTCGGGTCGAGCGACGCTTCTCGTCGTGTCAATGGCTGGCGACGGCGGCGTCCGCGGCGCTGCACTTGGCTTGCGCCTGTGCCGGCGTCAGGCTGCGGATCGAGGTGTAGAACAGCTCGCAGGTCTGTTGCTGGTCGCTGACCTGCCACTTCTGGCTGCAGCTATTGAGTGCGGCAGAGCTGTCGCCCCCTGGGTTCTGACCCATTGCGGCTTGCCAGCAGGCGGCGGAGAGGTCCTGGCCCATGACCCTGAGCCCGGCCTGATCGGCCTTCTGCTGGTTGCCCCCGTAGTTGCTCGGGTCGGCCGCATACCAGATATAGCTGGGGTGGTTGGCGCCCAGCACCGCCACCGTCCGACCCGGCACCGGGGTGATCTGGCCGAGGCCGAGTACGGCCAGGGGCACGCCATAACGCTGCTGCACCCAGTTGCGCACCGGGCTGCCGAAGGCGACCATGGGCAGGGAGGCGCCGTCACTGCCAAGGCTCAGTTCGCTGACCATGCGCTGCTGGTAGTCGCTGAAGTAACCGTAGGTGTCCTCCAGGGAACTGCCGGCATTGGAGGGCGCGGCGATGGGGGCGAAGTCGACTATGGTCTGGAAGGCCGGTGTCTGGGCGGCAGGCACGCCGTTGACCGTCAGCAGCTCGGCCCAGCGGTCGGTGGTGCTGGAGCGCAGGTAATCCTGGGCCTGGGTCAGTGAATAGTCCGGTGGGAAGTGCAGCAGCTCGACGCTCTTGCGGTTGTTCAGGGCCATGCCCAGGGGCAGGAAGAAGTACCAGTCGTACTGCCACTTGCCGTCGCGGTTGAGCTGGCTGGCGCCCCGGTACGCCAGGTCGCCACTGTCGAGCAATTGGCGCAGTGGCTGACCGTAGCCGGCAGGCGCGCCGCTGAAGTGGGCGTAGACCCTGTCACCGCTACGCTCGACCCTGACCCGGGCGGCGTCATAGCCATCGCGGTCCAGGCTCTGGTCGAGGTAGTGCTGTACGGTCTGTTCCAGGGTCCAGTCACGGTAGCAGATCGCGCTGCAGTTATTGGGGTAGGCAAACAGGCGGCTGACCCGCTCCGCGCTGCCCAGGTCGACCCGCTCGCCCGAGGGCTGGCCGGCGCAGCCGAACAGCAGGCCGGCCAGTACGACCACCCATCCATTGTGCTTGTGCATGGTTCTCTCCTTGTCGAATGCCCGGCGAGGCTGGTGGCCGGATCAATAAATCAAGCAGAGTCTGTCGCGGCTGTCAGCTGGCTACTGCGCGGTTGAGGAAGGTCGAGCAGCATTTTTTGAACTTCTGCCCACTGCCGCAGGGGCAGGGCTCGTTGCGCCCGGCGGTCAGGCCCACGGTAGGATCGATAAAGAACCACTGCTTGCCGCGTTGGACGAAGGCGGAGCATTCGCGGTGGCTATGTTCGCCGGCCTCATCGTGCCAGCGTGCGGTGAAGGTGACGAAGGCATGTTCGGGCTGGCCGCCCAGCACCTCGGCACTTTCGACCTCGAGGCCGAGCCAGGTGCTCTGCAGGCTCCAGGCGCGGATCGCCTCGCGATCCAGGCCGGCCTGCTGGGCGGGTAGGGTGGTCGCCAGCAGGTAGTCGACCTGGCCCAGGACATAGGCGCTGTAGCGCGAGCGCATCAGGCACTCCGCGCTGGGCGCCGGCGAGCCGGCATGATAGCGCCCGCAGCATTCGCTCAACGGGTCGCCGCTGCCGCAGGGGCAGCTGGTCGTGAACTCAGTGCTTGGCATGCATCACCACCAGTATTTGCCGAAGTTTTCCGGGTTGGCCCAGAACTTGGCATTGAGCCAGTCCGGCACCTGTTTGTAGTCGAGCAGGTCGTAGGTGAACAGGCTGAGGGTCTGCTCGCCCCGCTGGAAGCGCTCGCTGGCCTGCATCGCCAGGGCGAAGAAGTCGGTGTCCTGCCAGGCGCAGGCATGCAGGTCGACCAGCACGGCCAGACGGTTGGCGTTGAGGTTGCGGATGCCGCCGAGCAATTCCAGCCCGGTGCGTTTGGGCAGGTGCTCCAGGCAGTCGACGACCAGGGCCAGGTCGAAGCGTTGGCTGGCCAGTTCGCTCGGCAAGGCGCCGGCTGTGGCGCGGGTGACCTGGCAGCTCGTGTGGGCGTTGCGAAAGGCATCCAGGGCCGGCAGCTCACTTGCGCCGACCAGCAACAGTCGGCTCGGCGCGTAGCGCTCCAGCAGTGCGGCCAGCGCCTGTTGGGGCGTACGGGAGGAAAGGCGTTCGATCATTTAGGGCTCCTCGATCAGACCTGAAAGACTAACGTGCTACCGGGTGATGGCCTAGAGCCGATTGAGTTCGCGCACATGCCCCGATCGTCTGGCGAATTGTGGAACTGCCGTCTTTAATCCATAAGTGTCGGTTTTGGGCCGATTTCTATAGGAGACTTGTATATGAGCATTACCAGGAAAGCAGGACCCCTGATTCTGGCGGCCAGCTTGTTGACGGGGTGCGCCGGCCTGCAGAAGAGCGACTGGCCTACTTGTGCGGCGGTCGGTGGTGTCGGTGGTGCTGCCTTGGGCGCGATCGAGAGTTCGTCATGGGCGGCTGGTGGCGCTGCGGTAGGTGCCGGTATGGCCGCGGCTTATTGCTGGGTGCATGGTGCCGAAGCGGAAAAAATGGTGATGGTCGAAGAGGTGATGGTCGAGGAACCGGCCATGCCCGAGCCCGCAGAAGTGGTGCGTGTCGAGCTGGACGTCAAGTTCGACTTCGACAAGTCCCGGGTCAAAGAAGAAAGCTACGGTGATATCAAGAACCTGGCGGATTTCATGAAGCAGTATCCGCAAACCACAACGGTGGTCGAAGGTCACACCGACTCGATCGGCACGGATGCTTACAACCAGGGGCTGTCCGAGCGCCGCGCCAATGCCGTGCGTGATGTGCTGGTCAACCAATATGGCGTAGAGGGTGGGCGCGTCAATGCGGTCGGCTATGGCGAGTCGCGTCCGGTTGCGGACAACGCTACCGATGCGGGACGTGCCATCAACCGTCGAGTCGAGGCCGAGGTCGAGGCTCGCCCTTAGCCATTGTCGCCTGGCGAGTGCAAGCGCTGACCCCGGCAGTAAGTGAAGTCTGCTGGGGTCTGGCTTGTGCAGTCAGGGGGATGCGCCTTTACTCCGGGGTACCGGCAGCGGCCGGTTACACAGGAGACTCAGATCATGAGGATTAGCCACGCGAGGGCGATTGCTCCCTTTCTTCTGGCCAGCAGTGTTCTTTCCGGTTGCGTCACGACTTCCAGTACGGGGGATGCGCCGCTCAACCAAGGAAACTGGCCTCTGTGCAGTGCGATTGGCGGCTTGGCCGGCGGTGGCCTCGGCGCAATCGAGAGTTCCACCTGGGCCGCCGGAGGTGCCGCAGCTGGCGCCGTGATTGGCGGCCTGATCTGCTATGCCCAGGACGGCGACGAAGACGGTGATGGGGTGTTTGACCGCCGTGACCGCTGTCCTGGCACTCCGAGCGGCACGCCGGTTCAGCACAACGGCTGCCCGCTCAAGGTCTATCCGAGCACTCCCGAGCTTCCCGAACCTGCGCCCGTGGAGGCGGTACGGGTCGAGTTGGACGTGAAATTCGATTTCGACAAATCGGTGGTCAAGGAGGATGCCCAGAATGACATCCGCAGTCTGGCGGATTTCATGAAGCAGTATCCGCAGACCACCACGACCGTCGAAGGCCATACCGATGCCATCGGCACCGATGCCTATAACCAGGGCTTGTCCGAGCGCCGGGCCAATGCCGTGCGCGATGTACTGGTTAACCAGCACGGCATCGACAGCAGCCGAGTTTCCACTGTGGGCTACGGCGAGGCGCGTCCGGTTGCGGACAACGAGACCGAGTCCGGGCGGGCCATCAATCGTCGGGTGGAGGCCGAGGTGGAAGCGCGGCCTCAGTAATGCGGGTCCTGAGCGGGATCATGCCGGCTGTCAGCTTGGCGGTAATCAGCGGATTACCGCCTTCTGCGGTGTTGGCTGCATGGCCCCAAAGCAGTTAAGGTGCGGCACGATCTGAAGCTGCAAGGGGCGGTCATGAAAGCATTGCTGGGGTTGGGGAAAATACTGGCCGCGTTGTTCTGGGGGGCTGAGCTGGCCAACCTGCTCGATCCGTTCGTGCAGCCGTTCGCCCTGCTGCTGAACCTGGCCGGCGCCGCTGTTCTGCTGATTCATGCAGCCGAATTGCTGTTGTTCCAGCCGCGGCTCAGCCAATGCCCGCGGCCATGGCTGGAGCGCGGGCAGGTCATGCTGTTCGGTATTTTCCACTTGCTGGCATTGCCCGAAGCAGAGGAGCCAGATCCCCTGCCTGTGGCGGCCGAGCAGGCCTAGACGGGCGAGGCTCGGGTGTTGTTTGCAGCCGTGCCCGGGGAGGCTTAAAGACTGGGGCGGGCGGCGGCGACACTGACCAGCAGCAGGCCGAGGATCAGGTTGATGCCCACCAGTCGACGAATCCGTCCCAGAATGGCGCCGCCACTCGGCCAGTCCTCGGCCGCCACGGCGCGGCGCAGTTCCGGTAGCTGGAGCGCCTGTATGCGCAGGAATAGCGCGAGCATGGCGATGTACAGCCCCATCATGATGTGCACGTAGCGCGGCGCCGTCTCGAAACCGGCGAAGCGCAGGTGCAGCATGCCCACGCCGGTGATCGGCAGGATCAGCACGGCGGCCCACACCCAGTGAAAGAAACGGCGGAATACCTCCTGCCATAGCTTCAGCCGCGCTGGCGCTTCCAGCACGCTGACCGCCGCGGGGCGCAGTACTATCCAGGCGAAGAACATGCCGCCGACCCAAATGAGTGCGGCCAGCAGGTGCAGGGTGTAAGTCGCGGCGTAAGGGGTCATGCAAGTACTCCAGTCGGGCAAGCGGTTCTGCGCGGGATCGATTAGCGCGCTATGATAGCCGCCGATCACAAACACTGAAAATTTATCCAGCCTTTTCGCGCCCAGACCAGCATGCTCAGCACCGAACTCAAGTCCCAGATTCAGAGCGCCTATTCTCGCTTCCTCGAGGCCAAGGGACTCAAACCACGCTACGGCCAGCGCCTGATGATCGCCGAGATCGCCAAGGTGCTGGGCACGGTCAAGGTCGACGACGAGGGCAAGCGCGAAGGCGAGCCGGCGGTGGTGGCGGTCGAGGCCGGCACAGGTACCGGCAAGACCGTGGCCTACAGCCTGGCGGCGATCCCCACCGCCAAGGCCGCCGGCAAGCGCCTGGTGATCGCCACCGCGACCGTGGCGCTGCAGGAACAGATCGTGCACAAGGATCTGCCGGACCTGATGCGCAACAGTGGCCTCAACTTCAGTTTCGCCCTGGCCAAGGGGCGCGGGCGTTACCTGTGTTTGTCCAAGCTGGACCTGCTGCTGCAGGAGGGCCAGGCACAGAGCGCCACCGCCCAGCTGTTCGAGGAGGAAGGCTTCAGGATCGATGTCGACGAGCAGAGTCAGAAGCTGTTCACCGCGATGATCGAGAAGCTCGCCGGCAACAAGTGGGACGGCGACCGCGACAGCTGGCCCCAGGAGCTCGAAGACGGCACCTGGTCGCGGCTGACCACCGACCACAGCCAGTGCACCAGCCGCCATTGCCCGAACTTCCAGCAGTGCGCCTTCTACAAGGCCCGCGAGGGCATGGGCAAGGTCGATGTCATCGTCACCAACCACGACATGGTGCTGGCCGACCTGGCCCTGGGCGGCGGTGCGGTGCTGCCCGATCCGCGCGAGACCCTCTATGTGTTCGACGAGGGCCATCACCTGCCGGACAAGGCCATCGGTCACTTCGCCCACTTCACCCGCCTGCGTTCGACCGCCGACTGGCTGGAGCAGACGGCCAAGAACCTGACCAAGCTGCTGGCCCAGCACCCGCTGCCGGGCGACCTGGGCCGGCTGATCGAGCAGGTGCCGGAGCTGGCGCGGGAGATCAAGACCCAGCAACAGTTCATGTTCAGTGCCTGCGAGCAGCTGGCCGACTTCCGCCCCGGCGAGGACATGGAGGGCCGCGAGCGCCCGCGTCACCGCTTCGTCGGTGGCCAGGTGCCCGAGCATCTGCGCGAGCTGGGCCTGGAGTTGAAGAAGGGCTTCTCCCGCCTCAGCGACCTGTTCACCGGAGTCGCCGAGCAGCTCAAGGAGGCCATGGACGGCGAGGCCGGCATCGGCATCGCCAGTCACCAGGCCGAGGAGTGGTACCCGCTGTTCGGCAGCCTGCTGGCGCGGGCCAAGGGCAACTGGGAGCTGTGGCTGGCGTTCACCGCCGAGGACCCCGAGGAGAGTCCGCCGATGGCGCGTTGGCTGACCCTGGCCGAGAGCGGCGCGCTGTTCGACATCGAGGTCAATGCCAGCCCGATCCTCGCCGCCGAGACCCTGCGCCGCAACCTGTGGAACGTCGCCTACGGCGCCCTGGTCACCTCGGCGACCCTGACCGCCCTGGGTACCTTCGATCGCTACCGCATGCGCGCCGGCCTGCCCAAGGTGGCGGTCACCGCGGTGGTGCCGAGCCCCTTCCACCATGCCGACGCCGGCGTGCTCCGGGTGCCGGACCTCAAGGCCGACCCGCGCGAGGCGGCGCTGCACACCGCGGCCATCATCCGCGAGCTGCCGGCCCTGGTGGCCGGCTCGCGGGGCACCCTGGTGCTGTTTTCCTCGCGCAAGCAGATGCAGGACGTCTTCGACGGCCTGGAGCGCGACTGGCGCAAGCGGGTGTTCATCCAGGGCAACCTGTCCAAGCAGGAGACCCTGAACAAGCACAAGGCCCGGGTCGACTCCGGCGAGGAGAGCGTGCTGTTCGGCCTGGCCAGCTTCGCCGAGGGCGTCGATCTGCCCGGCGCCTATTGCGAGCACGTGGTGATCGCCAAGATCCCCTTCGCCGTGCCGGACGATCCGGTGGAGGCGGCGCTGGCCGAGTGGATCGAGGCCCGTGGCGGCAACCCCTTCATGGAGATCGCCGTGCCGGATGCCTCGCTGCGCCTGGTGCAGGCCTGCGGTCGCCTGCTGCGTACCGAGGCCGACCGCGGCACCATCACCCTGCTGGATCGACGGGTGGTGACCCAGCGCTACGGCAAGGCGATTCTCAACGCCCTGCCGCCATTTCGTCGGGAGATCGGCTAGAAAGGCCCGGCGGAGTCCCCGACCGGTTCCCAAGTGCCGCCGGGGCTGGAACAATGCGCGGCATCTCGTTGATTTCCAAGACCTAGGAGTCGCATTTGCAGATTCAGGGCTATTTCGACCTGCAGTTCGAGGCGGTCAAGGACGCGTTCGCGGCCTTGTTCGAGGACCCTCAGGAGCGTGGCGCGGCGCTGTGCATCCAGGTCGCCGGCGAAACCGTAGTGGATATCTGGGCCGGGGTGGCCGACAAGGACGGTCAGCAGGCCTGGCACAGCGACACCATTCTCAATCTGTTCTCCTGCACCAAACCCTTCACCGCGGTCACCGCCCTGCAGCTGGTCGGCGAGGGCAAGCTGGAGTTGGACGCGCCGGTGGCCCGCTACTGGCCGGAGTTCGCCGCGGCCGGCAAGGACAGGATCACCCTGCGCCACCTGCTCAGCCACCAGGCCGGCCTGCCGGCGCTGCGCCAGCCGCTGCCGGCCGAGGCCCTGTACGACTGGCAGGCGATGACCGCGGCGCTGGCCGCCGAGGAGCCCTGGTGGGCGCTGGGGGAGGGCCACGGTTATGCGCCCATCACCTACGGCTGGCTGGTCGGCGAACTGCTGCGCCGTGTGGAAGGGCGCGGCCCCGGCGAGTCCATAGTGGCGCGCACCGCCAAACCACTGGGCCTGGATTTCCACGTCGGTCTGGCCGACAGTGAGTTCGAGCGTGTCGCGCATATCTCCCGGGGCAAGGGCAATCTGGGCGATGCCGCCGCCCAGCGCCTGCTCAAGGTGACCCTGAGCGAACCGACGGCCCTGAGCACACGGGCTTTCACCAATCCGCCGTCGATCATGACCAGCACCAACAAGCCGGAGTGGCGGCGCATGCAACAGCCGGCCGCCAACGGCCACGGCAATGCTCGCAGCCTGGCGGGCTTCTACAGCGCCCTGCTGGATGGCCGTCTGCTGGAGAGTGAGCTGCTCGACGAGCTGACCCGCGAACACAGCTGTGGTGACGACAAGACCCTGCTGACCTGCACCCGCTTCGGCCTGGGTTGCATGCTCGAACAGCCCGAGCTGGCCAATGCCACCTATGGCATGGGGGCGCGGGCCTTCGGTCACCCGGGGGCGGGTGGCTCCATCGGCTTCGCCGACCCGGAGCGGGACGTGGCCGTGGGCTTCGTCACCAACAATCTAGGACCGTTCGTCTTAATGGACCCCCGTGCGCAGAAACTTGCACGGGTATTGGCGGATTGTTTGTAAGAGTCTGGCTAGACTCCCGGCATAACAAGACTTTACTGACAATTAATATTGGCCTGCGGCCACTTTCCTTTTTGACCATTAGTGTGGATTACCGATGTTTGCCAAGAAAAACCTCGCGCTCGCCCTGTGTCTGCTGATGGCCGGTTGTGCCGGCTCGGAGAAGAAACCGCAGGCCCAGGCCGCCGCCGCGCCGACCCCGGCCCCGAAAGTCGCCCAGGCCTGGCTGGACGACTATGAACCGCGACTGCGCGAGGCGATCAAGGGCAGTCACTTCGAGCTGGAGCGGCGGGACAACCTGCTGGTGGTGACCGCGCCGGTGCAGGGCTCCTTCAACCCCGACCGCCCGCACATGCTGTTGCCCATCACGCTGGGACCGATCAGCCGCGTGGCCAAGCTGGTGGAGCACGACAAGAACGTCGCCGTGCTGGTGCTCGGGCATGCCGACAGCAGCGGCGCCGCGACTCTGAACCGCGAGCTGAGCCATGAGCGGGCCCGGGCCTTCACCGCGATCTTCCGTCTCAGCGGGCTGAAACAGGACCGTCTGCTGGTCAAGGGCCTGGGTTCGGATATGCCGCGGGCCGACAACGGCAGTGCCGCGGGCCGTGCCCTCAACCGTCGGGTGGAGATCCTGCTGACCCGCCAGGACAGTCTCAAGGCGCTGATCGCCCACTACAGCCAGCCGGCCACTATTCCGGCGGTCGCCCAGGCCAGCCCAACCGCCGGCTCGGCCAAGACGCCTAAGAGCAAGCCGGTGGCCGGCAAGCAGGTAGTGGCCGCCGAGCAAGCCAACTAGCATAAGGCCCGATAAACTAGGCGCTATTCGTTCTAGAGGGCTATGCCATGATCCAGACCCTGGCGGACATGCGCCGCGACTACACCCGTGATGGGCTCAGCGAGGCGCAGGCGCCGCTCGAGCCCTTCGCCCTGTTCCAGCAGTGGTTCGCCGATGCGGTGAAGACCGAGCAGTTGCCGGTCGAGCCCAACGTCATGACCCTGGCCACGGTCGATGCCGAGGGCCGCCCGCACTCCCGGGTGTTGTTGCTCAAGGGGCTGGATGCACGGGGTTTCACCTTCTTCAGCAACTACGACAGCGCCAAGGGCCAGCAGCTGGCCGCCCGGCCGTTCGCCGCCATGACCTTCTTCTGGCCGACCCTGGAGCGTCAGGTGCGCATCGAGGGTCGGGTCGAGCGGGTTAGCGCGCAGGAGTCCGATGCCTACTTCCAGGTGCGCCCTTTGGGCAGCCGTCTGGGCGCCTGGGCCTCGCCGCAGAGCCGGGTGATCGCCGATCGCGCCGAGCTGGAAGGCTTGCTGGCGCAGACCGAGCAGCGCTTTCTCGACCAGGCGCCCGAGTGCCCGCCGCACTGGGGCGGCTACCGCCTGCTGCCCGAGCGCGTCGAGTTCTGGCAGGGACGGGCCAGTCGCCTGCACGACCGCCTCAACTATCGCCTCGGGGAGGAGGGGAGCTGGCAGCGTGAGCGCCTGGCGCCCTGAGCGCAGTGCACGACGGCTTTGGGCTTAAGCTGCAGGGGTGGTTTCGGTTATTGTTGCCTTACCGCTGTGATGGCGCCCGACGGGCGCGGTCTAATGCAACGCAATCCAGGAGGTAAAGATATGCGTAAATCCACTCTGCTCATCGCCTCGTTTACCGCGATGGCTCTGGCGCTGGGCGGTTGCGCGTCCAGCCTGACCGGCGACACCTACTCCCGTGATGAGGCGCGTACTGTGCAGACCGTACGCATGGGCACCATCGAGTCGTTGCGTCCGGTGAAGATCGAGGGCACCAAGACGCCGATCGGCGCCGGTGCCGGTGCCGTGGTCGGCGGTGTGGCCGGTAGCGGCGTCGGCGGTGGCCGCGGCAGCGCCGTGGCGGCCGTGGTTGGCGCGGTGGCCGGCGGCTTGCTCGGCGCCGCGGCCGAGGAGGGCCTGACCCGCACCCAGGGCGTGGAGATCACCGTGCGTGAAGATGACGGCACCATGCGCGCCTATGTTCAGGAAGTCGAGGAGAACCAGATCTTCCGGGTAGGCGAGCGGGTACGGATCCTCAGTGTCAACGGCACCAGCCGCGTTTCCCACTGAGTGTCGAACGAGCCGGATCAGCCTGAGCTGATCCGGCTTTTTTGTGCGTGTTCGTCGATGCCGCTCGGCCGCTCGGTCGGCAGCTAGAGTCAAGAATGCTCAGGTTTCAGCTTTTCGTAATAATTCTATTCATGACGGCGCGCCGATAGATATGGATAATCCTGCGCCGACAAAGGTTCAGGCCATTTAGCAGGCGCGTTCCTGCTCATCGGAATGGGGTCAGGCCAGGGGGATCTCGTACCCATGGCTTCCCGTGGCTCGCTGACCGTCGGCCGTGCAGCGCCGGCGGGCTTGCAGAAGGGGTTTTAGAGTATGGCGCTTGCGCTGATTGTGGCCTTGCCGTTCCTGGGGGTGTTATTGCCTCTGTTCGCCGAGCGCCTGGGCCGTTCGGCCTGCGCGGTGGCGACCGGAGTGGCGCCGGCGCTGGCACTGGGGCTGTTGCTGAGCCAGCGCTCGGCGGTATTCGCCGGCGAACTGCTGCGGGTCAGGCTGGAGTGGCTGCCGGAGCTCGGCGTGAACCTCAGCCTGCGCCTGGATGGCCTGGCATTCCTGTTCGCCTTGCTGATCCTCGGTATCGGCTTGCTGGTGATCCTCTACGCCCGCTATTACCTGTCGAAAGACGAGCCGATGGGGCGCTTCTTCGCCTTCCTGCTGCTGTTCATGGGCGCCATGCTCGGCGTGGTGATGTCGGAAAACCTGCTGCTGATGCTGATGTTCTGGGAGCTGACCAGTCTGTCGTCGTTCCTCCTGATCGGCTTCTGGAGTTCCCGCTCGGATGCGCGCAAGGGCGCGCGCATGGCCCTGGCGATCACCGGCGGCGGTGGCCTGGCGCTGCTCGCCGGGATCCTGCTGATCGGCCATATCGCCGGCAGCTTCGAGCTGTCGCGGGTGCTGGCCAGCGGCTATGCGATCCGCGCCCACGAGCTGTACCCGCTGGCCCTGGTGCTGGTGCTGCTCGGGGTGTTCACCAAGTCCGCACAGTTCCCTTTCCACTTCTGGCTGCCCCATGCGATGGCGGCGCCCACCCCGGTGTCGGCCTACCTGCACTCGGCGACCATGGTCAAGGCCGGGGTGTTCCTGCTGGCGCGCCTGTACCCGGCGCTGGCCGGTTCCGAGTGGTGGTTCTACCTGGTCAGTATCACCGGCCTGACGACCCTGCTGGTCGGCGCGGGCATGGCGTTGTTCCAGCATGACCTCAAGGGCCTGCTGGCCTATTCGACCATCAGTCACCTGGGCCTGATCACCCTGCTGTTCGGCCTGGATACCCGTCTGGCGGCGGTGGCGGCGGTGTTCCACATCATCAACCACGCCACCTTCAAGGCCTCGCTGTTCATGGCCGCGGGGATCATCGATCACGAGACCGGCAGCCGCGACATGCGCCGCATCAACGGCATGTGGAAGTACATGCCGCACACGGCGATGCTGGCCATGGTGGCGGCCTCGGCGATGGCCGGGGTGCCGCTGCTCAACGGCTTCCTGAGCAAGGAGATGTTCTTCAGCGAGACCCTCAACCAGCACCTGCTCGGCAGCTTCAACTGGGTGATCCCGGCGGCGGCGACCCTGGCCGGGGTGTTCTCGGTGGCCTATTCGCTGCGCTTCATCCATGACGTGTTCTTCAACGGCGAGCCGATCAACCTGCCGAAGTACCCGCCCCACGAGCCGCCGCGCTATATGAAGGTGCCGGTGGAGATCCTGGTATTCCTCTGCCTGTTGGTCGGCATAGCCCCGGCCTACACCGTGGCGCCGCTGCTGGCCGCCGCCGCCTCGGCCAGCCTCGGTGGCGAGCTGCCGGAGTACAGCCTGGCGATCTGGCACGGCTTCAACCTGCCGCTGCTGATGAGCTTTATCGCCCTGTTCGGCGGCATCCTGGTCTATGCCTTCCGCCAGCCGCTGTTCCGCTGGTACGCCGGGCTGCCGAGTCTGGATGCGCGGCTGCTGTTCGAGCGCGGCGTGCAGCTGATGGTGCAGAGCTGCGTGAGCATCACCGGGCGCCTGGAGAGCGGCTCGCTGCAGCGCTACCTGGCCCTGTTGCTGGGCGCCGCGCTGATTGTGGTGACGCTCGGCCTCGGGCCGCTGCCGCAGGTCACCGGCTCGGTGGCCATGACCCCGATCGACGGCTTCAGTGCCCTGGGGCTGGGCATTCTCGCCGTGGCGGCGCTGGTCACGGTGATCTTCCACCGCCAGCGCCTGGTGTCGCTGCTGATGCTCAGCGTGGTCGGCCTGATGGTGGCCCTGTCGTTCGCCCGCTACTCGGCGCCGGACCTGGCCCTGACCCAGCTGTCGGTGGAGGTGGTGACCATCATCCTGCTGATGCTGGCGCTGTACTTCCTGCCGGAGCAGACCCGCGGCGAGTCGAGCAGCATCCGCGGCCTGCGCGACTTCGTCCTGGCGGTGGGCAGCGGGGTGATGGTGGCCATGCTGGTGTTCGCCGTGCTGACCCGGCCCTACGACAGCATCGCCGGTTTCTTCCTGGCCAACAGCGTCTCCGGTGGCGGCGGCAGTAACGTGGTCAACGTCATCCTGGTGGATTTCCGCGGCTTCGATACCCTGGGCGAGATCAGCGTGCTGGCCATCGCCGGGGTGGGCATCTACGCCATGCTCGACGGTCTGCGCCTGATCCAGCCGCGGGTCGATGCCGCCGGGCGCAGCTGGGCCCGTGACCGCCACCCGCTGATCCTCGCCACCCTGTCGCGGGTGCTGCTGCCGATGGCCCTGCTGATTTCGGTATTCATCTTCCTGCGCGGCCACAATCTGCCGGGCGGCGGCTTTATCGCCGGGCTGATCACCGCCGTGGCGCTGATCCTGCAGTACGTCGCCAACGGCGTGCAGTGGACCCAGTCGCGCCTGCCGCTGAACTACCACCGCATCGCCGGGGCCGGGGTGGCGATCGCCGGGCTGACCGGTCTGGGCAGCTGGGTGTTCGGCAAGCCGTTCCTGACCTCGGCCTTCGGCCATTTCCACATTCCGCTGGTGGGCGAGATCGAACTGGCCACGGCCATGCTGTTTGACCTGGGCGTGTACCTGACGGTAGTCGGTGCGACCCTGCTGATTCTCGCCAACCTGGGCAAGCTGACCCAGGAAAAGGCCGGACAAGAGGTACTCTGAGATGGAAGCACTGTTCGCCGGCACCCTCGGCATCCTCACCGCCAGCGGCGTCTACCTGTTGCTGCGGGCACGCAGCTTTCCGGTGGTGATGGGCCTGACCCTGATCTCCTACGCGGTCAACCTGTTCCTGTTCGCCATGGGCCGGCTGCAGAGCGGGGCGAGTACGGTGATCGGCAAGGGCAGCGCCTACGTCGACCCGCTGCCCCAGGCGCTGGTGCTCACCGCCATCGTCATCGGCTTCGCCATGACCGCCTTCGTGGTGGTGCTGGCGCTGCGCAGCGTCGGCGAATCGCAGAGCGACCATGTCGACGGCCGGGAGGCGGGTCGATGAACCATGCCCTGATCCTGCCGGTGCTGCTGCCGATGTTCGTCGGCAGCCTGCTGCTGTTCGGCGCGCGCCTGAGCATGCCGGTCAAGCGTTCGCTGTCCCTGTCCTCGGCGACGGTGCTGCTGCTGTTGAGCTTCCTGTTGCTGCAACAGGCCAGCCAGGGGGAGCTGCAGGTCTACGCCCTGGGGGCCTGGCAGGCGCCGTTCGGCATCGTCCTGTTGCTCGACCGCCTCAGTGCGCTGTTGCTCATGGTCACCGCCGTGCTGGCGCTGTTCGCGCTGCTCTACGCGCTGCGCGGCGACGACGAGCGCGGGCGCAACTTCCACGCGCTGTTCCAGTTTCAGTTGATGGGCATCAACGGCGCCTTCCTCACCGGCGATCTGTTCAACCTGTTCGTGTTCTTCGAGATCCTGCTGATCGCCTCCTACTCGCTGCTGTTGCATGGCGGCGGGGCGGAGCGGGTGCGTGCCGGGCTGCACTACGTGATCCTCAACCTGGTGGGGTCCTCGTTCTTCCTGATCGCCGTCGGCGTGCTGTACGGCGTCACCGGCACCCTGAACATGGCCGACATGGCCCAGCGGGTGGCCGCGGCCAATGCCGACCAGGCGCCGCTGCTGGGCGCCGCCGGTTTGCTGCTGCTGGTGGTGTTCGGCCTCAAGGCGGCCTTCCTGCCGCTGTATTTCTGGCTGCCCCAGGCCTACGCCTCGGCCTCGGCACCGGTGGCGGCGCTGTTCGCCATCATGACCAAGGTCGGCCTGTATTCGATTCTGCGGGTGTTCACGCTGATCTTCGGCGACGAGGCCGGCAGCCTGGCCAACATGGCCGAGGGCTGGCTCTGGCCGCTGGCGCTGCTGACGCTCGCGTGCGGGGTGATCGGCGCGCTGGCGGCCGGTAGCCTGCACGGCCTGCTGGCTTACCTGGTGATCGTCTCGGTCGGTACCCTGCTGACCGGCATCGCCCTGGGCACGCCCGAATCGCTGGCGGCCGCGCTGTTCTACCTGGTGCACAGCACCTGGATCAGCGGTGGCCTGTTCCTGGTCGCCGACCTGATCGCCCGTCAACGCGGGGAGAAGGCCACGACCCTGGTGCAGGGGCCGGAGCTGCAGAACCCCCACCTGCTCGGCGGCCTGTTTTTCGTCGGCGCCATCGCCGTGGCCGGTCTGCCGCCGTTCTCCGGGTTCTTCGGCAAGCTGCTGTTGCTGCGGGCGGTCGAGCCCGGTGCCCAGGCCCTGTTGCTGTGGTCGGTGGTGCTGGTGGGCGGGCTGGCCACGGTGATCGGCCTGAGTCGTGCCGGCAGCACCCTGTTCTGGCGCGTCGGCCTGCATCAGCTGGACAGCGCCGAGCTGGATCACGGTCGCCTGCTGGCTTGCGCCGGGCTGCTGGCGCTCAGCCCGCTGCTGGTCGGCCTGGCCGCGCCGCTGCTGGAATACAGCCAGGCCACGGTCAGCCAGCTGCATGATCTCTCGCTCTATCGTCAGGCCGTACTGGGTGGAGGTGCGCCATGAAGACCAGTCGCTGGTTGCCCCATCCGCTGCTGAGTCTGAGCCTGCTGCTGGTCTGGTTGCTGCTGGTCAACGACCTGAGCCTGGGCCACTGGCTGTTCGGCGCGCTGCTCGGCTGGCTGATCCCCCTGGTGACCCAGGTGTTCTGGATCAACCCGCCGCGTCTGCAGCGGCCATTGAAACTGTGCCTGTTCCTGCTGCGGGTGTTGGGCGACATCGTGGTCGCCAACCTGCAGGTGGCGGCGATGATCCTCGGCCCGAGCGGCAAGCTGCGCCCGGCCTTCGTCGAGATCCCGGTGCGCCTGGAGGACGAGCTGGCCCTGACCATGCTCGCCAGCGTCATCTCCCTGACCCCGGGCACGGTATCGGCCGACCTCAGCGACGACCGCAAGACCCTGCTGGTGCACAGCCTGGATGTCGCCGACGAGGCGGCCCTGGTGCACGAGATCAAGACCCGCTACGAGGCGCCGCTGCTGGAGGTATTCCCATGCTCGACTACGTGATCCCGCTCTGCCTGGCGATCATGGGCCTGGCCCTGATGCTGACCCTGGCGCGCCTGATCAAGGGCCCGGACATGCCCGATCGCATCCTCGCCCTGGACACCCTGTACATCAACGCCATCGCCCTGCTGGTGCTGTTCGGCGTCTGGTTGGGCTCCAAGCTGTATTTCGAGGCCGCCCTGCTGATCGCGGTAATGGGCTTCATCGGCACCGTGGCGGTGGCCAAGTACCTGCTGCGCGGCGACATCATCGAGTAAGGAGCCCCCATGAATTTCTGGATCGAAGCCCTGGTCGCCGTCTCACTGCTGCTCGGCAGCCTGTTCGCCCTGATCGGCGCCATCGGCCTGTACCGCCTGCCGGACTTCTTCATGCGCCTGCATGGGCCGACCAAGTCCACCACCCTGGGGGTCGGCGGCATGGTCATCGCTTCGCTGATCTACTTCGGCGTCCAGGGCGAGGGCATCAGCCTGCATGAGCTGTTGATCACCCTGTTCCTGTTCATCACCGCGCCGGTCAGCGCCCATATGCTGGCCAAGGCCGCGCTGCAGCAGAAGGTGCGCCTGAGCGAGCGCACCCACGGCAAGCCCTGGGAGCAGTAGGCGCGCACAGTTCGTGCGGTCGACTGTACCTGTGCAGGTCGCGCCGGCCTCTCTACACTCGGGTTTTGCTTCGAGGTAGGCGATGCGCGGGCAGGGTAGAGGGGCGGCAGTGGCATGCCTGGTGGTGGCGATGGCCCTGTGGGGCAGTTCCTTCATCGCCCTGAAACTGGCCTTCGCCGAGCTGCCGGCGCTGTGGGTGATCTTCGCCCGCATGGCTCTGGGCAGCGGGGTGTTCCTCCTCGCCTGGCGCTGGCGCGGGCGCCTGCTGTACCGCGCCGGCGACTGGAAATACCTGCTCGGCCTGGCCGCCTGCGAACCCTGCCTGTACTTCATCTTCGAGGCCCTGGCACTGCAGCACACCAGCGCCTCCCAGGCCGGCATGATCACCGCGCTGCTGCCCCTGCTGGTGGCCATGGGTGCCTTCGTCTTCCTGCGCGAGCGCATTGGTCGCACCACCCTGGCCGGCTTCCTCCTGGCCCTGGCCGGCGCGGTCTGGCTGAGCCTGGCCGGCAGTGCCGATGCCCATGCGCCGAACCCGCTCTTGGGCAACTTCTACGAGTTGCTCGCCATGCTCTGCGCCACCGGCTACACGCTGCTGCTCAAGCACCTGTCGGCGCGCTACTCGGCCTTTATCCTCACCGCGATGCAGGCCTTTATCGGCGCGCTGTTCTTCCTGCCGCTGGCGGCCTGGGACGCACCGGTGCCCCAGAGCATCAGTCCCCTGGGCATCGGCGCCTTGCTCTACCTGGGCGTGGTGGTCACCGTCGGCGCCTACGGCCTGTACAACTACGGGGTCAGCCGCCTGCCGGCCAGCCAGGCGTCCGGCTTCATCAACCTGATCCCGGTGTTCACCCTGGTGTTCGCCATGCTGCTGCTCGGCGAGCGGCTGAACACCGAGCAGCTGCTGGCGGCTACCCTGGTATTCGGCGGTGTGGCCCTGAGCCAATGGCGCAGCGCGCCGCCGGTCCCGGTCGGCGTGCTGGATTGAGGAGATACAACCCATGAGCGATTCGAGAAACTGGGCTCGCGAGGCGGTTCGCATCATCGAGGCGGATTTCCAGCGCAGCGCCGACACCCACCTGATCCCCCTGGAGTTGCCCGGCCTGCCCGGCACCGAGCTGTACTTCAAGGACGAATCCAGCCACCCCACCGGCAGTCTCAAACACCGCCTGGCCCGCTCGCTGTTCCTCTATGCCCTGTGCAACGGCTGGCTCAAGCCCGGTGCCCCGGTGATCGAGGCCTCCAGCGGTTCCACGGCCATTTCCGAGGCGTATTTCGCCCGCCTGTTGGGCCTGCCCTTTATCGCGGTGATGCCGGTCACCACCTCCAAGCAGAAGATCGCCCAGATCGCCTTCTACGGCGGCCAGAGCCACTTGGTGGACGATCCGACGCAGATCTACGCCGAATCCGAGCGCCTGGCCCGCGAGAGCGGCGGCCACTTCATGGATCAGTTCACCTACGCCGAGCGCGCCACCGACTGGCGCGCCAACAACAACATCGCCGAGTCGATCTTCCAGCAGCTGCGCAGCGAGCGTCATCCCGAACCGAGCTGGCTGGTCTCCAGCCCCGGCACCGGCGGCACCCTGGCCACCCTCGGTCGCTACGTGCGCTACCGCCAGCATGGCACTCGGGTGCTCTGCGCGGACGCCGAGCGCTCGGTGTTCTTCGACTACTACCGCACGGGGGACGCCAGCCTGCGCCTGGACTGCGGCTCGCGCATCGAGGGCATCGGCCGGCCCCGGGTCGAGGCGTCCTTCCTGCCCTCGGTGATCGACGCCATGTGCAAGGTACCGGACGCCCTGTCGCTGGCCGCCATGCACTACCTGGCCCGGCGCCTGGGCCGGCGTGTGGGGGGCTCCAGCGGCACCAACCTGATCGGCGCACTGCTGGTGGCTCGGCGAATGGTCGCCGCCGGCGAGTCCGGCTCGGTGGTGGCGATTCTCTGCGACGGTGGCGAGCGCTACGCCGGCACCTACTACGACCAGGCCTGGCTCGAGTCCCAGGGGTTCGTCCTGGAGCCGCTGATCGAGGCGGTGGCCGCCTGTGCCGAACGGGGCGCGCCCCTGCCGGATGACCTGCCCAGTGTCGGGCTCCAGGAGGCATGAACATGGTCGAGTTGGCGATTCGTCAGGCCGGGGAGAGGGATATAGACGCACTGTGCGCGCTGATCTTCGAACACGGCCCCAACCCCTGGAACCACCTGCCCGAGGCCGAGGTGCGCGCGCACCTGCAGGCCATCGAAGACGGCTCGGTGCAGGCCGTGCTGGTCGAAGGCGACAGCGGCGGCGAGCCCCTGGGCTTCGTCAGCTACCGGCTGACCCGGGATTTTGCCCGTTACCAACCCGAAGATCGCCGCGAGCAACTGCACGCCTACATCTGCGAGGCCGTGGTGCACCGCGCCGCCGCCGGCCAGGGCCTGGGCGCGCGTCTGCTGGGGGAGGCGGTACGGCGGCTGGCCGGGCAGGGCGTGGCGGATATCTATATCGACCGCCACGAGCAGAACGCCGCCTCGGCCGGGATGATGCGCAAGGCCGGCTTCGTCGAGCTGGAAACCTTCGCCGACCCGACCCGGCGGCCCAATGGCTCGGGGCGCACGACGGTCTGCTGTCTTCGACAGGGTCTCAGCATCGCTAATGGGTGAGCGGCGTCACCCCTGCCATTCGGTGCTTGCGCTGGCCCGGTAGCCAAAAAAGGGACGGACTCATTCTCACCCTGCCCATGAGAAATGGCGAACAGGCAAGGATCTATCTTCCCCCGACCGAGTCGTTGAAGTCTTTGCCGGTATGCTCCAGCGAAAAGGCCCATCAATCGATGGGCCTTTTCGCTCCGGTGTCGCGAGCAGGCTGCAGTCAACAGCCGGGCTGTCTCAGCAGAGCAGCATCTCTTGCACCACCGCCTCAGCCACCCGAATGCCGTCCACCCCCGCCGAGAGAATCCCCCCGGCATAACCGGCGCCCTCGCCGGCCGGGTACAGGCCCTTGAGGTTGAGGCTTTGCAGGTCATCGCCACGGGTGATGCGCAGGGGCGAGGAGGTGCGGGTCTCGATGCCGGTGAGCACCGCGTCATGCAGGTCGAAGCCCTTGATCTGCTTGGCGAAGGCCGGGATCGCCTCGCGGATGGCTTCGATGGCGAAGTCCGGCAGCGACGGCGCCAGGTCGCCGAGCTTGACCCCCGGCTTGTAGGAGGGCTCGACGCTGCCCCATTCGGTGGATGGCTTGCCGGCGATAAAGTCGCCGACCAGTTGGCCCGGCGCCTCGTAGCTGCGCCCGCCGAGTATGTAGGCCTGGGATTCCAGGCGCTCCTGCAACTCGACACCGGCCAGGGGGCCACCCGGGTAGTCCTGCTCCGGGGTGATGCCGACGACGATGCCGGCGTTGGCGTTGCGCTCGTTGCGCGAGTACTGGCTCATGCCGTTGGTCACCACGCGCTCCGGCTCGGAGGTGGCGGCGACCACGGTGCCGCCCGGGCACATGCAGAAGCTGTACACCGAGCGGCCGTTGCGGGCGTGGTGCACCAGCTTGTAGTCGGCGGCGCCGAGCTTGGGGTGGCCGGCGTACTTGCCCAGGCGGGCGCGGTCGATCAGCGACTGCGGGTGCTCGATGCGGAAGCCCACGGAGAATGGCTTGGCTTCCATGAAGACGCCACGGGCGTGGAGCATGCGGAAGGTGTCGCGGGAGCTGTGGCCGAGGGCGAGGATCACGTGGCGGCTTTCGATCTGTTCGCCGCTTTCCAGCACCACGCCCCGGAGCTGGCCATTGTCGATCAGCAGGTCGCTGACCCGCTGCTGGAAGCGCACCTCGCCGCCCAGGGCCTTGATCTCCTCGCGCATGGTGGCGACCACGCCGGTGAGGCGGAAGGTGCCGATGTGCGGCTTGCTGACGTAGAGGATCTCCTCCGGTGCGCCGGCCTTGACGAACTCCTGCAGCACCTTGCGCCCCAGGTGCTTGGGGTCCTTGATCTGGCTGTACAGCTTGCCGTCGGAGAAGGTGCCGGCGCCGCCCTCGCCGAACTGCACGTTGGACTCGGGGTCGAGCACCTTTTTGCGCCACAGACCCCAGGTGTCCTTGGTGCGCTGGCGCACTTCCTTGCCGCGCTCCAGCACGATGGGCCGCAGGCCGGCCTGGGCCAGGATCAGTGCGGCGAAGATGCCGCAGGGGCCGAAGCCGACCACGATGGGGCGTTCCTGCAGGGGCTGAGCAGCCTGGCCGACCGGCTTGTAGGCGGTGTCCGGGGCGGTGCCGATGTGCTTGTCGTCGCGGAACTTGGTCAGCAGCGCGGCCTCGTCACGCACGGCGAAGTCGAGGGTGTAGATGAACTGCAGCTCGCTGGATTTCTTGCGCGCGTCGTAGCTGCGCTTGAACAGGGTGAAATCGAGCAGTTCGTCGTCGGCGATGCCCAGGCGCTGGAGCAGGGCCGGGCGCAGGGCCTCTTCGGGGTGGTCGAGGGGCAGTTTCAGTTCGGTGATGCGCAGCATGGGCAATCCAGGATCGGGGCCGGAGGCAACCCGGCAACGTGGGGAAGGCGGCGATTATACCCGCGATTGCCGAACAGCCGGCGAAGTGGCGGCGCATGTCGGCGTTCAGGGTTTGAGCCAGGCCAGCAGCACATCCAGCATGCGGTTGGCGAAGGCCCACTCGTTGTCGTACCAGGCCAGCACCTTGACCAGCTCGCCCTGGACCCGGGTGTGGTTGAGGTCGACCACGCAGGACACCGGGTAGCCGCGAAAGTCGCTGGACACCAGGGGCAGTTCGTTGCATTCCATCACCCCGGCCGGCAGTTGCGCCGCGCCCTGCTCGAGGGCCCTGTTGATCGCCTCGCGGTCGCTCGGGTGCTCGGCGCTGAAGGTCAGGTCGAGCAGCGATACGCTGGCCGTCGGCACCCGCACCGAGAGACCGTCCAGGCGCCCGGCCAGCTCCGGCAGCACCAGGCCGATGGTCTTGGCCGCGCCGGTGCTGCTGGGAATCATCGACAGGGCCGCGGCGCGGGCGCGGTAGAGGTCGTGGTGGGGTTTGTCGAGCAGGTTCTGGTCGTTGGTGTAAGCGTGTACGGTGTTGACCAGGCCCTGGCGGATGCCCACGGCCTGGTGCAGCACCTGGGCCAGGGGGGCCAGGCAGTTGGTGGTGCAGGAGGCGTTGGAGACGATCTGCTGGCTGCCTAGCAGCTGCTGGTTGACGCCGTAGACCACGCTCAGGTCGGCACTCTCCAGCGGGTGGGCGAGCAGCACCCGCGGCGCGCCAGCGGTCAGGTGCTGCTCGACCTGGGCGCGCCGCTTGAAGTGCCCGGAGCACTCCAGCACCAGGTCGATGCCGAGCTTGTCCCAGGGCAGCTCCACCGCCTCCGGCTCACGCAGCAGGTGAATGGCCTGGCCGTTCACCTGCATCAGGTCGTCATGCAGGCCGACATGGCCGGGAAAGCGGCCGAAGGTCGAGTCGAAGCGGGTCAGATGCACCAGGGTGGCATGGTCACCCAGGTCGTTGATCGCCACCAGGTGAATGCGCTGCTCCAGCTTGCGCTCGAACAGGGCGCGCAGCACGGCGCGCCCGATGCGCCCGTAACCATTGATCGCCACTCGCAACATAGTCGCCTCCCGTCAGCCATATAGCCTTCAGCTTAGGAGAGGGGGCGGGGTAGGAGGGGATCAGTCGCTGCGTGCGCCACCGTAGTAGCCGCAGCCGCGCAGCACTTCGCCGTTCAGCCGCAGCTCGGCCGCGAGGTGCTGCACCGCGCCGCTCATGGGGTCGACGCAGCGTTGTGGCGCGACCCAGAGTTCCAGGCGCTGGCCGTTGGCCTCGCTGGTCAGGTTCAGGCGTCCCTCGGGTAGGCGCTCCTCGAGAAAGGGCAGGGCCTGGGCGGCTTGGCCCTGGCGCTCGAGCATCAGGCCGCCGGCGCCGACCGTCACGCTCCAGCCCGGCTCCTGGCCGCTGGCGTGCAGGGTGCTGCGCTTGAAGTTGGGGTCGTCGCAGCCCCGGCCCTCGTGCTGCAGGCGGTAGATCCGCGCGAGGTTCAGCTGGCCGTCGACGCCATTTTGCTGGCTTGCCGCCAGGCTGCCGCGCACGTCGGCGAACAGCGGGCCGGAGCCGCCGGCGAGCAGCTCGGTGGCTTCGGCCATGATGTCGGTGGCGCCGGCATCCTCGATGACGAAGCGCCGCTGCTCCTGGCAGGGCCGCAGCAGCAGCTGTCCGTCCGCCTGGCTGAGCTCGCCCTGCAGGCGCGTCTGTTCGGCGCTGCCGGCGTCGCCGGGCTGGCTCTCGAACACCTGGCAACTGGCGAACAGCGGCAGTAGGGCAAACAATAGGGGGCGACTAGTGGGCATCGGGCTTCTCCTAGCAAGGAGGGCCACGTTACCCAGGCCTCCGGACTATCACAAGGGTGCGAGCGGATGATCCAGTGCAAGCGAGTCTACCAGGGCGTCGAGGAGGAGGACGGCCGGCGTGTGCTGGTCGATCGCCTGTGGCCGAGGGGCTGCAGCAAGGCGGCGCTGCAGCTGCATGCCTGGTTGCCCGAGGTGGCGCCAGCGACCGAGTTGCGTCGTGCCTTCGACCATGACCCTGCGGCCTTTGCCGAGTTTCGGCGTCAGTACCGTGCGCAGTTGGCCGGCCACCCGGAGCATTGGCAGGGCCTGCTGGCGCTCGCCGAGCAGGGCACCCTGACCCTGCTGTTCGCCGCGCGCGACAGTGAGCACAACAATGCCCGGGTGTTGGCGGAGTTTCTCGAGCAGGAACTGGACCGCCGCGCAGATCCCAGCTCGCCGGTGTGTTATGCCGACCGTTGACCAGCGGCCGCTGTCGGTACGGTTCTGCACGAAGCGCCCGACCTGGAAGCCGATCTCGTTGAACAGGATGATCGGGACGAACAGCACGGCGGTGATGATGAAGCTGTTGTAGCCGTAGAGCAGTTCTTGCTGGTACATGGCGGGCTCTCACCTTGCCGGACGATGGCGGGGGCGAGATGGGCCGGCGGAGCCGGGCGGCGGCCTGCCCGGTCGCAATGCGGTCGGGGTGCGGTTCGGTGTCGTGCGGGCTTAGCGGGTCAGCGGCAAGGCCGCCCCCATGGCTGCGAACAGTCCGCCGCAGCAGCGATTGAAGCCGCGACCGCAGCGCTGCAGCCAGGGCCGCACCTGGTGCGCAGCGCGGGCCAGGAGGAATTCCGCCAGGGCCTCGACCACGGCGAAGGTCAGGGCCATCACCGCGAATTGCAGCAGCAGGTCGGCCTGGGGATCGAGGAACTGCGGCAGGAAGGCGCCGAAGAACAGGATCACCTTGGGGTTGGACAGCGCCGACAGCAGGCCCTGGCGGAACAGGGCGGTGCCGGGCTTGGCGGTGGCGCGCTCGGCGGCGTCGAGCCGCAGCGGCGGGGCGCGCCACAGCTGGAAGCCGAGCCAGACCAGATAGGCGCCGCCGATCCACTTGAGTAGCACCAGGGCGTTGGCCGAGGCCTGCAGCAGCGCGCCGATGCCGAACATCGACAGGGCCATCAGGGCGGCAAAACCTACCACCCCGCCGGCGGTGGTCCACAGGGCCTTCTTGTAGCCGTAGAGGGTGCCGTGGGTCAGCACCAGCAGGCTGTTGGGACCGGGGGTCAGCACCAGGCCAATGACGGCGGTGAGGTAGAGCAGCCAGGTGTGCAGGGCCATGGGGCGTCCACGCGAGATAGAGGGGCGTTCGCGCCTTTTTATGCCCGGGGCGGCGGTTGGTCAAGCGAGTAACGCGTTCACCCGATAACACTCATCCAGCCCTAGGGGGGAAGGCGAGGGCGGCATAGAGGTTGAAAGAGGCCGGGCCGCATCGACACAACCCGGCAGGCTGAGCGGCGCTCGCGCAAGCGCTGACGCTTGCGCGGAGCGGGAGACTTCATAGCACGCTCAGGGGGTACTCGACGATAACGCGCACCTCGTCGACGTCGCCATCGATCTGATTGGCCGAGCCGCGGTGAGTCGCCTGGCGGACGCGGAAGGACAGGTCCTTGGCGGCTCCTCCCTGGACCACATACTTGGCCTCCAGATCGCGCTCCCAGTGCTTCTCGTTGGTGGCCGCGGCATTGAAGAAGCCGCTGAGCGGGTCGGCATCCGTGCTGTCGATATTGTCGCCGCGGATGTAGCGGGCCATCAGCGTCAGCCCGGGCACGCCAAACTCGGCCATATCCAGGTCGTAGCGCAGTTGCCAGGACTCCTCGTTCGGCGCGTTGAAGTCGGAATACTGCACCGAGTTGGCCAGGTAGATGGCGTTGAAGCCGATATAGTCGAAGCCGTCATTGCCGTCGACCTTCTGGAAGGCCAGGGTCAGCGCATGGGGGCCCATGGCGTACTTGGAGGCCAGCGACCAGGTGGTGTTCTCGATGGCACCGGCCAGGGCTTTGCCCTCATCGAGGGTGCGATAGATGTTGAAGTCGAAGTTCAGCGAGCGCATGTCACCGAGCGGAAGGGTGTAATTGGCATTGCCGTAGTAACGCCGCCAGGTGTCTTCGACTTCCGACGCGAACAGGCTCAGGTTCAAGTTGTCGCTGGCGGTATAGGTACCCCCCGCCCAGTCCGCCGTATTGCCCACGTTGCCGGCATACTGGATTTGCAACCCGCCGTCGGAGTTGGTGCTACCGAACTCGTTCATCGCGGTGACATGGCCGGCGTCGATACTCAGGCTGTCGATTTCATCGCTGGTGAGGAATACGCCGGTGGCGGTCTGGGGCAGCAGCCGCGCGTCGCCGGTCGCAATCATCGGGTTCTCGACCCGTTTCTCACCGACTTTCAGCACGGTATTGGACAGCCTGACTTTGACGACGCCGCCCACCTCGCTGTAGTCGTCGCTGGGTCTGCCATCGCTGCCCACCGGCAACAGGGCGGTGCCGGTGCGGCCGCCGCCGCTGTCGAGCTTGATACCTAGATGGCCGTAGGCATCGACGCCGAAGCCGACCGTGCCCTGGGTGAAGCCGGACTCGAAGACCGCCATGATGCCGTGCGCCGCCTCTTCCCGGTAACCGTTCTCGCGACCGGGTTTGGCAGCATTGGTGCCGGCGCCGTTGAATCCCCCATTACGGAAGTCGCGGTTGAAGTAGAAAGTTCGGTTAAGAATGTTGAAAGTGCTGTCTTCGATAAAGCCCTTCGATTCGCTCTGTTGACTAGCAGCGGCCATTTGCAACGAGGCTGCTGATACTGCCAGCGCCACGATACTAAGGGTGATGGTGCGCATTGGAACTTCCTCTTATGGACACGGAGGTTGTTGTTCGGTGTGCCAATACCAGCCCGTCTGGACTGCCTCTTAGAGCGTAGCGTTCGAAGGTAAAGCGACAAGTTTGTCCGATAAGTGGATGTTTTTCGGTGCGTTAGTTGATCGGTAAAAGACAGCTTAAAGAGTACTTGTGAACAAGCTCCGAGAGTCTTGGCCGTGCCGGCGTCGAGGCACTCGCGCCTGATCTTCGCGCCTGCATCGAGCCGCAAATGGGCGCACGTATTTCAGATTTTTTTGTTATTGCTCAACGCTTTGCGCGCTCGTCTGGTCGGTGCGGGCGGCCAATTCCGCGTCGACTTCCTCGGCCCAGGCCAGCCAGGCCCGTTCGCCGAGGATGCCGCGGCGCAGGGTCAGGTAGGGCAGGCGTTGCCGCCTTTGCTCTTGCGGCTCCAGGGCCAGGTACTGGCGCTCGATGTCCAGCAGGCTGTCCAGCGTGCCTTGGTGGGTCGCGCGGTGACGGGCCATCTCCGCGCGCAGGTTGTCCGGCTCGACCAGGGCACCGGCGAACAGCTTGACCAGCAGCGCATCGTTGATCTTGTTCGGCGCCGCCGGTTCGGCCAGCCAGCGCCTGAGCTCGTCACGGCCGGCGGGGCTGATGCTGTAGACCTTCTTGTCCGGCTTGTCGCTCTGCGCCTGCTCGCTGCACTGCAACCAGCCCTCGTCGCTGAGGCGGCGCAACTCTTGATAGACCTGCTGGTGCTTGGCGTTCCAGAAGTAACCGAGCGATTCCTTGAAGTGGCGGACGATGTCGTAACCGCTGGCCGGTTCGGTTTCCAGCAGGGTGAGGATGGCGTGGCGCAAGGACATGGGGCAACCAAGGCGAGGGGTGGTGGAGCCATTCTAAATACATATGCAAAAAGTTGCATTTGCCGTTCTACTGGTCTAATTATGCAAATACTTGCATAACAATAATGACCGGAGCTCCCATGAAACGCACAGGTACCCGCTTCCGCAAGAACAAGGCCCTTCCCCACTACGATTGCATCGTCATCGGCTCCGGCGTCGGCGGCCTGTGCACCGCGGCCTTGCTGGCCAAGGCCGGACAGAAAGTCTGCGTGCTGGAGCAGCACTACACCGCCGGTGGCTACACCCATGTCTACGAGCGCGAGGGCTATGAGTGGGATGTGGGGGTGCACTACATCGGCGAGGTGCACAAGCCCTGGTCGGTGATCCGCCGGGTGTTCGACGCGATCAGCGACGGCCAGCTGGAGTGGGCGCCCATGGATGCCCATTACGACCACATCGTCATCGGCGACCAGAGCTTCCGCTACCTGGCCGGGCGCGATGAGTTCAAGGCCGAGATCAAGCGGCACTTCCCCGAGGAGGGCGCGGCCATCGACCGCTACGTCGAGCTGATCAGCGAGGTCAGCCAGAAGATTCCACGCTTCTTCGCCGGCCAGGCCCTGCCGCGCAGCCTCGGCGTGCTGTACAACCGCCTGCGTCGGCGGCTGTTCCCGGCCTACTTCTTCCAGAGCACCCGCCAGGTGCTGGAAGGCCTGACCGACAACCAGCAGCTGATCGGTGTGCTCTGCGCCCAGTGGGGCGACTATGGCCTGCCGCCGGCGCAGGCGGCGTTCATGATGCACGCCATGGTGGCCAAGCATTACATCACCGGAGGCAACTACCCGGTGGGCGGCTCGGTGCGCATTGCCGAGACCATCATCCCGGTGATCGAGGCGGCCGGCGGCCATGTGTTCACCTATGCCGGCGTCGAGCAGGTGCTGATCGAGAACAACCGCGCCTGTGGCGTGCGCCTGGTCAAGGACGGCCACGAGCTCACCGCCGACAGGGTCGTCAGCTGCGCCGGCCTGCTGCCGACCTACCAGCGCCTGCTGCCGCCCGAGCTGGCGGAGCGCCACGGCCTGCAGGACAAGCTCGAACGGGTCGCGCCTTCGGCCTCCCATGTGTGCCTGTATGCCGGCTTCAAGGGCGATGCCGCGAGCCTGGGGCTGCCCAAGACCAACTTCTGGCTGTACCCGGAGTTCGACCACGACCTGAGCGTCAAGCGCTTCATGGACTCGCCGGGGCTGGATTTCCCGATGATCTACATCTCCTTCCCCTCGGCCAAGGACCCGGACTGGGATCGCCGCTACCCCGGCAAGTCGACGGTGGAGATCGTCGCGCCGAGCTTCCCGCAGTGGTTCGAGCAGTGGAAGGGCAGCACCTGGAACAAGCGTGGCGAGGACTACGAGGCGTTCAAGGCGCGCATCAGCGAGGTGCTGCTCGAGGCCCTGTACAAACATCAGCCGCAGTTGCGCGCGGCCCTGGACTACTGCGAGCTGTCCACGCCGCTGTCCACCGAGTGGTTCCAATGGAATCAGGTCGGCGAGATCTACGGCATCGAGCACACGGTGCAGCGCTTCGAGCAGCACTGGGTTCACCCGCAGACGCCGATCAAGAACTTCTACCTGACCGGCTCGGACGTGGTCACCGCCGGGGTCGGCGGGGCGCTGATGGGCGGCGTGCTGACCGCCGTGCGCCTGCTCGGCTGGCGCGCCTACAAGGTCAAACAGATGCTCGAGGGCGCCTACCGGCCGGCGGTGCAGGCGGTGGCGCCGGTGGAGTCGCCGAGCTGAGGCGACCCCGGCTCAGGCCTGCGCCGCCTCGAAGCTGTCGGCGCGGGCCATCTGCCACATGCGCGCGTAGAACTCGCCTGCGATGGCTTCGCCGAGCAGCTCGCCGGGCTTGAGAAACACATGCTGCTGGGCGAACAGCTTGATCTCGGTGGCGGACATGCGCCGCACCAGGTGCCTGGCGTCCAGTTGCGCCGGGTGTTCGAGGCCGGCGGCGGCGAGCATTTCGGCCAGCGCCTCGAGGGTGTTGCGGTGGAAGTTGTGCACCCGCTGGGCCTTGTCCTCGACCACCAGGGCGCGCTGGCGCTGCGGGTCCTGGGTGGCCACCCCGGTCGGGCACTTGTTGGTGTGGCAGCTCTGGCTCTGGATGCAGCCGATGGCGAACATGAAGCCGCGGGCGGCGTTGGCCCAGTCGGCGCCGATGGCCAGCACGCAGGCGATGTCGAAGGCGCTGACGATCTTGCCGCTGGCACCGAGCCTGATCTTGTCGCGCAGGTTCACGCCCACCAGGGTGTTGTGCACGAACAGCAGGCCCTCGCGCATCGGTACGCCGAGGTGGTCGGTGAACTCCAGGGGCGCGGCGCCGGTGCCACCCTCCTTGCCGTCGACCACGATGAAGTCGGGGAGGATGCCGGTCTCCAGCATCGCCTTGGCGATGCCCATGAACTCCCAGGGGTGACCCAGGCACAACTTGAAGCCCACCGGCTTGCCGCCGGACAGCTCGCGCAGGCTGGCGATGAACTGCAGCAGCTCGATGGGGGTGGAGAAGGCGCTGTGGCGCGCTGGCGAGACGCAGTCCTGGCCCATGGGCACGCCGCGGGTGGCGGAGATCTCCGCGGTGACCTTGTGCTTGGGCAGGATGCCGCCGTGCCCCGGTTTGGCGCCCTGACTGAGCTTGATCTCGATCATCCGCACCTGGGGGCTGCGCGCCTGCTCGGCGAAGCGCTCGCCATCGAAGTGGCCGTTCTGGTCGCGGCAGCCGAAGTAGCCGCTGCCGATCTCCCAGATCAGGTCGCCGCCGTGCTCGCGGTGGTAAGGGCTGATGCTGCCCTCGCCGGTGTCGTGGGCAAAGTTGCCCAGCTTGGCGCCCTGGTTCAGGGCGCGAATGGCGTTGGCGCTGAGCGAGCCGAAGCTCATGGCCGAGATATTGAACAGCGAGGCGCTGTAGGGCTGGCGGCACTGCGGCCCGCCGATGGTCACGCGAAAGCTCTCGGGGTCGGCCGGCGCTGCCGGGCGCATGGAGTGGCCGATGAACTCGTAGCCGTCCTGATAGACATCCAGCAGGGTGCCGAAGGCCTTGTCGGCGCCCTGGTTCTTCGCCCGGGCATAGACCAGGGAGCGCTGGGCGCGGGAGAAGGGCAGCTTGTCGCCGTCGCCCTCCAGCAGGTACTGGCGGATCTCCGGGCGGATGCCCTCGACCAGGTAGCGGATGTTGCCGAGGATCGGGTAGTTGCGCCGCACCGCCTGGGGCGTCTGCAGCAGGTCGTTGATGCCGATCAGGCTGAGTGCGGCGCCGAGCAGGGTGAAGGGCCACAGCCATTGATGCTGGAGAAAGGCCAGGCTGACCAGGGTGAACAGTACACAGCTGACGAAGAAGGCGTAACGGCTGAGCAACGACAGGTTCATGCGGTGTCCCGATGGCGGAGAGGCTCGATCAGGCAATGTAGACGTCTTGGCGGTGCTTAGTCGAGGCTGCGCCAGGGCCGGCCAGGGGGCGATGGCAACGGGGCGAGCCGCCCCGCGGGGGCGGGGCAGCTCTCCAGGGCCCGCAGGCGGTCAGCGGGCGTTCTGCTTGAAGTTATCGTCCGAGGGCTCCTTGGTGTAGGCGCCTTGATCATGCACCAGCTTCTGGGTGCCGTTCATCAGGCTGGCGATGCGGCTGTCGGAGGTCTTGGCCGAGGCCGCCTGGTTGCTGCTGCCGCTGATCGGCGGCGGGTTGAAGGCGAACGACCACAGGTAGTGCCAGACCGCCGCGTTGTGCTTCTCGGTCTGTTGCACCGCATTGAAATACCAGGGTTTGAGCTCGGTAAAGGCGGTCATGTTCATCAGACCGCTGTTGCTGTCGCCGACGAACACTGTGCTGGTGACGGCCGAGGTGCGGTAGGCCTCGAAGATCACCCCCTTGCCCTTCAGCTCGCTGACATAGCTGCGGCAGACCTCGCCGACCCACCTGTTGCCCAGGTAGCTCTTGGCCTGGTTGGAGTAGAAGGGGTCGAGCAGGGCGACGCGCTTGGGCAACAATTTGCTGTTGAGCGTGCCGGCGGCGACCGCGTCGCTGATCTTCTTGGTCAGGACGATGGCCAGCTGGTTGCCCAGGGAATGGCCGAGCAGGCGGATGTTGCTGCCGCTGTAGCCGGCCAGGTTGTCCTTGTAGCTCTGGAACAGCAGGTCGCCGGCCGATTGCGCCGGGCCGTTGCTGTAGGCGCCGCTGGCGTTGCGCCAGCGCATGGCGCGGGGGCCGCTGGCGGTCCAGATCTTCGCCTCGGCGTCCTTCACTTCGCCCTCGTCGGCGAACTGGTTCCAGTAGAGGATGCCGACGTTGTAGCCGGCCGCCAGCCAGGCGTGGGCCAGGTCCAGGTCAGGGCCGCCGGCGTCGAGGCGATTGAAGGTCTCGCGGTTCTTCTTGGCGGTCGAGCCGTTCTGCCAGCCGTGGACGTAGATCACGGTCGGCTTGCTGGCGCTGTAATAGGCGTTGCCGTGACCCGGCACGGCCTTCTGCCAGCTGTCGCCGTAGCCGAACCAGTAGAGGCCGTAATCGAGGTTGTTGAAGGTGGTGTCGGGGAAGACGCCGGTGGCGGCTTCGGCCAGGGAGGTGAGCGTCAACAGGAAAAACAGCATGAGCTTGCGCATGGAGCCGACCCTATCTTGTTGTTGTGTGGGATCGGCAGAGCTTATCGGTGCACGCGCCGGCGACCATCGCCCGGATGGGGGATGGCCGAGGCTCAGGCGTCGGCCAGCGGCAGGGTGAAGTAGAAGGTGCTGCCCTGGCCCACCACGCTGTCGTAGCCGATCTGCCCGTGCATGCGCTCGATCAGGGTCTTGCAGATGCTCAGGCCCAGGCCGGTGCCGCCGCGCCGACGGCTGTCGGAACCATCGGCCTGGGCGAATTTCTGGAAGATGCGCGCGCGGAACTCTTCGGCGATGCCCGGGCCATGGTCGCGCACCTGGACCCTGACCTGTTTGTCGAGCACCTGTGCGGAGATTTCGACCTGGCCCTGGGGCTCGGAGAACTTCACCGCATTGGCGATCAGGTTGGTCAGTACCTGCTGCAGGCGCTGGCTATCGATCTGTACCGGAACCTGCTCGGGCAGGGCGCTGTCGTCGAGGCTGAGGCTGACCTGGTAGCCGTCCGCGTAGCCCTGATTGTGGGTCAGCGCCTCATGCAGCACGGGGCGCAGGTCGGTGCGGCTGAGCTGGATGCGGCTGTGGCCGAATTCCAGTTTCTCGATATCGAGGATGTCGTTGACCAGATTGACCAGGCGCTCGGAGTTGCTCTGGGCGATGCTCACCAGATCGTGCGCCTGTTCGCCGAGCGGGCCGACCGCGCCGGCACTGAGCAAGCCGAGAGAGCCCTTGATCGAGGTGAGCGGGGTGCGCAGCTCGTGGCTGATGGTGGCCACGAACTCGCTCTTCAGGCGTTCGACCTGCTTGCGGGCAGCGATGTCCCGGAGCATGCAGATGTACAGGCGCCGCCCTGGCAGCTCGTAGTCGCTCAGGCTGATCTCCAGCTCCAGTTCACGGCCCTGGGCATGGGTGCCACCGACCTCCAGAGGGGTGCGTAGCTGCTTGTCGAACACGGCACTGCTGCACGGATGCAGGCTGGGAATCAGGCTGCCGATCCGCCGTCCGATCAGTTCGGTTCTGGCGTAGCCGAACAGCTGGCTGCTGGCCGGGTTGGCACGCTCGATTCGGCCACTGTCATCGAAAATCAGGATGCCCTCGGCGGCGTTTTCCAGGATGGCGCTGAGTTCCAGGGTGCGCTGGCGCACCAGGCGCCGGACCTGGTCGGCGCGGCCGGTGACGGTCAGCAGGTAGCCGCCGAGCAGGCTGCACAGCAGCAGTCCGCCGGCCAGCACCGCCCAGGGTTGCAGGCCGTGGTTGCGCTGCAGGAAGGCCGCGGTCGGCGAGATGGCCAGCTGCAGCGTGCGGCCGCCGATCTCGAGCCTCTCCTGCCAGACCAGTTCCGCGGCATAGGGCGGCAGGTCTTCCCCGGGTTGGCCGTAGAGCGGCTGCGGCTCGGCCTCGCTGATGTCCTCCAGCAGCAGCCTGTAGCTGTCCCTCGGGTAGGCCTTGAGCGCACTCTCGACCAGGTCGGTCAGGCGTATCACCGCCACGGCGTAGCCGCGCAACTGGCGTCGGCGTTGTTCGAGATCGGCGGGCCTGTCGCCGGCGTAGATCGCGTGCAGCAGCAGCACGCTGGGTTGCGGCGCCTCGTTGTCTTGGGCGAGGGTGATGGGGGCGGTCATCACGGTTGCGGCGCTGTCGCGGGCGGTCTCCAGGGCCTGGCGCCGCAGTGGCTTGGAGGCCACGTCGAAGCCCAGCGCCTTGGCATTGGCGGCAAAGGGTTCGACGTAGGTCACCGGGACATAGAGGTCCCGCGGGTGGGCTTCTATCAGTTCGCCTGAGTCGGTGTATTCGTAGATGTGAAAGCCCGCGAAGCCCTCGGCGACCACCTGCGCCTCATAGGCCGTGCGCTGTTCGGCGCGAATCAGCGGGTCCCAGCTCACCGCGGTGATGCCCGGGTAGGTGCTCGGCAGGTTGGCGACGAACTGGGCGAACTCTTCCCGCGTCACCCGCTCGGAGGCGGCAAACAGGCGCTCGATGGAGTGCGCCGCCTTGCTGTAGAGCTCGAAGCGGAACTTGAGCGTGGCGCTCATCAGCTTCGCCTGCTCGTGAAAGCGCTGGCGCAGGCTGTGTTGCTCGGCCTCGCTGGCGCGGATGAAGATCAGCACCATGATGGCGCAGCTGATCAGCAGCGGCAGGCCGACGCTGCCGAGACGGCTGCGCCACAAGGGCCGGGGCTCGGCGAACAGGATGAACATCAGCGGCGTGGCGATCAGCACGCCGATGCTGTCGCCCACCCACCAGGTCCACCAGCTGAACGAGAAGTCGGCGGCGCCGATGACCCGGTTGAGGTAGAGCACGCCGGTACCGGCGGTGGCGCTGATCAGGCAGGCCAGGGGGCCCCCCAGGAACAGCAGCAGGAAGATGCTGCGCTCGCTGGTGAGTGGCGTCGGAAAACCGACCATGCGCCGGATCAGCCAGCTGGCCACCAGGGTATTGAGCGAGGTGCCGAGGGCGATGCCCGTGGCGATCGTCAGGGCTTTCAGGCTCAGCTGGTCGAGGCTGCCGAGACCGATGCTGAGGTTGAGCAGGGTCGAGCCGAGGAAGACCCCGGCGAGCATCGGGTAGCCCCAGACCAGCACGGCCGCCAGGGCGATGCCCACGGGCGGGAAGACGGCGCTGGCGAAACCGGGCGGAATGGCCAGCAGCAGCGCCAGGCGACCGGCGAGGGCATAGGCCAGGGCCAGCAGGAGAATCTTCAGCGCTAGGGGCACAGCGGACAAGGCTGGGGGCTGCATGAATTATTGGAACTCCGTTCGACGATTCGCCGCAGCGCTGCTTGGGCCTCCGACTCGGTCGAGCCGGCGTTGCCCTACATTTAAGCAGGTTTGACGCCACTGCTTTGGCATCATTCCCGGCACCCGGACTCTGCGCAAGGTGAAATCCGCGGCGCCCCCTCTGGCGCTGTGCCCGGCAGACAACGGCCAGGGCATGGCAGCCGGTGGCGTACCGCAGGTTCCGCTCAGTCGCTTGTTTGATCTGCGGACGAAATCGGCCCGGCTGTGGCACACTCTGCGCCTTGTAAGAGGGGCGTGTGTTGTCCGACGCCGATGTCCCGCCACCCTCCAGAGTTTATGCCTGTGGCCCAGCCATGGGCTTCTGCATAACCGGCCGCCAGATGCGGCAGAGAACGAGAGGAATGACCGTGCATAACGTCGTCATCAGCGGTACCGGTCTGTACACCCCGGCCAACAGCATCTCCAACGACGAGCTGGTGGCCTCCTTCAATGCCTATGTGCAACAGTTCAACGCCGAACATGCCGAGGCCATCGCCCGTGGCGAGGTCGAGGCGCTGGCCGAGTCGAGCAGCGCCTTCATCGAGAAGGCCTCGGGCATCAAGAGCCGCTATGTGGTCGACAAGGACGGCATCCTCGATCCGCAGCGCATGGCGCCGCGCATTCCCGAGCGCAGCAACGACGAGTGGGGCATTCTCTGTGAGATGGCCGTGGCCGCCGCCAAGCAGGCGCTGGAACGCGCCGGGCGCACGGTCGCCGACATCGACGGGGTGATAGTGGCCTGCTCCAACCTGCAGCGCGCCTACCCGGCGGTGGCCGTCGAAGTGCAGGCTGCCCTGGGCATCGACGGCTGGGGCTACGACATGAATGTGGCCTGCTCCTCGGCCACCTTCGGCATCCAGGCCGCCACCAATGCCGTGGCCACCGGCCAGGCCCGGGCGGTGCTGATGGTCAACCCGGAGATCTGCACCGGCCACCTGAATTTCCGCGACCGCGACAGCCACTTCATCTTCGGCGACGCCTGCACCGCGGTGATAGTCGAACGCGCCGACCTGGCGACTTCCCGGCACCAGTTCGATGTAGTCGGCACCAAGCTGCTGACCCAGTTCAGCAACAACATCCGCAACAACTTCGGCTTCCTCAACCGCTGTGCGGAGGAGGGCGTGGGGGCCCGCGACAAGCTGTTCGTCCAGGAAGGGCGCAAGGTGTTCAAGGAAGTCTGCCCGATGGTCGCCGAGCTGATCGCCGCGCACCTCGCCGAGAACGGCCTGGACGTCGCTCAGGTCAAGCGCTTCTGGCTGCACCAGGCCAACCTCAACATGAACCTGCTGATCGCCCGCAAACTGCTCGGCCGCGATGCCGAGCCGCACGAGGCGCCGGTGATCCTCGACAGCTACGCCAACACCAGCTCGGCCGGCTCGGTGATCGCCCTGCACAAGCACCAGGACGACCTGCCCGGCGGCGCCCTGGGCGTGCTCAGCTCCTTCGGCGCCGGCTACTCGATCGGCAGCGTGATCCTGCGTAAGCGCTGATGGACTACTCGGCCGATAACGCGCTGCTCGTTCGCCTGCTGGCGGGCGAGCAAAAAGCCTTCCGCGAGCTGGTGGCCACCTACCAGGGGGCGATGCGCGCGGTGGCCTTCGCCATAGTCGGCAGCCGCAATGCCGATGAGGTGGTGCAGGATGCCTGGCTGGCGGTGGTGCGCAGCCTGGACGGCTTCCAGGGCCGTTCCAGCCTGAAGACCTGGCTGCTGACCATCACGGCCAACGCCGCCAAGACCCGTCTGAAGCACAATCGCCGGGAGGTGCTGCTCGACGACCTGCCGGGGCCCCACGGCTCGGTCGGCGACGAGCGCTTCTCCGAGAGTGGTCACTGGCTGCTGGAGCCCCACGCCTGGCACCAGGACACCCCGGAGGCACTGCTCACCGAGGGCGAGTTGCGTGAATGCCTGGAGAAGACCCTGGCCAGCCTGTCCGAGCTGCAAGGCAGCGTGCTGCTGTTGCGCGAGCGCCAGGGCCTGGAGTTGGAACAGATCTGTAATCTTTTGGAGATATCCCTCTCCAATGTCCGGGTGTTGCTGCATCGAGCGCGTTTGAAGGTGTTCGCTACCCTGGAGCATTTCGAGGAGACCGGCCAATGCTGACGTGCAAGGAACTGGTGGCGAATTCCAGCGACTTTTTGGACAGCCAGCTGAGTCTGCGCCAGCGTCTGTCGGTGCGGGCTCACCTGGCCATGTGCCGCAAGTGCCGGCGTTTCATCCGGCAGATGCGCCTCAGCCAGGCGGTGTTGCGCCAGCTGCCCGAGGGGCAGATCGCCGGGCTGGATGCGTTGGCCCAGGAGCTGGCCAGGCAGCGGCGCGAGCGCCTGTAGAGCACCCTCCGCCCCCGAGTTCGCCTATCCTGTGAGTCTGCGAGCCCGGCGGACTCCCGCGTCGGCCTCGTTTGTGATCGTGCCTATCGGCCCGGCCCCCGGGCGAGGGATTACAGATGCCAGGCATTTCATCACCTGAGGATTGGTTCGCCGGACTCAAGGCGCTGTACCTCGACGACTTCCCCAAGCGCTGTCGCACCTGCGGCCGGGTGTTTGCCAGCGAGGCCGACTACTTCCGCCAGACCCAGGCGATCCGCCCCGATATCACCGGCCTTAAGGCGGTCGAGGACGAAGAAGAAGGGCCCCAGGTCGAGGTCTTTCGTAACTGTGTGTGCGGCTCCACCCTGCTGGTGAACTGCGCCTCGCGGCGCGATCACTCGGCGGCCGGGCAGAGCCGGCGGCGGTTGTTCGATGAGCTGCTGAGTTACCTGGAGCGCCATGGCATCGAGCGGATGCAGGCCCGCAGCGAGTTGTTGCGGGTGGCCTCCGGCGAGCGTAGCGCACTGCTGGAGACCTGGTATGGCCAGATCGCCGCGCAGAGTCGGGCCAAGAAACCCGGGCCTTGAGCCGCCTGTCGTGGGCCCTGCAGTCGCCTCGTCGGCATGGCGCCCGGCAATTGTCTGAGTGGACCGGACGGCATCCTTGTCCGGGGCGCCGCGCCCGGACCGCCGGCGGCGGAAACTACAGTCTTTCGTTGCTTATGTGTAATCGAAGTAAAAAGTTCCGTTGTCATAAAACATTTATATATCGGCAACGGCGCTGAAACGATCCGCCGCGAAGATTCCCCACCAGCACGAACGAGCGCGAGCGCTCGGGTGTTTTCGACACTTAAAGTCCATTAGGGGAATCTTCGATGATCCGTAAGCACTTCGCCGGTTTTGCAGCCAGCGCCCTGGCTCTGGCCGTTTCCGCCCAGGCTTTCGCCGGTACCGTTACCACCGACGGCGCCGATATCGTGATCAAGACCAAGGGCGGCCTGGAAGTCGCCACCACCGACAAGGCCTTCAGCTTCAAGCTGGGCGGTCGTCTGCAGGCCGACTACGGTCGCTTCGACGGTTTCCACACCAAGAACGGCAACACCGGTGACGGCGCCTACTTCCGCCGCGCCTTCCTGGAAATCGGCGGCGTGGCCTACCAGGACTGGAAATACCAGATCAACTACGACTTCGCCCACAACGCCGGCAGCGCCGAGGACGGCTACTTCGACGAGGCCTCCATCGCCTACACCGGCTTCGCCCCGCTGACCCTGAAGTTCGGCCGCTTCGACCCCGACTTCGGCCTGGAAAAGGCCACCAGCTCCAAGTGGATCACCGCCATCGAGCGTAATGCCGCGTACGAAGTTGCCGACTGGGTCAACGGCCACGAGAACGGCCTGGGCGCCCAAGCCAGCGCCGTGGTGGGGGGCATGGCCTGGGTTTCCGCCGGCCTGACCGCCAAGGACAGCAACGACAGCGACGGCGACAGCACCAAGCAGTTCAACGCCCGCGGCGTGTTCGCGCCGATGAGCGAGGCCGGCAACGTGCTGCACCTGGGCCTGAACTATGCCCAGCGCGACCTGGACGATGTGGCTGCCGACGGCCGCGTGCGTCCGCGTCTGACCGTGCGTGGCGTGTCCACCGCCGGCGGCAACGACGCCGGTGACAACGGCAACCGCGCCGTCTTCGGCGGCTTCCGCGGCGTGGCCGGCGACTTCGAGGACGACACCGCCTGGGGCGCCGAACTGGCCTGGGCCGCCGGTCCGCTGTCGGTGCAGGGCGAGTACCTGAGCCGCAAGCTGAAGGCCGATCGCGCCACCCTCGAGGACATCGAGACCAGCGGTTACTACGGCCAGGTCGCCTACACCCTGACCGGCGAATCGCGCGGCTACAAGCTGGACGGCGCCAAGTTCGACAGCATCAAGCCGAGCAACAAGCAGATCGGCGCCTGGGAAGTGTTCTACCGCTACGACCACATCAGCGTCGAGGACGACAACATCGTCACCGCGACCGCCACCCGCGAAGTGGGCGACGCCGAGGCCAAGCTGCACACGGTCGGCGTGAACTGGTACGCCAACGAGTCGGTCAAGGTCGCGGCCAACTACGTGATGAGCGAAACCGACAAGATCACCAACAGCGTCGGCGACGACGAGGGCGATGCCGTGGTGATGCGCCTGCAGTACGTGTTCTAAGCGACGCCATACCCGCTAGAAAAGCACAGCGCTCCTGTACCAGCCCCGCCCCGTGCGGGGCTTTTTTTCGTCCGCGCAACAGGCCAGACTGCGCCCATGCCGATCGCCACCCTGCACCACCTCAGCGAACTCGATGCCACGACCTGGGACGCCCTGTTGCCGGAGCGGCAGCCGTTTTTGCGCCATGCCTTCCTGTCGGCCCTGGAGGACAGCGGCAGCGTCGGCGGCCAGAGCGGCTGGCAGGCCGCCCACCAGCTGTGGCTGGATGAGCGGCAGCGACCGCTGGCGGCCATGCCCGCCTATGTGAAACGCCACTCCTACGGCGAATATGTGTTCGATCACGGCTGGGCCGATGCCTGCCGCCGCGCCGGCATCGCCTACTACCCCAAGCTGCTGGGCGCCGTGCCCTTCTCGCCGGTCAGCGGGCCGCGCCTGCTCGGCGATCCGCTGGCGGCGGGCCACTTGCTCGATGCCTTGAGCGAGAGCCTGGAGCGCCAGGGCTTGTCCAGCCTGCATATCAACTTCACCGACCCGGCCGCCGACGAGCTGCTGCGCGGCCGCGAGGGCTGGCTGGAGCGTCTCGGTTGCCAGTACCACTGGCGCAATCGCGGTTACCGGGACTTCCAGGACTTCCTCGACGGCCTCAGCTCGCGCAAGCGCAAGCAGATCCGCAAGGAGCGCGAGCAGGTGGCCGGCCACGGCATCGCGTTCGACTGGCGCGAGGGCGGCCAACTCGATGAGGCGGAGTGGGACTTCGTCTACCGGTGTTACGCCAACACCTACCGGGTGCGTGGCCAGTCGCCCTACCTGACGCGGGCATTCTTCGGCCTGCTGGCCGAGCGCATGCCGCAGGCCATCCGCGTGGTGCTGGCGCGCCAGGGCGGGCGGCCGGTGGCCATGGCCTTCAGCCTGGTCGGCGGCGATAGCCTCTATGGCCGCTACTGGGGCTGCCTGGCGGAATTCGACCGCCTGCATTTCGAGACCTGCTTCTACCAGGGCATGGAGCAGGCCATCGCCCAGGGCCTGCAGCGCTTCGACGCCGGCGCCCAGGGCGAGCACAAGCTGATCCGCGGTTTCGAACCGGTGCTCACCCGTTCCTGGCACTACCTCTGCCACGGCGGCCTGCGCGCGGCAGTGGCGGATTTCCTCGAGCAGGAGCGGCTCGGGGTGCAGGGCTACGCCGAGGAGGCGCGCGGCCTGCTGCCCTACCGGCAGGGTTGAGTCCGCCGCGCGGGCTACTCCACGCCGACGAAGCCGCCGGTCTGGTGTTGCCAGAGCCGGGCGTAGAGACCGCCGCGTTCGAGCAGCTGGGCGTGGCTGCCGCTCTCGACTATCTGCCCCTGATCGATCACCACCAGGCGATCCATGCGCGCGATGGTCGACAGGCGGTGGGCGATGGCGATCACCGTCTTGCCCTGCATCAGGGTGTCGAGGCTCTCCTGGATCGCCGCCTCGACCTCCGAATCCAGCGCCGAGGTGGCCTCGTCCAGCACCAGAATCGGCGCGTTCTTGAGCAGCACCCGGGCAATGGCGATGCGCTGGCGTTGGCCGCCGGACAGCTTGACCCCGCGCTCGCCGACCTGGGCGTCCAGGCCGCGGCCGCCCTGGCCATCGTCGAGCTGGCCGATGAAGGTTTCGGCGCGGGCCTTGCGCACCGCTTCCAGCAACTCGGCATCGCTGGCCTCGGGCTTGCCGTAGCGCAGGTTGTCGCGGATCGAGCGGTGCAGCAGCGCGGTGTCCTGGGTGACCACGGCAATCTGTGCGCGCAGGCTCTCCTGGGTCACCGCGGCGATGTCCTGGCCGTCGATGAGGATGCGCCCGTCCTGCAGGTCGTAGAGGCGCAGCAGCAGGCTGACCAGGGTCGACTTGCCGGCGCCGGACGGGCCGACCAGGCCGATCTTCTCGCCGGCGCCCACCTGCAGATCGAGCCCGCCGATCACCCCGTCCGCCTTGCCGTAATGGAAGTGGATCTGCTCGAAGCGCACCGTCCCCTGGCTGACCCGCAGCGGCTGGGCGTCGACGCGGTCGAGCACCTGGCGCGGCTGGACGATGGTGCGCATGCCGTCCTGCACGGTGCCGACGTTCTCGAAGATGCCGTTGACCACCCACATGATCCACTCGGCCATGTTGTTGATGCGGATCACCAGGCCCAGGGTCAGGGCGATGGCCCCGGTGCTGATCAGCGCCTGGCTCCACAGCCACAGCGCCAGGGCGCCGGTGGCGCCGATCAGCAGGCCGTTGAGGCAGGTGACGCTGAAGTCCAGGGCGGTGACGGTACGGGTCTGCCGGCGCACCTTGTCGAGCAGGCGCTGCATGGCCTCGCGGGCGTAGCCTTCTTCCTCCCGGCTGTGGGCGAACAGCTTGAGGGTGGTGACGTTGCTGTAGCCGTCGACCACCCGCCCCATCAGGCTGGAGCGCGCCGCCGAGGCGCGGGCCGAGCGCTCCTTGATGCGCGGCACGAAGTAGCCCAGCAGCAGGCCGTAGCCGAGGATCCACAGGCCCAGCGGCAGCATCAGGCGCGGGTCGGCCGCGGCGAACAGGTACAGCGCGCTGCCGGCATAGACCAGTACGTGCCACAGGGCGTCGACCACCTGCATGGCCGAATCGCGCAGGGCCGGGCCGGTCTGCATGATGCGCTGGGCGATGCGCCCGGCGAAGTCGTTCTGGAAGAAGCTCAGACTCTGCCCGAGCACGTAGCGATGGTTCTGCCAGCGCACCAGGTTGGTCAGGTTGGGGGTGATCGCCTGGTTGGCCAGCAGGTCGTGCAGGCCGAACACCAGCGGACGGATCAGCAGCACCACCAGCAGCATCCACAGCAGCTCGCCGCGGTAGCGCTGGAAGAACTCGGTGCTGGGCGTGGCCTGGGCCATGTCGATCAGGCGGCCGAGGAAGTCGAACAGTGCCACCTCGATCAGCGCGGCGAAGAAGCCGACCACCAGCACGGCCAGCAGCAACGGCCAGGCCTGGCCCAGATAGTGGACGTAGAAGCCCAGGATGCCCGGGGGCGGCTCCCTGTCCGGGCTGGGCCTGAATACGTCGAGCAGTGATTCGAAGCGGCGAAACAGCATCCGGGCGTCCTGCCTTGGCGATGGGAAGAGATCGATTCTATCGCCTAACGGCGCGCCGCTCGACGGGCACGGAAGGGGAGGCGGCCGCTACGGCCCGGGACGCGGAAAGAAGACGCCCGGCACCGGGGTGGCGTCGGGCGTGAAGTCACGGTGCCTGGTGCCTAGCGCTTGTAGCGGGCCTGAAACGCGTCGATCAGCGCCAGGGGCTTGCTCTCTTCCTTGGTCAGGCCGTAGACCACCCGCTCGCCTTGGGGGCCGGAGGCGATCTCGGTGTGGCGGAAGATCGGCTCGCCGAGGCTGAAGGTGTCCATCATGTCGCCGTAGCGCTGGAACACGTAGATCACGCCGTGCTGGCGGATCTCCCCGTAGAAGGGGTTGGCCGGCGGCAGGCTGACGTTGAGGAACTGGTAGGCGGCGATCTGCTCGAGCTGCTTGCCCTGATCCTCGGCGCGCAGGGCGAGGATGATCGACTGGCCGTGCTTGTCCTTGCGCTGCAGGTCCTTCAGGTAGGGCGCCTTGCCGGTGTCGAGGAAGTCGCGGAACACCTGGTAGTCGTCGAAGACGAACAGTTCGTTGTCGGTGCGGACCTGGTACCAGTCCTCGTTGTTCAAGGCGACGGCCGTCTTCGCCGGGGCGGGGTTGTGCAGGCTGCAGGCGCCGAGCGAGGCGGCCAGCAGAACCAGGGCAAGGGGTTTGATCGGCAAGCGTGGTGACATGGTGAGACTCCTCCTAAGGGTGGCGGAGAATCTGCGCCCGCGTCATGACGCAATGATGACGAAACGATGTGCGCGCGGTGACATTTTTCAGTCCGCCGGGCGGCACCTTCCCGGCCGTGTCCGAGGGCCGGTGCGGGCCGTCGCGGGCCCGCACCGGCAGGGCTTACAGGCGCTTGGCCTCGAGGATCAGCACCGGCTCGCGGGGCACGTTCTGGTGGCCGCCACGGTTGCCAGTGGGCACCATGGCGATCTTGTCGACCACCTCCATGCCGCGCACCACCTTGCCGAATACCGCGTAGCCGAAGTCGCGGCTGCCGTGGTCGAGGAAGGCATTGTCCTTGTGGTTGATGAAGAACTGGCTGGTGGCCGAGTCGCGCACCTGGGTGCGGGCCATGGCCAGGGTGCCGCGCACGTTGTGCAGGCCGTTGTCGGCTTCGTTCTTGATCGGCGCCCGGGTCTTCTTCTGCCGCAGGTCGGCGTCGAAGCCGCCGCCCTGGATCATGAAGCCGGGAATCACCCGGTGGAACTGGGTGCCGGCGTAGTGGCCGCTGTCCACGTAGGCGAGGAAGTTTTCCACGCTGATCGGCGCCTTCTCGGCCTCCAGCTCGATTTCGATTTCGCCGGCGCTGGTGCTCAGCAACACCTTGGGGTTCTCCGCGGCCAGCAGGCTGGCGGACAGCAGCAGGGAACAGGCGGCGAGGGCGAGTTGTTTGAGCATTCTCATGGGTCCTTGTGGTGGGGTGGCGCGGCCCCTTCGACTTCGTCGAGGAAGGCCAGCAGGCTGCTATTGAAGCATTGTGGTTGGTCCAGGGGTGTGGCGTGGCGCGAGTTTTCGATCACCAGCAGGCGCGCGTCGAGCATCTCGTCGACGTAGGCCTGCTTCTGCGCCACCGGCGTGTAGTCGCGGTCGGCGCTGATCACCAGGGTAGGACAGGTGATACGTGCCAGGCGTTCCCGCACGCCCCAGCCGATGATGGCGTCGAGGCTGGCCAGGTAGGCGCGCTTGTCGTTCCGTGGCCAGCGCTCTTCGATCTTGCGCCGTAGCTCGGCCTGCTCGGGGCGGGGGAACAGCAGCCGGCCCAGGCCCTTGGCGATGGTGTCGAGGCTGAGCAGGCGCGACAGGCTCCAGCGCTTGGCGATTTCCAGGTAGTCGCGGGGGCGTCTGGCCTTGACCTCCGGGGCGCTGTTGACGATGCACAGGCTCCTGAGCAGTTCGGGGCGATCGACGCCCAGCTGGAAGCCGATCATGCCGCCCATGGAGATGCCGACCAGGTGCACCTTGCCCAGCTGCAGGTGTTCGATCAACGCCGCCACGTCCTCGGCGAAGCCGGCGATGCTGTAGCGCTCGCGCGGCTTGTCGGAGCGGCCGTGGCCGCGCAGATCGAGGGCCACGACCCGGTAGCGCGCGGCGAGCGTGGGGATCTGGTATTCCCAGTCGCGGGTGCTCGAGCCCAGGCCGTGCACCAGCAGCAGTGGGGCGCCCTGGCCGTATTCCTCATAGTGCAGCTGGCAGCCGTCGCAGTCGAAGTAGGCCATGGGCTAGTGCTTCGCGCTGGACGTTACGGGCGAGGCGAAGGGGGCATCGAGCGGCGCGGCGTCGAAGCGGCGGATCAGCTCGGCGAGGATCTGCGTGGCCGGTCCGAGGGGCTTGTCCTTGTTCGAGTACAACAGGTAGCGGGTATTGCGGCTGCCGCCCTGGTCCAGCGGCAGCGGCTTGAGCAGGCCGTCCCTGAGCTCGCGTTCGATCATGTGGCGTGGCAGCCAGGCGAAGCCCAGGCCGCTGCTGACGAAGCTGGCGGCGGTGGCCAGGCTGCCCACTGTCCAGCGCTGCTCGGCGCCGAGCCAACCGACGTCCCGTGGCTGCTGTCGGCCCGAATCGCGGATCACCACCTGCATCTGGCCCTCCAGGTCCTGGAAGCTCAGCTCCCGCTGCAGGCGGTGGAGCGAGTGGTCGGGGTGGGCGACGGCGACGAACTCCACGGTGCTCATCTCGGTGCACAGATAGCCTGGGATGTTCAGGCCGCTGATGGCCAGGTCGGCGGTGCCTTCCTTGAGCACGTCCTCGACTCCCGACAGCACTTCCTCGCGCAGGCGCACGCGGCAGCCGCGGCTCTGCGGCATGAAGGCGGTGAGGGCGCGCACCAGGCGGGCGTTGGGGTAGGCGGCATCGACCACCAGGCGTACCTCGGCTTCCCAGCCCTGCTCCATGTTGTGGGCCAGGTCTTCCAGCTGGCTGGCCTGCTTGACCAGCTGCCGCGAGCGGCGCAGCAGCACCTCGCCGGCCTCGGTGAGCACCGCCTTGCGTCCGTCGATGCGCAGCAGCGGCACGCCGAGCTGCTCCTGCATGCGCGCCACGGTGTAGCTGACCGAGGACTGCGAGCGGTGCAGCACCTCGGCGGCCTGGGCGAAGCCGCCCTGGTCGACCACCGCCTGCAGGGTCCGCCATTGATCGAGGGTCACGCGCGGGGCTTTCATTATCCTCTCCTATTCACGCGAGTCGCCGGGTGCACGGCGCGGCGATATCGCCCTAAACTGGCAGTCCCATGCCGGAGACTGCCCGATGAGAAACCTCTGCTGCGCCCTGATCGCCCTGCTGCCATTGGCGGCTTTCGCCTATCCGATCGAGCTGGACAAGACGCTCAACGGCACCGAGGTGTCCGCCACCACCCAGGAGATCGACCACAACATGGGCGCGGTGCTGCTGTACAACTACGGCCTGACCGAGGCGCACTGCAGCGGGGTGTTCCGCAACGGCCCCGAACGGCCGCGCACGCGCAAGGTGGTACTGGCGGCAGGAGAAAGCAGCAACATGACGGTGAAGTTCGCCCGCAGCATCATCAAGCTGCGGGTGAAACTGACCTGCACCCTGAACTGACCCAGCGCGGACCGACCCCGTAAGGCCGTGGACAGGTCTGAGCCTAGTGCGCCGTGTTTTATAAATCAACTTTGTTGATTGGTTTGGCTTGTTTTTTGCGCTTTTTAATCGGCTGTTGTGGCCATAGTCTGTGCCCATCGACTCACAACAACCCAAGATGGAGCCCAAGATCATGTCCCAAGTCCTGGTAATCGAAAGCAGTGCCCGCCAACAAGGTTCGATCTCCCGCCAGCTCACCGCGCAGTTCATCGCGCGCTGGCAGGCCAGCCATCCGGCCGACCGGGTCAGCGTGCGCGACCTGGCCGTGGAGCCGGTGCCGCATCTGGACGGCAACCTGCTGGGCGGCTGGATGACCCCGGCCGAGCAGCAGAGCGAGGCGGAGCAGGCCGCGCTGGCGCTGTCCAACCGGCTCACCGACGAGCTGCTGGCCGCCGATGTGCTGGTGCTGGCCGCGCCCATGTACAACTTCGCGATTCCCAGCACCCTGAAGGCCTGGCTCGACCATGTGCTGCGTGCCGGGGTGACCTTCCAGTACACCGAGAACGGCCCCCAGGGCCTGCTCAGCGGCAAGCGCGCCTTCGTCCTCACCGCCCGCGGCGGCATCTATGCCGGCGGCAGCCTGGATCATCAGGAACCCTATCTGCGTCAGGCCCTGGGCTTCATCGGCATTCACGATGTCAGCTTCATCCATGCCGAGGGGCTCAACATGGGGGGGGAGTTTTCCGAGAAGGGGCTGGCCGAAGCCCAGGCGAAGCTGGCGCAAGTGGCCTAATCTCTAAGTAACAGTGACACCCTTCGCGTCCCACGCTCCTGGGCGCGGATCTGCCCGATCAATCTCCTCCACTGGTTGATTGGGCCTTTTTTTGCGGCCCCAGCGTGAGTCGCGCAGGCGCGTTGGCTGCCGGGCATTGCCGCAAGTGCACGGAGTGGATAAGGTCGCCGGTTTTCTCGAGGTGACCATGCGTTATCTGCTGTTCGTGACCCTGCTGTGGGCCTTTTCCTTCAGCCTGATCGGCGAATACCTGGCCGGCCAGGTGGACAGTTACTTCGCCGTGCTGACACGCATCGTCATCGCCGGCCTGGTGTTCCTGCCGCTGACCTGCTGGCGCGGCGTACCGGCGACCTTCGTCCGCGGCATGTTGCTGATCGGGGCTCTGCAGTTCGGCGTCACCTACGTCTGCCTGTATCTGAGCTTCGGCCTGCTGAGCGTGCCGGAGGTGCTGCTGTTCACCGTGCTCACGCCCCTGTATGTGACCCTGATCGAGGATGCCCTGCGCCGGCGTTTCAATCCCATGGCCCTATTTGCCGCGCTGATGGCCGTGGCCGGTGCGGTGCTGATTCGCTACGACCGGATCGGTACGGATTTCTACCTGGGGTTCTGTCTGCTGCAGGTTGCCAACGCCACCTTCGCCGCCGGCCAGGTGCTGTACAAGCACCTGTTGGCCCGCCATCCCTCGGATCTGCCGCAGTACCGGCGCTTCGGCTACTTCTACCTGGGCGCGCTGGCGGTGGCCTTGCCGGCCTTCCTGGCATTCGGAAACGCCACCCGCTTACCCAGCAGCGCCCTGCAGTGGAGCGTGTTGCTCTGGCTCGGTATGGTGGCCTCCGGGTTGGGGCTTTACTGGTGGAACAAGGGCGCCAGCCTGGTCGATGGCGGCACCCTGGCGGTGATGAACAACGCCCTGGTGCCGGCCGGCCTGCTGGTCAACCTGTTGTTATGGAATCGCGATGCCGACCTGCTGCGCCTGGGCCTGGGCGGGGCGGTGATTGCCGCATCCCTGTTGTTTATTCGGACGAGTCCTGTGCAAGGAGCCGAGGCGAGGCGATGAAGCTGTCTGGACGTGGTGTGGCGCTGTCGGTGTGTTCGTCTGTGTTGTTTGCCCTGATTCCCGCATACGTGCAGCAACTGGCGCCGCTGGACGGCGTGCAGGTGTTCGCCCAGCGGGTGCTCTGGTCGATTCCGGCGATACTGCTGCTGCTGGCGCTGACTCGGCAGTGGACGACCCTGGCCGCGGTACTCGGGCGCCTGCGCCGCGAGCCCCTGCTGCTGCTGGCCGCTCCGGTGTCGGCATTGTTGATCGGCGTGCAGTGGGGCCTGTTCGTCTGGGCGCCGCTGGCCGGCTACATGCTCGACGTGTCCCTCGGCTACTTCCTGCTGCCGCTGGTGATGGTCCTGGCCGGCCGGCTGTTCTACGGCGAGCGCCTGCGGCCGCTGCTCAAGGTGGCGGTGGTCTGCGCGACGCTCGGGGTGCTGCACGAACTGTGGCGTACCCAGGCGTTCTCCTGGGTGACCCTGGTCACCGCCCTGGGCTATCCGCCTTACTTCATGCTGCGCCGCTGGATGCGCATGGATGCGTTGTCCGGTTTCATCCTGGAGATGCTGATGCTGGCCCCCATCGCCATCTGGATGATCATCGTCTGGGGGCCGGCCGATGTCTTCGAACGGGCTCCGCAGCTGTGGTGGTGGCTGCCGGGGCTGGGGTTGCTCGGCACCCTGGCTTTCGCCGGGATGATGGCTTCCAGCCGGCTGCTGCCCCTGGGCCTGTTCGGCATCCTCAGCTACGTCGAGCCGGTGCTGCTGTTCGCCGTGTCGCTGCTGTACCTGGGCGAGCAATTCGACGCCGGGCAGTGGCTGACCTACCTGCCGATCTGGCTGGCGGTGATGCTGGTCGCCTGGGACAGCGTGCGCCTGTTGATCAAGCAGCGGCGCATCTGAGGCACCGGGATAGGGTAGGCTGGCTTATCACGGGCTTGCAGGTGGACGCCATGCGAATCAATGCCGACCTCGACCGGCGGGTGGTGCTCGATACCCACGCGCTCGCCTGGCAGGCCTCGCCGCTGCCCGGTGTCGAGCGCCGCCCCCTGGAGCGTTTCGCCGCGGAAAGCGGCCGTGCCACCTCGATCGTGCGCTATGCGCCGGGCTCGGCGTTCAGCCGCCACCTGCATCCGGGCGGCGAGGAGATTCTGGTGCTCGAGGGCGTGTTCGTCGACGAGCATGGCGAGTACCCGGCCGGCTATTGGCTGAAGAACCCGCCGGGCAGCGGCCATACGCCCTCCAGCCCGGGCGGCTGCCTGTTGTTCGTCAAGCTGTGCTACCAGGCGGCGGAGGACCAGCGCACGGCGCGCATCGACAGCCGCACGGCCGAGTGGCAACCGGGCCGGGTGCCGGGGCTGCAGGTGCTGCCGCTGGACAGCTACGCCGCGGTGCACACGGCGCTACTGCGCTGGGCGCCGGGGACCCGCTTGCAGGCCCAGTCACACCTTGGCGGCGCAGAAGTCCTGGTGCTGGAGGGGGTGTTGGAGGACGAGTTCGGCACCTACCCGGTCGGTACCTGGCTGCGCATCCCCCCTGGTTCGCGGCACACGCCGTTATCCACCGCAGGCTGCCTCACATACGTCAAGCTCGGCCACCTGCGCGAAGGCGCTGGCAGCGATCAGTCCAGCACGTTTCTCAGCACCTCGTAGACGATGCCGGTGGCGATGGCCACCAGCACCACGTCGCGGCCGATCTGCTTCCATTCGTAGCCCTCGTAACGGGGAAGCTGGCCGGCCAGGCGGGCGTCGAAGTTCTTGGCGATACCCGGTGGCAGCGGCTTGCCGCGGGCCAGGTTCTTGGCAATGCCCGGCGGCAGCGCGCCGGCCGGTGCCAGCAGGTGGCGGTTGTCGCCGAGGATGATGCGCACCCGGCCGATGTCGATCGTCGGACCGTTCAGGTGGACGGCGACCTCGCCGCCATGGCTGCCGCTATGCTTGTCGTGTTTCGGGGCGGCCACGGCGAGTTGAGCGCTCAGGGCCAGGCTCAGGATGCTGCACAGGAGCAAGGGGGAGGGACGGGGCATGGCGGTCTCCGGACGGGTTGTTGGTGATTCTCCTGATGCAATTGAGCGCCTCAAACGCTTTTGGTTCAAGGACCGGGGCCCACGCGTTGGGCGGGCCGGCGCAAAGAAATTCGGCCGCGGCGCGGGAAACCGTTAGGCTATGCAGCTGATTTCCGTATTTTGCCGAGGTTGACCCCGTGTTTTCCCAATTCGCCCTGCACGAACGCCTGCTGAAAGCCGTGGCCGAGCTGAACTTTGTCGAGCCCACCCCGGTGCAGGTGGCGGCCATTCCGCCGGCGCTGCAGGGCCGAGACCTGCGGGTGATCGCCCAGACCGGCAGCGGCAAGACCGCCGCCTTCGTTCTGCCGCTGCTCAACCGCCTGCTCGGCGACGGCGCGGCCAAGCCGCGGCTGAGCCTGCGCGCGGTGATCCTGCTGCCGACCCGCGAGTTGGCCCAGCAGACCCTCAAGGAGGTCGAGCGCTTCGCCCAGTTCACCTTCCTCAAGGCCGGCCTGATTACCGGCGGCGAGGACTTCAAGTCGCAGGCGGCGATGCTGCGCCGGGTGGACATCCTGATCGGTACCCCGGGGCGGCTGATCGAGCACGCCAACGCCGGCAACCTGCCGCTGGAGGAGGTCGAGGTACTGGTGCTGGACGAGGCCGACCGCATGCTCGACATGGGCTTCGCCGAAGACGTGCAGCGCCTGGCCGAGGCCTGCAGCGGCCCGCACCAGACCCTGCTGTTCTCCGCCACCAGCGGCGGCTCGGGCCTGCGCGAGATGGTCGCCAAGGTGCTCAAGGAACCCCAGCATCTGCAGCTCAACGCGGTCAGCCAGCTCAACGAGGGTACCCGCCAGCAGATCATCACCGCCGACCACAACTACCATAAGGAACAGCTGGTCGAGTGGCTGCTGACCAACGAAACCTACGACAAGGCGATCGTCTTCACCAACACCCGGGTCCAGGCCGACCGCCTCTACGGCAAGCTGGTGGCGCGCGAGTTCAAGACCTTCGTGCTGCACGGCGAGAAGGACCAGAAGGACCGCAAGCTGGCCATCGAGCGCCTCAAGCAGGGTGCGGTGAAGGTGCTGGTGGCCACCGACGTGGCGGCCCGCGGCCTGGACGTCGACGGCCTGGACCTGGTGATCAACTTCGACATGCCGCGCTCCGGCGACGAGTACGTGCACCGCATCGGCCGTACCGGCCGCGCCGGCGCCGAGGGCCTGGCGATCTCGCTGATCTGCCACACCGACTGGAACCTGATGTCGAGCATCGAGCGCTACCTCAAGCAGCGCTTCGAACGGCGCAGCATCAAGGAGCTCAAGGGCAGCTACCAGGGGCCGAAGAACCTCAAGGCCTCCGGCAAGGCGGCCGGCACCAAGAAGAAAAAGACCGACGCCAAGGGCGGCAAGAAGGCGGCGAAGAAGCCCGCGGCCAAGACCCCGAGCAAGCGCAACACGATCAACAAGCCGAAGGGCGACGCCCCGGCGCTGGTCAGCCAGGACGGCCTGGCGCCGCTCAAGCGCCGTAAGCCGGCGGCCGAGTAAGCAGGGTGCGCTTGTGGCCGCTGGGGGCGAGCGCACTGTTGGCGTTATCGTTCCAGGCCCTGGGCCAGGGCGCGATCCACGAGTGCCGGCAGCCCGACGGGGTGGTGCTCTACAGCGACCAGGCCTGCAGCATCGCACACAGCAACCTGGCCTTGAGCGTCAGTGGCTATGCCAGCTATCCGTCTATGCTGCGGGGGCTGGCCAGGCTCTGGCACGAGCAGCTCCAGCCGCTGTTCGGCGGGGTCGATGTGCTGGTGTGTCTGGCACTGGTCTATGGGCTGATGAGCCTGATCTGCTTTATCGCCTACTACCGCGACAAGCAGTGCGCCATTCGCGGCGTTCGGCGCACGCCGGAGGCACGCCTGCATCTGTACGAGCTGTTGGGTGGCTGGCCGGGCGGCTTGCTGGCGCAGCGGCTGATCCGTCACAAGAACCGCAAGCTCGGCTATCAGCTGAAATTCTGGCTGATCGCGCTGCTGCACCTGGTGGTCGGTGGCCTGGTGGTATGGCTGAGCGTCTCGTCCGAGCCGCTGAGGACCCTGTTCTGAGCCAGGCGGAAGGCGACTCGGCCTAGCCGCCCGGCTGCTCGGTGTTACTTGGGCACGATCAGGATCTTGCCGTCGCGTTCGCCGCTGGCCGCCGCCGCTACGGCCTGCTTGATCTCGCTGACGTCGTAGGTGGCGGCCACCCGGGCGCGCAGCTTGCCGCTGGCGATCAACTGGGTCAGTTCGCCGAACACCCGCATCTGCTCGGCCTGGGTGGCCTGGCGGAACCACTTGGCCAGCCAGAAGCCCTTGAGGGTGACGTCGCGGAACACGAAGGAGGCGGCCGACACCTGGCAGGGTTGGCGGCTCATCATGCCGTAGTTGACCAGCACGCCGCCCTCGCACAGGCACGCGGCCAGGTGGTCGGTGGCCGCGCCGCCGACCGCGTCGATGCCCAGGCGCACGTCCGCGCCGCCGGTCGCCGCGCGCACACGCTTGGCCAGGTCCGGGCCATCGACCAGCACCACGTCGCCGCCTTCGGCCTCGACCCCGGCCACCGCCGACTCGCGACGCACCACGTTGATGGTCTTGAAACCACGCAGCTTGGCCAGCTGCACCAGATAGCTACCGACGCCAGAGTTGGCGGCATTCTGGATCACCCAATCGCCGGGCTGCAGATCGACGAACTGGCTGAGCAGCAGCGAGGCAGTCGGCGGGTTGACCGTCATCATCGCCAGCTGCTGCGGGTCGGCCTCCGGCAGCGGGATCAGCTTGCTCGCCGGGGCGTTGAGGTGGCTGACCCAGGTGCCGCAGCCGACCGGCAACAGCACCAGCTGGCCGACCTTGAGGTGGCTGACCTCGGCGCCGAGTTCCTCGACCCGGCCGACGCCCTCGTTACCGCCGATCGCCGGCAGCGGCGGCAGCATGCCGTACTCGCCGGTCAGGGTGAGCACGTCGGAGGGGTTGATCGGTGCGGCCTGCACCTTGACCCGCACCTCGCCGGCGGCGGGCGCCGGCAGTTGCAGTTCGACGGCTTCGATCACGTCCTGCGGTACGGGGCCGCGCACCTGGTACTGGGCTTTGAGCATCGGGGTTCTCCCTAAGATGGCGATGGAATCAGCGCCCCAGTCTAGACCGCGACGGCTGCGCCCGGACGAATCCCTCGCCATCGATCTCGCTGATCATGGTCGGCGCGAGGCGACGACTGCCAGGGTTGCAAGCCGGCGGATGCTGGTGCGCTATGCTCGAGTCGAGAGCCGGGACAGTGTCCCGCCGCTTGAACCCAGGAGGTCTTTCCATGCCGGCCAGGTCTGCGCTTGTGCTTCTCGCTCTGGCTGCCGCGTTGCTGTTGCCGGCCGCCGCACTGGGGCGCGAGTACCCGAGCGAGCGCGGCATCGTGCAGGTCGAGGAGCTGCTGTCCGGCCTGGAGCACCCCTGGGCCCTGGCGTTCCTGCCGGAGCGCCAGGGCCTGCTGTTGACCGAGCGCCCCGGGCGGCTGCGCCTGTTCGATGCAGACGGCCGGCTGTCGGCGCCCATCCAGGGGGTGCCGACGGTCTATGCCAGGGGGCAGGGCGGCCTGCTGGATGTGGCGCTGTCGCCGGATTTCGCCACAGACCGCTGGGTCTACCTCGCCTATGCCGAAGCCGGTGCCCAGCGCCGTGCCGGCACTGCAGTCGGACGCGGCCGTTTGTCGGCGGACAGGCGCCGGTTGGAGGACTTCGAGGTGATCTTTCGGCAGCTGCCGAAGCTGTCGACCGGGGTGCATTTCGGGGCGCGCCTGGTGTTCGATCGCCAGGGCTACCTGTTTATCGCCCTGGGCGAGAACAACCAGCGTCCCACCGCTCAGCACCTCGACAAGCTGCAGGGCAAGGTGGTGCGCCTGTACCCCGACGGCCGCGTACCGCACGACAACCCCTTCGTCGACCGGGCCGGCGCCCGCCCGGAAATCTGGTCCTATGGCCATCGCAATCCCCAGGGCGCGGCCCTCAATCCCTGGACGGGACGGCTGTGGGTGCACGAGCACGGCCCCCGCGGCGGCGATGAGATCAACATTCCCCAGGCCGGGCGCAACTATGGCTGGCCGCTCGCCACCCATGGCGTGAACTATTCGTTTCTGCCGATTCCCGAGGCCCAGGGCAAGACGGTGGCCGGCACCGAGCCGCCGCATCATGTCTGGGAGAAGTCGCCGGCCATCAGCGGCATGGCCTTCTATGACGGCCAGCGCTTTCCCGCATGGCGACACAGCCTGTTCATCGGCGCGCTGGCCGGGCGAGTACTGCTGCGCCTCGAGCTGGACGGCGATCGGCTGAGTCACGAGGAGCGTCTGCTGGAGCCGCTGGATGCACGCATTCGCGACGTGCGCCAAGGGCCCGACGGATACCTCTACGTGCTGACCGACTCGGAGAATGGCCGACTGCTGCGCCTGGGGCTGCGGCCTCGATAGGCGTTATTAGGTGGCAGGGCTCTGGCGTCGTCTTCGGCTGCCCGAGCGGTTGGCTCAGCCCGTAGCAAGGGCCGGAGTGAGGTGCAGGAGGAGAGGGGCGCCGGGCGCTTTGTCGAGGCTGAGCAAAGCGCGGCTTGGCTGACCGGGGCGCGGCTATTTCTTGCCGATGGTGATCTGCTTGCTGGCGCCATGGACCTGGCCGCTGACGCCTTTCTCGATCTGCTGAATCTCGCCGCCGCCTTTCAGGAAGGCCGCGACCTGGGCGTCGAGGGAGGCGCTGGTCTCAACGGCCGGGGCCGGCTTGGGTTTGCTCTGGGATGCTTTTACTCGCATGGCAGCCATTAACCTATACGGAAATTAATTTGGCCGAACATTGTACGCGAATTGCTTGACAATTGCTTGGTAAATAATGTTGGGCGGGCATGTCGGCCGGCGCGGCGGTTTTTCAAGCAAGTTCGCAATTAACGACTCGGGTAACTAAGTCGTTGTTTTTAGTGGGACGTCCTACCCGGTCGCTGTTTGTATCGGTGGGCCATTCTGGGCATTGCCGTCGGTCGGATGGCTCCGCGAGCCCTGTAGCTCCAGGCCGCCGCCGCGGCCTGGGCAGCAAAGCCGCCGGCAACTCGGGTAGAATACCGCCCTCGCAACGAGGGTAGGGCACCATGGCGGTAATTGGACGCATGAACTGTTTGCAGGTCGTCAAGCACACCGACTTCGGCCTGTATCTGGATGGTGGCGCGGATGGCGAAATATTATTGCCCAAGCGCTACATCCCCAAGGATTCGCCGAGTGCAGTGGACGACTGGCTGAATGTATTTATCTATTTGGACAGTGACGACAAGTTAATTGCCACCACGGAAAAACCCAAAGTTCAGGTCGGAGAGTTCGCCAGCCTGAAAGTCGTGGATATCAATCGCGTGGGTTTGTTTCTCGACTGGGGACTGCCCAAAGACTTGCTGCTGCCCCATTCGGAAGAGAAACGCCCGCTGCAGGTCGGCGACTATTGCGTGGTGCATGTCTTTCTCGACAAACGCAGCAAGCGCATCACCGCTACGGCGCGCCTGGACCGGTACCTGGACAGGTTGCCGGCCAACTATCGGGCCGGTCAGGAGGTCGACCTGCTGGTGGTCGAGTCCACCGACATGGGCTTCAAGGCCATCATCAATGGCCAGCACTGGGGGCTGATCCACAAGAACGAACTGTTCAAGTTCTTACGTAGCGGCATGCGCGAGAAGGGTTTCATCAAGGAAGTGCGCGCCGACGGCAAGATCAGCCTGAGCCTGCAGCCCGTGGGGCAGGACGTCGTGGGCAGCCTCAGCGAGCAGATCCTGGCCAAGCTGCGTGAGCATGGAGGGGTGCTGGAACTCAGCGACAAGAGCTCGCCGGAAGCCATCAGCGCGCAGTTCCGCGCCAGCAAGGGTAATTTCAAGAAGGCCATCGGCGGGTTGTACAAGCAGGGGCTGATCCGGATCCACGACGATCGCATCGAATTGCTCGAGGGCTAAGTTCTACGTCTGGTCGAGCCCATCGCGGCCGGCAGGCGATGCAGCTCCGAGAGATAAAAACGCAGAACCCTCTTGAGCCCCTGCCGGCCCCATTGAATAATGCGCGAGCGCCGTTGTAGCTCAGTTGGTAGAGCACGTCATTCGTAATGATGGGGTCGGGGGTTCGATTCCTCTCAGCGGCACCAGCGTTTCAAGGCCCGCAGCGATGCGGGCCTTGGTGTTTCTTGGCGGTTGTCTGGGGCTCGCCAAGGGGGCGCTGTGAGCCCGTGAGTTCATCGGCTCCCTCATCTCTCGCCGCCGGCGATTGGCGTGTCGTCACCTGACACCAGTGTCCCTCCTAGTCTTCAGCGTTTACAGGCACGGCGCAGGCGGACTGGTGCGGCGCTGGCGTGTCCACTGTCGAGTCCCTCTACCTAGTTCCCGGTTGCACAGCAGGCGCCTTGCTGCTGAACCGGCGGGCAGCGTACCGAGCCGAACGAGCAGAACACACAACAGTCCCCTGGATTTGGCCGCAGCAGTGTTCGGCACCGACTGCACTCGTAGAAGTACAGGCAGGCGTCGGTGGGCATGCTTTCGCGCTTGGCGAAACCGCAGCGCGGACAGGTCAGCACGGACTCGAGGATGATGGGCGGCATTGTGGCGTTACTCCTGCACCGTGGCGGGATAGCCGGCACTGCTGGTTGCCTCGATCAGTGTGTCGGGCCGGACTTGGTCTGGGGCGTAGCGGACGCTGGCGGTCTTGCGTGCGTAATCGATCCGCACGCTTTCCACTCCCGGCACTTTCTGCAGTGCCTGTTTGACCGTGATCGGACAGAGTCCGCAGCTCATGTTCCGCACCTCGAGGGTGACCGGAACCGGGGCACCGGCGGCTGCCAGCAAGGGCAGGATGGCCAGGCTCGTCAGTAGCAGTTTGTGCATGGGACACCTCCTTCAGTAAAACAGCAGCGGCGCGAGCCAGGGCAGGGCCAGCAGGGCGAGCAGCAGCACCGTCACTATCCAGAACGCGAGACGCTGACGGTTGCTCCCGCGCGGCCTGGCGCAGCGGGTGCCCGGCGTACAGGCCGGCGGCAGGAGATAGAGCCGGCGAAAAGCCAGGCCGAGAAACAGCAGGGTCAAAGCGATGAAGAACGGACGGTAGGGTTCCATGGCCACGAGGCTGCCGACCCAAGAGCCACCGACGCCGAGGGTCAGCAACAGCAACGGTGCGACGCAGCATAGCGAGGCGCCAATGGCCGCCAGGCTGCCCGCGACCAGTGAACCTTTCCCGGTGAACTGAGCCATGTCGATTCCTTGAACCTGTGGATGTTGCTGTCAGTCTAAATTCCGTACCCGAGTACGGAGTCAAGGAGGAAATCATGGGGGGCGAACTGAGTATCGGTAAATTGGCCAAGGCTGCTGGGGTGAGCGTTGAGACGATCCGCTACTACCAGCGGCGCGGCTTGCTGCATGAGCCGGTCAAACCGCCGGGTGGCCAGCGGCGCTATCCGGCGCTCATGGTCGCCCGGCTGTGTTTTATCAAGCGGGCGCAGGCGTTGGGCTTCACGCTCGAGGAGGTGGCGGGCTTGCTCGGCCTCGATCAGGCGTGTGCCTGCGCCGAGACGCGGGCCCTGGCGGCCCGCAAGTTGGCACTCATCGAGCAGAAAATGGCCGAGCTGGCAGGAATTCGGCAGATCCTGGATGAACTGATCGCACAGTGCGACGCCGGCGAGGAAAAAGCGCAGTGCCCGATCATCGAGGTGCTGACCGGAGGGCCGGGTAGCCGGGCCGGCTCCTCAGCATGAAGGGCATGTGCAGGGGCAGGGGAGGGGCCCCAGGGGGCGCCCCGATCAGCTCTACTGGGGTGCGGCCATCAGCTCGCGCAGGTAGTCGATGACCTCCGGGTTGTCCCATTCGGCGGCGCCCAGTTTGCGCCCCAGCTCCCGGCCCTGGCGGTCGAGCAGCAGGGTGGCCGGCAAGCCATAGGCGCCCAGGTCGCGGTTGGCCTGGGCGCGCTCGTCGATATAGAGCTCGAGGTGTCGGATGCCGATCTCGGTGTAGAAGTCCCGCACCAGCTGCGTCCCGTCCGGGTCGACCGAGAGGGCCAGCACCTGAAAGTCCTTGCCGCCGAGTCGTTCCTGCAGGCGGTCCAGGGTCGGCATTTCCTCGCGGCAGGGGGCGCACCAGGTGGCCCAGACGTTGAGCAGCACTATCTTGCCCTCGAAGTCGCCCAGCGTGCGGCGCTTGCCCTCGCCATCGCTAAACTCGACTTCCGCTACGGGCTTCGGCGTGGGCCAGATGGTCAGGCCGGCGCGGATGCCGGCATCGGCGGTCTGCGCCGTGGCCGGACCCGCAGCCTGAAGGAGGAGGGCCAGGAGGCCGCTCGTCAGCCGCCGCCAGGGCCTGCCCAGTCCTGTGTGCTTGGGCGCTGTCGGCGTGTATGGGATTCGTAGTTGCCGGATCATGGTTCGCCCTCGTCGCATCATGCCGGATCAGGCTGCCGGCCGAACGCTCTACCGTTGTCAGCAGGCCGAGCGGTTGGTTGGGCTCTGGAGCCAGTGTAGTCAGCCTGGCCCCGGGGACTGTCGGGCGACTGGGCGAGATCGACGTTTAGTTCGCCGGATACTCGGCGACCACCAGGTCGCGGCCCGCCGGAGTCAGACCGATGACCTGGTAGGCCTGCTGCTTGCCGCCGACTTCCATGCCCGGCGAGCCGGCCGGCATGCCGGGCACGGCGATGCCGAGCAGGTCGGTGCGTCCGTGCAGTTCGCGCACTTGCGCCGCCGGCACATGGCCCTCGACGAACTTGCCGTCGAGCACCGCGGTGTGACAGGCGGCCAGGCGGGGCGCCACGCCCAGGCGCTGCTTGACCGCGACCATGTCCGACTCGACATGGTCATTGACCTTGAAGCCATTGTCTTGCAGGTGTGCGACCCACTTCTTGCAGCAGCCACAGTTGGCGTCGCGGTGCACGTCGAGGGTCAGGGGCTCGGCGGCCTGCGCCGCGGCGCCGAACAGCAGGACGGCCAAGGCGCTGGCCTGAATGCCGGCTCGGTACAGGTTGGATTTAGTGGGCATGCACATGCTCCTTGCCGTCGGCGTGGAGGTGGATCGTGGTGGCCGGCTTTGGCACCTCGGCAGCTATCTGGGTGTCGTGGTGGCTGGCGCCGGGCGTTGCGTCGCCATGGTGGTCGACGGCGGCATCATGGTGACTGGCGCCAGCCGCCTCGCCAGCATGATGGTCATCCGCGGCCTCGTCATGATGGCTCATGCCGGCCATTTCGCCGGCGTGGTGATCGTCGCTGGCGCCGCCGTGCTGTCCTTCATGGTTGTGCATGTCGGACTCGCCGCCGCCGTGCTGGTGGCCGCCGCTGGAGGCGACCAGGGCGCGGTACTCCCGGGGGTCGAGTTCCGGCAGCTTCTGCAGGAAGGCGACCATGCCCCAGATATAGGGGTCAGCCATGCTCTTGCCCCAGGCCGGCATGCCGCTGGCCTTGATGCCGTGCTTGATGGTCCAGAAGGCGGCCGCCGGGTTGCCGTCGACGCCGATCTCGGCCAGGTTCGGCGGTGCGGGATAGAGCGCCTGGCTCAGTTCGGTAGCGGCGACGCCGGGGGCCAGGTGGCAGCCGATGCACATCGAGTTGTAGTTGCCGGCGCCGGCGCGGATCAGCTCCTGGTCGTCGAGGTCGGGCACCTGAATATCCCGCGAGCGCACCTCGATGGAGCGATCGCGGGCCATGCTCAGGAAGGCGTACATGGCCGGCAGGTGCGGGTCGTCGGCGCCGACGTTGACCAGGCCGAAGTAGGCGCCGGCGGTGGCCGCGGCCCCGCCGACTATGCTCGCGGCGACCAGGGTCTTTATTGTTCTTTTCACATCAGGTCCTCAGAACCACAGCCGGATACCGGCGACCAGGCGCGCCTCGCTGACATCGCCGCCTTCTTCGCGCACCATGTCGGCGGTATTGCCGTAGGCGCGATTCCAGGTGACACCGATGTAGGGTGCGAATTCACGGCGAATCTCGTAGCGCAGGCGCAGGCCCACTTCACTGCTGGCCAGGCCAGAGCCTACGCCGCGCTCGTGGTCGTTCCTGGCGTAGAAATTCAGTTCGGCGGTGGGCTGCAGGATCAGCCGGTTGGTCAGCAGCATGTCGTACTCGCCCTCCAGGCGCAGGGCGCTCTGTCCCTGTTCGCCGACGAAACCGGTAGCCTCGACTTCCAGGCCGTACAGCGGCATGCCCTGGATGCCGAAGGCACCCCAGGTCTGCGCCGGGCCCGGCTCGAAGTCCTGGCGCAGGCCGCCGACCAGCTCCCACCAGGGGCCGATGGCGTGGCCCCAGAGCGCCTGGAGCTCGGCTTCCTCAGTCATGCCGTTGGTCCGCTCGCCTTCCGAGCGCAGCCACAGGCGGTCGATGTCGCCGCCCACCCAGGCCGAGGCATCCCAGCTGAGCACGCTGCCTTCGTCGGCGTTCTGGTATTCCAGCTGGTCGAACAGCAGGAACCAGCTGAGCATCTTGTCGTGCACGGCATGGCCGGGCAGCGGCGGGAACGCGGCGGCGCGGTCGGCGTCGGTCAGCACCGGGATCGGCGTGCGGCTGGTGGTGGGCGGCTGGTAGGCGTCGCCGTGGCCCATGGCCTTATGGTCCATCTGGCCGTGGTTCATCTGGCTGTGATCCATGGCGCCGTGGTCCATGACCTGGGGCTGCTGGGCCGGCGCCTGCATGCCGCCATGACCCATCGCCCCATGGTTCATCTGCGAATGGTCCATTTTCGAATGATCCATCTGCGAGTGGTCCATCTGCCCGGCGGCATTGGCCAGGCTGGTCACGCCCAGGGCGAGCGCCAGGGCGCCGCCGACCCGTCTTGCGGTATTCAGTGAGCTGATCATCTCTAGGTTCCCTTACTCGTCCACGCGCACTTCACGGAACATGCCCATTTCCATGTGCAGCAGCAGGTGGCAATGGTAGGCCCAGCGGCCCAGGGCGTCGGCGGTGACCCGGTAGCTGCGCTTGGAGCCCGGCGGCATGTCGATGGTGTGTTTGCGCACCCTGAAGTTGCCGTGGTCGTCTTCCAGGTCGCTCCACATGCCGTGCAGGTGGATGGGGTGGGTCATCATGGTGTCGTTGACCAGGGTGATGCGCAGGCGCTCGCCGTACTTGATACGCACCGGCTCCGAGTCGGAGAACTTGATGCCGTCGAACGACCAGGCGAACTTCTCCATGTGCCCGGTCAGGTGCAACTCGATGGTACGGCTCGGCTCGCGGCCGTCCGGGTCGGGGAAGGTGCTCTTGAGGTCGGCGTAGGTCAGTACCCGGCGGCCGTTGTCGCGCAGGCCCATGCCCGGATCGTCGAGTTTCGAGGTGGGCATCATGGTCTGCATGTCGACCAGCGGATTGTTCTCCTCCGAGGCCGGATGGGCTTGCATCTGCCCGCTCATGCCGGCCATTTCGCCCATGGCGCCCATGCCCGTTATGCTGCCATGGTCCATGCCGGCCATCTGCCCATGGTTCATCTGGCTGTGGTCCATGCCGGACATACCGCCGTGATCCATGCCGCCCATGCTGCCATGGTCCATGCCCATGTCGTCCATGCCGATCAGCGGGCGTGGGTCGACCTCGGGCACCGGGGCGCTCAGGCCTTCGCGCACGGCCAGGGTGCCGCGGGCATAGCCGGTGCGGTCCATGGATTGGGCGAAGATGCTGTAGGCCTCGGCGCTGGCCGGCTCGACTATCACGTCATAGGTTTCCGCCACGGCGATGCGGAACTCGTCGACGCTGACCGGCTCCACGTGCAGCCCGTCGGCGGCCACCACGGTCATCTTCAGGCCGGGGATGCGCACGTCGAAATAGCTCATGGCCGAGCCGTTGATGAAGCGCAGGCGCAGCTTCTCGCCCGGCTTGAACAGGCCGGTCCAGTTGCCATTGGGCGCCTGGCCGTTCATCAGGTAGGTGTAGGTATAACCGCTGACATCGGCCAGGTCGGTGGGGCTCATCTTCATCTCGGCCCACATCTTGCGATCGGCCACGGCCTCGGACCAGCCCTTCTCGCTGACGTCGTCGATGAAGTCGCCGACCGTTCGCTTGCGGAAGTTGTAGTAGTCCGACTGCTTCTTCAGCTTGGCCATCAAGCGATTCGGCTCTTCATCGGTCCAGTCGGTGAGCATCACCACGTAGTCGCGGTCGTACTGGAAGGGTTCCGGCTCCTTGGCGTCGATGATGATCGGCCCATAGACCCCGGCCTGCTCCTGCAGCCCCGAGTGGCTGTGGTACCAGTAGGTGCCGTTCTGCCGCACCTTGAACCGGTACTCGTACATGCCGTTGGGCGCGATGCCGTGGAAGCTCAGGCCCGGCACGCCATCCATGTTGGCCGGCAGGATGATGCCGTGCCAGTGGATCGAGGTGTCTTCGCTCAGGCGATTGCGCACGCGCAGGGTCACGGTGTCGCCTTCGCGCCAACGCAGGAGGGGGCCCGGCAGACTGCCATTGATGGTCATCGCGGTGCGGGCCTTGCCGGTGATGTTCACCGGGGATTCGCCGATGAACAGCTCGAAATCGGTGCCCGCCAGCATGGTCGGCTGGCCGGGGCTGTTGACGGCCCACACCGGTGTGCGCCACAGGCCCAGTCCGGCCAGCAGGCCGCCGGCGGTCAGGCCTTTGACGAAGGTCCGCCTCGAGGTTTTCGCTTGCATGCCGTTTATGTCCAATTAATCGAAGGAAGCCAGTGCTGGGCGACCAACCGCCTTATGGCGCGAGGTTGGTACCGCGTTGGTCAGGGGGCTTCCGACTCCCTGCAGGTTTGTCCGCTGACGCCGCCCGGGCGTGCGTCAACGAGGGTAAAAATTGCCATATTCCAACCTTCGGGGTGATTACATTTCTGTAAGGTTGGCCGGCGGGGGCCGATCAGCACTTGGCGTGTTCGGCCTTCTTCATCTTCATTCCGGCCACCGGCTCGGCGGCCTTTGGCTGCTGGGCAGCCTGCGCGGTCAGGGTTTCGCTCGACTGCATGCGGGCGAAGGTGCGGTCGCCGCCGCCTTCGGCCATGGCCAGGGAAGAAAGGCTCAGGGCAGCAATGGCGAAGAGGGTTTTCAGCGTATTCATGGGGGTATCCTCGGTAGCGCCGTTTCGGACCGCCGAGCACGGTGTGCTCGAACGGCGGGGGGTGAGCTTCAGGCTCGAACCCACCTTAGCCGGCGGCGCCTGTCAGTCCGCTGAGTTAGAAATTACAGTTCTGTCAGGATGCGTTTTTATTCTTGAAGGGCCTCCGCTCGTCTCTCTACTGTCATGTCCGTGCCTCATGGGCATGTCAGGCAGCGATGCCTGGATTTTCGGGTTGGTGCGGCGCGGGCCGCTGTCGACCTCCACCTCTGACGACCTAGAGAGACAACGACATGTCGAGCAAATCTACCGCCGCCACCGGCGCGGCACTGGCACTGGTCGCCGCCAGCCTCTTCAGCACCCTGCCGGCGCAAGCGGCTGAGGAGGCGCAAACCGCCGAAGTGCAGTGCTTCGGCGTCAACGCCTGCAAAGGCCAGAATGACTGCATGGCCGCCACCAATGCCTGCAAGGGCCAAGGCGCCTGCAAGGGCCAGGGTTTTCAGCTGATGACCCAGGCCAAGTGCGATGAGTCCGGCGGCAAGGCTGGCGAGTGAAGCCAGGCAGGGGAGTGCACGCCACTCCCTTTACAAAGCCCGAACGAACAGCAGCCATGCCTCCTGCTCAGGCACTGAGCTGCGTGGGGTAGCCCAGGTCTTCGATCGCGGCGCGGATGTGCTCCAAGCTCTCGGCGCTCTCGACCTTCACCTTGCCCGCCACGCGGTCGACCTCGACCCTGGCCTGGCTATCCAGGGCCTGGATGGCCTTGGTGATCTTGCTGACGCAACTGCCACAACCCATTCCGGAAACGTCTAGAGCGAACATGGTCTGTCCTCGTGCTGTGTGGCGGCATTGCCACGGCCGCAGCATCGACCCTGACCTCGTGGCAAGGTCAACCCCGGTAACGCCGGGCCTCAGGGCTGGCTCGGCTCTCCCAGGCTCTCCAGGGCGCGGGCGAGGCTGGCGCGGGACAGCTCGCCCAGGTGGCTGCCGACCTGGCGCCCCTCGGCGTCGTAGAACAGCGTGGTGGGCAGGGCCATGGAGCCGACCTGCCGGCCGAGGCGGCCGTCGCCGTCGAGCAGGACGTTCTGCAGCGTCAGGCCGCCGTCGTCGAGGAAGCGGCGGACCTCTCCCGGCCCCTCGCCCTGGTTGACGAACAGGAAGGTCAGAGCCGGCTCCCTGGCCTGGACCTCGGCCAGCACCGGCATTTCCCGCCGGCACGGCGGGCACCAGGTCGCCCAGAGATTGATCACCAGCGGCTGGCCCTGATAGTCCCGCAGTGCGACCGGCGCGCCATGGCTGTCGCGCAGCGTCAGGTCGGGCAGGCGGGTGCCGCGCTCCAGGGCCTGCCAGGCGAGTGTACTGCTTCCCCAGCTGAGCACGCCGACGGCCAGCGCCACGCCGAGCGGCCGGCGCAGGCCGCGGTCGCGCCAGGCCTGCCAGGCGCCCAGCAGCAGTGCGATGAGTATCCCGGGCCAGGCGATGAAGCCGCCGTCGCGGATGTCCAGGATTTTCCAGGGCGCGTCCTGGTAATGCGGGTAGTACCCCGCGACGAAGGCCAGGCGTGCCACCAGCAGGGCCACCAGCAACAGGCGGAACACCTGCTGTTCGGGGTTGCGGCCGCTGGCGCGGCCGGCCCACCAGCCGCTCAGTGTCGCCAGCAGCAGGCTGCCGAGCAGCAGCAGGTGGGGGACGGCCAGGGTCAGCGGGCCCAGGTTGACGGTCAGCATGGGCAGTAGGTCCTGTTATCCGTTCAGCCGCCTAGTGTCTCCTGTGGGCCGCCGCTGGGCCAGCTCGAGCGGGGCAGGGCGCCGAGCCGGCGCGAGTGCCGTCATGCCGGCCGCGTAAAAGCGCGGCGTTCTGGAGAAAGGGCAGCGAACCTCGGGGCGCTGCACTCGTGCCTGCTCGAGATGACAGCCTGGAGGGCGCGCCCTGACAGCAGCCTGAAGCCAGGATTACATTTCTGTAAGACGCTGGTTGGCCCGGTGGATTCGCTGCACACTGGGACCTTTGCCACCTGGATATCCCCCATGAAGCTACTGGTCGCCGAAGATGAACCCCGAACCGGCACCTACCTGCAGCAGGGGCTGCGCGAGGCGGGGTTCAACGTGGACCGGGTCATGACCGGCGGCGAGGCTCTGCAGTATGCCCTCGACGAAGCCTATGACCTGCTGATCCTCGATGTGATGATGCCGGGCCTGGATGGTTGGGACGTGCTCAGGCGGGTGCGGGCGGCCGGGCGGGACGTCCCGGTGCTGTTCCTGACCGCCCGCGACGGGGTGGAGGACAGGGTCAGGGGCCTCGAGCTGGGGGCGGACGACTATCTGGTCAAGCCGTTCGCCTTCGCGGAACTGCTGGCCCGGGTCAGGACGCTGCTGCGTCGCGGCGGCAGCGCGCCGCTGCAGTCCAGCCTGACGATCGCCGACCTGGAGGTCGATCTGCTCAAGCGCCGGGCGATTCGCGGTGGCCGGCGCATCGACCTGACGGCCAAGGAGTTCGCCCTGCTGGAGTTGCTGTTGCGCCGGCGCGGCGAGGTGTTGCCCAAATCGCTGATCGCCTCCCAGGTGTGGGACATGAACTTCGACAGCGACACCAATGTCATCGAGGTCGCGGTCCGGCGGCTGCGGGCGAAGATCGACGACGAGTTCGCGTTGAAGCTGATCCATACCGTGCGCGGCATGGGCTATATGCTCGACGCCCCGGAGCCGCGATGAGCCGGCTGTCCCTGACGGCCCGCATGAGCCTGATGTTCATGCTCGCCGTGGCGGCGGTGCTGTGCGTCGCGGCGCTGAGCTTCTACCGCCTCAGCCAGCACCATTTCCTCATGCTGGATCAGCGGGTGCTGCAGGAGAAACTGGCCTCGACCCGGGCGATCCTCGGCGATGCGCCGGCGGGGACGGGGCTCGGGCAGTTGCAGCCGCAGCTGAGCGCCCTGCTCGGCGCCCACCACGACCTGAGCGCCGTGCTCCTCGGGGCCGATGGCCGCGTGCTGTTCGCCGCCCCCGGGGTGCTCGATATCCCGCCGCACTTTCGCCGCTATCCGCAAGACTCGGTCTGGGAATGGCAGGGCGAGTCGCGCCTGTACCGCGGCATCAGCGCGCCGGTCATGGCGGCGGGGCAGGCCGAGCCGCTGACGCTGATGCTGGCGCTGGATGTCACCAACCACATGGCCTTCTTCGACACCCTGCAACGCTGGTTCTGGATCGGCCTGGCCCTCAGCGCCCTGGTCAGTGCCGGGCTGGGCTGGATGGTGGCGCGCAGTGGCCTGCGCCCGCTGCGCCAGGTCACCCGGACGGCCGCGTCGATGTCGGCCAAGTCGCTCAAGGAGCGTATCCCGCTGGCGCCCGTACCGCTGGAGCTGCAGCAGCTGGTGTCGTCGTTCAATGCCATGCTGGGGCGGCTGGACGATGCCTTCGTGCGCCTGTCCAACTTCTCCGCCGATATCGCCCATGAGCTGCGTACGCCCCTCAGCAGCCTGATGACCCACACCGAGGTCATTCTCAGCCGCAAGCGTGACGTCGACAGCTATGAGGACAACCTCTACTCGAACCTGGAGGATCTCAAGCGCATGGCGCGGATGATCGACGACATGCTGTTCCTGGCCAAGTCCGACAACGGCCTGATCGTTCCCGAACGCCAGCCGGTCGAACTCGAGACGCTGGTGGTCAGCCTGTTCGATTATTACCAGCTGCTGGCCGAGGAGCGCGGAATCGAGCTGCGGCTCACGGGCGTGGCCTGTGTCCGGGGCGATCGGCCGATGCTGCGCCGCGCCATCTCGAACCTGCTGTCCAATGCGCTGCGCTATACCCCGCCAGGGCAGGCCATCTCGCTTAGTCTCGACCAGGACGACGCCGTGGCGCGGCTGTCGGTGGCGAACCCGGGGGCGAGCATCCCGGCCGAGCACCTGGAGCGCCTGTTCGACAGGTTCTACCGCGCCGATCCGGCCCGTCGCGAGGGCGACCCGGGCAATGCCGGCCTGGGCCTGGCGATCACCCGCTCGATCGTCGAGGCCCACCAGGGGCGGATCTGGTGCACCTCGGCCAATGGCCGCACGGCGTTCCACATGGAGTTTCCCCGCGCGGGGGAGCCCCCGTCGCCGGCATGACGCAGGGCGGGGGCCGCGTCATGCCCGGCGTCTGGCCTACTCCATGGGCTCGGGGTCGGCGGCGACAGTGTGCGGCGCGGCGCCCCGCATGATCTCGGCGATGATCGGCACCGGGGTCATCAGGTGCGTCTGCATCAGGGCGCAGGCCCGTGCGGCGTCCCGGGCGAGGATCGCCTCGACCAGCTCGCCGTGCTCCTGGCGCTTCAGCGCCAGGGCCGCCTCGGAAAACACCGTACGGCGCAGCCACAGCTGGCGGTAGCGTTCGGCCTGGTCGAACAGGTAGGCGCGGGCCTGCAGCAGGTGACGGGAACCGCAGCCGGCGGCGATCGCACTGTGAAACGCCTTGTGCCGCGCATCCCAGACTTCCAGCATCTGCTCCTCGGTCTTGACCTCCATCACCTTGGCCAGGGTGTGGGCGCAGGCCAGCACCTGGGCCTCCCAGGCGTCGTCGCCGCGCTCGATGGCCAGCTTCAGCACCAGGGCCTCGAGGTTGGCCCGGGCGTCGTAGACGTCCTGCATCTCGCCGGGCGACATCGGGGCGACACGGTAGCCGCGCTGGCTGATCGCCACCACCAGGTTCTCCGCCACCAGCTGCGACAGCGCCTCGCGCAAGGGCCCGACGCCCAGGTCGTAGCGCTCCTTGAGCGCGCTCATCAGCAGCTTCTCACCGGGCCGGTACAGACCCCGGATGATGTCCCGCTTGAGCCACTCGTAGCCGCTGACGGCCGAGTTCTGCCGGGGGGCGAGGGTATCCATCAGTCATGTCCTCGAGGTTTTGCCCATGATACCCAAGTGCCGAGAGAAGCACTAAGCAGGGATAGAGGTCAGATAAATCTACATAAAATAAAAATGTAGACATTTTTCTTTTGTAGCGATAATTTTCCTCCTGTCAGTCGCGCATGCCTCCGGGCGGCGCATGGATCATCTCGCTCAGGACACCGCCATGAACGCCTTTACCCAGCCCAAAGACCTCGTGATGCCACAGCCCTCTGCCGCTCAGGGATTCAGCCTTGTGCCTTCGGCGCAGTCGCCGCGCCTGCTGGAACTGACCTTCGCCCGGGCCACGGTGCAGGCCTTCTGCGCGGCGGTGGCCGAGTGGCCGGTGCAGGCGCTGGAGTACAAGTCGTTCCTGCGCTTTCGCATCGCCAAGGTTCTCGATGAACTGTGCGGCAACACCCTGCGCCCGGTGCTGCTCAACAGCCTGATGGACCGCGCCACCGGCGGCCTGTTGGTCAGGCCGGAGGGGCTGAACGACGTGACCCAGGCCGAGGACATGGTCAAGTTCGCCACGGCGGTGGCGCACCTGCTCGGGCGCTCGAACCACGACGCCATGAGTGGCCAGTTCTACGCGCGCTTCGTGGTGGAGAACGTCGACAACTCCGACAGCTACCTGCGTCAGCCGCACCGGGTGATGGAGCTGCACAACGACGGCACCTTCGTCGACCAGATCACCGACTACGTGCTGATGATGAAGATCGACGAGCAGAACATCGAAGGCGGCAATTCGCTGATCCTGCACCTGGACGACTGGGAGGACCGTGACGCGTTCTTCCATCATCCGCTGGCACGCCGGGTCATGCGCTGGACCGCGCCGCCGAGCAAGAGGGTCGACAAGGACGTGTTCCACGCGGTGTTCGATGTGGACGCCGAGGGCCGGCCGACCATGCGCTACATCGACCAGTTCGTGCAGCCCAAGGACTTCGAGGAGGGCAACTGGCTGACCGACCTGTCGACCTCCTTGGAAGGCAGCAAGCACAAGCTGTCCGTGCCGGTGCCGGTGGGTAATTTCCTGCTGATCAACAACCTCTACTGGCTGCATGGGCGCGACCGCTTCACCCCGCATCCGGGCCTGCGCCGCGAGCTGATGCGCCAGCGTGGCTACTTCAGCTACCCCAGGCTGGGTCACCAGCAGGGTCAATAACCGTCCACGGGACTCCCCGTCACCAGGCCGTGCGGCAACGCCGGCCCACTAGAGGTAAGCGCCGTGTACGATTTCGTGATTATCGGCGGGGGCATCGTCGGCATGTCCACCGCCATGCAGCTGATCAGGGCCTACCCAGAGGCCAGCATCCTGCTGCTGGAGAAAGAGTCGGGACCGGCCCGGCACCAGACCGGGCACAACAGCGGGGTGATCCATGCCGGGGTCTACTACAGCCCCGGCAGCCTCAAGGCCCGGTTCTGCCTGGCCGGCAATCGCGCCACCAAGGCATTCTGCGACGAGCAGGGCATCGCCTACGACGAGTGCGGCAAGTTGCTGGTCGCCACCAACGAGCTGGAGATGCAGCGCATGCGCGCCTTGTGGGAACGCACCGCGGCCAACGGCCTGCAGCGGGAGTGGCTGAGCGCCGGGCAGCTCAAGGAGCGCGAGCCGAACATCAGCGGCCTCGGCGGCATCTTCGTGCCTTCCAGCGGTATCGTGAACTACGCCGAGGTCACCGCGGCCATGGCCCGCGAGTTCCAGAGGCACGGCGGCGAGATTCGCTACGGCGCCGAGGTCACCGGCCTCGAGGAGCTGGCCACCGAGCTGCGGGTGCATACCCGGTTGGGCACCTTCTGCGCGCGGTTCATGGTCAGTTGCTCGGGGCTGATGGCCGATCGGCTGGTGCGTATGCTCGGGCTCGATCCGGGTTTCAGCATCTGCCCGTTTCGCGGCGAGTACTACCAGCTGCCGGCGCGGCACAACCGCATCGTCAACCACCTGATCTACCCGATTCCCGATCCGTCCATGCCGTTTCTCGGCGTGCACCTGACGCGGATGATCGACGGCAGTGTCACGGTCGGGCCGAACGCGGTGCTGGCGCTCAAGCGTGAGGGCTACCGCAAGCGCGACATCTCCCTGGCCGACACCTGGGCCATGCTCGGCGATGCGGGCATTCGCCGGGTGCTCAGGGACAACCTGCGCCCGGGGTTGGTGGAGATGAAGAATTCGCTGTTCAAGCGCGGCTACCTGCAGCAGGTGCGCAAGTACTGCCCCAGCCTGGGCGTGCAGGACCTGCAGCCCTATCCGGCCGGCGTCCGCGCGCAGGCGGTGTCCAGGGACGGCAAGCTGATCGAGGACTTCCTGTTCCGCAACACCCGGCGCAGCGTCAACGTGTGCAACGCGCCGTCGCCGGCGGCGACCTCGGCCATTCCCATCGGCGCCTACATCATCGAGCAGATCGAGGCCCAGTTGCAGGGCCTGCCCGCTTTTGCCAAGGCCGCGCGCCAGGTGCGGGCGGCCGTGAGTCTCTAGCTGGGCTTCAGGGCTGCTTGCCCCAGAGCTGTTCCAGGCGCGCGTCGCGGCCACAGCCGTGGCGGTAGTAGGTGTAGCGCAGCGGGTTCTTCTGGTGGTAGTCCTGGTGATAGTCCTCGGCCGGGTAGAAGGTCGTGGCGGGCAGTAGCTCGGTGACGATCGGTTGGTCGAAGCGTCCCGAGGCCTGCAGGGCCGCCTTCGAGGCTTCGGCCAGGGCCTTCTCCTCGGGCGTGGCGTAGAAGATCGCGCTACGGTATTGCGAGCCGTGGTCGCAGAACTGGGCGTTGGCCGTCAGCGGGTCGATGGTCGGCCAGAACGCCTCGAGCAGCTCGGCGTAGCTGGTCTTGCTTGGGTCGTATTCGACCCGCACGGCCTCGGTATGCCCGGTGCCACCGGCGGAGACCTGCTGGTAACTGGGGTTGGCCACGTGACCGCCGGTGTAGCCGGAGGTGGTGGCGATCACCCCGGGCAGCTTGTCGAAGTCCGCCTCGGTGCACCAGAAGCAGCCGCCGGCGAACACCGCCACGCCCTGTTCCGCCGGAGCGAGCTCGGTCGCCGGGCCGGCGTGCGCCTGTTGCACCGCCGGGGTGCCCGGCTTGCAGGCGCTCAGCAGCAAGGCGGCCAGCAGCGTTGCGGCCAGGGCGCCGAAAGCGGCGCGGTGAGGATAAGTCGCGCTCATGTTCAGCTCCTCAGCTCGGGCAGGCTTTCGTCTTCAGGAATGAAGCGCAGGGCCACGCCGTTGTTGCACCAGCGTTCGCCCCGTGGCGCCGGGCCGTCGTCGAACAGATGGCCCTGGTGGCCACCGCAGCGGGCACAGTGGTATTCGGTGCGCGGGAAGATCAGCTTGAAGTCGCGCTTGAAGCCCGTGTGCCCCTCGATGGCCTGGGTGAAGCTCGGCCAGCCGGTGCCGCTTTCGTACTTGTGCCGGCTGTCGAACAGCGGCAGGTAGCAGGCGGCGCAGATATAGGTGCCGGGGCGCTTCTCATGGTTCAGCGGGCTGCTGCCGGGGCGTTCGGTGTCCTCCTCGAACAGCACCGCATAGGCGGCCGGCGTCAGCAGCTCGCGCCAGGCGCTGTGTGCTTTGTCCAGAGGGACTACGGTGGCGCCAGCCGCTTTCGTTTCGGCCAGGCTGAAAGAGGCCTGGCTGGCCAGTAACGGTAAGGCCGGAAGGAGGACCATGCCTTGGAGTAGGGCGCGTCGTTTCATGGTGGTTCTCTACACAAGGATTCGATCTGTAGACCCGGCACGGGACGACTTGTTACAGCGCCTTGTCTGCCGCTTTCCGGCATCGGTCTCTGTGGAGGCAAAGGGGCGACGGGACTCGGCTCTAGGCGAGCGGGAAGCTGGCTTCTGCCTCGACGATGCTGAGATTGCGCCCGGCGTGTTTCGCCCGGTACAGGTACTGGTCGGCCCGTTGCAACCAACCGTCCCAGGGTTCGCCGTCGCGCAGGATGGCCCCGCCCACCGACATGGTCACCGGCCCGCCCGGCCCGCGCAGCCGCGCCCTGACCTGGTCTTGCAGGTGGGCGGCGGCGGCGCGCAGGCCCGCCTCGTCGGTATTGGGCAGCAGCAGGAGGAACTCTTCGCCGCCGAAGCGGAACAGACGATTCTCCTGGCGCGAGGACTGCTGGATCAGCTCGACGAAGTCCACCAGCACCTGGTCGCCGGCGGGGTGACCGAACCTGTCGTTGATCTGCTTGAAGTGATCCAGGTCCATCACCAGCACGCCGTAGCTGTTGCCGTGGCGGCGGTGGGTGGACACGGCGATCCGCAGCTCCTTGTTCATCTCTCGCCGATTGCGCGCGCCGGTCAGCGGGTCCTGACTCGCCAGGAGCTGCAGCTGATCGCGCTGGCTGCGGGTGCGAAAGGCGAAGATGTAGGTCAGTACGCTGGCCATCAGGCCGGTGACCAGGAAGGAGACCATCTGGTAGTTGCTCTCGAACACCGTGCCGGGCACCAGCAACGCATGGCCGACCAGGGCTGTCAGCACCAGCAACATGGCGATCATGGCCTTGCCGGGGGAGACCATGAAGAAGTTGAAGAGGATCAGCGGATAGATCCAGAACAGGCCGTTGACGCCGAGGTTGATGGCGATCAGCGTGGCGCCGGTGGAGAAGACCGCCGAGAGGAAGACCCCCGGCTTCACCGTGTCGCCGCTGCGCCAGGCGTAGAGCACGGCGAGTATGGTCGACAGCACGATGACGGTGTCGGCGAGGCTGACCAGATAGTTGCCTTCTTCCAGCCGGTACAGGGCGTAGGGCGAGATGGCCAGGATGCCGAACAACCCCATCAGGGTGATGATGGATAGCTGGAAGTCTTGGCGCAGGCGCTTGAGCAGCTGCGGGATGAGCTTGGACATGGCCGGGGGCTTATAGTTGTTGTGGGCTGAGCGGCTTCGATAAGGATGCAGAGCTTTTCCCCGGTCTGGCAAGAATAAAGTCTTGGCAAAGTGCTATCACCGCCTTCGAGGCTTATCTCGGTGAACCCGGCCGCCTGGCCCAGGGCCCCGTGGCGCCGCCAGTGCGGCAGGCGCGTGGGCCGGACGCCGCCGCCCGTTTTCGCTCGACTGGTTAACACTTCGCTGGAAAAAACGCCCGAGCCGATGACAGTTTCGCGGCACAGTCGCATCATGCGAGCAGTGGTCCTGACCCGGCCGCATGGCGCATGAGGTGAAAGCAGCAGGCATGTCGATGACCAGCAACCAACAGCCCCTGGTATATGCGGCGGCCACCGATGTCGGCCTGGTGCGCGGGCACAACGAGGACGCCCTGCTCTGTTGTCCGGAACTGGGCCTGTGGGCCGTCGCCGACGGCATGGGCGGGCATAGGCGGGGCGAGGTGGCCAGCGCCCTGGCGCTGCAGGCGCTGGCTGCGGCCTGTACGGCGGGCGAGGATTTGAGCGCCGCGGTGCATGCGGCCAATGCCGCCGTGCTGGCCGCCGCCGAGGCCGATGCCGAATGCCGTGGCATGGGCACCACGCTGGTCGCCGTGCGTTTCAGCGATAGCGATTTCCAGATCGCCTGGGTTGGCGACAGTCGCGCCTATCGCGTCGACGCCACCGCCATCGAGCGCCTGAGCCACGACCACAGCTGGGTCCAGGCGATGATCGACGCCGGCCAGATGAGCGAGGCCGAGGCGCGCTGCCATCCCCAGCGCGGGGTGATCTTCCAGTGCCTGGGACGTGAGGACCAGAGCCTGGAGATCGGCCTGGCGCGGGGGCGGCTGCGTGCGCACGAGCTGCTGCTGCTGTGCAGCGACGGCCTGAGCGGTGAGCTGGACGACGGGCAGATCCAGCAGCAGTGCGCCACCGCGGCTACCCTGGACGAACTGGTGGCGACCTTGATCGCTCAGGCCAACGGTCAAGGGGGCCATGACAATATTTCCTGCATCGTGCTGGGCTGCGCGCCGACCGAGCCGGGCCAAGCGCTTGCGACCACGGAGCCGCGCGGTTTGCTCAGCCGGCTGTTCAAACCGTTGAAAAGCTGATTGCCGTCATGACAGAAGATCTGCTCGAGATACCCGGTTACCGGGTTCATGGCCGCCTCGGCAAGGGCGGCATGGCCGAGGTCTACCTGGCCACCCAGTTGTCGTTGCAGCGCAAGGTCGCGGTGAAGGTGTTGCTCAGCAGCGCGGACCAGGCGTTCGGCCAGCGCTTCATCAAGGAAGGCCACCTGCTGGCCTCGCTGCATCACCCCTCGATCATCACCATCCATGACATCGACCGGCTCGCCGATGGCCGCCACTACCTGGCCATGGAGTTCGTTCCCGGCGGCGACCTGGCCCAGTACAAGGGCCAGCGCTTCGCCCCCGCCCAGGCGCTGCGCATCGTCCGGCAGATCGCCAGCGCCCTGGCCGTGGTCCACGACAGCGGCCTGGTGCACCGCGACATCAAGCCGGCCAACATCCTCTTTCGCGACGACGGCACCGCGGTGCTCAGCGATTTTGGCGTGGCCAAGCAGGTCACGTTCGATCAGGACCTCACCCAGGCCGGCATTGCCGTCGGCAGCCCGGCCTACAGCAGCCCGGAACAGGCGCAATGCCAGCCACTGGATGCGCGCAGCGACATCTACAGCCTCGGGGTGATCCTGCTGGAGATGCTCAGTGGCGATAACCCTTTTCGCGGCGCCAACTACACCCAGACCGTGATGAACCACCTGCAGATGGAGCCGCCGTCGCTGCCGTCTCCGCTGCAGCCCTATCAGTGGCTGCTCGCGCGCATGCTGGCCAAGGACCCGGACGAACGCTTCGCCGATTGCCGGGTGTTGCTGGCGAGCCTGGAGGAAGTGGCCCAAGAATCTGGCGACAGCAGTCTCAGTGCCCCGCTCGTGCGGCCGGACAGAGGCCGCCGCGGCGCGCCCATGGACGCCTGGCGCAAGCACCTGGCCTGGGCCGTGCTCGGCATGCTGCTGCTCGCCGGGGCGAGTGGGGCGGGCTACTACGGCTACCGCCAGGTGCAGTTGGGCGATTACCTGGCCCGCGCCGAGCAACGCCTGGGCGAGGGGCGCCTGCAGGAACCGGCCCAGGACAACGCCGACTACTGGTTCCGCCAGGCCCTGGCCCTGGATGAGGACAACGCCCAGGCCCTGGATGGCCTGCAGCGGGTGTTGCAGGCCCGCATCGCCGGCTACCTGGCGCTGGCCGATGAGCGCATCGCGGAGAACCGCCTGCTGCTGCCCGAGGATGACAGCGCGACCTTCTACTTCCGCCGCGTGCTCGCCTGGGAGCCGGACAACCTGCTCGCCCTGGCTGGCCTCAGCCGCGTGGTGCAGCGCTTCATCGAGCAGAGCGAGCGGGCCTATGACCGGCGCGAACATGCCTTGGCGCTGGAGTACATCAAGCACGGACTGGAAGTGGAGCCGGCCAACGAAACCCTGCTAAAACTCTATGACAACCATGAGCGACGCGTGCGCCTGGCCCAGGCTCCGCGCCGCCAGACGACCTCGGGCGCGGGCCGGCGGGACGGGCAGAACCCGATCAAGCGGCTGTGGAACAACATCTTCAACCCGTGACTACGTCGGGCCCGGTTGCCGCAGCTGCGGCGGTCCGGCCTGGCGTCCCCGTCTCATTCGCGAGGCAGTAGGCAACATGCTCAGAGTCCACTTCAGCGACAACCGCCAGGCGCCCATCTGGCTGACGGATGAGCGCTTCAGCATCGGCCAGGACAGCCGCAACGACCTGGTGCTGGACGACGCCCAGATCGCCGCTTTCCATGCCGAAGTGCGCCAGGACCATGGCTACTACTACCTCACCGACTACGGCAGCCAGACCGGCACCTTCGTCAACGACGAGCGTATCGGCGCGCGCTACCAGCTGCGGGCCAACGACCGGGTGCGCCTGGGCGCCCTGGAGCTGGTGCTGCTCGACCCGGCGCAGGCTCGGCCCCGGATCGAAACGGCGCCGCGCTGGTTCCTCCAGGTGATCAAGGGCGAGCACCAGGGCAAGAAGTTTCATGTCCACGGCTCCATGACCTTCGGCCGCTCGGTCAAGTGCGAACTGAGCTTCAGCGACCCGGAGCTGTCGCGCCGGCACTGCGAGTTCTTCCTCAAGGACGACGTGCTGGAGGTCAAGGACCTGGCCTCGGCCAACGGGGTACTGGTCAACCAGCAGAAGGTGTCGACGGCGGTGCTGCAGCCCGGCGACCAGGTGAAGATGGGCTCGGTGAGCCTGCTGGTGATCGGCCCCAAGGTCACGGTGGCGCCGGTCGAGGACGAGGATGCCACCCAGTTCGTGCGTGCCATCGATCTGCCCAAGCCGCTCACGAGCAAGCCCGCAGTGCCTCGGGCCGCGAGCCTCAACCCATTGCGTGCGGTGGCCCAGGCCAAGGCCGCCGAGACGCCCGTCGAGCCGCTCGGGGCGAAACAGCACGGGCTGTCCTCGACCGCTCTGGTGTTGCTGGTGCTCCTGCTGGTCGGGGTGGCCGCGGCCCTGGCTGCCAAGGCCCTGCTCTAGACCTCTCCGGGCGCCGAACCCTCCCCCAGTGGGCGGCTGCCCGGCGGCCTATCGAGACTAAGAACAATTATCAGGCGACCAACTGCAGAAAGGCGCCATTGAATCCGAGGGGGGCTGTCCTAGGCTCAGGATGACAGTGTCAAAATAGAGGCACACATGCGCAGTCTGTCGATAGGTCTTGTGGTTGTTGCCTGTTTTTTGGCAGTCGGCTGGTGGTGGGGGCGTCCCCAGCCCATGCCCGTGCAGTTGGTGGCGGTGGAGCGCGGACCGGTGGAGACCCTGGTGGCCAATACCCGCGCCGGCACCCTGAAGTCCTGCCGGCGTTCGCACCTGTCGTTCAATATCGGCGGCCAGGTCAGCGAGCTGCTGGTCGACGAGGGGCAGCGGGTCGAGGCGGGCCAGGTGCTGATGCGCCTGCGCCAGGATGATCGCCTGGCCCGGGTGCAGGAAGCCGAGGCGCGCCTGGAGGCCAAGCGCAACGCCCGCGAGCAATCCTGTCGTCAGGCCAAGCTCGATCAGCGCGACCTGCAGCGCCTGGAGCGCCTGGCCGCGCGCAAGCTGCTGGCCGCCGATCGCCTCGACCAGGCCGAGACCCGCGCCCGCCTGGCGCAACTGGCCTGTACCTCCAGCGCCGCGTCGATCCGCGAGGCCGATGCCAATCTGGCACTGCAACGTTCCTTGCTCGACCAGGCCAACCTGCGGGCGCCTTTCTCCGGCACGGTGGCGCAGATCAACGGTGAGCTGGGCGAGTACGTCACGCCCTCGCCGCCGGGCATCCCGACTCCGCCTGCGGTGGACCTGATCGACGACAGCTGCCTCTATGTGGACGCACCGATCGACGAGGTGGACGCCGGTCGCGTGCGCATCGGCATGCCGGTGCGCATCAGCCTGGACGCTTTCCGCGGGCGCACCTTCGCCGGCCAGGTGAGCCGCATCGCGCCCTTCGTCCGCGAATTGGAGAAGCAGGCGCGTACCGTCGATGTCGAGGTGCGCTTCGTCCAGCTGCCGGTGGATGTGACCCTGCTGACCGGCTACAGCGCCGATGTGGAAATCCTCCTGGAGCAGAGTGCCGGTGGCCTGCGCATCCCCACCGAGACCCTGTTGGAGGGGCGCCGGGTACTGCGCTACGACCCCGCGACCGGAATGCTGCGCGAGGTGGCCCTGAATACCGGGCTGGCCAACTGGCGCTGGACCGAGGTGCTCGGCGGCCTGCAGGAGGGCGAGCGGATCCTCGCCAGCCTCGACCAGGAAGGACTCGAGGACGGTATCGCGGTGATCTCGGCGGATCAGCCGGAGTCGCGGCGATGATCCGCCTGAGCGGTCTGACCCGCCGTTTCCAGGTGGGCGAGCAACCCGTGGTCGGCCTCGACGGGCTGGAGCTGGAGGTCGCCGCCGGCGACTACCTGGCGGTGATGGGGCCGTCCGGCTCGGGCAAGTCGACCCTGCTCAACATCCTCGGCCTGCTGGATGCCCCGGACGGCGGCGAATACTGGCTCAACGGCGAGGCCACGGCGGCGCTCAGCGAGGCGCGCCGCGCCGAGTTGCGCAGCCGCTGGATAGGTTTCGTGTTCCAGTCCTACCACCTGATTCCGCGCCTGAGCGTGCTGGAGAACATCGAGTTGCCGATGCTCCTGGCCGGCATCGAGGCGAAGCCGCGCCGTCAGCGCAGCCTCCAGCTGGCCGAGCGCCTGGGCCTGGCCGAGCGCCTGGGGCATCGCCCGGGCGAGCTGTCCGGCGGCCAGCGCCAGCGGGTGGCGATCGCCCGGGCCGTGGCCATGCAGCCGCAGCTGCTGCTGGCCGATGAGCCCACCGGCAACCTCGACAGCCACGCCGGCGAAGAGGTGTTCGCCCTGCTCGAGGCGCTCAATGCCGAGGGCCTGACCCTGATCGTGGTGACCCATGATGCCCGGCACGCGGCCCGCGCGCGGCGCCAGCTGCGCCTGTGCGACGGCCGCCGGGTTCACGAGGCTCAGCGGGAGCCGGCCTGATGCGCGCCGTCGATGCCGTGCAGCTGTGGCTCGGTGCCCTGCGCGGGCATCGCTCGCGCAGCCTGATGCTGCTGCTGGCGGTGGGCATCGGCGTGCTCGCGGTGGTCCTGCTCACCGGCCTGGGCGAGGGCGCGCGGGCCTTCGTGGTCCAGGAGTTCGCCAGCCTGGGGCGCAATACCCTGATCGTCCTGCCCGGACGCAACGAGACCACCGGCGGCATGCCGCCGATCACCGGTTTGTCGCCGCGTGAGCTGACCGCCGGCGACGCCCGCGCCATCGCTCGCCTGCCTCAGGTGCGGCGGGTCGCGCCGCAGCAGGCCGGCCAGCTGCAGGTCAGTGCCGGCAATCGCAGCCGCGAGGTCCTGGTCCTGGGCACCAGCCGCGACTTCTTCGCCATTCGCCAGCTGCGGGTGGCCCAGGGCCAGGCGCTGCCGCGGCTGGCCTACGGCGAGGCCGAGGCGGTCTGCGTGATCGGTGCCGGCCTGCGCCGCGAGCTGTTCGGTTCGGCGCCGGCCCTCGGCCAGTGGCTGCGCGCCGGCGACCGGCGCCTGCGGGTGATCGGTATCCTCGCGCCGCGCGGCGAGTCCTTCGGCATGGACTTCAACGAGATGCTGATCATGCCGCTGGCCAACGCCCAGGCGCTGTTCAACCGCGAGGGCCTGCTGCGCGCGTTCGTCGAGATTCGCGGACCAAGCTTCCTGGCCAGCAGCCGCGCGCAGATCCTCGCCACCCTGCGCGCCCGTCACGGCGGCGAGGAGGATGTCACCCTGATCAGCCAGGGCAGCCTGCTTGGCGCCTTCGACGACATCCTCGCGACCCTGACCCTGGCCCTCGCCGGGGTCGCCGCCATCAGCCTGCTGGTGGCCGGCATCCTGGTCATGAACGTCACCTGGATCTCGGTCAGCCAGCGCACCGCCGAGATTGGCCTGCTCAAGGCCATAGGGGCGACGGCCGGGCAGGTGCGCCTGCTGTTTCTCGGCGAGGCGGCGTTGCTGGCCCTGGGCGGGGCCCTGGCCGGCCTGCTGCTCGGCGAGGCGCTGCTGTGGGGCGCGCGCCTGCTGCTGCAGCTGCCGCTTTACGCGCCCTGGTGGGCGCGGCTCGGGGCCTTGGCCCTGGCGCTGGCCAGTGCATTGCTGTTCGCCTGGCTACCGGCGAGTCGCGGCGCCGCCATGGCCCCGGTGGCGGCCCTGCAGCCATTGGCAGGGGGGCACTGATGCAGTTTCACGATGGCCTCAAACTGACCGGCTCGGCCCTGCTCAGCCGGCCGCTGCGCAGCCTGTTGACCCTGCTGGGCGTGGCCATCGGCATCGCCGCGGTGGCGTTGCTCACCGCCATCGGCGAGGGCTTGCGCGGTTATGTGCAGGAGAACTTCGCCCAGTTCGGCACGCGCAACCTGACCATTCGCCCGGGGCGGAGCCAGACCGCCGGCCTCGGCGGCCTGCTCGGCAGCGTGCGCCCCCTGAGCATTGCCGATGCCGATGCGCTGCGCCGCCTGCCCCATGTCGAGGCGGTGGTGCCGATCATCCAGGGGCATGGCGATGTGCAGTACGGCCGCCTCGATCGGCGCATCGGCATCCTCGGCAGCGGTCACCAGATGGCCCAGGCCTGGCGCTTCCGGCTGGCCATGGGCGAATTCCTCCCGGAGCCGCGCGACGGCCGTTCGCCGCCCTACGTGGTGCTCGGCCATACCCTGCACGAGGAGCTGTTCGGCGATGCCAATCCGCTGGGACAGCGGGTCCGGGTCGGCGGCATGCGCTTTCGGGTGATCGGGGTGATGGAGGAGAAGGGCCGTCTGCTCGGTTTCGACATCGACGACATCGCCTACATCCCGGTGGACTGGGCGCAGCGCCTGTTCAACCGCGATGGCCTGGCCAAGATCAACCTGGTGTTCAATGGCGGCACCCGTGCGGTGACGCTCGGCGAGCGGGTGCGCCGGGTGCTGATCGAGCGCCATGGGGTCGAGGACTTCAGCCTCACCACCCAGGACGACATGCTGCGCAGCCTCGACCGCATTCTCGCCATTCTTAGCCTGGCCATCGGCGCCCTCGGCGGCATCTCGCTGCTGGTCGGGGCGGTGGGCATCCTCACCATCATGACCACCACGGTGGGCGAGCGCGCCGCGGAGATCGGCCTGCTGCGCGCCATCGGCGCCACGCCGCGCCAGGTGCTGGGCCTGTTCCTCGGCGAGGCGCTGCTGCTATCGCTGCTCGGCGGTGTGCTGGGGCTGTTGCTGATGGGGATGCTGCTGGGGGGCTTGCATCTGCTGGTGCCCGGCCTGCCGCTCAGCCTGCAGCCGCTGTTCCTGTTGCTGGCATTGCTGCTGGCCGGACTGATCGGCGTACTCGCCGGCATCGCCCCGGCACGGCGGGCGGCGCGCCTGCAGCCGGTGGAGGCGCTGCACTGCGAGTAGGTTCAGCCACGTTTCGGCTGTGCCTGGGGCGGCGCAGCGAGGGCGCGGCCCGCTCGCGGCTTGGGTTCGAGCAGGGCGCGGCGAATCTTCTCGTAGTCCTCGTAGGGCAGGCCGCTGCGGCTGAGCAGTTCGAGGGAGAATTGCCTGATTTCGGCGTCGCTGTAGGGGCGCTCGTCGGCTGCCCGCGGCGTGGCGCAGCCGGCCAGGGTGAGGGCGAGCAGGGCGAGGGCAATCGGGCGTTTCATCGGGGTACCTATGGGCGGCGGTAACGGCATGCCCACAGGTTAGGGGTCGATGGGGCCGGGTAGAAATCATTCGCCCCGATAGTGGCTATCGGCGGCCTCACTCCAGCGATGGCGAGGCCGGGGTGCCGATGCGGCCGAACGGCGCATTGGGCAGGCCGGTTTCCACGGCCATCAAGGGCGAGTTGTTGACCCATACATCGTCGATCACGATGGTCTTGCCGATGTCGTCGCTGTCCGCCGCCACCAGCAGGTAGTAGGTCGCGTCTTCCGGCGCCTCGCCGTCCCAGCCGAGGCTCATCCGGCCGACGCCGGCCGAGGCCTGGCTGGCGATCACCGCGCCGTTGGCGTCCAGCAGCAGGGCCCGAGGCTTCAGGGCGAACTTGTCGATACCCAGGCAGGTGTCCTGGCACGGCGAGCTGACGCCGAGGCGATAGCGCTCGCCCTTGTTCAGGTGCAGGGCATAGACCCGGTAATTGGACAGCGAGCTGCCGTAGGCCATGGACGGCTGGCCGGTTCTGACCGGCAGGGGAATCGCCTCGGCGTTGTGGATGGCCTCCAGGGTACTGGTGACGAGGGGGGCCTTGTCCGCATCTGCCGAGTGCGGCTGGTGCGCCTGCTGGGTGCCGGCGCAGGCGCCCAGCAGCAGGCAAGCGCCCAGGGTGAAAAGCTTGTGCACGGTGAATCTCCTGTATGAACAACGTCCTTGTAAGCGTGCCGTGTCTTGCGATACGTCAGCCGGCCATTCTAGCCGTTTTTTCCGCCGCTTAATGTGACGGCGGCCTTGTGTCGCTCCATTTTTGGGATGAGCCAGGGGCATCGTCGTGGTGGACGGCTACCCTGTAAGAGACCCATTCGAGCCGGCGCGGTGCGCCCACAACCGGGAGACCCCTATGGAGAGGCACAAGAAACTCGAGACCTATGGTCGCTTCAAGCAGCAGCATCCGGACTACTTCGCCGCTGTGGAGGCGCTCGGCGCGGCGGTGCGCGAGGCCGGCCCGCTGGACGAGCGCCAAGTGCAGCTGGTGCAGCTCGGCGCAGCGGCGGCGATCCGCTCCGAGGGCGCCGTGCACAGCCATGCCCGGCGGGCACTGGAGGCGGGGGCGAGTCCGGAGCAGGTCCGTCACGCTCTGCTGGCGCTCACCAGCACCATCGGCTTTCCGACGGTGATTGCAGCCCTGAGCTGGGCCGAGGAGGTGATGGGCGGCCGAGCCCCGCAGCCTTAGTCCGCGGGGCAGGGAGGGCCTTAGCCGGCCAGGCCGACGTAGACGTTCTGCACGTCGTCGTGACCGTCGATGGCCTCGAGGAAGGCCTCGACTTCTTCCCGCTGCTCGGGCGTCAGGTTGGTCACCGGGTTCTTCGGGCGATAGCCCAGGTGCGCCGAGTTGACGGTGAAACCCTGCTCCGGCAGGGCGCGGCTGACGGCGTCCAGGTCGGTCGGGTCGGTGATGAACAGGCTGTTGTCGTCATCGGCGACATCGAAGTCCTGGGCACCGGCCTCGATCGCCGCCAGCTCCGGGTCGGCGCCGCTGTCGCTGGAGGCCTCGATCAGGCCGACGTGGTCGAAATCCCAGGCCACCGAGCCGGAGGCGCCGAGTTGGCCCTTGCGGAACAGCACGCGGATCTCGGCCACGGTGCGGTTGACGTTGTCGGTCAGGCACTCGACGATCACCGGCACCTGGTGCGGGGCGAAGCCTTCGTAGGTGGTGCGCTCGAAGTTGACGGTCTCGCCGGTCAGGCCCGCGCCTTTCTTGATCGCCCGCTCCAGGGTTTCCTTGGGCATCGAGGCTTTCTTGGCCTGGTGCACGGCCAGGCGCAGCTTGGGGTTCATGTCCGGGTCGGCGCCGTTGCGCGCGGCGATCATGATTTCTTTCACCAGCCGGCCGAAGATCTTGCCTCTGGCGTTGGCGGCGGCTTCTTTAGGTTTGGCTTTCCACTGAGCGCCCATGCGGTTCTCTCGGTCTGTGCGGTCGTAATGGCGCGCGTGCCGGCGGCGATGGCGGACAGGCAGGCGCAGGTCAGGCGCGGATTTTAGTCGCTCCGCCGGCCGCTGGCACCCCTCAAGTTTCAGGTGGCCGACGATCACCCGCTGGCGTTGAGTCTCCATCCACCGCTTCACTCGACTTCCGGCAGGCCCAGCGCCATCAGCGCGCCCAGGGCGCCGAGCAGCGACAGCAGGAGGATGATCTGGCTGACCGCCAGCACCGCACCGAGGGCGCCGGCGAAACCCAGCAACAGCAGGATCACCCCGATCAGGCTGTTGCTGACGGCCACATAGTCCGTGCGGCGATTGCCCTGGGCCAGGTCCACCACATAGGTCTTGCGGCCGATGCGCACGCCCTGGTGGGCGATGCTCAGGCCGAAGTACAGCGCCGGCAGCGTCCAGCCGAGGGCCAGCCAGCCCGGTCGCAGGCTATCGAGCAGATAGACCAGCAGGCCCAGGGTTGCCGTCAGCACGGCGGCGAGCATCATCACCCGGCGGCTGGAGAGGTCGGCGAAGCGGCCCCAGAGCGGCGCCGAGAGCAGGCTCGCGGCGCCGCTGGCGAGCATGAACAGCCCCAGCGTCGCCGCGGCCGAGCCGAGCCTCTGTTGTGCCAGCACCACGTAGTAGGGTGCGGTCAGGGCCGAGCAGAGCAGCAGCGCGCGGGTGATGACGAAGCGCCGGAAGGGGGCGTCGCGGCGCAGGATGCCAAGGCGCTTTACGGCCTCGACCAGCGCATTGCCGCCGCCCTCGGTCTCTCCCGGTAATTCGCGGATGCGCGCGTAGATCGTCGCGGCGATCAGCCATAACAGTCCGGCTCCGGCCAGCAGCAGACCATAGGCCTGGGGCGGCAGCCGCTCGGCGCCGCTCAACAGCAACAGCAGCGCCAGGCCGACGGTGACCAGGCCGGCGCTGCTGGCCGACCAGCCATTGACCTGGCCGCGGCGGGTCTTGGGGATGGTCTTGCCGAGCACGTCCTTGGCCGCCACCGAACTCAGACCGCGGGCCAGGCTGAACAGCACCAGCAGGCCGATGATCGCCCAGCCCGCCGCCGCACCCTCCAGCGACCAGGTCACCAGGCCGATTGCGCCGATGGCCAGGGCCTGCACCAGGCTGCCGATGACCCACACCCACTTGCGTACGGGCACCGCACGGATATAGCTGGCGATCAGCAGCTGGGGAATCAGCGAACCGGATTCGCGGATCGGCACCAGAAAACCGATCAGATAGAGCGGCGCCTGCAGCGTCTCCATGACCCAGGGCAGTACCACCTTGGGGTTGGCCAGGGCGTCGCCCAGCTTGCTGAAGAAGTGGCTGAGGATCAGCACCAGGAAGTTGCCGGGCACCTCGCGGCAGGCCTCTTCGCGGATGTCGGTGCAGACCCGCGCATCCTCCTCGTTGACCAGCTTGGTGTAGATCTCGTCGCTGAGCCTGGGCATGTGGGGGCGATCTCCTGCGTTATGGCCCTGCGCAAGCCTAGGTCAAGACGGACGCCGGCGGCGACCGTGGGCCCTGGACTATGCTTGTCGTGGAGCGGCAGAGGAGAGGCGTGATGCGCACCATATTGCTGGCATTCGATGGCTCGGACAGCTCGAAGCGCGCGGTGGAGTACGTGGTTGAATTCGTCCGTTTCCATGGGGCGAAGCTGCAGGTGCACCTGATCAATGTGCAGCACGAGCCCCTGCTGTACGGCGAGTACGTGACCAGCGAATTCGTCGAACAGTTGCAGCAGTCGCTGTTGGCGGCCGCGGCCCAGGCCCTGGAGTGGCCGGCCGACCAGCTGCAGGAAGCGGGCATCGCCCACAAGTGCCACACTGCCCTGGGCAACGTGGCCGAGCAGGTCAGCGATGCGGTCAAGCAGCTGCAGTGCGACACCGTGGTGATGGGCACCCGTGGCCTGGGCACCTTCACCGGCCTGCTGCTGGGCTCGGTGGCCACCCGGGTGATTCACGAGGTGGACGTGCCGGTGGTACTGGTCAAGTAGCGCGCCAGGCCGCCGCCGGCCCAGGACGGCGATCCACTCGGCCTTGCGCCAGGCGCAGGCGTGGTCTGCCCCGTCGCTCATCGGCGCCGGCCCGCCCTGAAAGGCCGATGTCCCAGCTGCAGCCCCAGGCGGCTCGACGAGAATGACGTCGCTGCGCGCCGGGCAGGGCTATCTAGGCTTTCACTATGTCGGCAGAGGAGACTCGCCATGCGCAAGGTATTGGTGGCATTCGACGGCTCGGACAGTTCCAAGCGGGCCCTGCAATACGTGATCGATTTCGCCCGGATGCATAAGGCGGAGCTCGAGGTACACCTGCTCAATGTCCAGCATGAGGCGGTGCTGTACGGCGAGTACGTCAATGACGAGATGATCGCCAACATGCGTCGGTCGCAGCAGGAACAGGCCCGCGAACTGCTGACATGGCCGGCCGAACAGCTCGAGGCTGCAGGCATGACCTGCCAGAAGCATACGGCCCTGGGCAACGTGGCCGAGCAGGTGGGTATCGCCGTCAAGCAGTTGCAGTGCGACACCGTGGTGATGGGCACCCGCGGCCTGGGTAGCTTCACCGGCCTGTTGCTCGGCTCGGTGGCCACCCGGGTGATTCATGAGGTGCCGGTGCCGGTGCTGCTGGTGAAGTAAAGGTTCCCGGCGCGCGTCGCCGTGGGGATCGACTGTGCGCCCGTATTTCCGGGCGACTGTAAGTGGGCAGGCGTCGGCGCGGCTGTTCTAATGGCGGCTCATCCGTCAGGGGAGTCGGCGATGTCACCCAAGGATCTGCTGCTGGCGCTGGTCGTGATCATCGTCTGGGGCCTGAATTTCGTGGTGATCAAGGTCGGCCTGCACGACATGCCGCCCATGCTGCTGGGTGCGCTGCGCTTCATGCTGGCGGCCTTCCCGGCGGTGCTGTTGGTCAGGCGTCCGCAAATGCCGTTGCGCTGGTTGCTGGCCTACGGCCTGACCATCTCGCTTGGTCAGTTCGCCTTCCTGTTCTCCGCCATGGCAGTGGGCATGCCGGCTGGGCTGGCCTCGGTGGTGCTGCAGTCCCAGGCCTTCTTCACCCTGTTCTTCGCCGTGCTGCTGCTCGGGGAGCGGTTGCGCGTGAGCAACCTGCTGGGCCTGCTGGTGGCAGCGGGAGGCCTACTGCTGATCGCCACCCAGGACGATCTGAGCATGACCCTCGCCGGCTTCGTCCTGACCCTCTGCGCCGCTTCGATGTGGGCGCTGGGCAATATCGTCACGCGCAAGGTTGGCAAGGTGAACCTGATGGGCCTGGTGGTCTGGGGCAGCCTGGTGCCGCCGCTGCCGTTCCTGGCGCTGTCCTGGTGGTTGGAGGGCCCGCAGGTGATGGCCACGGCGCTGCGTGGCATGGGCCTGGACTCGATCCTGGTGCTGGTCTACCTGGCCTTCGGTGCGACCCTGCTCGGCTACGGCCTGTGGAGCCGGCTGTTGTCGCGCTACCTGGCCAGCCAGGTGGCGCCTTTCTCGCTGCTGGTGCCGGTGGTCGGGCTGAGTTCCTCGGCCATGCTGCTGGGCGAGCGTCTCGGCTCGCAGCAGATGCTCGGTGCGCTGCTGGTGATGTTCGGGTTGTTGATCAATGTCTGGGGCGGCTGGCTGGTCAGCAAGCTGCGCCTGCTTGGAGCGGGGCTGCCGCGGCTGATCGATGAGGGGAGTCGGAAGCCCTGAGCGGGCGCTTCGGCCCTTGCTCGGGGCCACAGGCTGGCATCCCTATGGGGCGAGAAGCAGGCAGTGCCGCGTGCCCCACTGGCCCCGGGCTCCGGGCGGAACGCGGGGCCGGTTCGGCATCAGTCCTGGCGGCTGGTGACTTCCAGCAGGTGGTAGCCGAACTGGGTCTTCACCGGACCCTGTACGACATTCAGCGGCGCGCTGAACACCACGGTGTCGAATTCCTTGACCATCTGGCCCGGGCCGAACGAGCCGAGGTCGCCGCCGTTGCGGCCGGACGGGCAGGTGGAGTTGTCTTTGGCGACCTGGGCGAAGTCGGCGCCGGCTTCGATGGTGGCTTTCAGTTCGTTGCACTTGGCTTCGCTGGCAACCAGGATGTGACGGGCAGTGGCTCGGGCCATGGGGAGTTACTCCTAACAAAGAAGCTGCTGAGCCTACCGCAATCGGTCGGCGAGTCAAACGTCGAGCAGGCCTGGGCCGGCACCTTGCCTCACCAGGTGGCGGGAGCAACGTTCCCGTGTGGGTTGTCTAAAATTGCCAGGAGGGCGAGACAGCGCCCAGTTCAGGAGGTCTAGCCATGAATACCCTGACCATCGAGGGCTGGTGCAAAGCCAGCGGCGCCAAGAAATCCACGCCGATGGGGCAATTCCATTTCCGCGTCAACGAACCCGACCATGTGCGTCTGGAGCAGGCCGAAGAGCGTCTGCAGCAGACCCATGAGCCCGAGGCCATGCTCGATGTCGACATGAGTACCATGGAGCTGGTCACCCCCGAGGAGTGCGGCCCGCTGTCCGATTGCAAGTTGCGTGTCTACCTGAGCGCCGGTGACGAGCGCGGCCAGTTCCACCTGGTCGGCCACCGGGCGAGTGACGGCAGCCTGGTGTACACCAATGCGGTGATGATCGACCAGCTGGGCTAGGCCCGCGGCCTGGCGAGCCTGGTTCCGCCCGCCGTAGCAGGGTGGCCGTTGGCGCGGCTACCCTGCTGCGCGCTCTAGTCTTGCAGCCACGCCTGGGCCTCGGCCTCCTGGGTCGAGTCGAATGCCTTGATCGTCAGGCCGGGGATCAGGATGCCTTCGGCTTCGCTGGCCTTCCTCAGCCATTGCTGGTCGGCCACCACCGCCACGCGGTCGAAGCGCCTGACCAGGCGGAACAGCTGCGGAATACGCGATAGCTCGACGGCCATCGCCGCCTGGGTCGGCAGTTCGAATGCGCCGATTCGGTAGAGCATCCGGCCATGCTCGATGCCGTCTGACTGCTGGGTCAGCTCATCCAGTGCGACGCGCATTTCGTCGCGGTCGAGCTTGCCGGAAAGGTCCACGTCGATGCGGTTCTCGCCATTGCGCATTACCCGGAACATAGCCACTCCTCCACGTTGAGGTGTGACATTCAGGATACGCCCACTGCCGGCCCAGGTTAATGGCCAACCTGGGGGCGGGTTCGGCAGCCCGGCGGGGCGTGACCATCAGCAGCCAGGCGCCGTGCCGCTGCGGATCAGGCTTCGCGACCATGGGCCGCGGCCCGCAGCTGCTCGGTGTCGACGCGCACGAAGGTCGAGTCGCCCACGGCGGTCAGCACGTCGTCGGCATACACCTCGCAGACCACCCGACACTTGCGTCCGACCTCGCCCTCGACCCGGGCGCGCAGGGTCAGGGGCACGCCCATCGGCGTCGGCTTGATGTACTTGATGCCGAGGTTGCCGGTGACGCAGTCGATGCGCGGCAGGCTGCCGGCCTCGCGGTTTTCCGCGCGGTAGTGGTAGGCCATGGCCGTCCAGTTCGAGTGGCAGTCCACCAGCATGGCGATCAGCCCGCCGTAGACCAGGCCGGGCCAGCCGCAGTACTTGTCGTCGGGCAGGTGCTCGGCGATGACGTGCACGCCGTCCTCATGCCAATGACTCTTGACGTGCAGGCCGTGGGGGTTGCGGCCGCCGCAGCCGTAACAGACACCTTCCGGTGCGGCCAGATCTTGGAGGGGGGCATCGTGCATGGTGCAGCCTTGTCCTGGAATGTGGCCCTCCAGCCTAGCGGCTTTCGTCGCGGAACTGAACCAGGCTCAGGGGAGCAGGGCATGCCCCGGCCAGCGGTGGCCGAGGCGCTGCGCCTGGCCACAAAAGGCATCGAGCGAAGGGACGCTCTCGGGGCGAGCCGTTACTTGACCGTATCCAGGCGCTGGTCGGTGAACACGCAGAGCACTCCGGCCTTGTTGTGCATCACCTGATGGTTGAAGTCGCAGTAGGCCGCCGCCACGCTCAGGGCCATCTGCTCGGTGATCGGCTGGCCGTTCTCCGGGCGGAACCAGGCCATCTGCCCGGCCGTGCAGCGTTGCGCCTGGGGATCGGTGTTGTAGGTGCACAGGCCGGTCTGGTCGATGGGGGGGGCATCGTTGAAGCAGGCGGACAGGGACAGGGCGGCGGTGGCCAGCAGAAGCAGGCGGACGAAGAGGCGCATGGCAGGGTATCCCGACTATGGAGGAATGGGTGGGGGTTAGTGCCGGGAATGCGGCGAAGGTTCCCCGGCCCGCGGGCCAATCGCTGCCGCGGGGGGCAGTGGCTGGAGAAGCGTAGGGCATTTACCGGCCACTGGCTGTACGGGCCAATACCGCTAGGGTGATATAGAGAATGTCGCTCGCGCTGCCAGGCGGGGCGGTGTATTAAAGGGCGCCGGTTCATTGGGTTCATCATGCGCGCCGCCAGGTCCAGGGAGTTTGCCATGCGTGTCAGGTCATCCGTTGTGCGTTTCACTCTGTTGGCGCTGGGGCTGCTGGTAGCCGCCGCGGCCGGCGCGAGCGAGGAGGCGCGGTTGGTCGAGTCGATCAACGCCTATCGCGGTGAGGCGCAGCGCTGTGCGGGCCAAGCCTCCGCGGTGCTGCCGCCGTTGCTGGCCGAGCCGCGCCTGGTCCTCTCGGCCAGCGGCGGCGAGGACCTGCAGCAGGCCCTGACCCGCACGGCCTATCCGCTGGTCAGTGCCCAGGCCATCAGCCTGTCCGGGCCGCGCGACGCACAGGCGGCCATGGCGGTGCTGCGACAAAGCTACTGCCAGGTCGTGCTGGACCCGCAGTTCGTCGACATCGGCGTGAGCCACGCCGGGCGCGACTGGCGCATCGTGCTGGCACGGCCGCTGCTCAGCGGCAAGCTGGGGGACTGGCAGGCCGAAGGGCAGCAGCTGCTCGAGCGGCTCAACGCCGCCCGCGCGCAGCCCCGCCAGTGCGGTGCCCAGACCTTCGCCGCCGCACCACCCTTGGCCTGGAACCGTGAACTGGCAACGGCCGCCGAGGAGCACAGCCGGGCCATGGCCAACGGCAACTTCTTCGCCCACCGCGGTCGCGACGGCCGCACCCCGGGTGACCGGGCAGAGCTGGCCGGCTACAACGCCCGGCAGATCGGCGAGAACATCGCCGCCGGGGTGGACGCCCCCGCCAAGGTGGTCGATGGCTGGCTGGCCAGCCCAGGCCACTGCGCCACCCTGATGAACCCGCAGTTCCGCGACCTGGGCGCGGCCTACGCGGTCGACCCCAAGAGCGATGCGGGCATCTACTGGACAGCGCTGTTCGGCACGCCTTGAGCCTGCGCAGGTTATCCGCCGGTCGAGCGCGGCAGCTCGCCATCGGGCACCCACGACTGGCCAGGCCAGTGCAGCGTATCCGGCTCGAGCGCCTGCCTGCATAGCGGCCGGTGGCGCGGTGCGCCGCTGGGCGCCCCGGCATCAGGGGCAAGGGAGGCACTCATATAGCGAAGTCAGCGTGCGATGCAGAAGAGCTAGGCCAAATGCATATAGTCGGCTGCGAAGGCCTGAACTACTTTTGCAAGGCGTCAGAATTCTCTGGCGATATGGACAGCAAGGAGCCGGAAACCCATGAGCACATTGAATAGTGCGCAAGGAGCAGTGGATACCGTCGCCAATCAGGCCATCTATGCGGCCCTCCAACAAACCTTCGCCGTAGGCGGCGCCATCATCGACAACGGCACGGGCGAAGTCATAGTCGCCATGCACAACAATGTGCTGATGCCGTTCGGCAACGGCACCCCCTATTTCCTCCCCCACGACCCCACCGCGCATGGCGAGCGGCAGCTGGTGGACTGGTATTACGAGAACGCCGCATCGCTGAACCTGCCACCGCCCAACCAACTGACCATCGTCACCACCCTGGACCCCTGCGCCATGTGCGCCGGCTCCCTGCTCACCGCCGGCTTCAACGTGGCCGTCAGCGCGATCGACGATTACGCGGGCATCAACTACAACAGCCAGTTCAGCTTCCCGTCGCTGCCACCGCAGATACGCCAGCAGGCACAGGCCACCTGGGGCTATTACGCGGTCGCCGAGCCGGTCAGCCGCGGTTACCAGGGCTCGAGCGCCCCGGTGTTCGCCGGCCAAGCCATCGACTCGGCGGCGTACTTCCTCACCGGCTCGATCTTCTCCGCCAGCGTCAACACGGTGCGCGATGCCTCCAACAACAGCGGCCTGCCGCCCGATCAGTTGCAGAACCCGGCTAGGCTCCCGGCCAACAGCAAGGTGCGTCGAGCCTTGACCGAGCTGAGCCCCTACGCGCTGTCCGTGCAGTCGGCGAACCCTCGCGACCCTGGCGCGGAGCTGGCCCCGCCGCTGTTGCAGGCCGCGCAGCAAGGCTCGGTGTTCAACTCGGTGGCCCTGCTCGACCCGTTCGGCAATCTGTTGCTGTGCCTGGGCGGCCGGGAGGATCGGTCGCCGATACGCACGGCCTTCATGGAAACGACCCGCAGCTACGCCGTTCTGCGCTGGACCCTGATGAACGACCCCGACCCGGCGGTACGCGCCGAGGCCGAGCATTACCTGACCCATCCCAAGTACGGCACCTTCGTGTTCCTCTACGCCCCCGATCCGAACACCCCGCAAGCGGTGATGACCTTCGGTGCCTACGGTTCGACCATGGAGGGCCCGGTACCGCAGAGCTACCCGTCCAACCTGCAATATGTGCTGTTGCCCGGCACTGCCACGGCGCAAGCGCTGGGGACGCTGGCCCAGAATCTGCCGCCGTTCTACACCCAGAGCGTGCAAGTGGCCCCGAACCAGGTCTTGAGCCAGGATTTGATCAACGAGGTCAAGAAAGGCGTTTAACGGCTGACGCAAACCTACATGCCAGCCCGCCGTGACGTCGGCGGGCCGGCATCCTCTCCGCGCCGGTGGCCGGCAGCCTTGTCGCCACACGCGAAATGCTCCGACCCCCAGTTGCGACGCCGGCGCCGGGCATCAGGGAGTGCTTTCTGTGAAAACCAACGCCTGGTGCGTCGCTGCGTTCGGCCGTCGAGCGGCGCTGCGTAAGGGGAGCATGCGGCGGCCTGTTCTACCGGTCTGAGGCCGCTATTCACCGTCCCCGGCGCGGGTGCGGTTCGTCAGCCGCTGCAGCAGGGCCTGCTCACACAGCCTGAACAGCAGGTAGCAGGCCATCGCCAGCAGCGCGATCAGCGTCAGCTCGCCAAGCTGCAGCAAGCCGCCGCTCATCAGCGCCAGCCAGCCATGCCGGACGATAAAGGCCGCATTGCTGCCGATCAGCTGCACCAGGTCTAGGGTGAAGTAGCCGAACGCCAGGAAGCTCCCCGTCATGAGCAGAAAGCTCACCACGGGATGACGGCACAGCCATCGATAGAAGGCGCGTTCAACTGGCATGGTCACTCCCGTGGGGGGCGCAGTCTGTGCCGCCGGCACGTGCCAGTGCGGCAGGGATGTAGGAGAAATGTAGCTTACACGGGGCGTCGTGCGGGGCAGCCAGTGCAGGGGGGCGACCGCCGCCGTCTGATGGCGGCCAGGTGCCGGCCTGGGGGCAGCCGACCGGGGCGCGGCCCCGGCACCGTCGGAACGCAGAGCTAGACTTATTGCATACGGCCGGGCCCGCTTGAGGGCGGCCGTGTCCGATGTGCCGGGGCCGGCCCCCGGCCAGGAGGCGGGAGGTGGACAAGCTGCACAGGGCAGGCGCCGGCCTTTCACGGCGTCACTTTATCTATGCTGGCGCTATCCTCGGCGGTGGCCTGCTGGCCGCGCCGGCGCTGGCACGCCAGCTTTGTCGGAGCACGGCCGGCGATATCCTCGGCCCCTACTACCGCTTCGGTGCGCCCTTCCTGAGCAAACTGGCGGGGCCGGATGAGCCCGGCGAGCGCCTGGTGGTGAGCGGCACCGTGCTCAGCGCCGACTGCCGCACGCCCCTCCCCAACGCCCTGGTCGAGGTCTGGCAGGCCAACGGTGCGGGCCTGTACGACACCCAGACCCCCGGCAACTTCACCGACAAGGGCCACTTCCACCTGCGCGGCATGCTCTACACCGACGCCCAGGGGCGTTACCGCATCGAGACGGTAATGCCCGGACGCTACCCGGTGCCGCCGAACCTGCCGGGGCTGGAACGGTACGCCGGGATCACCCGGCCGGCGCATATCCACTTCCGGGTGATGGAGTCGCTGCACGTACCGGTGACCCTGCAGCTGTATTTCGAGGGCGACCCCTATATCGCCGAGGACCCTTGGGCCAGCGCGCACCCGGACAACGTCATCGCCCTGGAGGCGGACGGCGAGGGGCGGCGCGGCGGGTTCGATATCGTCCTGGCCAGAGGGACCCAGAGTTAGGCGGCGAGCCTTGGCGGGCGCTGCGGGCAATCTGCGGGGGAGGGGGCGACCCCGTTAACGGCCACTCCTGAAAGGTTGGGCCGCTCGCTGCGCCAATACTTCCCGCGACCGGGTTGGGCTATGATGCGCGCCCCCCAATGCTCCGGTTAAACCCTCAGGTCATCATGCCCGGCAATGCCCTCTATACCGATCTGTCCGGTTATTACGACCTGATGTGCGCCGATATCGACTATCAGGCGCAAAGTCACTGCATTCACCGGCTGCAGCAGCTATTCGGCAATGCCGGCAAGCGCCACCTGGATCTGGCCTGTGGCACCGGGCCGCATGTTCGCCACTTCATCGACGCCGGCTATGAAAGCAGCGGGCTCGACATCAACCAGCCGATGCTGGACCGGGCGGCGCTGCGCTGCCCGGAGGCACGGTTTTCCCTGCAGGACATGTGCGGCTTCACGCTGACCGAGCCGGTGGACCTGATCACCTGCTTCCTCTATTCGCTCCACTACAGCGGCGGATTCGAGCGGTTGAAGGCCTGTATCGCCAGCGTGCATGGCGCGCTGGCCGCCAATGGGGTGTTCTGCTTCAACGCCGTCGACAAGCAGCAGATCGACAACGATCTATTCGTCACCCATACCGCCCGGCATGCCGACGGCCTGTTCAGCTTCAGCTCCGGCTGGAGCTATTGCGGCGCTGGCGAGCAGCAGTCGCTGAAACTGCGCATCGAACGCAGGGTGGCGGACGCCAGCCAGGTATGGCACGACGAACACCCCATGGTGGCCGCGAGCTTCGCCGAGCTGCAGGAGCTGTTGCAGCCATACTTCGAGGTGCATGTGCTTGAGCATGATTACCAGAAGATCATCCCCTGGAATCAAACCTCCGGGAACGCGATCTTTGCCTGCGTAAAGATCTGACACGCTACCCATCCACCATTCCAATACGGATCGACCGACGAACCCGGCAACGACGCGCAGGACGCAAAGCCGCGAAGCGTTTTCCACCGGGTGGATATCCGGGCTACTAGCTTCCTGCAGAAAAGCCGGATAATGGCCGCCAATTCGTCTCGCCCGCTTTATTTGGTAACCCCATGGAAATCAAGGTCAACTTTCTCGACAACCTCCGTCTCGAAGCCAAGTTCGATGACTTCACGGTGATCGCCGACCAGCCCATCCGCTACAAGGGCGACGGCTCGGCGCCGGGGCCGTTCGACTACTTCCTGGCCTCCTCGGCGCTGTGCGCGGCCTACTTCGTCAAGCTGTACTGCCAGACGCGCAACATCCCCACCGACAACATCCGCCTGTCGCAGAACAACATCGTCGACCCGGAAGACCGCTACAAGCAGATCTTCAAGATCCAGGTCGAGCTGCCGGCGGACATCGCCGAGAAGGACCGCCTGGGCATCCTGCGCTCCATCGACCGCTGCACGGTGAAGAAGGTGGTGCAGACCGGCCCCGACTTCGTCATCGAGCAAGTGGCCAACCTCGATGCCGACGCCCAGGCCCTGCTGATGCCGACGCTGACTGCGGGCGAGGGCACGCGCATCCTCGGCAAGGACCTGCCGCTGGAGCAGACCATCGTCAACATGTCCGGCATCCTCGCCGAGCTGGGGATGAAGATCGAGATCGCCTCCTGGCGCAACATCGTGCCCAACGTCTGGTCGCTGCATATCCGCGACGCCCAGTCGCCGCTGTGCTTCACCAACGGCAAGGGCGCGACCAAGGAAAGTGCCCTGGCCTCGGCCCTGGGCGAGTTCATCGAGCGGCTCAACTGCAACTTCTTCTACAACGACCAGTTCTGGGGCGAGGAGATCGCCAATGCGCCCTTCGTGCATTACCCCAACGAGCGCTGGTTCAAGCCGGGGCCGCGCGACGCGCTGCCCGAGGAGATCCTCGACGCGCATTGCCTGGCCATCTACAACCCCGACGGCGAGCTGCGCGGCTCGCACCTGTACGACACCAACTCGGGCAACAAGGCGCGCGGCATCTGCTCGCTGCCCTTCGTGCGCCAGTCGGACGGCGAGGTGGTGTACTTCCCCTCCAACCTGATCGAGAACCTCTACCTCAGCAACGGCATGAGCGCCGGCAACACCCTGGTCGAGGCCCAGGTGCAGTGCCTGTCGGAAATCTTCGAGCGGGCGGTCAAGCGCGAGATCCTGGAGAACGAGCTGGCCCTGCCGGACGTGCCGCAGGAGGTGCTGGCCAAGTACCCGGCCATCCTCGCCGGCATCCGGGGCCTGGAGGCGCAGGGCTTCCCGGTGCTGGTCAAGGATGCGTCGCTCGGCGGCGAATTCCCGGTGATGTGCGTGACCCTGATGAACCCGCGCACCGGCGGCGTGTTCGCCTCCTTCGGCGCCCACCCCAGCTTCGAGGTGGCGCTGGAGCGCAGCCTCACCGAGCTGCTCCAGGGTCGCAGCTTCGAGGGCCTCAACGACCTGCCGCCGCCGACCTTCGAGAGCCAGGCCCTGACCGAGCCGAACAACTTCGTCGAACACTTCATCGACTCCAGCGGCGTGGTGTCCTGGCGCTTCTTCAGCGCCAAGGCCGACTACGAATTCGTCGAGTGGGACTTCTCCGGCCAGGGCGAGGACTCGAACCAGCAGGAAGCCGCGACCCTGTTCGGCATCCTCGAGGACATGGGCAAGGAGGTGTACATGGCGGTGTACGACGACCTCGGCGCCAACGCCTGCCGCATCCTGGTGCCGGGCTACTCGGAGATCTACCCGGTGGAGGACCTGATCTGGGACAACACCAACAAGGCGCTGATCTTCCGCTCCGACATCCTCAATCTGCACAGCCTGAGCGACATGCGCCTCAGATCGCTGCTCAAGAGCCTGGAGCAGTGCGAGGTCGACGACTACACCGACATCAGCACGCTGATCGGCATCGAGTTCGACGACAACACCGTGTGGGGCCAGCTGACCATCCTCGAGCTGAAGCTGCTGATCTACCTCGCCCTGAAGAAGTTCGACGAGGCCAAGGAGCTGGTGGAGGCCTTCCTGCAGTACAACGACAACACCGTCGAGCGCGGCCTGTTCTACCAGGCGCTCAACGTGGTGCTGGAGGTGCAGCTGGACGACGACCTGGACATGGCCGACTTTGAACCCAACTTCCGCCGCATGTTCGGCGACGAGCGCATGGATGCGGCACTGGGCTCGGTGGACGGCAGCGTGCGCTTCCATGGCCTGACGCCGACCAGCACGAAGCTGGAAGGCCTCGACAAGCACCTGCGCCTGGTGGAGAGCTACAAGAAGCTGCATGCGGCGCGGGCCAGGGCGGCGGGGCTTTAACGCCAGCGGATGCGCATCTGGGAGCGGTAGGTACTGCGCACCGGGAAGCTTGAGCCAAGGTGGACATGCTGCACGTCACCCACCCTGCAAATGCCTGCCGGGCAGGGTGGATGACGCTTTTCTCATCCACCGTTGTATCAGTGGTTATCCGGGCTACTCGCTACAGCGGGCGGTAGGGAACCCAGGTATCGCCATGCCAGTGCAGCAGCGACAGCCCCCGGCGGTTCTCACGCCGTGGGCGGCGTTCATTGTCGTGTTGGCTGTCGCGCAACGTGGGCACCACATCGCAGGTGATCCAACGGCGGATGCAGCGATTTTCCGGGTGGTAGTAATGGATCAGCGCGGAGTAGATGCCGGACTCGCTGATCAGCCTTGTGCGCTCCGGCTGGCCGTGCGTGTTCAGTATCACCGCGTCGAGCAACTGGTCGGCATCGAGCGTGCGGGCTGCGCGCTCCATAAGCTGGGGCTGCGCGATCATCCGGCCGAAGTCACGCGCGCAAAACCAGCACTGATGCTCGATCAGGAGTGCGCGCAGTTGTCGCCGATGACGGGTGAAGGTCTGGGGAATCAGTATTTCGCCGGTGATGTCCGGTTGGGAGCTGGAGTTCTCGGTGTGATTAGGCATATCCATTACCTCTGTGTGAGTTCAGCTTTCTTAGGGCTAAGGCGCCGGGAGCTAAGAAACCCCACACAGAGGGCCGGACGTATTCCCCTTTCGGGTCTTGTATTAGCCCACTCCCGACATAACAGAGGTGCATTTTTTGCGCGCAGGGTGAAACCGCAGGCACAAAAAAGCCGCAAACTTTCGGGAGCGGTCAGGCCGCTGTGTGGATCAAGACGTTTCTTAGGCGCCGGGTGGCAGAGTAGGGCGATAAGGGCGGAGGGTCAACCTGCCTGAGCTGCCGTGGAACTGCCCTCCGGCAAGCGCATCCTGAACACAAGGTCTCGTCAATGGAAGACGGGGTTTATGGAGCGCTTACGCTCAATCGACCAGCGGCAGCTGCTCATCTGCCAGCGTCGGCCGCGTCCTGGCGATCTAGCTCGCGCTCGATGCTCAGCCACTCGTCCTTGAGTCGGTAACGAAGGTAGACCACGAAGGCCCGATCGCGCAGGCGGCGAAAGGTCGAAATGCGGCGGGCTTCCTGAGTGCTCTCGATAGTCTCGTTGAGCCAGGTACTCTCGAATGCTGTCCAGATCGGTGGGATGGGGGCCTGCAGGTTGGAATAGCAAACGGGAGCCACCTCCTCGAAGAACACCAGCTCTATCGTGGAGCGGTCAAAACCCGCCAACTGCCGAGCGATGGCCTTGTAGTCGACTTCGTTGTCGACGAAGGCATCCGATAGCGCCGACCGCAATCGAGTGCGCTCATCGCGCGTCAAAACACTTCCCACTTGGAAAACTCCTCAAGTTCGTCATCCAGGGCGTCTGCAGCAACCCCGCCTGCGATCCCGCCTACTGCTCCACCCGCTAGCACCACGGCGATGGCGCAGAACGGTGCGCCGGGGCCACAGATGAGCGAGACGCCAAGGCCAGCGAGAAGACCGCCTGCGGCACCGCCACCGATGATCATGCCTTGGCGCGCAGTCTCCTTAACCTTGTTATCGGCGTTGAGTATTTCGTAGGTAGCGAATGCTGCGGTCACCAGAATGCCCACCTTGCCCATGATGCGCAGGCGAGCCGTGCCTTTGGTGAACTTGGCGTTGTCCCGGCCGGAGGCTTCAATTACCTCGTAATGAATCTGCTTCTTCTGCTCGGTGGTGAGTGCCTCGTAGGACTTGCCGAACTTATCGGCTGCGTACTTCTCGAACAGCTGCGGCAGGGTCGGAGGCGTTTTCTTGTACTGCTCCGCCTTGGCGAGTCCGGTAACGGACGTGATTTTTCGGTGTTCGGCCATGATCTTGTTGCGCATTTCGTGGCAAAACTCGACGCCCGCCTGGCTGCTGATCTTTCCGGCTGCCACATCCGCTCGTACCTGGGCGGACATTCGTTTGATGTTGGCGGCATAGCTGGCGCGGGTTTGAGCATCGTTAATCGCGTCGAGGGAGAACCTTGTCGCGGCGCCTTCCATGGCAGAGACGGCTTCATCGAGAGGGGAACGTGGCAGTGTGTGCCCGTTCTGCGTTTGGTACTGGCCTTGAACCTCAATGCTTTCGGTCATCCTTGACTGCTCCCTGTGATCATTGAGAGAAGTTTGTCTGTTACAGAAGGCTGCTCACCCACGCTAGGCACGGGGATTTCGACCCGAGTGCAGATGGAGCCCGAGGCGTTGGCGAAGGTCACCAAGTTATCGCTGTTGAAGGTGCCCGTGAGCCTTGATCCATCATCGAAATGGGCGATGCATTGCCAGCCCGTGTAGCGCTCGGCTGTGGGAATCTGAAAGCTGATCCACTTGCCTATCTCCAGAGGCGCAGGACTAACAAAGGGAGCCGTTACCACCGAATCCCCGATAATCACCGTGCCCGACCCACCGATAATCACGCTCCCATGGCCTCCCGTGCTGCCCAGGGTCGCCGCTGGCAAACCGTTGATCAGTACGGTGCTGGCTACAGCACCTGCGATAGGGCTGCCACAGGCAGAGGTATCGGTCAGTCGGGCCGCCGGCAGGTTATCGAACAAGACGTTTGGGGAGCCTGTTGCAATGGGGTTGGTGCCATGGCCAGGCACCGGGCAAGAGGTGGGATCAGATTGGCGAGCCGCCGGTTTTCCGCTCATGGTGAAACCTCCTTGTTTTCGTAGGCATAGATCCTACGCGTCTCTCCGTTAGTGCTCCTGCAACATGTGCCGAACTGGGCGCGGTGTCACGGTTTGTTCAGGGTATGACAGAAAAGGAGGGTGTCCGAGTTTTTGTGTCTCCGGTTCGGAGCGACAGTGTCGCTCATGAGCTGGTTACGCAAAATTCTGCACACCCTCCCGCGTGGAATGCCGCCTTCGACGCTCCGCGTCCACTCACGCCCAGCGATCGATCTCGAGCAACCCCGGCTGTCCCTCGTAGTTCCGAGCACTGGAATAGCGCCAGTGCTCAGGCCAATCCACATAACCGCGCCGAACCGGGTTCAGGTGGATGTAATCGAGCTTCTGCCGCATCACCTCAGGTGAGCAGACCAGCTCGGCATGGCTGCCTTCCTGCCAGAACTGGTACTGCCGATCCTGCTTGTGCGCGCGCTTGGCAAAGCTCAGGCGCTGCAGCGTGGAATCCGCGCCGCGCTGCTGCAGATGGTCGAGCATCTTGCGGGCCGTGTAGGACTTGAAGCTGCTCACGCACCTGGCCAGGTCGGGCGCCTGGGCCAGGTAATGCAGATGGTTCTCCAGCACCACGTAGCCATACAGCCGTAACCCCTGGTTGGCCTGCTGGTAGCGCCAGCAGTCGAGCAGGATGTCGACCAGAGCAGGGCGGTTGAACAAGGGTAGCCACTCCAAAACCGTGCAGGTGAGGAAGTGCGGCTGAGCGGTATCGGTGATGACGTAGCGACTGCGGCCCATGGGATTCGTCCTTGAATCGGTTGGCGGGTCATGCGTGGCGGCCCTTCTCCTGCCTGGCTGATGGCTCCCACGCTCCGCGTGGGAGCCTAGCCCGTGACGCTCCGCGTCGCTACGGGGTTTAGTGTGCGCACAGCCTTAGGTGGACGCAGAACGTCGAGGGCTGCATTCCCACGCGGAGCGTGGGAACGATCAGATCAGATGCGCGCCGCGGAAGCGCTCGCCGTCAGCCTTCAAGCGGCCACAACAGCGGCAGCACCTGCTCGCGCAGCAGCGGCGCCAGGCTCTCGGGCGGTGTGTCCTGGGGCGCCAGCCAAAGCAGCTCTTCCAGTTCGGCGGCCGCCTCGACGGCGTGGGGCTGCGGGGCGCGAAATACGCTCGCCTCGATCCAGGTGTCCGGCTCGTTGGCCGCCAGTGCGCGGAACCGACCGAGGGGGCGAAGGCTTTCGGCGGCCAGACTCAGGTTCAGCTCCTCGGCCAGCTCTCGCGTCAGCGCCGCCAGGGCGTCCTCGCCCGGCTCGGCCTTGCCGCCCGGCAACATAAAGGCCTGTGTGTCGCGCTTGCGCACTAGCAAAAGACGGCCGGCCTCGTCGAACAGGCAGGCGGCGGAGATGGTGAGGAGGGTGGGCGTCATGGGTGGATTTTGCTTGGTCATGGTGGCGTGCATGGCTGTTGGTGCGTTGATGGGTATCGCTGCGCTCGACCCGTCCTACGGGCTCGCTTGATTGCGGCGCCCAGCTTGGCCGGGTTGATGGCTCCCACGCTCCGCGTGGGAGCCGAGCCCGTGGCGCTCCGCGTCGCTACGAAGGCGGAGTGTGCGCAAGACATCGGGTGAACGCAGAGCGTCGAGGGCTGCATTCCCACGCGGAGCGTGGGAACGATCATGATCCCTGGCCTAGGCGGCCCCGCCCATCGCGGCTCTCGCGGCATCCATGCCGCTCAACCCTCTACGCAATGATTACGCTCGGCCTCCTGAAGGGGCGTTTGGTGACGCCTGTGCCCTCGAGGAAGAAGAGCAACAACGCAGACGCAGCCGTTATGGAGGCGTACGCGGATATCGCATGCTCGCGTTCCGGGTCCCCGTCAGAAGGCCGAGTGGAGGTGTTGCGCAGGGGGGCGCGAGGCAGGACGCCGAGCGAGGAGCGAAGGGGCAGGGACGCCCCTTCGTGACGGCCCCCGGAGCGGCACCGAAAGGAGGGAACCCCGCCGCAGGCGGGGCCGGATGTCGGGGTGCCCTTCTCTTTGGTTACTTTCTCTTGGGCAAACAAGAGAAAGTGACTCGCCGTAAGGGCGAAACCGGTAGTAGCTGGCGACGAGAAAATAAATCTGTCCCCTTTTTCCATTGGGTGGGCGCAGAGCGCCGAGGGCTGCATTCCCACGCAGAGCGTGGGAACGATCAAAAGAGTGGGTATTGCTAAAGGGGATGAGCGTGTAGCGTGGGGAGGGAAAGGGGTGGTTATCCACCCCTAATGGTCATTGAGAGCTTTTCTTGGTTTGAATAGCTTCCCACAGAAGCGAGGCGCCAAAGCAGGTTACTGCTAGGGGAATGCCCCACTTTACGTCCGTATTGATTAAGCCTGTGGCTTCAGCGAGCCCCAGCGCGCCTGCCAACATGACGAAAATTCCGATAAACATAGCCATGCCCTCCAGTTACTTCTTTCGAGAGCTATCAGGTGTGGTTTCTACTGGAATCCACACGCTTCCGGGGCTGCTGGTTGGTGGAAGCGGCTTGTTGTCCGCTACTGTCGCAAAGTTGTCCTTTGCGCCACCTCTAGGCCCGTGTTCTTGGAAGATTCCACCTTGCTTTCCGGTGCTTTCACCGGGCTTCTTACCTTGTGCCATGAGAGTTCCTCCTAGGCAGTTTTGAATCGGCAAGAAGAGAGATGGAGTAGTGACGTGTGTCGGAAAAGTCTCAGACGGAACTGTCACCTACGCGAAAACTAGATAGAATCCGCGCCCATCCCTCGTCTCACCGAGGGGGAGCGCTGTCTGTGGGCAAGTTTCTCAGGCTGACCCCACAGGCAGCGCGCTTTCTTTCTTCTGGGATATCAATCCCAGCTCAACGCCCCACCCGTCTGATATTCGATCACACGGGTCTCGAAGAAGTTCTTCTCCTTCTTCAGGTCCATGATCTCGCTCATCCACGGGAAGGGGTTGGAGGTGCCCGGGTACTCTTCCTTCAGGCCGATCTGGGTCAGGCGGCGGTTGGCGATGAACTTGAGGTAGTCCTCCATCATCGCCGCGTTCATGCCCAGCACGCCGCGGGGCATGGTGTCGCGGGCGTATTCGATCTCCAGCTGGGTGCCCTGGAGGATCATCTGGGTGGCTTCGTCCTTCATCGCCGCATCCCACAGGTGCGGGTTCTCGATCTTGATCTGGTTGATCACGTCGATGCCGAAGTTCAGGTGCATGGACTCGTCGCGCAGGATGTACTGGAACTGCTCGGCGACGCCGGTCATCTTGTTGCGCCGGCCCATGGAGAGGATCTGGGTGAAGCCGCAGTAGAAGAACACGCCTTCGAGCACACAGTAGTAGGCGATCAGGTTGCGCAGCAGTTCCTTGTCGGTCTCCACGGTGCCGGTGTTGAAGGTCGGGTCGGAGATGGCGCGGGTGTACTTCAGGCCCCAGCTGGCCTTCTTCGCCACGCTCGGGATCTCGTGGTACATGTTGAAGATCTCGCCTTCGTCCATGCCCAGGGACTCGATGCAGTACTGGTAGGCGTGGGTGTGGATCGCCTCCTCGAAGGCCTGGCGCAGGATGTACTGGCGGCACTCGGGGTTGGTGATCAGGCGGTACACGGCCAGGGCCAGGTTGTTGGCCACCAGGGAGTCGGCGGTGGAGAAGAAGCCGAGGTTGCGCATGACGATGCGGCGCTCGTCGTCGGTCAGGCCGTCGGCGCTCTTCCACAGGGCGATGTCGGCGTTCATGTTCACTTCCTGGGGCATCCAGTGGTTGGCGCAACCATCCAGATACTTCTGCCAGGCCCAGTCGTACTTGAAGGGCACGAGCTGGTTGAGGTCGGCGCGGGCGTTGATCATGCGCTTCTGGTCGACCTGCACGCGGGCGGCGGAGCCTTCCAGCTCGTCGAGGCCTTCCTGGATGTCCAGCTGGTCGAGGGCGGCCTTGGCGCGGGCGACCGCGGCGCTGTCGTCGGCGGCTACGGCGCGGGCCTCGTGGGCGGCGGCGTCGCCGGCCTGGTCGAGCTTGTCCAGGCCCATGTCGGCCGCCTGGGCGGCGGCGGTGGTGGCGACGGCGGCGTCGGCGCCGTCTTCCTTGTCGAATTCATCCCAGCTCAGCATGGCTTGGCTCCTGCTTGAGGGCCGGTGAAATGACCGGCCTGTATGGATATACAGTTAAATACTAGTCTGTGGCGTCGTGCACACAAAGCACAGCGGCGACCGGCGGTCGCCTGGCGGAGGTCTGCGCCTCTGGCCGGATTCGCCTGTCGGCGAACCCTCAACAATTCGAGCGTGAAGCTGAGCGAGTGAGCGCTAGGCGCCTGGCAGGTTGGAACCCCTGAGCGTACGTCTGTACGTGATGGGGGCCGACCTGCCGGGCAACGACGCGGGCCCCGCTCAGCTTCGCGCGCTTACTGGCACGCTTCGCAGTCCGGCTCGTCGATGGCACAGGCCTTCGGCACCGGTGCCGGAGCCGGTGCGGCCTGCTCCGGGGCCTTGGCCGGTGCGGCGCTGAGGCCGTCGCCACCACCGCTGGACACGGCGTTGAGCTTGCCGGTGTTGATGGTCGACTTCTCGGTGCTGGTGGCGGCCAGGGCACGGAGGTAGTAGGTGGTCTTCAGGCCGCGGTACCAGGCCATGCGGTAGGTCACGTCGAGCTTCTTGCCCGAGGCACCGGCGATATACAGGTTCAGCGACTGGGCCTGGTCGATCCACTTCTGGCGGCGGCTGGCGGCGTCGACTATCCACTTGGTCTCCACCTCGAAGGCGGTGGCGTACAGGTCCTTGAGGTCCTGGGGGATGCGCTCGATCTGCTGCACGGAGCCGTCGTAGTACTTCAGGTCGTTGACCATGACCGAGTCCCACAGGCCGCGGGCCTTGAGGTCGCGCACCAGGTAGGGGTTGATCACGGTGAACTCGCCGGAGAGGTTCGACTTCACGTAGAGGTTCTGGTAGGTCGGCTCGATGGACTGCGACACGCCGGTGATGTTGGCGATGGTCGCGGTCGGGGCGATGGCCATGATGTTGGAGTTGCGGATGCCCTTCTGCACGCGGGCGCGCAGCGGGGCCCAGTCCAGCGACTCGGAGAGGTCGACGTCGATGTACTTCTGCCCGCGCGCCTCGATGAGGATCTGCTGGGAGTCCAGCGGCAGGATGCCCTTGGACCACAGCGAGCCCTGGAAGGTCTCGTAGGCGCCGCGCTCGTCGGCCAGGTCGCAGGAGGCCTGGATGGCGTAGTAGCTGACCGCCTCCATGGACTTGTCGGCGAATTCCACCGCGGCGTCGGAGCCGTAGGGGATGTGCTGCAGGTACAGGGCGTCCTGGAAGCCCATGATGCCCAGGCCCACCGGACGGTGCTTGAGGTTGGAGTTCTTCGCCTGGGGCACCGAGTAGTAGTTGATGTCGATGACGTTATCGAGCATGCGCACCGCGGTCTTCACGGTACGGCCGAGCTTCTCGCGGTCCAGCTTGCCGTCGACGATGTGGTTGACCAGGTTCACCGAGCCCAGGTTGCACACGGCGATCTCGTCGGCGTTGGTGTTCAGGGTGATCTCGGTGCACAGGTTGGAGCTGTGCACCACGCCCACGTGCTGCTGCGGGCTGCGCAGGTTGCACGGGTCCTTGAAGGTCAGCCAGGGGTGGCCGGTCTCGAACAGCATCGAGAGCATCTTGCGCCACAGGTCCTTGGCCTGGATGGTCTTGAACAGCTTGATCTTGCCGTACTCGGTGAGGGCCTCGTAGTACTCGTAGCGCTCCTCGAAGGCCTTGCCGGTCAGGTCGTGCAGGTCCGGCACTTCGCTCGGGCTGAACAGGGTCCACTTGCCGTCGTCGAACACGCGCTTCATGAACAGATCGGGAATCCAGTTGGCGGTGTTCATGTCGTGGGTGCGGCGACGGTCGTCGCCGGTGTTCTTGCGCAGCTCGAGGAATTCCTCGATGTCCATGTGCCAGGTTTCCAGGTAGGCGCACACCGCGCCCTTGCGCTTGCCGCCCTGGTTGACTGCCACGGCGGTGTCGTTGACCACCTTGAGGAAGGGCACGACGCCCTGGCTCTTGCCGTTGGTGCCCTTGATGTAGGAGCCCAGGGCGCGCACCGGGGTCCAGTCGTTGCCCAGGCCGCCGGCGAACTTGGACAGCATGGCGTTGTCGTGGATGGCGCTGTAGATGCCCGAGAGGTCGTCCGGCACCGTGGTCAGGTAGCAGCTGGACAGCTGCGGGCGCAGGGTGCCGGCGTTGAACAGGGTCGGGGTGGACGACATGTAGTCGAACGACGACAGCAGGTTGTAGAACTCGATGGCGCGCTCTTCCTTCTGCGGCTCCTCGATGGCCAGGCCCATGGCCACGCGCATGAAGAAGATCTGCGGCAGTTCGAAGCGGGTGCCGTCCTTGTGGATGAAGTAGCGGTCGTACAGGGTCTGCAGGCCCAGGTAGGTGAACTGCTGGTCGCGCTCGTGATCGATGGCGGCGCCCAGCTTGGCCAGGTCGTAGTCCTTGAGCTTGGGGTCGATCAGCTCGAACTCGACACCTTTGGCCACATAGGCGGGAAGCGCCTTGGCGTACAGCTCGGCCATCTCGTGGTGGGTGGCGCTGCTGGCCACGCCGAGGAAGCCCAGGCCTTCGGCGCGGATGTTGTCCATCAGCAGGCGGGCAGTGACGTAGCTGTAGTTCGGCTCGCGCTCGACCAGGGTACGGGCGGTCATCACCAGGGCGGTGTTGACGTCCTTCTCGTTGACCCCGTCGTAGAGGTTCTTCAGGGTTTCGCGCTCGATCAGCGCGCCGTCGACCTCGGCCAGGCCTTCGCAGGCCTCGCGGATGATGGTCTGCAGGCGGCCCATGTCCAGCGGCGCGACGCTGCCGTCGGCGGCGGTGACGCGGATGCTCGGATGTGGCTGGGCGATTTCGCTGGCGCCGGCCTTGCGCTTGGCGGCCTGGGCTTCGCGGTAGATCACGTAGTCGCGGGCGACCTTCTGCTCGCCGGCGCGCATCAGGGCCAGTTCGACCTGGTCCTGGATCTCCTCGATGTGGATGGTGCCGCCCGACGGCATGCGGCGCTTGAAGGTGGCGGTGACCTGTTCGGTCAGGCGCGCGACTGTGTCATGGATGCGCGACGAGGCGGCGGCGGTGCCGCCCTCCACGGCGAGAAAGGCCTTGGTGATGGCGACGGTGATCTTGTCGTCGGTGTAGGGCACCACGGTGCCGTTACGCTTGATCACACGCAGCTGGCCGGGCGCGGTGGCGCTCAGGTCCTGGCTGGCATCGGCGGCCTGCGGCGCTGGGGCCTGCGGGTTCTCGCGAGTGGTGTCGGTATGCATGAAGGTCTCCGTGCTGTGAAAGTCTGTTAGTTGGGCGCTATGCCTGGCGTACCCGCCGTTCATTCCATTTCAACAACGCCATGCGCAGGCCGGGCCGGGCGCATGGGACTTGCAAACTGGGCTGGGAGGGCACGACTAAAGCGCCTTCCTGGCTCAAAAGTCTAGTGTCGACAAGGGTCGGCACTACTATATCTAGTGGTTCGTGCGCAAGGGCTCTGCGCCTTGTTTCGTACCCTGCAGGCGTCGAGTGCGACGCGGGAGGGCGGTTGGCTTTGCTGCGGCGCTGGGGCCGGCGGCAGCATTCACCTGCACTGTTGTTGTTCTCGGTCTGGACCTTTGTGGTGCAAATGTGCTTGTGTCGTCTGCTGTGCCAAAACCCAACATGTAGGTGTTTGGCGCGATGGAGATACAAGATAGTGCGGTGTTCGGGTGAAGACAAGCCGAGGCTGAATGGCCCCCTGTGGATAAATCTGTGGGTTATCTTGGGGTAACTTTCGGCAGGGCCCGAGATAGCTGGGGTTGCCCCCGGGAGACCGTTCGTCGAGCTGGGCGTGGATTTTTTCCTTTCCCTGGCGGGGTATTTTGCCTCCATCACACAAACACAATATGTAGGTTTTTTTCTTGATTATTGGCCCGCGCTGTGCAGCCGGCGCCTCGGCGCGGGAGCGGTGCTCGCGAGGGCGAGCGATTGCCCAGGTCGGCCTGCCGGTTTCGCCGCTTGGGATTCGCCGCCGCTGGCGGTCACGGCGTTGTTACAATGCCGGCCTGTTTCGGCCCGGTTGATCTGTCCTTGGGAGGCAGCAGTGGAGCAAGAGTCGTGGCACATCCTGATCGTCGAGGACGATCAGCGGCTGGCCGAGTTGACCCGTGAGTACCTAGAGGGCAACGGCCTGACGGTGAGCATCGAGGCCGACGGCGCCCGGGCGGCGTCGCGCATTCTCAAGGAGCAGCCGGACCTGGTGATCCTCGATCTGATGCTGCCCGGCGAGGACGGCCTGTCGATCTGCCGCAAGGTGCGCGGCGGTTACCCGGGGCCGATCCTGATGCTCACCGCGCGCACCGACGACATGGACCAGGTGCTCGGCCTGGAGATGGGCGCCGACGACTACGTGTGCAAGCCGGTGCGCCCGCGGGTGCTGTTGGCCCGGGTGCGCGCCCTGTTGCGGCGCCACGAGGGCAGTGCGCCGAGCGCGGCCCAGGAGCCGCGGCGCCTGGAGTTCGGCGCGCTGGTGATCGACAGCGCGATGCGCGAGGCCTGGTTGGGCGGGCAGGGCATCGAGCTGACCAGCGCCGAGTTCGACCTGCTCTGGCTGCTCACGGCCAACGCCGGGCGCATCCTCTCGCGCGAGGAGATCTTCACCGCCCTGCGCGGCATCGAGTACGACGGCCAGGACCGCTCCATAGACGTGCGCATCTCGCGCATCCGGCCGAAGATCGGTGACGACCCCATGCACCCGCGGCTGATCAAGACGGTGCGCAGCAAGGGTTACCTGTTTGTCGCCGAGGCGGCCGCCGAGCTGCTATGAACTCCATCTTCCTGCGCATCTACGCCGGCATGCTGGCGGTGCTGGTGCTGGTGGCGCTGCTCGGCGTCGGCACCCTGCAGCTGCTCAACGAGGTGCGCGCCGACCAGTACCGTGAGCGCCTGGCCAGCGGCACCTTCCGCCTGATGAGCGACAACCTGGCGCCCATGGCTGAAGTCGAGCGGCGTCGGGCCATGGCGGTGTGGGCGCGCCTGCTGGGCATTCCGCTGAGCCTCCAGGCCCTGGATGAGGCGGGGCTGGACGGCGGCGCGCGCAAGCGCCTGTTGCGCGGCCAGGTGCTGGTGCGCCAGACCGGGCCCCATGCCGCGCAAGTCCACAGCCTGGTCGGCGAGCAGGAGCAGTTGCTGCTGACCGGCGAGGTGCAGCAGGTCAGCGAGCAGCTGGCGCGGGCGACCGTCTACCTGCTGATCGACGAGCTGGTGCGCTTTCCCGAGGCGGAGCAACCGCGACGCCTGGCCGAGCTGAAGCAAGCCAAGCAGTTCGGCTTCGATCTGCGCCTGGTGCACCTGGAGCGGGCCAATCTGGATGTCGACCAGCGCCGCCGGGTCGACGAGGGCGACACGGTGATGGCCCTGGGCAAGGGCGGCGACAGCATTCATGTGTTCGCCGGCATCGTCGATACCGACTGGGTGCTGGAGATCGGCCCGCTGTATCAGATGGACCCCTATCCGTCGCAGCTGCTGGTGCTGATCGGCGCCCTGGGCCTGAGCCTGATCGGCCTGATGGTCTATCTGCTGGTGCGGCCGCTGGAACAGCGCCTGCGTGCGTTGGAGGGGGCCGCCACCCAGCTGGCCAGCGGCCGCCTGGAGGCACGGGTGCCGGCCCATGGCAGCGATGCGGTGGGGCGCCTGGCCAATGCCTTCAATGCCATGGCCGAGCATCTGCAGCGTTCGCTGAGCACCCAGCGCGAGCTGGTGCGGGCGGTGTCCCACGAGCTGCGCACGCCGGTGGCGCGTCTGCGCTTCGGCCTGGAGATGATCGGCGATGCCGAGAGCGAGGCGGCGCGGCGCAAGTATATGGACGGCATGGACAGCGATATCCAGGATCTCGACAAGCTGGTCGACGAGATGCTCACCTACGCGCGTCTGGAGCAGGGCGCGCCGGCGCTGAACTTCCAGGTGGTCGACCTGGGCAAGTTGATCGACCAGGTGATCGCCGAGCTGGCGCCGCTGCGCGCCGAGGTGCGGGTCGAGCGCGGCCCGGTGGTGGATGCGGCGGATGGCGCCGGCGCGCGGGTCGAAGGCGAGCCGCGCTATCTGCACCGGGCCTTGCAGAACCTGGTGAGCAACGCCATGCGCCACGCCGAGTCGCGGGTGCGCCTGAGCTACCGGATCGGCCACCAGCGCTGTCGCCTGGATGTCGAGGACGATGGCCCCGGGGTACCGGAATCGGCCTGGGAGCGCCTGTTCAAACCCTTCCTGCGCCTGGACGACAGCCGCACCCGCGCCTCCGGCGGCCATGGCCTGGGGCTGTCGATCGTGCGGCGGATCATTTACTGGCATGGCGGCCGGGCGCAGATCAGCCGCAGCGAGGCTCTGGGCGGTGCGCGTTTCAGCCTGATCTGGCCGCGCCGTCAGGGCGACAAGGCAGACTAAGCCGTCCTTGAGGGGTTTCCGGACACTTTAAGGGGTTGTATTGATAATTATTATCATTAAGATGGGCGGCCTGATACTTGCCAGGAAGGCCGACCATGGGTGCTTCGCCCCGCCATTGCAGCGCTTCCGCGCGGCCTCTGCAGGCCGAGCTCGAAGGGCTCTACGCTAGCCATCGCACGGCGTTGCTGCAGTCGGCCAGCGCCTTGCTGGGCTGCTCGGCGCGTGCCGAGGACGTGGTCCAGGATGCCTTTCTCAAGCTCTGGGAAAACGGCGAGCAGCTGGCCATCGACGATGCCCTGAAGTACCTGTTCCGCACGGTGCGCAACCTGTGCATCGACCGCCTGCGCCGCCTGGCCCTGGAGGGGCGCTACCAGGCGGAGGATGCCCAGCTCGCCGAACTGCCGGCGCCGACGCCGTCGCCGGAGCGCAGCGCCTTAGGAAGGCTCGGCTGGCAGCGCCTGGTCGAGGCGCTGGGCGAACTGCCGGCGCGTACCCGCGAGGCCTTCACCATGAGCCAGCTGGAGGGCTATAGCCAGCGCGAGGTGGCTAGTCACCTGCGCGCCTCGCCGACCCTGGTGCATTTTCTCGTGCGCGATGCCCTGGGCCACTGCCGTTCCCACCTGGGCGAGTGGCCATGCTGATTCTCATCCCGCGAAGCCCGGCTTCGCCCCGACCGGAAACCGAACGATGAAGCTGTTGCGCCTGTTGTTTCTCGATCACCGTCTGCCCCTGATCGGCGTGCTGCTGCTGAGCCTGTGCAGCGCCTTGCTGAGCATCGGCGTGATCGCCTTCGTCAACCTGCGGCTGATCGCCGTGGACGGCCTGCTGATCGATACGCTGGCGCAGTTCGCCGGGCTGTTGCTGCTGTTGCTGCTGTGTGCCGGGGCGGCCCAGGTGTCGCTGCACCGGCTCGGCCATCGCTTCGTCTACCGCCTGCGCCGGGGCCTGGTGAAGCGGGTGCTGGACACCGATATCCAGCGCCTGGAGCGGATCGGCGGGCCGCGCATCCTCGCCAGCCTGTCCAGCGACATCCGCAACATCACCATCGCCTTCGTGCACCTGCCGGAGATGGTCTACGGCCTGGTGCTGAGCCTGGCCGCCTTCGCCTACCTGGCCTGGCTGTCGCCCGCGCTGTTCGGCGTGACCCTGGCCTGGCTGGGCTTCACCCTGGCGGTGGGCTGGGTCTTCGTCGGTCGGGTCAATCACCATATTCGCCTGCTGCGCGAGGCCGAGGACCGGCTCTACCAGGACTACCAGGCGGTGATCGACGGGCGCAAGGAGCTGGCGCTGAACCGCGACCGCGCCCGGCGGCTGTACGAGGAGGAGTTCGACGCCAACGCCGAGGCCTATCGCGCCCATGTCACCCGCGCCGACATCTACAATGGCCTGGCCGGCAACTGGGCCAATATCATGGTGCTCGGCACCATCGGCCTGGTGTTCTTCTTCGCCAACGGCCAGGGCTGGGCCAGTGCGGCGGTGGCGGCGACCTTCGCCCTGACCGTGCTGTTCCTGCGCACGCCGATGGTGGCGGCGGTCGGTTCCGTGCCGAGCATGCTGTCCGCCCGAGTCGCCCTGGACAAACTCGATGCCCTGGAGCTGGCGCCGCTGCGCGACGAGTTCGAACAACCGCCGGCGCTGGCGGCCGACTGGCAATGCCTGGAGCTGCGTGGCGTGGTCTACCACTATCCCGGAGAGGGCGACGAGGCCGGCTTCGACGTCGGCCCGCTGGACCTGACGCTCAACCGCGGCGAGCTGTTGTTCCTGGTCGGCGGCAACGGCAGCGGCAAGTCGACCCTGGCGCGCCTGCTCACCGGGCTGTACCGGCCGGTGGCGGGGGAGATTCTGCTCGATGGGCGTGCCCTCGGCGAGGCCGACTGGCCGGCCTACCGGCGGCTGTTCTCCAGCGTGTTCACCGACTTCCACCTGTTCGCCCGGCTGCTCGGCGCCGACGGGGCCGAGGCCGAGCCGGCCGTCACCGACCGTTGGCTGCACAGCCTGCATCTGGCGCACAAGGTGCGTCACGGCCAGGGCCGCCTGCTCGATACACGCTATTCCCAGGGCCAGCGCAAGCGCCTGGCGCTGCTGCTGGCGATGCTCGAGGAGCGCGACATCCTGGTGCTCGACGAGTGGGCGGCGGATCAGGATCCGCTGTTCCGCCGGCTGTTCTACCGCGAGCTGTTGCCGCAGCTGCAGGCCGCCGGCAAGACGGTATTGGCCATCAGCCATGACGATCATTACTTCGACCAGGCCGACCGCCTGTTGAAGATGGATACCGGCCGGCTCCTGGAGCTGACCGGAGAAGCCCGCAGCCGCGCCAGCCAGGATGCGCTGCGGGAGATCGCCAGCCCGGCGTAGCGGGCGAGCCGGCCCGATCGCCTGCTTGGCGAGGGTTCGGCGCGCCTCGAGCAAGGGATTAAATGAAAATTATTTGCATCGCCAAGCGTCTTTAGTGGCGAGCCATTCGCGCAACGAGAGGAGTCGACATGAGTCTGGACAGCCCGGAAACCATCTTTCTGGTGGTGGTCAACGACGAAGAGCAATACGCCATCTGGCCGCAGTACCAGGCGGTGCCGGCTGGTTGGCGCGAGGTGGGTGTGCGCGGCGACCGCCAGGCCTGCCTGGCCCATATCGCCGAGGTCTGGGGCGACATGCGCCCGCGCAGCCTGCGCGAGGCCATGGGGGCCTGATGCAGCTGTTCTGCCTGGCCCACGCCGGCGCCAGCGCCATGCCCTATGCCCGCTGGCGGCCCTCGCTGCCGCGCTGGCTGGAGGTCTGTCCGCTGGAGCTGCCGGGGCGTGGGGCACGGGCGGGCGAGCCGCTGCAGCGTGACTTCGAGCGGCTGCTCGATGATCTGCAGGCCGCCTGGCGCGCCGAATGCCAGGGGCCCTGCCTGCTATGGGGGCACAGCCTGGGTGGCCTGCTGGCCTTCGAGCTGGCCCACCGGCTGCACGCCGAGCGCAAGCGGGCGCCGCTGGCGCTGTTCGTCTCCGCCTGCCGGGCGCCCAGTCGCCGCGCGCTGGCGCCGCGCCTGGCCGAGGGCAGCGACGGCGCGCTGATCGCCGCGCTGGACGAACTGGTCGGGCTGCCCCGGGCGGTGCTCGGCGACCCGGCCGTCTGTGCGGAGTACCTGCCGGTGCTGCGCGCCGATTTCGCCCTGGCCGAGAGCTACCGCTATCGCCGGCGCGGCCCCTTGCCCTGCGAGCTGCACGTGCTCGGCGCGCGGCAGGACAGCCTGGGCGAGGAAGAGCTGCGGCCCTGGCGCCGCGAAGCCCGCGCCGACATCCACCTGCACTGGCTCGAGGGCGACCACTTCTATCTGCGCCCGCAGCAAGCCGAGGTGCTGCAACTGATTGAACTGCATGCCTTGCGGCTGTGGCGCGCCGAGGCGTTGCCCATGCCCCTGGGGGCCTGACCGATTGTTCCGGAGGTGTCACCGATGAACGCCCATTCCACACCCATGGCCGCCACCGAGCTGGCCTGGGCGCCCCTGTCCTACGCCCAGCAACGCCTGTGGTTCTTCAGTAGGCTGGCGCCGCAGAGCAGCGCCTACAACCTCGGCGGGCTGCTCTGGCTTGACGGTGAGCTGGACCGGATCGCCCTCGCGGCGGCGCTGGACCAGCTGCTGGCGCGTCACGGCGCGCTGCGCACGGTGTTCGCCGAGCGCGACGGGGTGGCCATGCAGGCCCTGCTGCCGGCCTGTGCGCTGGCGCTGGAGGAATGCGACCTGACCGCGCTGGCTGGCGAGCAGCAGGAGCAGGAGGTGCGGCGGCAGGGCCGGGCCTGCGTCGAGCGACCCTATGACCTGGGCGTGGGACCCTTGTTTCGCGCCGTGCTTTATCGCCTGGGGGCGGAGCGCCAGGTGCTGCTGATCGGCATGCACCATATCGTCTCCGACGCCTGGTCGGTGGGGGTGCTGCTCAAGGAGCTGGCCGAGTGCTATGCCGCTCACCGGCAGGGCCGTGCGCCGGGCCTGAAAGCCTTGCCGCAGACGTACGGCGACTATGCCGCCAGCCAGCGACAGTGGCTGGCCGGCGACGAAGGTCGGCGCCAGCTGGACTTCTGGACCCGTACCCTGGGCCGCGAACAGCCGTTGCCGGGCCTGGCGGACGACTTCCCGCGTCAGCCGCGGGCCGACCGCGATGCGGCCTACCGCACCCTGCAGCTGCAGCCTGCGCTGGTAAGCGCTTTGCGCGAGCTGGGCGGCTCGGCCGGTTGCACCCTGTTCGGCGTGTTGCTGGCCGCCTTGCAGGTGCAGCTGAGCCGATTGTCCGGCCAGCGCGAGGTGCGCATCGGCGTGCCGGTAGCCGGCCGCAGCAAGGCGCGCGAGCGGCTGATCGGCTTCTTCGTCAACACCCTGGTGCTGGCCGCACGGCCGCAGCCGCAGCTCGGCGTGGGCGACTGGTTGGCGCAGACCAAGGCGAGCCTCGACCAGGCCCTGGCCCACCAGGGCACGCCGCTGGAGCAACTGGTGGAGGCCCTGGCGCCGGAGCGCAGCCTCGGCCAGCAGCCGTTGTTCCAGGTGGCCTTCAACTACCGCCACCAGCACCAGTTGCCCGTCGACTGGTTGCCGGGCTGCAGCGCGCGCATCGAAGAATTGCCGGCCAGCCGCATTCCCTTCGACCTGGCGCTGGATGCGGTGCGCGACCAGGGCGACAGGCTGAGCATCACCTTCGCCTATGCCGCCGACCTGTTTGCCGAGCGCAGCATCGAGCGCCTGATCCAGGGGTTTCAGCGACTGCTGGAGGCGTTCGTCGAGGCGCCCGAGGCGCCCCTGGCGACCCTGCAGATGCTGACCGAGCAGGAGCAGCAGCGCCTGGCGCAGTGGAACCGGCCCCGCGAGCAACACGACGCCACGCGCCTGTTCCCCGCGTTGTTCGCCGAGCAGGCGGCCCTTCGCCCGGCGGCCATCGCCCTGGTGCACGGCACCGAGCGCCTGAGCTACGCCGAGCTCGAGGCCCGCGCCAATCAGCTGGCCCACCTGCTGATCGCCCAGGGCGTGCGGCCCGAGAGCCGGGTCGGCGTGTCCCTGGAGCGCGGCACCGGCATGCTGGTGGCGATGCTCGGCATCCTCAAGGCCGGCGGCGCCTTCGTGCCGCTGGACCCGGACTACCCCCGCGAGCGCCTGGCCTATATGGCCGAGGATTCCGGACTGCGCTGGCTGCTGACCCATTCCTCGCTGGTCGAGCGCCTGCCGTTGCCGGAAGGTGTCGAGGCGCTGTGCCTGGATCGACTGGACCTTGCGGCTCATGCCACTGATGCACCGGACGTGACGCTGCACCCGCTGAACCTGGCCTACCTGATCTACACCTCCGGCTCCACCGGCCAGCCCAAAGGCGTGGCGGTGAACCACGCCGGTTTGAGCATGCACGTGCAGGTGATCGGCCAGCGCTACGGCATGACCCCGGACGACGTGGAACTGCACTTCGCCTCCATCAGCTTCGACGGCGCCCTGGAACGCTGGACAGTGCCGCTGGCCCACGGCAGCCGCCTGGTGATCCGCGACCAGGAGCTGTGGAGTGCGGAGAGGACCTGCCAGGTGCTGGCGGAGGAGGGCGTGACCATCGCCTGCCTGCCGCCGAGCTATGCCCAGCAGCTGCTGGACTGGGTGGAGGCGAATCCCGCTCTGGTGGCGGAGGCTGAGCCCGACGGATCGTTCCCACGCTCCGCGTGGGAACGCAGCCCAGGACGCTCCGCGTCCGCTTCGGCGATGCTGCGCGTGCGCAGCTGGACCCTCGGCGGCGAGGCCTTCACCCGCGAGCTGTACCAGCGCCTGCAGGCCATCCTCAAGCCGCAACGCATCATCAACGGCTACGGCCCGACCGAGACCGTGGTCACTCCGCTGATCTGGTCGGCCTATCCCGGCGACAGCTTCGAGGCGGCCTACGCGCCCATCGGCACCGCGGTCGGCCCGCGCCGGCTCTACGTGCTGGACGGCGAGCTGAACCCGCTGCCCATCGGTGTGGCCGGCGAGCTGTACATCGGCGGCGAGATCGGCCTGGCGCGCGGTTACCATCAACGTCCGGAGCTGACCGCCGAACGCTTCCTGCCCGACCCCTTCGGCGCGCCGGGCGAGCGCATGTACCGCACCGGCGACCTGGTGCGCTGGCGCGAGGACGGGGTGATCGACTACCTGGGCCGGGTCGACCATCAGGTGAAGATCCGCGGTTTCCGCATCGAGCTGGGCGAGATCGAGAGCCAGCTGCTGGCCCTGGACGGTGTGGCCGAAGCGGCGGTGATCGCCCGCGATACGCCGAGCGGCAAGCAGCTGGTGGGCTATGTGGTGACGCGCCAGGACCTGGACGGCCAGGTCCTGAAGGCCGCGCTGGCGCAAAGCCTGCCGGACTATATGGTCCCCGCGCAGATCATCGGCCTGGCCAAGCTGCCGCTGACCCCGGCGGGCAAGCTGGACCGTGCCGCTTTGCCGCAGCCGGTGTGGCAGAGCCAGGGCTACGAGGCGCCGCAGAGCGAGGCCGAGCGCATCCTCGCCGGCATCTGGAGCGAGGTGCTGGGTATCGCGCCGATCGGCCGCGAGGCGCACTTCTTCGAGCTGGGCGGCGACTCCATCGTCGCCCTGCAGGTGGTCAGCCGGGCACGGCAGCAGGGCCTGGGGCTGACCCCCAAGGATGTGTTCCAGCAGCAGACCCTGGCCCAGCTGGCCGCCGTCGCCCGCGCGGTGGCGGCGCCGCAGGCCGAACAGGGTGCGGTCGAAGGCCCGGCGCCGCTGCTGCCGATCCAGGCGCGCTTCCTCGAACGCGAGGGCCTGGTGCCCTGTAACCAGTACCTGCTCTGCGAACTGGCCGCGCCCTTCGATACGGAACTGTTGGAGCAGGCCCTGCAGGCCCTGGTGCGCCATCACGATGCGCTGCGCCTGCGCTTCCGCCACCAGGACGGTGCCTGGCACCAGTTGCATGGCGAGCCGTCGCATGCCGGCCTGCTGCAGGTGCATGAGCTGGCAGATGACAGCCGGCTCGAGTCCCTCTGCGAGCAGACCCAGCGCAGCCTCGATCTGGAGCGGGGCCCCTTGCTGCGCGGGCTGTACCTGCGTCGGCCCGGCCGCCAGGATCGCCTGTTGCTGTGCATTCACCACCTGGCGGTGGATGGCGTGTCCTGGCGGGTGCTGCTGGAGGACTTGCCGCGTCTTTACGGGCAGCTGGCCGCCGGCCTGCCGCCACAATTGCCGGCCAAGACCACGGCCTTCAAGACCTGGGCCGAGCGCCTGCAGGGCTGGGCGGATGGGCCTTCAGTGGCCGCCGAATTGCCCTTCTGGCAGGCCCAGCTTGCCGACGTCGGCGAGCTGCCGCTGCTGGCGCAGGCGCCGGGCCGCGAAGGCCAGCGCCGGCGCATCGACTGGCAGCTGCCCGCCGCGTTCACCCGCGAGTTGCTGCTGGCCGGCCAGCAGGCCTATCGCCTGCGCGCCGACGAGCTGCTGCTGACCGCCCTGAGCCGCGTGCTCTGCGCCTGGAGCGAGCAACCGGCGCTGCGCCTGCACCTGGAGAGTCACGGCCGCGCGCCGCTGTTCGACGACCTCGACCTGTCGCGCACGGTCGGCTGGTTCACCGGCCTCTATCCGCTGCGCCTGCAACCGGGAGCCGAACTGGCCGCCAGCCTCAAGGCGATCAAGGAGCAGCTGCGCGCGGTGCCCAACGGCGGCCTCGGCTACGGCTTGCTGGCCCAGCGCGGACAGGTGGCGGACGTGCGGCCGCAGCTGCTGTTCAACTACCTCGGCCAGTTCGACGAGGCGGCCGATGGCCCGTTGCGTCTGCTGGAGGGCGGGCTCTGGCGTGAAGCGAGCGCGCCGCTCGATGCCGCCCTGGTGATCAACGCCGAGCAGCGCGGCGGTGCGCTGCTGCTGCATGTCGATTTCAGCGAGCAGCAGTGGCAACGGGCGACCCTGGAGGGCCTGCTGCAGAGGTTGAGCGCCGAATTGCACAGCATTCATGCCCATTGCCGACAGGCGCCGCGGGTGCTGACGCCCAGCGACGTGCCCCTGGCCGGCCTGGGCCAGGCCCGATTGGACGCGTTGGCCGGGGTCGAGGACCTCTATCCGTTGTCCCCGCTGCAGCAGGGCCTGCTGTTCCATACGCGCCTGCAGGGCGCGGCCAGCTACGTCAACCAGCTGGTGCTGCCGCTGGCCGGCCTGGACCCGCAACGCCTGCACGGCGCCTGGCGCCAGGTGTTCCAGCGCCACGCCATCCTGCGCAGCGCCTTCCTCGACGGCGAGCGTCCGCTGCAGGCGGTGCGCGGCACACTGCAGCTGCCCTGGGAGGTGCGCGACTGGCGTGGCGAGGCGGATTTCGACGCGGCGCTGGAAGCCTTCTGCGCGGCCGAGCGGCAAGCCGGTTTCGATCTGGCCGCGGCCCCCCTGCTGCGCCTGACCCTGGTGCAGCAAGGCGCGCGCGAGCATGTGCTGGTCTGGACCCTGCATCACCTGCTGCTGGACGGCTGGAGCACCGCCCTGCTGCTCGGCGAGGTACTGGCGCTCTACCACGGCGAGGCGCTGTCGACGCCGCGCGGGCAGTTCCGCGACTACATCGCCTGGCTGGCCGGGCGGGACCCTGCCGCCAGCGAAGCCTTCTGGCGTCCGCTGCTGCAACGCCTGGACGGGCCCAGCCGCATCGTCGGCTGTCTGCCGTGTCGGCAGCCCGGCACGGGGCATGTGCGCCATCCGCTGCCGCTGGCGGCGCAGGAGGAGGCCGAACTGCGGGGCTTCGCCCAGCGCCAGGGGGTGACCCTCAACAGCCTGATCCAGGGCGCCTGGGCACTGTTGCTGGGGCGTCTGACCGGCAAGCGCCGGGTGTGCTTCGGCACCACGGTGGCCGGGCGCCCGGCCGAACTGGAGGGTAGCGAGCAATTGCTCGGCCTGTTCATCAACAGTCTGCCGGTACCCATAGAGTTGCCGGCCGGGCAGGCGGTGGGCGAATGGCTGAGGGCGGTGCAGGCGCTCAACCTGTCCCTGCGCGAGCACGAGCACACGCCGCTGTACGAGCTGCAACGCTGGGCCGGCAGCGCCGGCGAGGGGCTGTTCGACAGCCTGCTGGTGTTCGAGAACTACCCGCTGGGCGATGCCCTGCGCCAGGCCGAGCGCGGCGAGCTGCGCCTGGGCCAGCCGCAGAGCCACGAGTTCACCCACTATCCGCTGACCCTGGCGGTGCTGCCGGGCGAACGCCTGGAGCTGCTGCTGGCCTACGACAGCGCACACTTCGATGCGGACGGCATCGCCCAGCTGGCCGCGCTGCTGCGGCAGATACTCGCCGAGCTGTGTCGCGATGCGCAGCGCCCGCTGGCCAGCCTGGAGCTGCTCACCGACGGCGAGCGTGACCAGCTGGAGCAATGGAATCAATCCCACGAACAGCACGACGGCGCGCGGCTGTTCCCCGCGCTGTTCGCCGAGCAGGCGGCGCGTCGCCCGGAGGCCATCGCCCTGGTGCATGGCGCCGAGCGGCTGAGCTACGCCGAGCTGGAGGCCCGCAGCAGCCAGCTGGCCCGGCTGTTGATCGAGCGCGGCGTGCGGCCCGAAAGCCGGGTCGGCGTGTCCCTGGAGCGCGGCACCGGGATGATCCTGGCGATGCTCGGCATCCTCAAGGCCGGCGGCGCCTTCGTGCCGCTGGACCCGGACTACCCCCGCGAGCGCCTGGCCTATATGGCCGAGGATTCCGGGCTGCGCTGGCTGCTGACCGGCAGCGACCTGCTCGAGCGCCTGCCGCTGCCGGAAGGCGTCGCAGCGCTCTGCCTGGATCGCTTGCCGCTGGCGGACTATCCGGCGAGTGCGCCGGCGGTGAGGCTGCACCCGCTCAACCTGGCTTACCTGATCTACACCTCCGGCTCCACCGGCCAGCCCAAGGGCGTGGCGGTGAACCACGCCGGCCTGTCCATGCACGTGCAGGTGATCGGCCAGCGCTACGGCATGACGCCGGATGACGTGGAGCTGCACTTCGCCTCCATCAGCTTCGACGGTGCCCTGGAACGCTGGACCGTGCCGCTGGCCCACGGCAGCCGCCTGGTGATCCGCGACCAGGAGCTGTGGAGCGCGGAGAGGACCTGCCAGGTGCTGGCGGAGGAGGGCGTGACCATCGCCTGCCTGCCGCCGAGCTATGCCCAGCAGCTGCTGGACTGGGTGGAGGCGAATCCCGCTCTGGTGGCGGAGGCTGAGCCCGACGGATCGTTCCCACGCTCCGCGTGGGAACGCAGCCCAGGACGCTCCGCGTCCGCTTCGGCGATGCTGCGCGTGCGCAGCTGGACCCTCGGCGGCGAGGCCTTCACCCGCGAGCTGTACCAACGCCTGCAAAGCACGCTCAAGCCGCAGCGCATCATCAACGGCTACGGCCCGACCGAGACCGTGGTCACCCCGCTGATCTGGTCGGCCTACCCCGGCGAGCGCTTCGAGGCGGCCTACGCGCCCATCGGCACCGCGGTCGGCCCACGCCGCCTCTACGTGCTGGACGGCGAGCTGAACCCGCTGCCCATCGGTGTGGCCGGCGAGCTGTACATCGGCGGCGAAATCGGCCTGGCGCGCGGTTACCACCGGCGTCCGGAGCTGACCGCCGAACGCTTCCTGCCCGACCCCTTCGGCGCGCCGGGCGAGCGCATGTACCGCACCGGCGACCTGGTGCGCTGGCGCGAGGACGGGGTCATCGACTACCTGGGCCGGGTCGACCACCAGGTGAAGATCCGCGGCTTCCGCATCGAGCTGGGGGAGATCGAGAGCCAGCTGCTGGCGCTGGACGGGGTGGCCGAGGCGGCGGTGATCGCCCGCGACACGCCGAGCGGCAAGCAGCTGGTGGGCTATGTGGTCAGCCGTGGTCAGCTCGACAGCGGCGCCCTCAAGACCGCCTTGGCCCGAGTGCTGCCGGACTATATGGTCCCCGCGCAGATCATCGGCCTGGCCAAGCTGCCGCTGACCCCGGCGGGCAAGCTGGACCGTGCCGCGTTGCCGGAACCGGTGTGGCAGAGCCAGGGCTACGAGGCGCCGCAGAGCGAGGCCGAGCGCAGCCTCGCCGGCATCTGGAGCGAGGTGCTGGGCATCGCGCCGATCGGCCGCGAGGCGCACTTCTTCGAGCTGGGCGGCGACTCCATAGTCGCTTTGCAGGTGGTCAGCCGGGCGCGGCAGCAGGGCTTCGTGTTGCCGCTGAAGGCGCTGTTCGATGCGCCGCTCCTGGCCGACTGCGCCGGGCAGCTGGTCGCCGCCGAGGCGGACCTGCCGCAGCTGCGTGCGCTGCCGCGGGGCGACGACCTGCCGCTGTCCCATGCCCAGCACCGGCTGTGGTTCCTCAACCGCCTCGACCCGGCCAATGGCGCCTACCACATGCCGGCCGGCCTGGACCTCTCCGGTCGTCTGGAGCGCCAGGCCCTGCAAGGCGCCTTCGACTGCCTGGAGGCGCGCCACGAGGTGCTGCGCACCCGCTTCGTCGAGCATCAGGGCGAGCCGCGCCAGCGCATCCTGCCGGCCCAGGGCCAGCGCATCGACTGGCACGACCTGCGTCCGCGGCCCGGTGCACAGCGCGAGGCCACGGCCCAGGCCATCGCCGCCGAGCTGCTGGCCACGCCCTTCGATCTGGCCCGCGATCCGCTGTTGCGGGTCGCCGTGCTGCGCCTGGCCGATCAGGAATACCGTCTGCTGCTGGTGCAGCACCACATCGTCTCCGATGGCTGGTCCATGCAGCGTTTCATCGAGGAGTTCTGCGCGGCCTATGCCGCTCTGGCCGAAGGCGGCGTGCCGAGTTTCGCGCCGCTGCCGGTGCAGTACGCCGACTATGCCCAGTGGCAGCGCGACTGGCTGGCCAGCGGCGAGGCGCGGCGCCAGCTCGCCTACTGGCAGGCGCAACTGGGCGAGCACCAACCGCTGCTGGAGCTGCCCAGCGACCATCCACGCCCGGCCCAGGGCGTGCGCCAGGGCGCGCGGCTGCGCTTCCAGCTGCCGAGCGAACTGACCGCGCAATTGCGTGCCCTGGCCCAGCGCGAGGGCAGCACCCTGTTCGGCGTGCTGCTGGCGGCCTGGCAGAGCCTGCTGCACCGCTACAGCGGCCAGGACGACATCCGCGTCGGTGTGCCGGTGGCCGGCCGCAGCCTGCCGCAGATAGAAGCCGTGCTCGGTTGCTTCATCAACACCCTGGTGCTGCGCGGCGCGCCGGCGGCGGACAAGCCGTTCCGCCAGCTGCTCGGCGAACTGGCGCAGACCAGCCGCGACGCCCTGGCCCATCAGGAGTTGCCGTTCGACCAGCTGGTGGAGGCCCTGCAGCCGGCGCGCAGCCTCAGCCATCACCCGCTGTTCCAGGTGGCGTTCAACCACCAGCAGCTGGACTTCTCCGCCCTGCAGCGCCTGCCGGGGCTGCGCGTCGAACCCTTCGACCCGGGTGCCGCCGGCGCCCAGTTCGACCTGGCGCTGGACACCGAGGAGGGCCCGGACGGCAGCCTGAGCGGCTTCATCAGCTACGCCAGCGAACTGTTCGAAAGCCGCAGCATCCGCCGCATGGCCGGGCACCTGCAGAACCTGCTGGAAGGGCTGTGCGCCGACCCGGGCTGCGCCATCGGCCGCCTGCCGCTGCTGGATGCCGAGGAGGCGGCCCGCATCGCCGCCTGGAACGACACGGCGCGCGACTACGGCGCCTTCGTGCCGCTGACCCGGCGCCTCGCCGAGCAGGCGACGCGTACGCCCCAGGCGCCGGCGCTGGTGTTCGGCGAGCAGCGCCTGAGCTATGCCGAGCTGGACGCGGCGGTCAATCGCCTGGCCAACCGCCTGCGCGGCCTCGGCGTCGGCCCCGGCGTGCTGGTGGGCATCAGCCTGGAGCGCTCGCTGGAGCTGGTGGTCGGCCTGCACGCCATCGTCCGCGCCGGCGGCGCCTATGTGCCGCTCGATCCGGAGTACCCGCTGGAGCGCCTGGCCTATCTGCTGGAGGACTCGGGCGTCGAGCTGCTGCTGTCCCACAGCGCCCTGGTCGAGCGCCTGCCGCTGCCGCCAGGTTTGCAGGTGCTGAGCCTGGACCGGGAGTGCTGCGACGGCGAGAGCAGTGTCTGCCCGGACGTGACCCTGCAGCCGCAGGACCTGGCCTACGTCATCTACACCTCCGGCTCCACCGGCAAGCCCAAGGGCGCCGGCAACAGCCACGAGGCCCTGGCCAACCGCGTGCTGTGGATGCAGGAGGCCTATCCGCTGGGCGCGGGCGACGTGGTGCTGCAGAAGACCCCGTTCAGCTTCGACGTCTCGGTGTGGGAGTTCTTCTGGCCGCTGCTGACCGGCGCCTGCTTGGCGCTGGCCGCACCGGGCGATCACCGCGACCCGCAGAAGCTGGTGGAGCTGATCGAGCGCCAGCGGGTCACCACCCTGCATTTCGTGCCGTCCATGTTGCAGGCCTTCATGGCCCACCCGGCGCTGCAGGGCTGCGCCAGCCTGGCACGCATCCTCTGCAGCGGCGAGGCGTTGCCGGCGGAGTTGCAGGCCAAGGTGTTCCAGCGCCTGCCGGGCGTCGGCCTGTACAACCTGTACGGCCCGACCGAGGCGGCCATCGACGTCAGCCACTGGACCTGCGTGGCGGAAGGGCGCCACGCGGTGCCCATCGGCCGGCCGATCGCCAACCTGCGCCTGCACATCCTCGACGGCCAGCTGGGTCGCGTGCCGGTGGGCGTGCCCGGTGAGCTGTTCATCGCAGGCCAGGGCCTGGCGCGTGGCTACCACCGGCGCCCGGAGCTGACCGCCGAGCGCTTCCTGCCCGACCCCTACGGGCCGCCCGGTACGCGCATGTACCGCACGGGCGATCTGGTGCGCTGGCGCGAGGACGGGGCCATCGACTACCTCGGCCGCATCGACCACCAGGTGAAGATCCGCGGCTATCGCGTCGAGCTGGGCGAGATCGAGGCCGAGCTGTGCGCCCAGCCCAATGTCGCCGAGGCGGTGGTGGTGGCCCGCGATACGCAGATCGGCAAGCAACTGGTCGGCTACCTGGTGGCCGAGCAGGCGCCCGTCGACGAGCCGGCCTGGCTGGCCGGGCTGAAGAGCGCGCTCAAGGCCGCATTGCCCGAGCACATGGTGCCGGCCGCGCTGGTGCGCCTGGAACGCATGCCGCTGTCGCCCAACGGCAAGCTGGAGCGCCGCGCGCTGCCCGAACCGGTCTGGCAGGCGCGCCAGTACCGCGCCCCGCAAAGCGAGCTGGAGCAGGCGCTGGCGGCCATCTGGCAGGAGGTGCTGGAGGTGCCCCGGGTCGGTCTGGACGACAACTTCTTCGAGCTGGGCGGTCACTCGCTGTTGGCCACCCAGGCCGTGGCGCTGCTGCGCGAGCGGCTGAAACGGGAGGTGCCGCTGCGCGCCTTCTTCGAACTGGACAACCTCGCCGCGCTGGCCGAGACCCTGGCGCAACAGGCGCCGGAAGCCGCCGAGCAAGAGGATGACGAGCTGCGCGCCATGGCCGCGCTGCTGGATGAACTGGAGGCGTTGTGAGCAATTCCCCGATCGACAAGGCTGCCCTGGCGCGGCGTTTCCTGGCCCTGGGCCCGGCCGAGCAGCAGCGCTTCCTCGAACTGCTCGGCGCCAAGGGCATCCGCTTCGAGCGCTTGCCGCTGGTGCCGGCGCCCCGTGGCGAGCGGGTGCCGGCCTCCTATGCGCAGCAGCGCCTGTGGCTGGTTGCCCAACTGGAGCCGGACAGCAGCGCCTACCACATGGTCGGCGCCTTCCGCCTGGAGGGCGAACTCAAGCGCGAGGCGCTGCTCGGCGCCCTGGGGCTGATCGTCGAGCGCCATGAGGCGCTGCGCACCCGTTTCGCCGAGCGGGACGGGCAACTCTGCCAGCTGATCGACCCGCCCGGCGAGCTGGCGCTGGAAGAGCACGACCTGCGCGGCGAGCCCGAGCGTGCCGGGGCGCTGGCCGATGCCCATGCGGCGCGCCCCTTCGACCTGGCCGAGGGGCCGCTGCTGCGGGTGCAGTTGCTGCGCCTGGGCGAGGGCGAATGGCGGCTGCAGCTGGTCTGCCACCACATCGTCTCCGATGGCTGGTCCATCGGCGTGTTCGGCGAGGAGCTGGCCCGCGGTTACGCGGCGCTGTGCCTCGGCCAGCCGCCGGCCCTGCCGGAGCTGCCGATCCAGTACGCCGACTACGGCCTGTGGCAACGGGCCTGGCTGGAGGCCGGCGAACGCGAGCGGCAGCTGGCCTACTGGCGCGAGCAACTGGGCGAGCAGCAGCCGGTGCTGGCGCTGCCCTACCGCACCGGCGCCGGCGGCGACCGTCAGGCCAGGCGTGTGGCGTGGAAGGTTGCGCCGGCGTTGGTCGAGCGGCTGCGTGGCCTGGCCCAGGACGAGGGCGCGACGCTGTTCATGCTGCTGCTGGCGGCATTCCAGCTGCTGCTGGCACGCTACAGCGGCCAGCGCGACATCCGCGTCGGCGTGCCGGTGGCCAACCGCCAGCGCGCCGAGATCGCCCCGCTGATCGGCTTCTTCGTCAACACCCAGGTGTTGCGCGCCCGGCTCGAACCCGGCATGAGCTTTCGCGAGTTGCTCGGCCAGGTACGCCAAGCGGCCTTGCAGGCCCAGGAGCATCAGGACCTGCCGTTCGACCAGCTGGTGGAGGCCCTGGCGCCGGAGCGCAGCTTGGGCCAGACGCCGCTGTTCCAGGCGCTGTTCAACCACCAGCGCCGCGACCTCGCAGCCCTGCAGGCGCTGCCGGGGCTGCGTCTGACGCCGCTGGCCCAGGACGTGCCCCATGCCATCTTCGACCTGGCGCTGGACAGCGAGGAGCTCGGCGACGAACTGCGCCTGACCCTGACCTGGGCCGGCGAACGCCTGGACGACGGCCTGATGACGCGCCTCGCCGAGCACTACGGGCAGTCATTGGAACGGCTGTGCGACCAGCCCGATGGGGTCCTGACGCAATTGCCGCTGCTCGACGCGCAGGATTGGCAACGCCTGGCGCAGTGGAACCGGCCCCGCGAACGGCACGACGCCGCGCGGCTGTTCCCGGCGCTGTTCGCCGAACAGGCGCGCCAGCGCCCGGCGGCCATCGCCCTGGTGCACGGCGCCGAGCGGCTGAGCTACGCCGAGCTGGAGGCCCGCAGCAACCAGCTGGCCCGGCTGCTGATCGAGCGCGGCGTGGGGGCCGAGAGCCGGGTCGGCGTGTCCCAGGAGCGCGGCACCGGGATGATCCTGGCGATGCTCGGCATCCTCAAGGCCGGCGGCGCCTTCGTGCCGCTGGACCCGGACTACCCCCGCGAGCGCCTGGCCTATATGGCCGAGGATTCCGGGCTGCGCTGGCTGATTACCCATTCCTCGCTGGTCGAGCGCCTGCCGTTGCCGGAAGGCGTCGAAGCGCTCTGCCTGGATCGCTTGCCGCTGGCGGACTATCCGGCGAGTGCGCCGGCGGTGAGGCTGCACCCGCTCAACCTGGCTTACCTGATCTACACCTCCGGCTCCACCGGCCAGCCCAAGGGCGTGGCGGTGAACCACGCTGGTTTGAGCATGCACGTGCAGGTGATCGGCCAGCGCTACGGCATGACGCCGGATGACGTGGAACTGCACTTCGCCTCCATCAGCTTCGACGGCGCCCTGGAACGCTGGACAGTGCCGCTGGCCCATGGCAGCCGCCTGGTGATCCGCGACCAGGAGCTGTGGAGTGCGGAAAAGACCTGCCAGGTGCTGGTGGAGGAGGGCGTGACCATCGCCTGCCTGCCGCCGAGCTATGCCCAGCAGCTGCTGGACTGGGTGGAGGCGAACCCGGCATTGGTGGCGGATGCGGAGTCCGCCGGATCGTTCCCACGCTCCGCGTGGGAACGCAGCCCAGGACGCTCCGCGTCCGCTTCGGCGGTGCTGAAGGTACGCAGCTGGACCCTGGGCGGCGAGGCCTTCACCCGCGAGCTGTACCAGCGCCTGCAGGCCATCCTCAAGCCGCAACGCATCATCAACGGCTACGGCCCGACCGAGACCGTGGTCACCCCGCTGATCTGGAGCGCCTACCCCGGCGAGCGCTTCGAGGCGGCCTACGCGCCCATCGGCACCGCGGTCGGCCCGCGCCGGCTCTACGTGCTGGATGGCGAGCTGAACCCGCTGCCCATCGGCGTGGCCGGTGAGCTCTACATCGGCGACGAGATCGGCCTGGCGCGCGGTTACCACCGGCGCCCGGAGCTGACCGCCGAACGCTTCCTGCCCGACCCCTTCGGCGCGCCGGGCGAGCGCATGTACCGCACCGGCGACCTGGTGCGCTGGCGCGAGGACGGCGTGATCGACTACCTCGGCCGGGTCGACCACCAGGTGAAGATCCGCGGCTTCCGCATCGAGCTGGGCGAGATCGAGAGCCAGCTGCTGGCCCTGGACGGCGTGGCCGAGGCGGCGGTGATCGCCCGCGATACGCCGAGCGGCAAGCAGCTGGTGGGCTATGTGGTGACGCGCCAGGCCCCGGACGGCCAGGCCCTGAAGGCCGCGCTGGCACAGCGCCTGCCGGACTATATGGTCCCCGCGCAGATCATCGCCATCGCCAAACTGCCGCTGACCCCGGCGGGCAAGCTGGACCGTGCCGCTTTGCCGGAACCGCAGTGGCAGAGCCAGGGCTACGAGGCGCCGCAGAGCGAGGCCGAGCGCAGCCTCGCCGGCATCTGGAGCGAGGTGCTGGGCATCGCGCCGGTCGGCCGCGAGGCGCACTTCTTCGAGCTGGGCGGCGACTCCATCGTCGCCCTGCAGGTGGTCAGCCGGGCACGGCAGCAGGGCCTGCAGCTGGCGCCGCGCGACCTGTTCCAGTTCCCCCGCCTGAGCGAGCTGGCCGGGGTGGCCCGGGCGCCACAGGCGCAGGCCGAACAGGCGCCGGCCAGCGGCGAGCTGCCGCTGCTGCCGATCCAGGCGCATTTCTTCGCCCTTGATCAGGCCGAGCCGGCGCACTGGAACCAGGCGCTGCAGCTGGAGCTGTTGCGCGAGCTGGACCCGGAGCTGCTGGAGCAGGCCCTGCAGGCGCTGGTGCGGCACCACGACGCCCTGCGCCTGCGTTTCCAGCGGCAGCAGGGCGCCTGGCAGCAGCGCTATGCGGAGCTCGAACCGGAGCAGGCGCTGCTTTGGCAGCGCGAGGCCGCCGATGAGGCCGAGGCCCTGGCGCTCTGCGAAGCCGCCCAGCGCAGCCTGAACCTCGCTGAGGGCCCCATGCTGCGGGCCGTGCACCTGCGCCAGGCGGATCGGTCGACCCGTTTGCTGCTGGTGATCCACCATCTGGTGGTGGATGGCCTGTCCTGGCGCATCCTGCTGGAGGACCTGCTGAGTGCCTATCGTCAGGTACAGGCCTGGCAGCCGGTACGGCTGCCGGCGCGCAGCGCTTCCTACCGGGCCTGGGCCGAACAGCTGCAGGCCTGGGCCCGGGGGCCGGAGGCCGACACGGCACTGGATGCCTGGTGCAGTCGCCTGGCCGGCGCCCCGGCGCCTTTGCCCAGGGAGCTGGCGGGCGAACAGGCCTGCTACGCCGAGCGGCGCAGCCTGTCCCTGAGTCTGGATGCAGCCAGCACGCGCAGGCTGTTGCAGGCGCCGGCGCGTCTCGGCGTGCGCATCGATGCCCTGTTGCTGGGCGCCCTGGCCCGCAGCCTGTGCCGCTGGAGCGGCCAGCCCCAGCTGCGGGTGAACCTGGAAGGCCACGGCCGCGAGCCGCTGGGCCAGGCGCCGGACCTGAGCCGTACGGTGGGCTGGTTCACCAGCCTGTATCCATTGCGCCTGCCGCAGAGGGCCGACGGACGCGAGCAGCTGGAGGCGATCCAGCGCGAATTGCAGGCGTTGCCCCACGGCGGGCTGAGCTATGGCGCCTTGCGCTACCTCGGCCCGGCCCGGGCCCGGGCGGCCCTGGCGGAGCTGCCGACGGCGGAGGTCACCTTCAATTACCTCGGCCAGTATCAGGCGGGCGCCGCCGGCGACTGGTTCCGCCCCGTCGCCGGCGGCGGCGCCGCGGTGGCGCCGGACAATCCGCTGGCCAGCCGCCTGGCGGTCAACGGCCAGGTGTTCGACGGCCAGCTGCAACTGGGCTGGGAGTATGCCGCCAGCCAGTACCGCGACGAGACCATCCAGGGCCTGGCGGAGGACTTCCGCCGCGAACTGCTGGCCCTGGTGGCGCTGGCCGATGAGGCGGCGCCCGGGCCATCGCCGCTGCTGCCGCTGAGCCGCCAGGCGGGCGCCGCGGCGCCGCTGTTCTGTCCGCATCCGGTCACCGGTCGGGTCACCGGCTATCAGCCGCTGGCCGCCAGGCTGGAGGGGGTGCGCCCGGTGTTCGGCCTGCAATGCCGCAGTTTCCTCGACCCGGCCTGGCGCGACGCCTCGCTGCACGAGATGGCCGACGCCTACCTGGCCGCGCTGCTCAGGCAGCAGCCCAGCGGGCCTTACCACCTGGTCGGCTGGTCGCTGGGCGGCAGCCTCGCCCTGGAGCTGGCGGCGCGGCTGGAGGCCCGGGGCGAGCGGGTGGCCTTCCTCGGCCTGCTGGATTGCTACGTGCCCGGTACCGAGATCGCCGAGGACGACGCCCGTCATCCCCAAGCCCGCGCCCGCCTGGGAGAGACCCTGCGCATGCTGGCACCGGAGCTGGCGCCCGGGGCCCTGGATGAGTTGTTGGCGCGTCTGGCCGAACACGAGCCGCTCGACTGGCCGGAGGCTGCGCGCACCTGGCTGGCCGTCCAGGGCCTGGACGCCGCTGCGCGGCAGAGCCTGGAGGAGCTGCTGTTCGCCTGGGCGGTGGAGCAGCACATGCGCCGGCTCTGCGCGGGTTACCGCCTGCCCCAGGTGCGGGTGCGCCCGCATTGCTGGTGGGCGAGCCAGCCGCCGGGGCGCGCGGCCTTGCTGGAACAGGGCCTGCAGCAGGCGCTGGGGCAGGCCGCCAGCCATCGTCAGGTGGAGGCCGATCACCTGGGCATCGTGCGTCACCCAGGGGTACTCGAAGCGTTGCAGGCCGAGCTGACGCGTCTGGGGTGACAGGGGGCAGCGGCCCAACGGGCCGCTGAGCACTTCGCGCAGTGGTTTCGTGCGAGGGCGCCTAAATTTTTGCCGCTCTGGTTCGTCTATTAGGACTAGACAAGTAAATACGAATACTTCTGATTTAAATTTTATGGGGAGGAGTCACATGCAAGGTCTGTCGAAGTACCCGTCGCGTGCGCCGTTTGCGCGCTGCCGTCTGTCCCTGGCCCTGGGCTGCGCGCTGGCGCTGTCCGCTGGCCTGGCCCGGGCGGCCGACGGGGTGACCGAGCTGGAATCGATGGAAATCACCGGCAAGCTGAGCAGCCCGGTGACCGACGACAGCGGCTACGTGGCGAAGAACAGCCGCAGCGCCACCAAGATCAACACGCCCCTGCGTGAAACCCCGCGCTCGGTCTCGGTGGTCACCGAGCAGCAGATGAAGGACCGCAACGTCCTCACCGTCAGCGACGCCCTGCGTTACTCCGCCGGCATCCAGGCGGGTTACTTCGGCGAGGACAACAAGCAGGACTGGTTCGTCATCCGCGGCTTCAAGCAGGCCAACAACGGCCTGTTCATGGATGGTGCGCGGGTGTTCTCCAGCGGCTTCTTCAGCTGGCAGATCGACCCCTACATGCTCGAGCGCATCGAGGTGCTCAAGGGCGCTTCCTCGGTACTCTACGGCCAGACCCCGCCGGGCGGGCTGATCAACCTGCAGAGCAAGCGGCCGACCCTGGCGGCGCGCAACGAGATCGGCGTGCAGTACGGCAGCTTCGATCGCAAGCAGATGCACATGGACGTCGGCGGCAAGCTGGACGATGACGGCGACCTGCTCTATCGCGTGGTGGCGCTGAGCCGCGATACCGGCACCCAGGTCGACGACGTCGGCGCCGAACGCCTGTTGCTGGCGCCCTCGCTGACGATCAACTTCAACCCGGACACCTCGCTGACCCTGCTGGCCAGCGTGCAGAAGGACAACTCCGACCCGCAGCTGCAGTTCCTGCCGGCCAGCGGCACCATCGCCGCCAACCCCAACGGCAAGATCGACACCGACACCGCGGTCGGCGATCCGGGTTACGAGAAGTTCGACCGCACCCAGCTGACCCTCGGCTACGAGCTCAACCACCGCTTCAGCGACGCCTGGGAGTTCCAGCAGAACCTGCGTTACGGTCACCTCGACCTGGAGCTGCGCCAGCTCTACAGCCTGGGCTTCGTCAACGATTCCTTCCCCGGGCTCGACCCGAGCCGGCGCCTGATCGCCCGTGGCCTGACCTACGAGGACGGTCAGGCGGAAAGCCTGTCGGTGGACAACCGCATGCTCGGCAACTGGATCGGCAATGGCTGGGAGAACAACCTGCTGCTGGGCTTCGACTACCAGCTGCTGAACATCGACACCAAGAGCCCGGCCAGCGACCCCGGCTTCCCGGTGGTGCCGCTGCTGGATATCTACAACCCCAAGCGTGCCGCGCCGGTCACCCTGCCGATGGTGGGCACCATCACCCCCACCTACGGCCAGCCCATCGGCGCGTTCGCCCTGCAGGACAAGGACACCCGCGCCGATCAGTTCGGCTACTACCTGCAGGAGCAGCTCAAGCTCGACGACCATTGGGTCTTCACGCTGGGCGGCCGTTACGACGAGACCCGCTACGACTTCGACAACCGCACCACCGGCGCCGGCTTCCAGGTCAGCGACCAGCAGTTCACCGCCAGTGGCGGGGTGGCCTACCTGTTCGACAACGGCCTGACACCCTACGCCAGCTACTCCGAGTTCTTCACCCCGGTCACCAGCCTCAACACCAGCACCGGCAAGCCGTTCATGCCGGAAGAGGGCGAGCAGAAGGAGATCGGCCTGAAGTTCCAGCCGCAGGGCTTCAGCGGCCTGTTCACCATGGCCCTGTTCGAGCTGACCCAGGACAACGTGCGCAAGACCCTGCCGGGCGGCATCCAGACCCAACTTGGCCAGGTACGCAGCCGCGGCCTGGAGCTGGAGGCCCAGGCCGACCTCAGCGAGTCCCTGAGCCTGGTGGCCAGCTACACCAAGCTGGATGTGGAGACCACCAAGAGCACGCGTCCGACCGAAGTGGGCAAGACCCCGGCCAACGTGGCCGACGAGCTGGCCTCCATCTGGGCGCACTACAAGGTCAAGGGCGGCAGCCTCGATGGCCTGGCCTTCGGCGCCGGTGCCCGTCATACCAGCTCGTCCTACGGCGACAACACCGAGAGCCTGGAGGTGCCGTCCTACACCCTGCTCGATGCGGTGGTCAGCTACGACTGGGAGAACTTCCGCGTCCAGCTCAACGCCAACAACCTCACCGACAAGGAGTACATCACCGCCTGTGACTACTACTGCTGGTACGGCAACCGCCGCAATGTCATCGCGTCCGTCAACTATGCCTGGTAATGCCCTCGCGGCTTTGCCGCTGCCCGATGGGCGGCGGCTGGCCGTCAGCCAAGGCGAACAGGAACTGGCCCTGCGCCTGGACGGGCAGCCCCTGCTGCGCGTGCGGCGCCTGGCCGACGGGCGCCTGCAGCCGCTGGAGCTGCCTCTGGCCGAGCAGGCCGAGGCGCTCTGGCTGCTGGCCTACTGCTGCTTCGCCGGCGATCCGGACCGGCAGGCGCTGCGCCTGGCGCTGGCCGAGGTCGACCCGGCCTTGCGCGCCAGCGGCCTGCTGCTGGGCGAGGGCGAGGACCTGCGGATCGAGCGCGAGTTGTTCTGGCAGTTGCCGGGGCCCTTCCTGCGCGCGCCGGCGAGTGCCGGTTACCCGCAGCAGCTGGTGATGCACGCCAGCGGCCGGCGTCACCCGCGCCGTCCGCCCAAGCCGGTGGGCGAGGTGTACCGCCGCTTCGATGCCCGCCTGGGCGCCTGGATGTCCCTGCGCACCCTGGACATCGAGGCGGACCTGCCGCGCTTCAATCGCTGGCAGAACAGCGCGCGGGTCGCGGCGTTCTGGCAGGAGCAGGGCGACCTGGAGCAGCACCGCCGCTACCTGGAGGCGCTGGCCGCCGATCCGAGGGTGCTGACCCTGATCGGCTGCCTGGATGACGAGCCCTTCGCCTACTACGAGGCCTACTGGGCCAAGGAGGATCGCATCGCCCCGTTCTACCAGGCGGGCGACTACGACCGCGGCATCCATATGCTGGTGGGCGAGGAGCATCACCGTGGACCGCACAAGGTGGCGGCCTGGCTGGGCGCGCTCAGCCACTACCTGCTGCTCGACGAACCGCGTACCCAGCGCGTTGTCGCCGAACCCCGCGCCGACAATGCGCGGATGATCCAGCACCTGCAGGCCCAGGGCTACCACAAGGCCAAGGAGTTCGACTTTCCGCACAAGCGTGCGGCGCTGATGGTGCTGCCGCGCGAGGTGTTCTTCGACCGTTGCGCCCTGGCTTGAGCCGGGCCGCAGGGGCCGAGATCTTTCAAAAAGGAGCCGCGCCCGAACGCGGCCGCTACTGATGAGGTTGGGCAAGGTGCGCGCCGCGCACCCTAAGACGAGCCATGCACACAGAGGATCGAGCCTGACATGAGCATTGAAACGCTGGAATACGATGTAATCGGCCTGGGCTTCGGCCCGGCCAACCTGGCCATCGCGGTGGCCCTGGACGAGGATGCGCGGGTGCGCGAGCGCGGCCTGCGCTATTGCTTCCTGGAGAAGAAGGCGGACTTCGAGTGGCACGGCGGCATGCTGCTGGAAGACAGCCGCATGCAGATTTCCTTTCTCAAGGACCTGGCGACCCTGCGCAACCCGGCGAGCCGCTTCACCTTCCTCAACTACCTGCACCAGAAGCGTCGCCTGGAACCCTTCATCAATATCGGCACCTTCACCCCGTCGCGCCTGGAGTACAACGACTACCTGGCTTGGGCGGCCGGTCATTTCGCCGAGCGCGTGCACTATGGCGAGGAGGTGATCGCCGTCGAGGCGCAGGAGGAGCGCGGCGAGGTGCAGCGCCTGAAGGTCACCACGCGCCAGGCCGATGGCCGCACCCGTACGCGCCTGGCCCGTAACCTGGTGGTGAGCATCGGTGGCCAGCCGAGCATTCCCGAGGCCTTCGCGCCCTTGCGCAACGACCCGCGGGTGATCCATTCCTCCGCCTATCTGGCGCGCATCGAGACGCTGTGCGCCGAACGCGAGGCGCCGTACCGTCTGGCGGTGATCGGCGCCGGCCAGAGTGCGGCGGAGATCTTCACCGATCTCGGCGGGCGTTACCCCAATGCCGAACTGAGCCTGATCATGCGCAGCCCGGCGTTGCGCCCGGCCGACGACAGCCCGTTCATCAACGAGATCTTCGACCCGGGCTACACCGACCTGATCTACCAGCAGCCCGAAGCCATGCGCCAGCAGCTGATCCGCAGCTTCAGCCACACCAACTACTCGGTGGTCAATCTCGACCTGATCGAGCGCGTCTACCAGGACCTCTACCTGCAGCGGGTCACCGGCAAGGTGCGCCAGCACCTGCTGGCCAATCGGCAGATTCAGGAGGTGCGGGCCGGTGTCGAGGGCATCGCCCTCAACCTGCTGGACCGCCAGCACCATGCCCGCGAAGTGCGCGAGTTCGACGGGGTGATCCTCGCCACCGGCTATCGCCGCGACGGCTACAAGCGCCTGCTGGAGGGCGTGGCCGGTTACCTCGGCGAGGGTGAGGTGGCGCGCAGCTACCGTCTGCCGAGTCGCGAGGGTTTCCACCCCGGCATCTTCCTGCAGGGCTGTTGCGAGGCCAGCCACGGCCTCAGCGATACCCTGTTGTCGGTGCTCTCGGTGCGTTCCCAGGAGGTGGTGGATGCCTTGATCGACGGTCGTCTGCGGCCCCAGGCGGTGGCATGCGCCTGAGCAGCGTCCCGGGAGGCCGTCGTTGATCCCCGCCCTGGCGCCGTTGTTCCAGGGGCCCTTCGGCCATTACCGCGAGGTGCTGGTGCTCGCCGACGACCCGCGCCCGGCCCTGTCCGGGCCGGAGCTGGTGGCGCCGGAGCAGCTGGAGGCGCTGCTGGCGCGCTTCGCCCCCGAGCAGGTCGGGGGCGACCGGCGGGCGCGGGTGTCGCTGTGGTCCAAGTACTATTTCCTGCGCCTGATTCCGCCGGTGGTGGCCGCCAGCCTGGTGCTGGGCTGGCGCTTGCCGCTGGATTTCCAGCGGATCCAGGTGATCGTCGGCGACGATGGCCTGCCGGCCGCCTTCAAGCTGCCCCATGCCGGCGAGCGCTGGCCGGCGCCGCCGGGCGATCCCTTCGAGCGTTTCGCCGAGCTGCTGGACGCTAACCTGTTGCCCTTTATCCAGGCCTTGAATGGTTGCGCCAAGGTCGCCCCGCGGGTGCTCTGGAGCAATGCCGGCAACTACTTCGAATGGATTCTCTCCAGCCTCGCCGCCTTGCCGCTGCCGGAGGCTATGCTGGCCGACGGCAAGCGCCTGCTGGACAGTCGCCTGCGCCCGGATGGCCGCGCCAATCCGCTCTATCAGCCGATCCGTTATGTGCCTCGCGAGGGCGCCGAGGACCCCCTGCGCCAGCGTCGGCAGTGCTGCATCCGCTACCTGCTGCCGGGCTATGCGCTGTGCGAGAACTGCCCGCATATCGACAACCCGCCACCGGGTTATCGCGGCGAGCTGGCCTTGGCCTCGGGGCTGCCCCAGGAACCCTGAGCACGGGGGGCGCGGCGCGGCAGCCTTGCCATCGGCGCGCTCCCCCCAATCCCGCAAATACAGCTACCAGCGCTTGTGCCGGACGCAGGATGGGCCGAGCGCAGCGATACCCATCCGGCCGATGCTCGGGCCGGAGGTCGCGTGGCTATGCAGATCCTCAGCGCCGGCTCAGGCCCCACATCAGATAGGCGCCGCCCAGCAGGGCGGCGAGCAGGCCGGCGGGGAGCTGGGCGGGGAACAGCAGGTTGCGCCCCAGCCAGTCGGCCAGCACCATCACCAGCGCACCGAGCAGGGCGCCGGCCAGCAACTGGCTGCGGGCGCGACCGAAGCCCAGCAGGCGCGCCAGGTGCGGGGCCATCAGGCCGACGAAGCTCAGCGGGCCGAGCACCAGGGTGGCCGCCGCGCTGAGCAGGGCGGCCAGGCCGAGCAGCAGCAGGCGACTGCGCGCCAGGGGCACACCGAGGCTGCCGGCGGTGCCGGCGCCCAACGGCAGCAGTTCCAGCCAGCGGGTGGCGGGCAGGCAGAGCAGCAGCAACAGCAGCGCCAGGCCCAGGGCCCAGGCGGCCATGCTGGCGTCGACGAAATAGGTGGAGCCGGACAGCCAGGCCAGCAGCTGCTGGCCGCGGGGATCGCCGAGGGCCAGTACCAGCACCTGCACCGCATCGAACAGCGCGCTCAGGGCGATGCCCGCCAGCAGCAGACGCTGCGGGGCGAAGCCGGAGCGCCGGCCGAGCCAGAGCAGGGCCAGCAGTGTCAGTGTCGCCCCCAGAGCGCCCAGCGCCAGGCGCGGCAGGAAGCCGGCGGCGGGCAGCAGGAACACCGCCGCCAGCAGGCCCAGGGCGGCGCCGGCGCTGATGCCCATCAGCTCCGGGCTGGCCATGGGGTTGCCGGTCAGGCGCTGGATCAGGGTGCCGGCCAGGGCCAGCATCAGCCCGGCGGCCGCGGCGGCGATCACCCGCGGCGCGCGCAGCTCGAGCAGGGACTCGGCCAGGTGCCAACGCCAGCCGTCCGGGCCCTGGCCCAGGGCCAACGCCAGCAGCAGCGCCAGGCCCAGCAGCGCGACCAGCGGAACCAGGCCGCGCTCGGCGCGGCGGCCGACCGGCATGGCCATGCCGCTCGGCGCTGGGTGGTCGGCCAGGCGCAGACGTGGGATCAGCCAGAGCAGCAGCGGTGCGCCGAGCAGGCCGGCGACCGCGCCGGTGGGCAGCAACTCGCGGAAGGGACCGGCGATCCACTGCACCAGCAGGTCGGTGAGCCAGAGCAGGGCGGCGCCCAGCAGGGGCGACCAGAGCAGGCGCTGGCCCAGGGTGCGCGCGCCGAGCAGGCGGGCGATGGCGGGTGCGGCCAGGCCGATGAAGCCGATCACGCCGACGCTGCTGACCACGCAGGCGGTGAGGAACACCCCCAGGCCCAGGCCGGCCAGGCGCAGGCCGGGCAGGGAGACGCCGAGGCTGCGCGCGCCGCTGTCCTGCAAGTCCAGCAGGCTGAGCGGGCGCAGCAACAGCGGCAACAGCGCCAGGGCCAGGGCCAGGCGCGGGGCGAGGAACAGCACGGCGTCCCAGTTGTGCTGGCTGAGCGAGCCCGCCCCCCAGATGAACAGCGCGGTCAGGCCCTGGGGTTGCAGCATCATCAGGGCGATGTTCAGCGCGCTCAGGTAGAGGCTGACCACCAGGCCGGCGAGGATCAGCGCCAGCGGGCTCATCGCCCGGCGCCAGGCCAGGGCGAACACCAGCAGGCTGGCCAGGGCGCCACCGCCCATCGCCAGCCACTCGCGGGCCAGCAATAGCTGCGGCGCGAACAGGGTGGCCAGGGTCAGGGCCAGCTGTGCGCCGCCGGCGACCCCGAGGGTGGTCGGCGAGGCCAGCGGGTTGCGCAGCACCTGCTGCATCAGCAGGCCGGCCAGGGCCAGGCTGGCGCCGCACAGCAGGGTCATGCACAGGCGTGGCAACCAGCTGTAGTGGGCCAGCACCTGGCGCAGGTCGCCGAGGTCCGGCTGCCACAGCGCCTGGCCCCACAGGGCGCTGGGCAGGCGCAGGCCGAGGTCGCCGAGGGCCAGTGCCAGGCAGGCGGCGAACAGCGCCATACAGAACAGCGCCGGTTTGCGGCTGGCGAGGGTGTCGGTCATGGCGGGGTCTCGTTCGGCAGGGCCCGTTGCAACTGCCGGGCGAAGCGCTCGGCGCTGGGCAGGGCGCCGAAGCTCCAGACTTCGGCCAGGGCATGCACGCGGCCGTCGCGCACCATCGGCAGGTTCTGCCACAGGGCGCTATTGGCCAACTGGCGTTCGGCATCCAGCGGTAGCGGGCGGAAATACAGCAGGCGGGCGTCCGGTTGCTCGATAAGGCGCTCGATTCCGGTGTTGGAGAAGCCCCAGTAGCTGCCCGGCGTGGTCCAGGCGTTGCGCAGGCCCAGGCGGGCGAGCACCGACTGGTAGAGGCTGTGCTGGCCATACACCCGGACATGGCGGTCATCCATGAAGTGCACCAGGTACAGCGGCCGCTGGGCATCGCCGAGCCGCCGCTGAGTGCGGGCCAGGCCCTCGTCGACGCGCCGGATCAGCGCTTCGGCCTCGGCCTGGCGGTCGAACAGCTGGCCCAGCTCGCGGGTGACGCGTTGGGCATTGAGGTAGGGGTCGCTGTCCGGGGCGAACAGGGTCAGGCTGCGTACCGGGGCGATGCGCTCCAGGGCGGCGCGGGCATTCTCGAACTGCGGGGTGATGAGGATCAGCTCCGGCGCCAGTTGACTGAGCAGCTCCAGGTTCGGCTCGGTGCGCAGGCCCAGGTCCTGGACCTCGGCGGGTAACGCTGGCGCGGCGACCCAGCGCCTGTAGCCGTCCACCTCGGCCACCGCCTGGGGCGTCACGCCCAGGGCCAGCAGGGTCTCGGTCAGGCCCCAGTCGATCACCGCGATCCGTTGCGGTGCGGCGGCGGCCGGCAGGCCGAGCAAGGCCAGGCACAGGCCCAGGAGTACGGCCAGACGCATGCTCAATGGACCACGGCGATGGGCGCCTGGGCGCGCGGGTGGGGCATGACGGTCATGCCGATGCCGTAGATGGACGCCAGGGTGTCGCTGGTCATCAGTTGTGCCGGGCTGCCCTCGACCAGCAGGCGCCCGCTGTGCAGGGCCACCAGGCGGTCGCAGTAGCGCGCCGCCAGGTTGATGTCGTGCAGCACCACCACCACGCCCAGGCCCAGTTCCGCACAGAGCTTGCGCACCAGGGCCAGGACTTCCACCTGATGGGCGATGTCCAGGGCCGAGGTGGGCTCGTCGAGCAGCAGGTAGCGGCTGTCCTGGGCCAGCAGCATGGCCAGCCAGACCCGCTGGCGCTCGCCGCCGGAGAGACTGTCCACCAGGCGTTCGGCGAAGCGCTGGGTGTCGGTGAGCTGCAGTGCCCGCTCGATCCTGGCCCGGTCTTCGGCCTTGAGGCGGCCGAGGGGGCCGTGCCAGGGGTAGCGCCCGAAACCGACCAGTTCGCGCACGCTGAGGCCGTCGGCGGCAGGCAATTGCTGCGGCAGGTAGGCCACCCGGCGGGCGAAGGCGCGGTTGCCCCAGTCCTGCACCGGCTTGCCATCGAGCAGGATGCGCCCGCCGCTGGGCAGCTGCTGGCGCGCCAGCAGCTTGAGCAGGGTGGATTTGCCGGAGCCATTGTGGCCGATCAGGCCGACCATCTGCCCTTCGGCCAGACGCAGGTCGAGGGGGTGCAGCAGGGGGCGGTCGGGCAAGTGGTAGGTGACGGCGTCCAGTTCGAACATGCGCGCTCCAGATCGGCCGATAGGGCGGGTGAACAGGCGCACCGGAGAGCCCGGTGCGAAAAGACAGGAAATCTAAAGTAAGTGCTAATAATTATCAATGTCTAATGGCCGGTTGCCCCGACCGCACATGGGGGCAACCGGTTCACCGGGCATCAGCCGGTGCGCACCTCGATGCGGCGGCCGCGGGCGTGTTCGGCCTTGGGCAGCTCGATGCGCAGCACGCCGTTGCGGTAGTGGGCCGCGGTCTTGTTGGCGAGCACCGGCAGCGGCAGGGGGATGCTGCGGTGGAAGCGGCCGAAGGCGCACTGGCGAATGCGGTAGTGGCCGCTGCTCGATTCCTGCTCGTAGCGTTTCTCGCCACGCACCACCAGCACGTCGCCACGCACCTCGATGTCCAGGTCCTGCTTGTCCAGCCCCGGTACTTCCAGGCGCACGACGAACTTGTCGGCGTCCTCGTACAGGTCGCCGGCCAGCAGCGCCCAGCTGCTCGAGGGGAATTCGGCGCTGGCGGACCCGGCCGCCGGCGGCGGGATTTCCTCGCGCTTGTCGCGACCGCTGGGGGTGAAGCGGGTCAGGGCCCCGCTGGCGCGGTCGAGCACCTGACGCCAGCCCTCGCCGAGCGAGTGCCAGGTCTCCTCCAGGCCGTGTTTCAGTTCGTTGAGTCTGTCCATGGGTCACCTCCAGGCCGCGGGCGGGCGTGTGGGCCCGCCCGCGGCGGTTCAGGCGCTCTTGACGACGATCTTGCGCGGTTGCGCATGGGCATGCTTGGGAATGCGCAGCTTGAGCACGCCATTGCGCAGCTGTGCGTCGATCCGTTGGCTATCCAGTTCGCTGCTCAGGGCGAAGGCGCGCTTGTAACGCGCCAGACGGACCTCTGCGTAGACCGCCTCCATGCCTTCTGGCGTCGCCGTGGCGATCTCGCCTTCGAGGGTCAGGGTATCGTTCTCGACCCTCAGGTCGAGCTTGTCCTTCGGCACGCCGGGCAGGTCGGCGAGCAGCAGGATGCCGTCCTTGTCCTCGAACACATCCACCCGCGGCAGCAAGGTCTGGGTTTCTTCGGCACGCTCGGGGCGGCTCACGGTTTTCTTCTCGCTCATCGTGGCTTCCTCCTTCAATGCCTGGGTTGTTACTGGACGGTGATGCGCTTGGGTTGGGCCGACTCGCGCCGCGCCACCTTGATATGCAGCACGCCGTCGCGATAGGACGCCTCGACCTTGTCCGGGTCGGCGTCGTCGGACAGGCTCACCGTGCGCTTGAAGCGACCGCTGAAGCGCTCGTTGGCATAGACCGACAGGCTGCCGTTGTCGCCCGGCCGATCGCCCTCGCGCTCGCCGACTATGGTCAGCAGGCCGTGATCGATCTGCACGTCGAGCTTGTCCGGGTCGATCCCCGGGGCGAAGGCGTAGACCTCGATGCTCGAGGTCGTGCTGCCGACGTTGAGCGCCGGGAAGGCGCCGCTGGCGACCGCACGGATGCTGCCCGGCCGGCCGAGACCGGCGTAGTCCTGCTGCAGCTCGCGCTGCAGGCGTTCGAACTCGGCGAGCAGGCCGTTGGGAAAGTTGAGAAGGGACTCGTACATCGCAAACCTCCTTGGCTGGTTGACCAGAGATTCGTTTGCGGTGCTCAAGGCCGAGGCCTCAAGCCCCGTCGCTAGAAAATATGTTGGCGTGCACGCGGGGCTTCAAGGCCGAGCCTTAGAACATTCTGAAATGCCTTATGCCGGACGGGCATTTGCCTGGCGCAGGGGACGGCGCGGCTTGCTGCCGCGCCTGGGGGGCTCAGAACGGCGCGGGGCACTCGAAGCGCAGGCGTTCGCCGCTGTGCGGGTGGCTCAGGGTCAGCATGCTGGCGTGCAGGCACAGGCGCTCATGGGCGGCCAGGGCCTGCGCGTGGGCATAGAGGCGGTCGCCGAGCAGCGGGTGGCCGATCGACAGCATGTGCACCCGCAGCTGGTGCGAGCGGCCGGTGATCGGCGTCAGCTCGATGCGGCAATAGTCGCCGCAGCGCTCCAACACCCGCCAGAAGGTCAGGGCGTGCTTGCCCAGTTCATGGTCGACCACATGGCGCGGCTTGGTCGGCGGGTCGTAGCGCAGCGGCAGGTCGATGCTGCCACTGTCCAGCTCGGGCTGGCCCCAGCACAGCGCGGTGTAGGCCTTCTCCGTCTCGCGGTCGTGGAACTGCCGGGACAGCTCGCGGTGGCTGTCGGCATCCCGGGCCAGGACGATGATGCCCGAGGTTTCCCAGTCCAGGCGGTGGACGATGCGCGCCTCCGGGTAGCCGTTCTCCTGCAGGCGGGTGACCAGGCAGTCGCGGTTGTCCTCGGCGCGACCGGGCACCGAGAGCAGCAGGGTGGGTTTGTTGATCACCAGCAGGGCGGCGTCCTGGTGGAGGATTTCAATCTGGCTGAGGGGCATCGTGGGGTCCGCAAACGACATCGGCGACCGAGGTCGCCGATGCCGGGAAACATAAGGCCTGGGCGCCGGATCAGCGATCCGGCAGGGTGATATTGAGCTCCAGGATCGAGCAGCTGCCCTGGTTCTCCAGGGCGACCTGGACCTGATCCGAGTCGATGGCGACGTATTTGCGGATCACCTCGACCAGCTCCTGCTGCAGGGCCGGCAGGTAGTCCGGCTGGCTGCGTTGGCCACGCTCGTGGGCGACGATGATCTGTAGGCGTTCTTTGGCGATGGAGGCGGGGGTTTCCTTCTTGCGTTCGCGAAAGAAGTCGAAAATATTCATCAGCGGGCTCCGAACAGGCGTTGCATGAGTCCTTTCTTCTGCACGTCGAGGAAGCGGTGCGGCACTTCCTTGCCGAGCAGGCGGTCGACGGCATCGCTGTACGCCTGGCCGGCGTCGCTCTGGTCGTCGAGAATCACCGGTACACCCTGGTTGGAGGCCTTGAGCACCGCCTGCGATTCGGGGATCACGCCGAGCAGGCGGATGGCGAGGATTTCCTCGACGTCTTCCACGCCGAGCATTTCGCCCTTGGTCACGCGCTCGGGGTTGTAGCGGGTCAGCAGCAGGTGCTCCTTGATCGCCTCCTCGCCCTTCTCGGCGCGGCGCGACTTGCTCGCCAGCAGGCCGAGCATGCGGTCGGAGTCGCGCACCGAGGAGACTTCCGGGTTGGTCACGACTATCGCCTCGTCGGCGAAGTACATGGCCAGGTGGGCGCCCTTCTCGATGCCGGCGGGCGAGTCGCAGACCACGTACTCGAAGTTCTGCGACAGCTCGTTGATGACCTTCTCCACGCCCTCCAGGGTCAGGGCGTCCTTGTCGCGGGTCTGGCTGGCGGCCAGCACGTAGAGGTTCTCCAGGCGCTTGTCCTTGATCAGCGCCTGGGTCAGGGTCGCTTCGCCGTTGACCACGTTGACGAAGTCGTACACCACGCGGCGTTCGCAGCCCATGATCAGGTCGAGGTTACGCAGGCCGACGTCGAAGTCGACGATGACAGTCTTGTGCCCGCGCAGGGCGAGGCCGGTACCGATGGCGGCGCTGGTGGTGGTTTTGCCCACGCCACCCTTGCCGGACGTGACTACGAGGATCTTGGCCAAGGTGATTCACCCCAAAATGTGAAGATAAAAGCGGGAATCTGGCGGCCGCGCGAGGCGTCCGGATGCCCTTTGTGTCCCTTAAAATTGGCCGCAGTATCCGTTAAAGGCGGGTGATGTTCAACACGTCACCCGACAGGCTGACATGCACCGCATCGCCCCACAGCGGGTCGCGGCGCAGGTCCTCGGCGACCTTGTATTGGCCGGCGATCGACAGCAGTTCGGCGCCCATTTGTTGACAGAAAATCCGCGCCTGGGTGTTGCCCTTGATCCCGGCCAGGGCGCGGCCGCGCATGGGGGCATAGACGTGGATATTGCCGTCGGCGAGCAGTTCGGCGCCGGCGCTGACCGGCGCCAGGACGATCAGGTCGCCGCCCTGGGCATAGACCTGCTGACCGCCGCGTACCGGGGTTGTGACGATCTTGGTCGGCTTGAGTTCCGGCTCGGCCGGTTTTTCCGGCGGTTTGGGCGTCAGTTCGAGCTGGCGCTCGCGGGCGCCGGAGGGGGGGAGCACCGGCAGATCCAGGGCGTCGGCGGCGGCGATGTCGTCGGCTCGGCTGGCGCGTACCGCCAGGGTGCGCAGGCCGTGCTTGCGGCACAGGCTCATCAGCGCGGCGAGATCGAGGTTGTTCTCTGCGGCGGGCAGCTTGTCCAGGGCCAGCACCAGCGGCGTGTTGCTGAAGAACTGCGGCGCCTGGGCGACCTTTTCCGTCAGCTGCTGATCGAGGCGCTCCAGGTCGTTGTGCGCCAGCTCCAGCACGGTGATGGCGAGCATGCTGCCCTTGAGCTGGAACACGGGGTCTTGGTCGAGTAGATCGGCTTGGCTCATGGTCTGCCTGATGCGCCTGTATAGAAGGAGGGAGCGGGTCGCGTAGGTTGCCGGGGACTTATAGCGAGATCGTCGGTGGGTCGCAAGCCGCGGCGACTCCGCGGCAAGTGCTGGTAGAATGCCCGGCTTTGGCTGTTGTGCGGGATCGTTCATGGATCGTCCAGTGTTTCGGGGTTCTTTTCTTCACCCGCGTTTCTGGCTGCTGTGGCTGGGGCTCGGCCTGTTGTGGCTGGTCTCGCTGTTGCCTTACCCGGTGCTGATGCGCCTGGGGCGCTGGTTGGGTGCCTTGATGTACCGCCTGGCACGGTCGCGGCGGCAGATCGCCGCGCGCAATCTGGAACTGTGCTTTCCCCAGTGGTCGGCGGCCGAGCGTCAGCGGGTGTTGCGGGAAAACTTCGCCTCCACCGGCATGACCTTCTTCGAGATGGCGATCAGCTGGTGGTGGCCGCCCGCGCGCCTGCGCAAACTGGGGCGCCTGGAGGGGCTGGAGCATCTGCAGCAGGCCCAGGCCGAGGGCCAGGGGGTGATCCTCATGGCCCTGCATTTCACCACCCTGGAAATGGGCGGCGGCCTGCTCGGCATGCAGCAGGACATGTATGGCATGTATCGGCCGCACAAGAATCCACTGTTCGACTATGTCCAGCGCCGTGGCCGCGAGCAGCGCCTGCTCGGGGTGATCGAGCGCGACGATGTGCGTGGCATGCTCAAGCTGCTGCGCGCCGGGGGCGTGGTCTGGTATGCGCCGGATCAGGATTATGGCGCCCAGCGCAGCATCTTCGTGCCGCTGTTCGGCGTACCGGCCGCCACGGTCACCGCCACCAGCAAGTTCGCCCGCCTGGGCCGTGCGCGGGTGATCCCCTTCACTCAGGAACGCCTGGCCGATGGTTCGGGCTACAAGGTGGTGGTGCATCCGCCGCTGGCGGATTTCCCCGGGGACAGCGAGGAGGCCGACTGCCTGCGCATCAACCAGTGGATCGAGCGGGCGGTGGGGGCCTGTCCCGAGCAATACCTGTGGGCGCATCGACGCTTCAAGACGCGCCCGGCAGGCGAGTCCAAGCTCTACCGGAAAAGCCGCGCCTAGTTCATGATCCGGCCGCGTCGCTCTCTATACTGGCTAGAAAATACGGGAACCGGCCTATGACGCACTCCGCTCCATCCAGTCAGCCCGTGACCGGGCTGATTCTTTCCGGTGGTGGAGCGCGGGCGGCCTATCAGGTGGGTGTGCTGGCGGCCATCGCCGACCTGCTGCCCAATGCCGAGCACAACCCTTTTCCGGTCATAGTCGGCACCTCGGCCGGGGCCATCAACGCGGTCAGCCTGGCCTGCGGTGCCCTGCATTTCGGCGAGGCGGTCCGCCGCCTGACCGAAGTCTGGCAGGGGTTTCATACCCATCAGGTGTACCGCAGCGACTGGTCGGGCGTGCTGCATCAGGCCACGCGCTTCATCGGCCACAGCCTGCTCGGGCTGGGGGCGCAGGTGCCGGTGGCGCTGCTGGACAGCTCGCCCTTGAGCAAGCTGCTCGAGCGGGAGCTGGATTTCTCCGGGATCGCCGCGGCGGTGCGTCGGCGCCGCTTGCGCGCCGTGGCGGTGACGGCGTTCGGCTACGAGACCGGCCAGGCGGTGACCTTCTATCAGGGGCGCGCGACCATCGACCCCTGGTTCCGCCATCGCCGGGTCGGCGTGCCGACCCGCCTGGCGCTGCAGCACCTGCTGGCCAGCGCCTCCATTCCCCTGGTGTTCCCGCCGGTGCGGATCAACCGCGAATACTTCGGCGACGGCGCGGTGCGCCAGTCGGCGCCGATCAGCCCGGCGCTGCACCTGGGGGCCAGTCGGGTGCTGGTGATCGGGGTCAGCGGCAACCCCCAGGGCGAGGATGCCAATAGCGCGGTGGTGCGCCCCCACGACGTCAAGCCGCCGACCCTGGCGCAGATCGGCGGCCACATGCTCAACAGCACCTTTATCGACAGCCTGGAGGGCGATATCGAGTTGCTCGAGCGGATCAACCAGCTCAGTCGCCTGGTGCCGCCCGAGGAACGGCCGCGGGGCGGGGGACTCAAGCCGGTGGAGGTGCTGGTGATCTCGCCGAGCCAACCGGTGGACGAGATCGCCGCGCGCCACCGTCACGAGCTGCCAGCCGCGCTGCGCCTGTTCCTGCGCGGACCGGGGGCGACCCGGGCCAGCGGCGCCGGGGTGCTCAGCTACCTGTTGTTCGAGTCCGGTTACTGCAACGAGCTGATCGAACTGGGTTACCAGGATGCGATGGCGCAGAAGCTCGAACTCAACGAGTTTCTCAACCTCAGCCTTCCGCCGGTGCTGCAGGCGGCGCCGGCCCCCGCCTAGCCGCGCCGTCCGCGAAGCGCCGGGCGGCCGCTCGGGCGCTGGGCGGCACCCTGGCGAAAACCTGTCGGTCACCTTGTGGGGAATTTGCGCGGCGCGTGCGCCAATGCGGCGAACTGCGTTTAAACTGCGCCTTCCCGACGCTTTCTGTCGCATTTTCGTAAGCGTTGGATTTGCCCGGGGTGGCGCTATAAGAAGTTGTCGCATGGCGACAATGCCGCCCCCGGATCAATCCCTACAATCCTCCCCATCGCCTGCGGTCAATGCAGGTGTTCCTTATTCAGGAGAATGCCAATGTCTGTTCAGCACGACCCGGTGCAACGCGCCGATTTCGACCAAGTGATGGTGCCCAACTATGCGCCTGCCGCCTTCGTTCCGGTGCGCGGCGAGGGGTCGCGAGTCTGGGATCAAGCGGGTCGCGAGCTGATCGACTTCGCCGGCGGCATCGCCGTCAATGCCCTGGGCCATTGCCACCCGGCCCTGGTCGGCGCGCTGACCGAGCAGGCCAATACCCTGTGGCACATCTCCAACGTGTTCACCAACGAGCCGGCCCTGCGCCTGGCGAAGAAGCTGATCGACGCCACCTTCGCCGAGCGGGTGTTCTTCTGCAACTCCGGTGCCGAGGCCAACGAGGCCGCCTTCAAGCTGGCCCGTCGCGTCGCCCACGACCGCTTCGGCCCGGAGAAGCACGAGATCATCGCGGCGACCAACAGCTTCCACGGCCGTACCCTGTTCACCGTCAGCGTCGGCGGTCAGCCCAAGTATTCCGACGGCTTCGGGCCGAAGATCCAGGGCATCACCCATGTCCCCTACAACGATCTGGAGGCGCTGAAGGCGGCGATCTCCGACAAGACCTGCGCCGTGGTGCTGGAGCCGATCCAGGGCGAGGGCGGCGTGCTGCCGGCCGATCAGGCCTACCTGGAAGGGGCGCGTCAGCTGTGCGACCAGCACAATGCGCTGCTGGTGTTCGACGAGGTGCAGAGCGGCATGGGCCGCAGCGGCTCGCTGTTCACCTATCAGCACTACGGCGTGACCCCGGACATCCTCTCCAGTGCCAAGAGCCTGGGCGGCGGCTTCCCCATCGGCGCCATGCTCACCACCAGCGCACTGGCCAAGCACTTGGCGGTCGGTACCCACGGCACCACCTATGGCGGCAACCCGCTGGCCTGTGCGGTGGCCGAGGCGGTGATCGACGTGATCAATACCCCCCAGGTGCTCGAAGGCGTCAAGGCCAAGCAGCAGCGTTTCACCCGCAAGCTGCAGCAGATCGGCGAGCAGTATGGCGTGTTCGGCCAGGTGCGCGGCCTCGGCCTGCTGCTCGGCTGCGTGCTCAACGAGGCCTGGAAGGGCAAGGCCAAGGCGATTCTCGATGCCGCGGCGGCGGAGGGCGTGATGGTCCTGCAGGCCGGCCCGGACGTGGTGCGGTTCGCCCCGAGCCTGGTGGTCGAGGATGCCGATATCGACGAGGGCCTGGCGCGCTTCGAGCGCGCCCTGGCCAAGCTGACCCAGGCCTGACCGGCGGCTCGGCGCAGGCCTCGCTGAGGGCTGCGCCGGCGCTGTTGACCGCCCCATGGAGGGGGCGGAGCGAAACCAAGGATGACCGTCTCTTGTGTGCCGCGGCCCGTGCCGCGGTTTCTCTGGGTCGCTCGTCGCGAGCGGCTCGGAGCTTTTCTTAGAAGGAGTGACACCATGCTGGTGATGCGACCCGCGCAAATGGCCGACCTCACTGAAGTGCAGCGTCTCGCCGCGGACAGCCCGGTGGGTGTGACTTCGTTACCGGACGATGCCGCGCGCCTGCGCGACAAGATCGCCGCCTCCGAGGCGTCTTTTTCCGCAGAAGTCAGCTTCAACGGCGAAGAAAGCTATTTCTTCGTGCTCGAGGACAGTAACACCGGCAAGCTGGTCGGCTGCTCCGGCATCGTCGCCTCGGCGGGCTATAGCGAGCCGTTCTACAGCTTTCGCAATGAAACCTTCGTGCACAACTCCCGCGAGCTGAAGATCCACAACAAGATCCACGTGCTGTCGCTGTGTCACGACCTGACCGGCAACAGCCTGCTGACCAGCTTCTACATCGAGCGGCCGCTGGTCGGCAGCCTCTGGTCGGAGCTCAACTCCCGGGGACGCCTGCTGTTCGTCGCCAGCCATCCGGAGCGTTTCGCCGACGCCATGGTGGTGGAGATCGTCGGCCACAGCGACGAGGCCGGCGACTCGCCATTCTGGGATGCGGTGGGGCGCAACTTCTTCGACATGAACTACACCGAGGCCGAGCGCCTGTGCGGCCTGAAGAGCCGAACCTTCCTCGCCGAGCTGATGCCGAACTACCCGATCTATGTGCCACTGTTGCCCGATGCCGCCCAGGAGGCCATGGGCCAGGTGCATCCGCGCGCCCAGGTGACCTTCGACATCCTCATGCGCGAGGGCTTCGAGACGGACAATTACATCGACATCTTCGACGGTGGTCCGACGCTGCACGCGCGCACCTCGGGGATTCGCTCCATCACCCAGAGCCGCATGGTCCCGGTGAAACTCGGCGAGCCGGGCAAGGACCGCCGTCCCTATCTGGTGAGCAACGGCCAGTTGCAGGATTTCCGCGCCCTGGTCGCGGAACTCGACTGGGTGCCGGGCAAGCCGGTCACCCTCAGTGTTGAAGCCGCCGAAGCCCTGGGCGTCGGCGAAGGCGCCAGCGTGCGCCTGGTCGCGGTTTAAGGAGCCAGCATGATCGTTCGTCCCGTACGCAGTGCCGACCTTCCGGCCTTGATCGACCTGGCGCGCAGCACCGGCGCCGGCCTGACCACCCTGCCGGCCAACGAGGAGCGCCTGGCGCACCGCGTCGGCTGGGCGGAGAAGGCCTTCCGTGGCGATGCCGAGCGCGGTGATGCCGATTACCTGTTCGTCCTCGAGGACGATGCCGGCCGGGTCGTCGGCATCTCGGCCGTGGCCGGCGCCGTCGGCCTGCGCGAGCCCTGGTACAACTACCGGGTCGGCCTGACCGTCAGCGCCTCCCAGGAGCTGAACATCCATCGGCAGATTCCCACCCTGTTCCTGGCCAACGACCTGACCGGCAATTCCGAGCTGTGCTCGCTGTTCCTCCATGCCGAGCACCGCAGCGGCCTGAACGGGCGCCTGCTGTCCAAGGCGCGCTTCCTGTTCATCGCCGAGTTCCGCGAGCTGTTCGGCGACAAGGTGATCGCCGAGATGCGCGGCATGTCCGACGACAGCGGTCGTTCGCCGTTCTGGGAAAGCCTCGGTCGGCACTTCTTCAAGATGGAGTTCAGCCAGGCCGACTACCTCACCGGCGTGGGCAACAAGGCCTTCATCGCCGAGCTGATGCCCAAGTTCCCGCTCTACACCTGCTTCCTCTCGGAGGAGGCGCGGGCGGTGATCGGCCGCGTCCACCCCGATACCGAGCCGGCGCTGGCGATGCTCAAAAGCGAGGGTTTCCACTACCAGGGCTATGTCGACATCTTCGACGCCGGCCCGGCCATCGAGGCCGAGACCGCGAAGATCCGCGCGGTGCGCGACAGTCAGGCGCTGGTCCTGGCCATCGGCACCCCCGGCGACGACGCCACGCCCTATCTGATTCACAACCGCAAGTGCGCCGACTGCCGCATCACCGCCGCCCCGGCGCGTCTGGCCGCCGGCACCCTGGTGGTCGATCCGCTGACCGCCAAGCGCCTGCAGCTGGGCGCCGGCGATCAGGTTCGCGCCGTGCCGCTGTCGGCACGCGGTTGATTGTTGCGCACCGCCGCCGGCTCCGGCGGTGCGCTGGAATAACGCAGCCGCCGAACGGGTGGTTGCCGCAAATGCTGGGAGTGATAGAACAACATGAGCACTCATTTCATCGCCGGTAGCTGGCGCGATGGTCAGGGCGAGGCCCTGGAATCCTTGAATCCGGTCAGTCAGCAGGTGCTGTGGCAGGGCCGCGGCGCCGACGCGCAGCAGGTCGAGGCCGCGGTGCAGGCCGCCCGCGCCGCCTTCCCGGGCTGGGCCGCGCATTCGCTGGACGGCCGCATCGCCGTGCTGGAACGCTTCGCCGTGGCCCTCAAGAGTCACGCTGACGAGCTGGCTCGGGCGATCGGCGAGGAGACCGGCAAGCCGCTGTGGGAGGCGACCACCGAGGTGACCAGCATGGTCAACAAGGTCGCCATCTCGGTACAGAGCTACCGCGAGCGCACCGGCGAGAAGAGCGGCCCCCTGGGCGACGCCACCGCCGTGCTGCGCCACAAGCCCCACGGCGTGGTGGCGGTGTTCGGCCCCTACAACTTTCCCGGCCACCTGCCCAACGGCCACATAGTGCCGGCGCTGCTGGCGGGTAACGCGGTGGTGTTCAAGCCCAGCGAGCTGACCCCGAAGGTCGCCGAGCTGACCGTCAAGTGCTGGATCGAGGCCGGGCTGCCGGATGGCGTGCTCAACCTGGTCCAGGGTGCGCGGGAGACCGGCGTGGCCCTGGCCGGCCACCCCGGCATCGACGGCCTGTTCTTCACCGGCTCGAGCCGCACCGGCAACCTGCTGCACAGCCAGTTCGCCGGCCGCCCGGAGAAGATCCTGGCCCTGGAGATGGGCGGCAACAACCCGCTGATCGTCGACGAGGTGGCCGATGTCGACGCCGCCGTCTACACCGTCATCCAGTCGGCCTTTATCTCTGCCGGTCAGCGCTGCACCTGCGCGCGCCGCCTGCTGGTGCCCGAAGGGACCTGGGGCGACGCCCTGCTGGCGCGCCTGGTACAGGTCGCCGGCCAGCTCAAGGTCGGCCGTTTCGACGAGCAGCCGGCGCCCTTCATGGGCTCGGTGATTTCGCTGCAGGCTGCCGAGCAGCTGATGCAGGCGCAGCAGGCGCTGCTCGCCAAGGGTGCCGTGGCGCTGCTGGCGATGACCCAGCCGGAGGCGAGTGCGGCCCTGTTGACCCCGGGCATCCTCGATGTCACGGCGGTCGCCGAGCGCGCCGACGAGGAGTTCTTCGGTCCGCTGCTGCAGGTCGTGCGCTACGCCGACTTCGATGCCGCCATCGCCGAGGCCAACAACACCCAGTACGGCCTGGCCGCCGGCCTGCTGTCGGACTCCAAGGCCAGCTACGAGCGCTTCTGGCTGCACAGCCGCGCCGGTATCGTCAACTGGAACAAGCAGTTGACCGGCGCGGCCAGCAGTGCCCCCTTCGGTGGCATCGGTGCCTCCGGCAACCATCGCGCCAGCGCCTACTACGCGGCCGACTACTGCGCCTATCCGGTGGCCTCGCTGGAAAGCGAGAGCCTGAGCCTGCCCGCCACCCTGACTCCTGGAGTAAGCCTGTGAACAATGCCTTTGAAGTGAATTTCGACGGGCTGGTGGGGCCAACCCACAACTACGGTGGCCTGTCCTACGGCAACGTCGCCTCGCAGAGCAATAGCCAGGCGGTGTCCAATCCGAAGGAAGCCGCCAAGCAGGGCCTGGCGAAGATGAAGGCGCTGATGGAACTGGGCTTCAAGCAGGGCGTACTGGCCCCGCAGGAGCGGCCCAACGTCGCCGGGCTGCGCAGCCTGGGCTTCACCGGCAGCGACGCCCAGGTGATCGAGAAGGCGGCCAAGGAGGCCATGCCGCTGCTGGTCGCCAACTGCTCGGCCTCCAGCATGTGGACCGCCAACGCCTGCACCGTCAGCCCCAGCGCCGACACCGCGGACGGCCGCGTGCACTTCACCGCGGCGAACCTCAACTGCAAGTACCACCGCTCCATCGAGCACCCGACCACCAGCCGCGTGCTCGGTGCCATGTTCGCCGACCAGCGCTATTTCGCCCATCATGCGGCGCTGCCGGCGGTCGGTCAGTTCGGTGACGAGGGTGCGGCCAACCACACGCGCTTCTGCAAGGGCTACGGCGAGGCCGGGGTGGAGTTCTTCGTGTTCGGCCGCAGCGCCTTCGATGCGCGCTACCCGGCCCCGCAGCGTTACCCGGCGCGCCAGACCCTGGAGGCGTCGCAGGCGGTGGCCCGCCTGCATGGCCTCTCCGAGGAGGGCGTGGTCTATGCCCAGCAGTCGCCGGCGGTGATCGACCAGGGCGTGTTCCACAACGATGTGATAGCGGTGGGCAACGGCGAGGTGCTGTTCTATCACCAGGACGCCTTCCTCGACACCGACAAGGTGCTGGCCGAGCTGGGCACCAAGCTGGCGCACCGTGGCGGCAACTTCCAGGCGGTGTGCGTGCCGCGCGAGGCGGTCGGCGTCGAGGACGCGGTCAAGTCCTATCTGTTCAACAGCCAGCTGTTGACCCGCGCCGACGGCCACATGCTGCTGATCGTGCCGGAGGAGTGCCGCAACAACGCCAACGTGTGGAACTACCTGGAGCGCCTGACCGCGGGCCAGGGGCCGATCCGCGAGGTCAAGGTGTTCGACCTCAAGCAGAGCATGCAGAACGGCGGCGGGCCGGCCTGTCTGCGTCTGCGCGTGGCGCTCAAGGAGCAGGAGCTGGAGGCGGTCAACCCGGGGGTGATCATGACCCCGAGCCTCTACGACAGGCTCAACCTGTGGGTCGACAAGCACTACCGCGACCAGCTGCGTGAAGGCGATCTGGCCGACCCGCAATTGCTCCTCGAATGCCGCGCGGCATTGGATGAACTGACGCAGATCCTTAAACTGGGCTCGGTATATCCCTTCCAGCTGGATTGACGGCGACGAACCCGTAGGGTGGATCGCGCTTCATCGATCCACCGATGGATGTATAACGCGACCTCCACCCAGCCCAACTTAACTGAGTACTGATGACCATGTCCGACGCCCTGCAACTGATCCTCGAAGATACCGACGGCACCCAGCTGGAGACCTCCTGCACCCGTTTTGCCGTCCTCTGGCAGGGCAAGGAAGTGTGGATTCAACAGGTCGGCAACGGCCAACTGATGATCGGCGTGGATGTCGCCGAAGGCGACAGCGAGTACGCCAACCTGCTGCTGCGTCCGCTGGCCACCAACCTGGTCAGTCTCGAGCTGGAAATGGAACCGGCCGAGCTCGGCGACGACGAGCACGTTCACGGTCCCGACTGCAACCACGATTGAGGTAATCCCTATGCTCGCCCTCGGCAAACTGCTCGAACTGACCCTGGCCGGCCATGAGCCGGCAGCGAAGCTCCAGCTGACCCACGAGGGCACGCGGTTGCGCTGGCTGGCCGAGGGCGCCCTGGAAGTCACGCCGCCAGCGGCCAGCGACAATGGCCTCGATCTGCTGCTGTCGGCCGGCATCCACGGCAATGAGACCGCGCCGATCGAGCTGCTCGACCGTCTGTTGCACGGCATCGCCAGCGGCGAGCTGAAGCCGCGGGCGCGCATGCTGTTCCTGCTCGGCAATCCGGCCGCCATTCGCCAGGGCGAGCGCTATATCGAGCAGGACATCAATCGCCTGTTCAACGGGCGCCATGAAATGACCACGGGCTTCGAGGCGATGCGCGCCTGCGAGCTGGAGCACCTGGCCGCCACCTTCTTCGGTCAGCCCGGGCGCACGCGCCTGCACTACGACCTGCACACCGCCATTCGTGGCTCGAAGATCGAGCAGTTCGCCCTCTATCCCTTCCAGGAAGGGCGGGCACGCAGCAAGCGCGAGCTGGCCCGGCTGAGCGCGGCGGGGGTCGAGGCGGTGCTGCTGCACAACAAGCCCTCGACCACCTTCAGCGCCTACACCTACAGTCAGCTCGGCGCCGAGGCCTTCACCCTGGAGCTGGGCAAGGCCCGCGCCTTCGGCCAGAACCAGGAAGTCAACCTGGACCGCCTGGAGGCACGCCTGCACAGCATCATCGAAGGGCGCGAGCCCGAGACCCAGGACGGCGAGTTCGGCGACCTGCAGCTGTTCGCCGTGGCGCGGGAAGTCATCAAGCACAGCGACGGCTTCCGCCTGCACCTGCCGGCGGATGTCGAGAACTTCAGCGAACTGCCGGTCGGCTACCTGCTCGCCGAGGACCTCAGCGACACTCGCTGGGTGGTGGAGGAGCAGGGCGCGCGGATCATCTTCCCCAACCCCCGGGTGAAGAACGGCCTGCGTGCCGGCATTCTTATCGTCCCCGCCGAGGCTCCGCTCCTCGCCTGACTCGCGTGCGGCTGCCATGGCGGCTGTGCGGTGCGGCCTGATGGCGTCGGCTTGGCCCGCACGGCGCCATCTGTCCTGTGCCACCTGGGCCTATCTGTACCTTGTCGGTCCATCCCGGGCGCCTTAGCATCGAGACTTTCGTCACCATCAGGGAAGTCTTTTCATGTCCGTCATCGACCTGCGCAGCGACACCGTCACCCAGCCCACCCCCGGCATGCGCGAGGCCATGCTGGCCGCCGAGCTGGGCGACGACGTCTATGGCGAGGACCCGACGGTCAACCGCCTGGAAGCATCCCTGGCCGCGCGGCTGGGGTTCGCCGCCGGGCTGTTCGTGCCCACCGGCACCATGAGCAACCTGCTCGGCCTGATGGCCCACTGCGAGCGGGGCGACGAATACCTGGTCGGCCAGCAGGCCCATACCTACAAGTACGAAGGCGGCGGCGCCGCGGTGCTCGGTTCGATCCAGCCGCAGCCGCTGGAGATGGAGGCCGATGGCTCGTTGGACCTGGCCCGGGTCGAGGCGGCGATCAAGGCGGACGACTTCCACTTCGCCCGCACCCGCCTGCTGGCGCTGGAGAACACCATGCAGGGCAAGGTGCTGCCGCAGGCCTACCTGGCGGCCGCCCGCGAACTGACCCGCCGCCATGGCCTGGCCCTGCACCTGGACGGTGCGCGGTTGTTCAATGCCGCGGTCATGCTGGGGGTGGAGGCCATCGAGATCACCCGCCATTTCGACTCGGTGTCGGTGTGCCTGTCCAAGGGCCTGGGCGCTCCCGTGGGCTCGGTGCTGTGCGGCAGCGCCGAGCTGATCGGCAAGGCGCGGCGGCTGCGCAAGATGGTCGGCGGCGGCATGCGTCAGGCCGGGGTGCTGGCGGCCGCCGGCCTTTATGCACTGGAGCATCAGGTGGCGCGTCTGGCCGAGGACCATGCCAATGCCGAGCGCCTGGCCACAGGCTTGGGCGAGCTGGGCTATGCGGTCGAGCCGGTGCAGACCAACATGGTCTATGTGCAACTCGATCAGCAGGCCGACGCGCTCAAGGCGTTCTGTGCCGAGCGGCACATTCGCCTGATTGCGGCGCCGCGCCTGCGCCTGGTCACCCACCTGGATTTCGCCGCCGCCGACGTGCCGCGGGTGCTCGAGGCCTTCGCCGCATTCCGCCGCCCCTGAACGACCCCTGGCGCCGAATAGGCGCCCTCTATCGAGAAAGGCACTAGCCTCGCATGCCAGGGCCGATATAATGCGGCCCTTTGCCGGCTTTGCCGTGGCCGCCTGATTCCGTGGATGACCCTATGAAAAGCGCAGAAATCCGTGAAGCCTTCCTGAGCTTCTTCGAAGAGAAAGGCCACACCCGTGTCGCCTCCAGCTCCCTGATCCCGGGCAACGACCCGACCCTGCTGTTCACTAACGCGGGGATGAACCAGTTCAAGGACTGCTTCCTCGGCCTGGAAAAGCGCGCCTACACCCGCGCCACCACCAGCCAGAAGTGCGTGCGCGCCGGCGGCAAGCACAACGACCTGGAGAACGTCGGTTATACCGCGCGTCACCACACCTTCTTCGAGATGCTCGGCAACTTCAGCTTCGGCGACTACTTCAAGCGCGACGCCATCCATTTCGCCTGGGAGTTCCTCACCGGCGACAAGTGGCTGAAGCTGCCCAAGGACAAGCTGTGGGTCACCGTCTATGCCAGCGACGACGAGGCCTACGACATCTGGACCCAGCAGGTCGGCGTGCCGGCCGAACGCATGGTGCGTATCGGCGACAACAAGGGCGCGCCCTACGCCTCCGACAACTTCTGGGCCATGGGTGACACCGGCCCCTGCGGGCCTTGCACCGAGATCTTCTTCGACCACGGTGCGGACGTGGCCGGCGGCCCGCCCGGCAGCCCGGACGAGGACGGTGACCGCTACATCGAGATCTGGAACAACGTGTTCATGCAGTTCAACCGCACCGCCGACGGCGTGATGCACCCGCTGCCGGCGCCGAGCGTGGATACCGGCATGGGCCTGGAGCGCATCAGCGCGGTGCTGCAGCACGTGCACTCGAACTACGAGATCGACCTGTTCCAGAAGCTGCTGGACGCCGCGGCCCAGGCCATCGGCTGCAGCAACGACGGCCAGGCTTCGCTCAAGGTGGTGGCCGATCACATCCGCTCCTGCGGCTTCCTGATCGCCGACGGCGTCACCCCGTCCAACGAGGGTCGCGGCTACGTGCTGCGCCGCATCATCCGTCGCGCCTGCCGTCACGGCAACAAGCTGGGCGCCAAGGGCAGTTTCTTCTATCGCATCGTCGCCGCCCTAGTGGCCGAGATGGGCGAGGCCTTCCCGGAACTCAAGCAGCAGCAGGCGCACATCGAGCGCGTGCTCAAGGGTGAGGAGGAGCAGTTCGCCAAGACCCTGGAGCAGGGCCTGAAGATACTCGAGCAGGACCTGGTCGGCCTCAAGGGCAAGATGATCCCCGGCGAGACCCTGTTCAAGCTGTACGACACCTACGGTTTCCCGGTCGACCTGACCGGCGACATCGCCCGCGAGCGCGGCCTGACCATCGACGAGGCCGGCTTCGAGCGCGAGATGGAGGGTCAGCGCGAGCGCGCCCGCTCCGCCAGTGCCTTCGGCATGGACTACAACAGCCTGGTCAAGGTGGACGCCGATACCCAGTTCACCGGTTACGTCTGCACCGCCGACCAGGGGCAGGTGGTCGCCCTGTTCAAGGCCGGCGAGGCGGTCGAGCAGTTGGACGAGGGCGAGGAGGGCGTGGTGGTGCTCAGCCAGACGCCGTTCTACGCCGAATCCGGCGGCCAGGTCGGCGACTGCGGTTTCCTCGCCGCGGCCGCTGCGCGCTTCGACGTGCGCGACACCACCAAGGCCGGCGGTGCCTTCCTGCACCACGGCATCATCGGCAATGGCACCCTGCGCGTGGGCGATCAGGTCACCGCCCAGGTCGATGCCACGGTGCGCCAGGCCACGGCGCTCAACCACTCGGCCACCCACCTGCTGCACTCGGCCCTGCGCCTGGTGCTCGGCGAGCACGTGCAGCAGAAGGGCTCGCTGGTCGACAGCCAGCGCCTGCGCTTCGACTTCAGCCACTTCGAGGCGGTGACCCCGGCCCAGCTCAAGGCGCTGGAGGATATGGTCAACGGCGAGATCCGCAAGAACAGCGAAGTGGAGACCGAGGAGACCGATATCGACACCGCCAAGGCCAAGGGCGCCGCGGCGCTGTTCGGCGAGAAGTACGGCGAGACCGTGCGCATGCTGACCATGGGCGGCGGCTTCTCCGTCGAACTGTGCGGCGGCACCCACGTCTCCCGTACCGGCGACATCGGCCTGTTCAAGATCGTCAGCGAGGGCGGTGTGGCCGCCGGCGTGCGCCGCATCGAGGCGGTCACCGGTGCCGCGGCGCTGGCCTACCTGAATGGCGCCGAGGAGCAGCTGAAAGAGGCGGCGGCGCTGGTCAAGGGCAGCCGCGACAACCTGCTGGACAAGCTCGCCGGGGTGCTGGAGCGCAACCGCCAACTGGAGAAGGAGCTGGAGCAGCTCAAGGCCAAGGCCGCCAGTGCCGCGGGCAACGACCTGGCCGGCTCGGCGGTGGAGGTCAAGGGCGTCAAGGTGCTGGCCGCGCGTCTCGACGGCCTGGACGGCAAGGCGCTGCTGGCGATGGTCGACCAGCTGAAGAACAAGCTGGGCAGCGCGGTGATCCTGCTCGGCGGCGTGCAGGACGACAAGGTGGTGCTGGTGGCCGGAGTGACCCAGGACCTGACCGCCAGGCTCAAGGCCGGCGAGCTGATGAAGCAGGCAGCGGCGGCCGTGGGCGGCAAGGGCGGCGGTCGCCCGGACATGGCCCAGGGCGGCGGCAGCGATGCGGCGGCGCTGGACGGCGCCCTGGCGCTGGCCGTGGGGTTCGCCGAGCAAGGGTTGTAAGCGCCGGCCGGTGCGCCGGCGCCGCCAAGGTCAGGCCCCGCCCGGCGGGCCTTGGCACTGCGCTGAGTTGAATGTCTAATGGGCGCCCTTCACGGGCTGAGGCGGCTTTGAAATGGCTTTGATCGTACAGAAATTCGGGGGCACCTCCGTCGGCACCGTTGAGCGTATTCAGCAGGTGGCCGAGAAGGTCAAGAAATTCCGCGAGAACGGCGACGACATCGTCGTCGTGGTGTCCGCCATGAGTGGCGAGACCAACCGCCTGATCGACCTGGCCAGGCAGGTCAGCGACGATCAGCCGGTGCCGCGCGAACTGGATGTGATGGTGTCGACCGGCGAGCAGGTGACCATCGCCCTGCTGGCCATGGCGCTGATCAAGCGCGGCGTGCCGGCGGTGTCCTACACCGGCAACCAGGTGCGCATCCTCACCGACAGTGCGCACAACAAGGCGCGCATCCTGCAGATCGACGACCAGAAGCTGCGCAACGACCTCAAGGCCGGGCGCGTGGTGGTGGTCGCCGGCTTCCAGGGTGTGGACGAGCACGGCAACATCACCACCCTCGGCCGCGGTGGTTCCGACACCACCGGGGTGGCCCTGGCCGCAGCGCTGAAGGCCGACGAGTGCCAGATCTACACCGACGTCGACGGGGTCTACACCACCGACCCGCGCGTGGTGCCCCAGGCCCAGCGCCTGGAGAAGATCACCTTCGAGGAAATGCTGGAAATGGCCAGCCTCGGCTCCAAGGTGCTGCAGATTCGTTCGGTGGAGTTCGCCGGCAAATACAACGTCCCGCTGCGCGTGCTGCACAGCTTCCAAGAGGGGCCGGGCACCCTCATTACCCTTGATGAAGAGGAAACCATGGAACAGCCGATCATCTCCGGCATCGCCTTCAATCGCGACGAAGCCAAGCTGACTATCCGTGGCGTGCCCGACATCCCGGGCGTGGCCTTCAAGATCCTCGGCCCGATCAGCGCCGCCAACATCGAGGTGGACATGATCGTGCAGAACGTCTCGCACGATAACACCACCGACTTCACCTTCACCGTGCACCGCAACGACTACCAGAATGCGCAGCAGGTGCTGGAAAACACCGCGCGCGAGCTGGGTGCCCGCGAAGTGGTCGGCGACATCAAGATCGCCAAGGTGTCCATCGTCGGCGTCGGCATGCGTTCCCACGCCGGGGTTGCCAGCCGCATGTTCGAGGCCCTGGCCAAGGAAAACATCAATATCCAGATGATCTCCACCTCGGAGATCAAGGTGTCGGTGGTGATCGAGGAGAAGTACCTGGAACTCGCGGTGCGCGCCCTGCATACCGCGTTCGAACTGGACGCTCCGGCCCGCCAGGGCGACTGAGGCATTTCCGAAAGGCGCGGCAGGTTCCGCGCCTTTCGTCTTTTTGGTTGGTGGGGGCAGGACTTTCTTTCTGTCCACTCTGGTCAATACTTGGGTGAAGGTTCCGCTTGAGCTGCTCGGGACTGCCACCATTTTTCTTTTTTGCAGACTGTTGTCCTGAAATGTAAGCCGTGAGGAGAAAGGAATGCTGATTCTGACTCGCCGGGTCGGAGAGACCCTGATGGTCGGTGATGAAGTGACTGTCACCGTGTTGGGCGTGAAAGGTAATCAGGTGCGCATCGGCGTCAACGCGCCGAAGGAGGTAGCCGTGCACCGTGAGGAGATTTACCAACGTATTCAGAAAGAGAAAGGCGACGAACCAAGCCACTAATTTTTCTCGAAATTTTGGCTTTGCAAACGGGGAAAACATGGTTATCATGCGCCCCGTGTTGCGGAGAGGTGGCCGAGTGGCCGAAGGCGCTCCCCTGCTAAGGGAGTACACCTCAAAAGGGTGTCGGGGGTTCGAATCCCCCCTTCTCCGCCATATTTTGCAGTGTAGGGTGTGTTTCAGCGTTAGATCGATAAGTTGTTGAAATTAATCGAATTAATGCTTGATTAACGAATTTTTATCCCTATAATGCGCACGCTCAGTGCACTCATAGCTCAGCTGGATAGAGTACCCGGCTACGAACCGGGCGGTCGGAGGTTCGAATCCTCCTGAGTGCGCCATACAGCAAATGGCTTGCAGTGATGTAAGCCATTTTGTTTTAACCAGCGGTGATCTGGTCTAAAAGCGCCATACGCACTCATAGCTCAGCTGGATAGAGTACCCGGCTACGAACCGGGCGGTCGGAGGTTCGAATCCTCCTGAGTGCGCCATACCGAAAGGGCCTGCAGCGATGCAGGCCCTTTTTCTTTGTCCGGACTTTTTGCGCGCTAGGGTTTGCCTCTGACGCAGCCGGCTTCGTCGAAGCTGACCTGGCGGCTGCTGCCTTCGCGGTCGCGATAGAGATAGCGGGTCCGGCCGTTCTGGCGGCTGACCTTGTCCGGCTTGCCGAGGGCGCTTTCCACATCGCTGCGGGTCATGCCGGCGAGCACCTGTTGCTGGATCATGGCCGTGCGCCGGGCGCTACCGGTGACGCGGTTGCCGCAGCCGTCGCCTCGCTCGCCAATCACCAGTGTTGTGCTGGGTTTTGCCTGTCGTTTGGTGCGCGTGGCTTTTCCGGTCTTCGCCAGTGGCACCGGCTTGCCGCTGCCGGGCGTCGGGTTGTCGGCGTGGTGCAGCTGCAGGTCTTGCGATTCGCTGCAGCCTTGCAGGGTGAAGGTGATGTGGCCGCTGGGATCTTCGCAGCGGAACACGGTCGCGGCCAGCAGAGGGGTAGGGCACAGCAGGATGGCGCAGAACGCTGCGCAGCGCAGTTTAGGCATCGAGACGTCCTCCTTGACGATCACCGAAGCAGCCTAGTCGAAGGCCTTGTCGCTGTCAGGGTGCCTTGCGGCCTGGTGCGGGCGTCGCAGTGGCGCATTCGGAAAAATCATTCAGGTTTGTGGTGCAAGCGCTTGTTCTTGACTGGCTTTTGTCACGTGCAATGACCTTGGGCGGTGTTATCATCTGCGCCGTCGGCCCCGCCGGGGCCTGTGGGACACCACCATGGACTTACCCAGTAGTTACTTTGCATCCCGATTGTGCAATCGCGTATTGACTGATTGACCCTCTTTGGCGTGCGCCGCCGCTGGGGGAGGAGCGCGCCATGACTGAAGTAGACGCCAAGAAGCCGCAAGAAAGCCTGCAGGACCGCCTGGCTCAGGTGGTCGAGCTGTTGCACCGCCACAAGGTGGTCGAAGACCTGACCCACCGTCAGGAAGGCCAGCACCAGGATCTGGTGGAAAACCTGGTGCACCGACAGAATCTGGCCGAGCTGCAGCGCAAGCTCGACGACCTGCACCCCGCCGACGTCGCCCATATCCTCGAAGCCCTGCCCCTCGACGACCGCCTGACGGTCTGGCAGCTGGTCAAGGCCGAGCGCGACGGCGATATCCTCCTGGAAGTCTCCGACGCGGTGCGCGAGTCGTTGCTCGCCGACATGGATGACCACGAGATACTCGCGGCGGCCAAGGAGATGGATGCCGACGAGCTGGCCGATCTGGCGTCCGAGCTGCCGCGTGACGTGGTCCACGAGCTGATGGAGAGCCTCGATGCGCAGCAGCGCGAGCGCGTGCGTTCGGCGCTGTCCTACGAGGAGGAGCAGGTCGGCGCGCTGATGGACTTCGAGATGGTCACCATCCGCGAAGACGTCGGCCTCGAGGTGGTGTTGCGCTATTTGCGGCGCCTGAAGGAGCTGCCGGGGCATACCGACAAGCTGTTCGTGGTCGACTACGACGGCGTGCTCAAGGGTGTGCTGCCGATCAAGCGACTACTGGTCAATGACCCCGAGCGGCTGGTCAGCGAGGTGATGGCGACCGACCCGGTGAGCTTTCACCCAGACGAGGACGCCTACGATGCAGCCCAGGCGTTCGAGCGCTATGACCTGATCTCCGCACCCGTGGTGGACAAGAACGGCAAGCTGATCGGGCGCCTGACCATCGACGAGATGGTCGACCTGATCCGCGAGGAGAGCGAAAGCGAAGTCCTCAATATGGCCGGTCTGCGCGAGGAGGAGGACATCTTCGCCTCGGTATGGAAGTCCTTGCGCAACCGCTGGGCCTGGCTGGCGATCAACCTGATCACCGCTTTCCTCGCCTCGCGGGTGATCGGCCTGTTCGAGGGCTCTATCGAGAAGCTGGTGGCCCTGGCGGCATTGATGCCCATAGTCGCCGGCATCGGCGGTAACTCGGGCAACCAGACCATCACCATGATCGTCCGGGCCATGGCGCTGGATCAGGTCAGTACCGGCAATACCTCGCGACTGATCCGCAAGGAGCTGGGGGTATCGCTGATCAACGGCCTGGTCTGGGGCGGGGTGATAGGGGCGGTAGCCTTCCTGCTGTACGACAGCTGGTCGCTGGGGGTGGTGATGACCGCCGCGATGACCCTGAACCTGCTGCTCGCCGCGCTGATGGGGGTGTTGATTCCCATGACCCTGGTACGCATGGGGCGCGACCCGGCGATGGGTGCCAGCGTGATGATCACCGCGGTGACCGACAGTGGCGGTTTCTTTATCTTTCTCGGCTTGGCCTCGGTCTTTTTGCTGTGACCCCGGGCTCCTTCGTGGGGCGAGCTGCGCGGGTTGTCGCGATTACGTCCGAAAATGTCACTTTAACGGCCTCGGGTTTGCTTCAAACGCTTGTTTCAAGCTAAGGTGCGCCAGCTTTGCCCGGCGCATTTCCGGGCGCCTCCGCTAATAACGACAATGCGGCCCGGAGCCGCAGTTTAAAGGAGTCATCATGACCCCCAGCCAACTCCTGCTCGAGGGCGTCGAGCTCATGCTGTTCGGCATGGGCTTCGTGTTCGTCTTCCTGGCTCTGCTCATTCTCTCCATTCGCCTGATGGCGCGCCTGCTCGAGCGCTTCGCCGCGCCCGTCCCGCAGCGCGCCGTCGCTGCGCCGGTACCGACCAGGGCATCGGCGCAAGACCCCGCGCCCGAGGTGCTCGCCGCCATCCAGGCCGCCATTCATCAACACCGCGCGCGCCGCGGCTGATCCAGGTTCGACAGGGAGCTTTCGTATGACCGCTGTGAAAAAGGCCCTCGGCATCACCGACGTGGTGCTGCGCGACGCCCACCAATCCATCCTGGCCACCCGTGTGCGTCTGGAGGACATGCTGCCGATCGCCGCCAAGCTCGACCAGGTCGGCTTCTGGTCGGTGGAATCCTGGGGCGGCGCGACCTTCGACGCCTGCATCCGTTACCTGGGCGAAGATCCCTGGGAGCGCATCCGCGCCCTGAAGCAGGCCATGCCCAATACCCGCCAGCAGATGCTGCTGCGCGGGCAGAACCTGCTCGGCTACCGGCACTATGCCGACGACGTGGTGGAGAAGTTCGTCGAGCGGGCGGCGGTCAACGGCGTCGACGTGTTCCGCGTGTTCGATGCGATGAACGATCCGCGCAACCTGCAGACCGCCCTGCAGGCGGTCAAGCGCCAGGGCAAGCATGCCCAAGGCACCATTTCCTACACCACCAGCCCGGTGCACAGCCTGCAGATGTGGGTCGACCTGGCCAAGCAGATCGAAGACATGGGTGCCGACTCCATCGCCATCAAGGACATGGCCGGCATCCTCACCCCCTATATCGCCTTTGAGCTGGTGTCACGGCTCAAGGCCAGCCTGTCGATCCCGATCCACATGCAGTGCCACGCCACGGCGGGGCTGTCTTCCGTGGCCATCCTCAAGGCGGTGGAAGCCGGTATCGACAACGTCGACACCGCCATCTCCTCGCTGTCGATGACCTACGGCCATTCGCCGACCGAGTCGGTGGTGGCCATGTTCCAGGGTACCGAGCGCGATACCGGTCTGAACCTGGAGCTGCTGGAGGAGATCGCCGCCTACTTCCGCGAGGTTCGCAAGAAGTACGCCAAGTTCGAGGGCAACCTCAAGGGCGTCGACTCGCGCATCCTGGTCGCCCAGGTGCCGGGCGGCATGCTCACCAACATGGAGAGCCAGCTCAAGGAGCAGGGCGCCCAGGACAAGTTCGACCAGGTGCTGGCGGAAATCCCGCGGGTGCGCGAAGACCTCGGCTTCATCCCGCTGGTGACCCCGACTTCGCAGATAGTCGGGACCCAGGCGGTGATCAACGTCTTGACCGGCGAGCGCTACAAGTCGATCACCAAGGAAACCGCCGGCGTGCTCAAGGGCGAGTACGGCGCGGCGCCAGCGCCGTTCAACGCCGAGCTGCAGGCACGTGTGCTGGATGGCGCGGAGGCCATCAGCTGCCGCCCGGCCGACCTGCTCGAGGCGGAAATGGACAAGCTGACCGCCGAACTCAAGGGCATCGCCCGGGACAAGGGAATCCAGCTGGCCAAGGACGAAATCGACGACGTGCTGACCTATGCGCTGTTCCCGCAGATCGGCCTGAAGTTCCTGGAAAACCGCGGCAACCCGGCGGCCTTCGAGCCGGTGCCGAGCGGTGACGAGCGGCCGGCGCGCGAGGCCGGCAAGCCCGAGGTCTACACCGTCGAGGTGAGCGGCAAGTCCTATGTGGTGCAGGTGGGCGAGGGCGGCGATATCGAGGGCATCAAGCCCCTGGGGGGCGCCGCTTCTACGCCGGCCGCTGCGGCGGCGGCTCCGGCTGCCGTCGGCGGCGGCGAGCCGCAGGCCGCGCCGTTGGCCGGCAACATCTTCAAGGTGCTGGTGCAGCCGGGCCAGGCGGTCGAGGAGGGGCAGCTGGTGATCATTCTCGAGGCCATGAAGATGGAAACCGAGATCCGCGCGTTCAAGGCCGGTACCGTCGGTGCGGTCAACGTCAAGGTCGGCGATGCGGTGGCGGTGGGCGACAGCCTGCTGGCCATCGCCTGAGGGGCGGTCCATGGAGAAGCTCGTCAAGCTGTGGCAGAGCACCGGCCTGTATCACCTGGAGCCGGGGCAGGCGCTGATGATCCTGGTCTGTATGGGGCTGATCTACCTGGCGATCAGGAAGGGCTTCGAGCCGCTGCTGCTGATCCCCATCGGCTTCGGCGGTGTGCTGGCCAACATTCCGGTGGCGAATATGGCCGAGGGTGCAGGTTTCCTGCACATGATCTATGAGGTCGGCCTGCCCACCAGCGTGTTCCCGCTGCTGATCTTCATGGGGGTGGGGGCCATGACCGACTTCGGTCCGATGCTGGCCAACCCCAAGACGCTGTTGCTCGGTGCGGCGGCGCAGTTCGGCATCTTCGCCACCCTGATCGGCGCCCTGGCGCTGACCGCCCTGGGCATTCCGGGGATGGAGTTCAGCCTCAAGGAGGCGGCGTCCATCGCCATCATCGGCGGGGCCGACGGTCCGACCTCGATCTTCGTCACCTCCAAGCTGGCGCCGGACCTGCTCGGCCCGATCGCCGTGGCGGCCTATTCCTATATGGCCCTGGTGCCGTTGATTCAGCCGCCGATCATGCGCGCGCTGACGACCAAGGAAGAGCGCGCCATCGTCATGCAGCAGCTGCGGCATGTCAGCCAGGTCGAGAAGATCGTCTTTCCGCTGGTGCTGTGTCTGCTGGTCGGCATGCTGCTGCCGGATGCCGCGCCGCTGGTGGGCATGTTCGCCTTCGGCAACCTGTTGCGCGAGTCCGGGGTGGTCGAGCGTCTGGCCGACACCTCGCGTAATGCGTTGATCAACATAGTCACCATCTGTCTGGGCCTGACCGTGGGCTCCAAGCTGTCGGCCGAAGCCTTCCTGCAGCTCAAGACCCTGGGGATTCTGGTGCTGGGCATGGTGGCCTTCTGCGGCGGCACCGCCGCCGGGGTGTTGATGGCCAAGGGCATGAACCTGCTCAGCAAGAACAAGATCAACCCCTTGATCGGCTCGGCCGGGGTGTCGGCCGTACCGATGGCGGCGCGGGTCTCGAACAGGGTCGGTCTGGAGGCCAACCCGCAGAACTTCCTGCTGATGCATGCCATGGGGCCGAACGTGGCCGGGGTGATCGGCTCGGCAGTGGCGGCGGGGGTGTTGCTCAACTTCGCCGGCTGATGCTTGGCGAGCGAAGGGACGCCGTGTCGGCGCCCCTTCGATACAAAAAAACCGGCCAGGGGCCGGTTTTTTTGTATGCGTGGTTCTTACGAATCTGCTGAGGCGAGTTCGCTGTCGTGGGCGATCAGGGCGATCAGGGCGTTCTGTTGGCGCCGCGACAGCTGGCGGAAGCGTTGCAGCAGCTCGCGTTCGTGCTGGGACAGTTCGGGGCTGTCGATGCGCAGATTCGAATCATCGTCCAGCGCGCCTTCCTGCAGCATGCTCTGCTCGAGGCGGGCGATGATCTCCGAGTTCATGCTGCGGTGATGGTTGCGCGCCACATCGGCGATGCGCTCGCGCATACCGTCGGGCAAGCGAACAACGAATTTGTCAGCGGTACGACTGGAATAGATGGCCTGTTTCATAGGGGGCATACAGTAAACCGGTTCGTTCAGGAAAGCGATGCTGGCACAGGGCTACAAATGGTTAGGGTTAAGACCCATTTTCGCGCTCGTTGTTCCACCAGCATAGCCGCTCGTATCGAGATGACTGTCGAGTCATGCTTACAAATATTTGGCGCCAATTACGTGTCGTATTTTGGTCTGGATAAAGGCTCTTTGCCAGCACCGGTCGTCAGAAGTGAGTGCCATTAGACAGAACGCCGTCATTTAGTACGGCGGTTTCGGAGAGTCTGTCCGGCCAGCCCGCGGAGCGTGGTTCGCGCCTGGTCATGCATGACAACGATTATGATGTGCCAGCGGCCATGAGCGTGGTTTGGCAGGTCTGGCGGCAGGCGAAAGGGGGGAGTGATGGGCGGGCGTTTGATCTATCTGATGGGACCTTCGGGCTCGGGCAAGGACAGCTTGCTGCAGGCTGCGCGCGGGCCGCTGGCCGCGCGGGGCTGTCGGATCGCCCGGCGGGTGATCACCCGTTCCGCCGAGGCGCTCGGCGAAGAGGCGTTGTCGCTGTCGCCGGAACAGTTCGAGACGCAGGAGCGGGCCGGCGCCTTCGCCATGAGCTGGCGCGCCAATGGCCTGGCCTACGGCATTCCCCGGCAGGTCGACGAATGGTTGGCTGGCGGTGCGGATGTCCTGGTCAACGGCTCGCGGGCCTACCTGGACGAGGCGCGCCGACGCTATCCGGATCTGTTCGCCGTGCTGCTCGCGGTCGATCCGGCAGTGCTGCGTCGGCGCCTGCTGGCCCGCGGGCGCGAGACACCGCTGGAAATCGAGGCCCGTCTGGCACGCAACGCCCAGTTCGCCGGCGGTGCGGCGCAGGGCGAGCGGCTGCAGTTGCTGGACAACTCCGGCGAGCTGGCCGCCACGGTGGACCAGTTGCTCAACCTGATCGAGGCCAGTCGACCTGGCGTCTGAGCCTGCTGCGAGAGGCTTTCCGGCGCGCGACCGGCCGCTCAATCCAGCGGCAGCTCGGTGGTGCGCTTGACCTCGCTCATGGCGATGTTGGAGTGCGCCTCCTGCACGTGGGGGCGCTGCAGCAGGTGATCGCGCAGGAAGCGCTCGTAGCCGGCGATGTCCTTGGCCACCACCTTGAGCAGGTAGTCCGAGCCGCCAGCCATGGTGTAGCACTCCAGTACCTCGGGATAGCCGACCACCGCCTGCTCGAACTCCTCCAGGTTGCTGCGGCCGTGGGCCGACAGCTTGATGTCGACGAACACCGTGATGCCGAAGCCGAGCAGCTTGTGGTTGAGCAGGGCGACCTTGCGTTCGATCAGGCCCTCTTCCTGCATGCGGTGAATCCGCCGCCAGCAGGGCGATTGCGACAGCTCTACCTTTTCCGCCACCTCCGCAGCGGACAGTTCGGCGTTGTGTTGCAGCAGGCGAAGAATCTTGCGATCGATAGGACTCAGCGGGTTTTGCATGAATTATTCCCATATTTCGTTTTTATTGGATTAATCATGCGAAATATTGCTGCTTGATGCCCGAAAAAGAAAGATAAAAGCGATACCGCTCAGTCATATTCTTGGGTAGTCGTTGCCCGCGGTGATCCTGCGTGCGACAGAACCGCGCAGGCATTAACCGTTGCCGCGCAGCTCGCCATAACAATAAAAGGAGCGTCCGCATGTCTCTGGCCGAGATCCGCCTGGATGACAAGTACCGCCTTGCCACTGGTCACCTGTACCTCACCGGCACCCAGGCGCTGACCCGCCTGCCGATGCTGCAGAAGCAGCGCGACACGGCCCATGGCCTGAATACCGCCTGCTTCATCTCCGGCTACCGCGGCTCGCCCCTGGGCAACCTGGACAAGAGCCTGTGGGAGGCCAAGTCCTTCCTCCAGGAGAACCACATCCACTTCCAGCCGGGGGTCAACGAGGAGTTGGCCGCCACCGCGGTGTGGGGCAGCCAGCAGACCAGCCTGTTCCCCGGTGCCCGTTACGACGGTGTGTTCTCCATGTGGTACGGCAAGGGCCCGGGCGTCGACCGCTGCGGCGACGTGTTCAAGCACGGCAACTCGGCCGGCGTCTCCGAGCACGGCGGCGTGCTGCTGCTGGCCGGCGACGACCACGGCTGCAAGTCCTCGAGCATCGCCAACCAGAGCGAGCACGCGTTCATCGCCGCGTCGATTCCAGTGCTCAACCCGGCCAACGTCCAGGAAATCCTCGACTACGGCATCATCGGCTGGGAGCTGTCGCGCTACAGCGGCTGCTGGGTGGCGCTCAAGACCATCGCCGAGAACGTCGACTCCTCGGCGGTGGTGGACGTCGACCCGCTGCGGGTCGAGGTACGGATTCCCGAGGACTTCGAGCTGCCCGAAGACGGCGTCTACATCCGCTGGCCGGACCCGCCCCTGGCCCAGGAGAAGCGCCTCAACACCTACAAGATCTACGCCGCTCGCGCCTTCGCCCGGGCCAACAACCTCAACCGGGTGATGCTCGATTCGGCCAACCCGCGCCTGGGCATTATCACCACGGGGAAATCGTATTTAGACGTGCGCCAGGCCCTGGAAGACCTCGGCCTGGACGAGCAGCTGTGCGCCCAGGTCGGCCTGCGCGTGCTCAAGGTCGGCATGAGCTGGCCGCTGGAGCCGGTCTCGGTGCACGAGTTCGCCGAGGGCCTGGACGAGATCCTGGTGGTGGAGGAGAAGCGCAGCATCATCGAGGACCAGCTGACCGGCCAGCTGTACAATTGGCCGGTGGGCAAGCGCCCACGGGTGGTCGGCGAGTTCGACGAGGACGGCAACTCGCTGCTGCCTAACCTGTCCGAGCTGACCCCGGCGATGATCGCCCGGGCCATAGCCAAGCGTTTGGCGCCTATCTATAGCAGCGCCAGCATCGAGGAGCGCCTGGCCTTCCTCGCGGCCAAGGAGGCCTCCCTGGCCGCGCCCAAGCACAGCACGCTGCGCACCCCGCACTTCTGCTCCGGCTGCCCGCACAACACCTCGACCAAGCTGCCCGAAGGCAGCCGCGCCCAGGGCGGCATCGGCTGCCACTACATGACCCAGTGGATGGACCGCAACACCGACACCTTCACCCAGATGGGCGGCGAGGGCGCCACCTGGATCGGCCAGGCACCGTTCACCGACACCCCGCACATCTTCCAGAACCTCGGCGACGGCACCTACTTCCACTCCGGCCAGCTGGCCCTGCGCGCGGCGGTGGCTGCCGGGGTCAACATCACCTACAAGATCCTCTACAACGACGCGGTGGCCATGACCGGCGGCCAGCCGATCGACGGCGAGCTGCGCGTCGACCAGCTCAGCCAGCAGGTGTTCGCCGAGGGCGTCAAACGCATCGCCCTGGTCAGCGACGAGCCGGACAAGTATCCGAGCCGCGACAGCTTCGCGCCCATCGTCAGCTTCCACCACCGCAGCGAGCTGGACGCGGTGCAGCGCGAGCTGCGCGAGTTCAAGGGCGTCTCGGTGATCATCTACGACCAGACCTGCGCCACCGAGAAGCGGCGCCGGCGCAAGCGCGGCAAGCTGGTCGACCCGCAGAAGCGCGCCTTCATCAACCCGGCGGTGTGCGAGGGCTGCGGCGACTGCAGCGTCAAGTCCAACTGCCTGTCGGTGCTGCCGCTGGAGACCGAGCTGGGGCGCAAGCGCGAGATCGACCAGAACGCCTGCAACAAGGACTTCTCCTGCGTCGAGGGCTTCTGCCCGAGCTTCGTCACCGTGCACGGCGGCAGCCTGCGCAAGCCCGAGGCGGTCGGCCAGAACGCGCTGTTCGAGGCGCTGCCCGAGCCCAAGCAGCCAGGGCTCGAGCGTCCCTGGAACATCCTCCTGCCGGGTGTCGGCGGCAGCGGCGTGACCACGGTCGGCGCCCTGCTGGGCATGGCCGCGCACCTGGAAGGCAAGGGCTGCAGCGTGCTCGACCAGGCCGGTCTGGCGCAGAAGTTCGGCCCGGTGGTCACCCATATCCGCGTCGCCGCCAGGCAGGACGACATCTACGCGGTGCGTATCGCCGCCGGCGAGGCCGACCTGCTGCTCGGTTGCGACCTGGTGGTGGCCGCCAGCGAGGAGGCCCTGGCCAAGCTCAACGACAAGATCGCCCATGCGGTGATCAACAGCCATGAGGCGGCCACCGCCGAGTTCACCCGCAACCCCGATGCCCAGGTACCCGGCGCGGCCATGCGCGAGGCGCTGATCGAGGCGGTGGGCAGCAGCAAGACCCACTTCGTCGACGCCACCCGCCTGGCCACCCGCCTGCTCGGCGACAGCATCGCCAGCAACCTGTTCATGCTCGGCTTCGCCTATCAGAAGGGCCTGGTTCCGGTATCGGCCGAGGCCATCGCCAAGGCCATCGAGCTCAACGGCGTGGCCGTGGCGCTGAATCAGCAGGCCTTCCTCTGGGGCCGCCGCGCCGCCCATGACCTGGCGGCGGTGGAGAAGCTGGCCGCACCCAAGGTGGTCGAGGCCCCGCGTTGCGAGAGCCTGGAGGAGATAGTCAATGACCGCGTGGCGCGCCTCACCGCCTACCAGAACGCCGCCTACGCCGAGCGCTACCGCGAGCTGGTGCAACGCGTGGCCCGCGCCGACAGCGGTGCCGACCAGGCCCTGAGCAAGGCCGTGGCGCGCTACTACTTCAAGCTCTTGGCCTACAAGGACGAGTACGAGGTGGCGCGGCTGTACAGCGACGGCAGCTTCCTGCAGCAGCTGCAGGCACAGTTCGCCGGCGACTATCGCCTGCAGTTCCACCTGGCACCGTCCTGGCTGAGCAAGGCCGATCCAGTCACCGGCGCGCCGCGCAAGCGCCAGTTCGGTCCCTGGATGCTCAAGGCCTTCGCCCTGCTGGCCAAGTTCAAGTTTCTCCGCGGCACGGCTTTGGACCCCTTCGGCTATGGCGCCGAGCGCCAGCTGGAGCGCGAGCTGATCGAGGAATACGAGCGCAGCGTCGAGTACCTGCTGGCCGAGCTCAAGCCCGGCAACTACCGCACCGCGGTGGCCCTGGCCGAGCTGCCGGAGCAGATCCGCGGCTACGGCCACGTCAAGGAGCAGGCGGTGGCCAAGGTCCGTGAACAGGGCCGGCAGCTCAAGGCCCGCCTGCTGGCCAGCGAAATCCAGGCCGTGCAGCTGTTCGAACCGGCCGCCTGATCACCATCTAACCCTACCTAGAACCCTCTCCCAGGCCGGGAGAGGGGCGAACCCCTACAACAAGAAACCCGAGGTTTTTCCATGTCCGTGTTTTCCCACGTCGATTTCGATCATCACGAGCAGGTGGTCTATGGCCACGACCAGGCGTCGGGCCTCAAGGCCATCATCGCCATCCACGACACCACCCTCGGTCCGGCCCTGGGCGGTTGCCGCATGTGGTCCTACGCCAGCGACGACGAGGCCCTGCGCGACGTGCTGCGCCTGTCCCGCGGCATGAGCTACAAGTCGGCCCTGGCCAAGCTGCCCCTGGGCGGCGGCAAGGCGGTGATCATCGGCAACCCGCACCAGGACAAGAGCGAGGCGTTGTTCCAGGCCATGGGCGATTTCGTCGACAGCCTGGGCGGGCGCTACATCACCGCCGCCGACTCCGGCACCGGGGTGGCGGAGATGCAGATCATGGCCGAGCGCACCCGCCACGTCGCCGGCGCCGGCCAGCGCGAGGCCCTGGTCGGCGGCGGCCTGCGTAACGGCGATCCGTCGCCGTCGACGGCCTATGGCGTGTTTATCGGCCTGCAGGCGGCGGTCAAGCACCGCCTCGGCCGCGACGACCTCAAGGGCCTGAAGGTGGCCATCCAGGGCGTCGGCCAGGTCGGCTTCGGCCTGGCCCGGCAGCTCAAGGAAGCCGGCGCCGAGCTCTGGGTGACCGATATAGTCGAGGCCAACGTGCGCCGCGCGGTGGAACAGCTGGGCGCCACCGCGGTGGGCCAGAACGACATCTACGGCCTGGACGTGGATGTGTTCGCCCCCTGCGCCATGGGCGCGATCATCAACCCGCACACCCTGGAGGCGCTGCGCGCGCCGGTGATCGCCGGGGCGGCCAACAACCAGCTGGCCAGCGCCGAACTGGCCGAGGAGCTGCAGCGCAAGGGCTGCCTGTACGCCCCGGACTACGCGATCAACGCCGGCGGCATCATCGACGTCTGCTACGAGCGCACCGGCGGCAGCGCGGCCGAGCTCAAGGCGCATATCGAGGGCATAGGCGAGACCCTGACGCAGATCTTCCAGCGCGCCGAGCGCGAGGGGGCCACCACCACCGCCATCGCCGACCGCCTGGCCGAGGAGCGCCTGCGCGGCGGGCGTTGATCCCTAGGGTGGGTTGGCCCTAGGCGTAACCACCGTTGTTTTTCGACTGACTTTTTCACAACAACAAGAGGGCAAGTCCCAATGAGTCAAGACAGCATCGTCGCCGGTAGCTACGCCGGCGCCTCCAGCAGCGCCGGCCGTGGCCTGTGGTCGTCGCGCTGGGCCTTCTTCCTGGCCGCCACCGGCTCGGCCGTGGGCCTGGGTAATATCTGGAAGTTCCCCTACATCACCGGCGAGAACGGCGGCGGTGCCTTCGTCCTGGTCTACCTGGCCTGCATCCTGGTGATCGGCATTCCGCTGCTGATGGCCGAGGTGATGATCGGCCGCCGCGGTCGGGCCAACCCTGAGGGCGCCATGGCCGTCCTGGCCAAGCAGGCCGGGGCCAGTCGCCATTGGCGCATCCTCGGCAGCGTGGCGGTGCTGACCGGCTTCCTGATCCTCAGCTTCTATGCGGTGGTCGCCGGCTGGGCGGTGGCCTATGCACCGGCCGCCGCCCTGGGCGAGTTCGCCGGGCTGGACGGCGAGCGCAGCGGCGCGCTGTTCGGCGCCATGCTCGGCGATCCCTGGAAGCTGGCCGGCTTCGGCACCCTGGTGCTGCTGGTGACCCTGGGTATAGTGGCCTTGGGCGTGCGCGAGGGCCTGGAGCGCGCGCTGCGTTTCATGATGCCGGGGTTGTTCCTGTTGCTGCTGGTGCTGGTGGGTTATGCCGCCACCACCGGGCATTTCATGGCGGCGGTAAGCTTCCTGTTCGATGCCGATTTCAGCAAGCTCAGCGCCCAGAGCGTGCTGGTGGCCCTGGGGCATGCCTTCTTCACCCTCAGCCTGGCCAGCGGCGCGATGATGGCGTACGGCTCCTACCTGCCGGCCGGCACTTCGATCGCCCGGACCGCGCTCATGGTCGCCCTGGCCGATACCGGGGTGGCGCTGCTGGCGGGCCTGGCGATCTTCCCGCTGGTGTTCGCCAACGGCCTGGAGCCGGGCGCGGGGCCGGGGCTGATCTTCGTCACCCTGCCGATCGCCTTCGGCCAGATGCCGCTGGGCCAGCTGGTCGGCGGGCTGTTCTTCGTCATGCTGGCGATCGCCGCCCTGACCTCGGCGATCTCCCTGAGCGAGCCGACCATCTCCTGGCTCAGCGAGAAGTTCGGCATCGGCCGTCTCAAGGCGGTGCTGCTCAGCGGCCTGGCCCTGTGGCTGCTGAGCCTGGGCACGGTGTTCTCGTTCAACGCCTGGAGCGAGTTCACCCTGTTCGGCAAGACCTTCTTCGACTGCCTGGACTACCTGACCACCAACCTGCTGATGCCGCTCGGCGGCCTGGGCACCGTGCTGTTCACCGGCTGGGTGTTGAGCCGCGAGAGCGTCCAGGAGGCCTTGGGTCTGGACAACCCGCAGCTGTTCAAGCTGTGGTGGCAGGTGCTGCGCTGGGTCACCCCGCTGGGCATCCTGGTGGTGTTCCTGCACACCCTCGGCCTGTTCGGCTGAGGAGGTGGCTGGCGGCATGACAAATGCGCATTCGGCCGTTAAGATGCGCCCCGGTCGTTGCGATGCTATGTCGCGCCACCGCGTCCCCTTAGTTCAATGGATAGAATAAGCCCCTCCTAAGGGCTAGATACTGGTTCGACTCCAGTAGGGGACGCCATCTACCCGGGCAGCGAACCGTTGCCCGACCTCCAGAGACCCCGCCCCGTGCGGGGTTTTCTGTCTATGCCGGCCGGCGCCGCGCACCTGCGACTTTAGGCCCGGGCCGCTGCGGCCAAAGTACTATTGCGCCGCCGCGGTGCGGGGGCGACCCTGGCTGGGCCGAACTGCGCCCGAGCCCGTTACGCTTATGTCCGCCCGCTCCCCCATGCCTGAGATGCCTGCGCCACGGCCCGTGCGCCGGCGCCTGGCCAATGGCCTGGAAGTGCTGCTGCTGAGCCGGGCGGAGGCGCCCCGGGCGGCGATCAGCCTGCGGGTCGCCGCCGGCAGCCACGACGAGCCCGCCGCCTATCCCGGCTTGGCGCACTTTCTCGAACACCTGGTGTTCCTCGGCAGCGCGGGGTTCGCCCCCGAGCAGGGGCTGATGGCCTATGTGCAGGCCTGTGGCGGTCAGGTCAATGCCTCGACCCAGGCGCGCCACACCGACTACTTCTGCGAGGTCCCGGCCGACCGGCTCGACGGCGCCCTGGCGCGCATGCTCGACATGCTGGCCAGGCCGCTGCTCGAGCCGGCCGCGCAACGGCGCGAGCGCGAGGTGCTGCACGCGGAGTTCCTGGCCCGCGGCCAGGATGCCGACACCCTGCTGGACGCCGCACTGGGCCAGGCGCTGCCGGCAGGGCATCGGGCCGCGGCCTTCCTCGCCGGCAACCGCGCGACCCTGACGCTCGACAGCGACGCCTTCCAGCAGGCGTTGCGGGCCTTCCACCGGCGTTTCTACCAGGCCGGACAGCTATCCCTGGTGCTGGTCGGGCCGCAGTCCTGCGCCGAACTCCTCGCCCTGGTCCAGTGTCATGCCGACGACCTGCCGGCGGCGGCACGCCAGGTGCAAGCGCCGCCGCCCACGCTGCTGCCCCTGCGCGAGCAACACCTGCGCATGAGCCTGCGCGGCAGCCGGCCGAGCCTGCAGTTGGCTTTTGCCCTGGAGCTGCCGTCGCGGGTCCCGATCGCGGCGTTCAACGAAGCCTTGGCGCTGCTGCAGAGCGGCCTGTCGACCCGCTCGGCGGGGAGTCTGTGTGCCAGGCTGGAGGAGGCGGCGTTGTGTCGTGGCCTGGAGGTGCGCCTGGTCTACCGCCATCTCGGCCAGGCCCTACTGCTGCTGAACTTTGCCCACGTCGATCCGGTTGGCCCGGCCCAGGCGAGCATCGCCGCGGCCCTGCAGGACTGGCTGGCGTTTCTGGCGTCGGCGGCCGACTGGGGGGCGCTGGCCGCGACTCGAGGGGCGCTCGAGGCGCGCCAGTTGCAGGCCCTCGGCCCCTTGGCGTTGGCGCGCCACTGGCAGGAATGCCTGAGCGTGGGGCGGGAACCCGGGGCAAGCGCTAGTGCCGAGGGCCTGCAGGCGGCCCGGACGCTACTGCTGCAGATGCGCAACCCGGAGCGGGCGATCAGCCTGTGCGTCGGCCCGGCCGAGGCACCGGCCTGGCCCGGCGCGGGGTTCCCCCTGCATATGAGCCGGACGGCGCCAGTGGCCGCTGTGCCGCCCCGCGCCTGGAACTGGCGACTGCCGGCCGCCAATCCCTTGCTCGGCCCTGTGGCGGCGGCGCCGGTTGTGCTGGGGATGACGGCCGCCCTGGACTGGTTCGCCGCTCCCCGCGGCGCGGGCCGGGCCGCCTTCCATGGCCTGTTGCGCTTCGCCGAGCCGCCACCCCTGGCCCAGCTGCTGGCCTACGGCCAGGCGAGGCTGCGTACGGTGCAGGTCGATGCGCAAGAGGTCGGAGCCATGCTGCGCCTGGCGGTCGAGGGCGACGGCCTGCAGCTGTCCCTGGAGGGGCCGGCGGATCTGCTGCCCAGGCTGCTGGCGCAGGTGCTGGCCCGCCTGGGCACGGCGCCAGCGGCGGCCTGGCCTGCGCCTGGGGCGGCCGATGCGACGCAGATGCCGCTGCGCCAGCTGCTCGGGCGCCTGCCCGAACTCTTCGCCGCGCCGGGCCCCGAGCCGGCGCGTGCGGGTTGCACAGACTGGCCGGGCCTGTTCCGCCGGGCCCATCTCGAAGGCCTGGGAGTGGGCCTGGCCGCGGGCGAGCGGCAGGCGATCGCCCGCCTGTTCGCCCGGACTGCCTGCCTGCCGCCGACCGAGCCCCTGGCCCGGCCGGCGCCGGGACGCTACTGGCGCGACGCGGCCATCGACGCGCCGGAGGCGGCGCTGCTGCTGTTCTGCCCACAGCCTGCGGCCGATGCCGCCAGCGAAGCGGGCTGGCGCCTGCTGGCGCAGCTCTACCAGGGACCCTTCTTCGCCCGCCTGCGCGGCGAGCTGCAGCTGGGCTACGCCCTGTTCTGCGGCTTCCGTCAGGTCGAGGGGCGCCGCGGCATCCTCTTCGCGGTGCAGTCGCCCAAGGCCTCGACGACGCAGCTGCTCGGGCATATCGAGGCCTTCCTGGCGGCGCAAGGCGAACGCCTGGCGTGGCTGGCGGAGCAGGAGCTGCGTGTCGCCTGCGGCGAGCTGGCGCGCCAGTTGGGCGAGCAGGCGGCGAGCGTGCCGGGGCGGGCCGAGCTGCGCTGGCAACAGCATCTGGCCGGATTGCCGCAGGCCCATGGCGAGGCCGTGCGGCAGGCGCTGAACGGCTTCGAGTCGGACGAGCTGCAGCGCTGCCATCGTGCCCTGTGCCAGGCCCGGGGCGGCTGGCGGGTGCTGGCCGGCGGCGCGCCGCCGGCCTGAGCGCCCAGGCCTGGGCGCATGCTGCCGCGGGCCGCACGACCCTTGAGCCCGGGGCATTCCCGACGTTGCCGGGCTGCCTCCAGGGGCGGTGACCTTGCCACGGCCGACAACCCCCATTCATCCACGCTACTCGCAGCCTGCCCGGTGCCGCTGCGGTGGCGTGCTGCTTTCACCTTGCTTCGCCTACGACCTTGGACCGAGCGCCTTTCGCCCAGGGTCGGCGGGCGCGGGCGGACTAAGCCCTTGTGCCCGCGCCGGTGGGCCCGACCAAAGCAGCGGCCAACCGCTGCCAAGGCAGCCTGGGGCCGCCGCCTGCGGCTTTCGATAATCGCCTCCGACCCGGCCGTCCTGCGGTCGTCCCACCTAGCGGAGAGCGTTATGCACAACAACAAGATCGCCACCCCCCGGTTCCTGCCCCTGGCCCTGACCGCCGCCGTCGCCCTGGCCACTGCCCAGCAGGCCGCCGCCGAGATCGTCCTGTACGACCAGGACGACACCACCTTCTCCACCGACGGCTATATCAACGCCTTCTACGTCAACAGCGACGTCGACCGCGAGGGCGAGCTGAACGACCGCCGCCAGGCACGGGTGAAGATGGGCTTTCTGCCCAACTGGATCGGCTTCAACTTCGGCAAGCAGATCGACGACCTCAAGCTCGGCGGCCGTTCATCCTTCTGGGTGACCATCAACGACAGCGAGACCAACGGCACCGCCACCGCCATCGACGTGCGCCAGTTCTATGGCACGGTGGCCAGCCCGGAGTGGGGCGAGGTGCTGGTGGGCAAGGACTTCGGCCTGTTTTCCCGTTCCAACATCTTCCTCGACGAGATGCTCGCCGGTTACGGCAACGTCAGCGACACCCTGGGCCTGGTCGACGGCACCGGCGTGTCCTTCGGCAACATCGGCACCGGCTACCCCTATCCCTTCCCGACCTCGCAGATCACCTACCGCAACAACAACCTGGCCGAGGGCCTGCGTTTCGCGGTCGGCATCATGGACCCGGTGGACACCAACGACGACAGCGCCGTCGGCCGCGCCTACCAGGAAGAGCCGCGCTTCGAGTCCGAGATCAGCTACCAGTTCGAGCTGGGCGGGGCGACCCTCTACTCCTGGCTCAACGGCGCCTACCAGACCTCGGACAACACCGACAGCAGCGTCGACTCGGTGACCTCCCAGGGCGTCGGCTACGGCGTGCAGGCCAAGATGGGCGGCGTCTCGCTGACCGCCTCGGGCTTCCAGGCCGAGGGCATCAACCCCTTCTTCACCAACAATGCCGGCGAGCCGACCCTGCGCGAGATCGACAGCGACGGCTACCTGCTGCAGGGCTCCTATACCTTCGGCAAGAACCGCGTGGCGCTGTCCTACGGCAAGACCGAGGACGACGGCAACGGCCTGGGCAGCGCCGCCGACTACGAGACCCGCGGCATCGCCTACTTCCGCACCATCAACGACAACCTCAAGCTGGTCGCCGAATACAACCAGTATCAGATCGACGCCGCCGCCGGCAGCGGCCTGGGCGAAGACACCGACACCTTCGCCGTGGGTGCCGTGCTGAGCTGGTAAACGAGGCCTCATGAGCCGGACGGGGCCGCCCCGTCCGGCTTTTTCATGGGAGGTGGTTATGTGGGAGTTCTGGGGTTTCGGTGGTCTGATCCTGCTGCCGATGAGCGCGATATTCGGCGTGTTGCCGCTGTGTCTGATGCGCTGGTTCTAGTGCCTTGCTACTTAGGGAGGAGGCCCGGCGGCACTCAAGTAGCATGGGGGGCGCGGGCCGGGCTTCGTAGAATCCCCATGACGAGTAGGTTCTTTCATGGGGCATGGCTATGCGGCAGGAGCTGACAGAAGGCGTGGTCACCGCGATGTCGGCGGCCCGGGACGTGGAGCTGGTGGCCCAGGAGCTGGCGCGCCAGCTGATCCATCCGCACCTGGGTTTCGTGCTGTTCTTCTGCTCCGCCGAATACGACCTGCAGGGCCTCGGCGAGGCGCTGGAACAGCACTTTGGCGGCATCGGCCTGGTCGGCTGCACCAGCGCCGGCGAGATCACCCCCCAGGGCTACGGCCGCGGTTGCGTCAGCGCGGTGGGCTTCGACCACCGCAGCTTCTCGGTCGCCAGCGCGCTGATCGACGAGATGGAACGCTTCAGCCTGATCGACGCCCAGCAACTGGTCGAGCGCCTGGTCGGCGACTGCCGGCACAACGAACTGGCGCCGATCAAGGGCCACAGTTTCGCCCTGACCCTGCTCGATGGCCTGTCCAGCCGCGAGGAGGTGGTGCTCGGCGCGCTCAGCGCCGCCTTCGGCAGCATCCCTCACTTCGGCGGCTCGGCCGGCGACGACAACCACCTGACCCATACCCACGTCTACTACGGCGGCCAGTTCCACACCGGCGCGGCGGTGGTGGTGCTGTTCAACACCTGGCTGGACTTCGAGGTGTTCAGCACCCACCACATCGAGCCGCGCGCCGACAAGCTGGTGGTCACCCGGGCCGACAGCGCCCGCCGCCGGGTGCACGAGCTCAATGCCGCGCCCGCCGCCCTGGAATACGCGCGGCTGATCGGCGTGGCCGTGGCCGACCTGGACATGCGCCTGTTCGCCGCCCATCCGCTGGCCGTGCGCATCGGCGGCCAGTACTACGTGCGCTCGATCCAGCGGGTCAACGAGGACCTCAGCCTGAGCTTCTACTGCGCGGTGGAGAACGGCATCGTCCTCACCGCCATGCGCCCGGGACCGCTGCTGGCCAACCTCGAAGGGCTGTTCGACGGCCTGCGCCGGCGCCTCGGCCCGCTGCTGCTGACCATCGGCTGCGACTGCTTCCTGCGCCGCCTGGAGATCGAGGCCGAGGGTGGCGTCGACCCCGTCGCCGCCTTGCTGCGCCAGCAGCGGGTCATAGGCTTCAACACCTACGGAGAGCAGTTCAATGGCATGCACATCAACCAGACCTTCACCGGAGTCGCCATCGGCCGCCCCGGCCGGGGCGGATGACGCCGCACTGCTCGAGCGCTGCCGCGCGCTGGAGGAGGACAACCGCAAGCTCAGGCGCATCAACGAGGCGCTGATCGAGCGGGTCGAGTCGATCAACTCCCGCGGCGACGATGCCTACGCCGCCTTCCAGCACTCGGTGGTGCTGGCCGAGCAGGTGCGCGAGCGCACCGACGCGCTGAACCAGGCCATGGCCGAGCTCAAGTCCAGCAACCAGCTACTCAGCGACGCCCGGCTGCGCGCGGAGACCGCCCACCAGCACCTGATCGACGCCATCGAGAGCATCTCCGACGCCTTCGTGCTGTTCGACCGCGAGCAGCGCATCGTGCTGTTCAACAGCCGTTTCAAGGCGCTCTGGGCCGGCAGCCGGGTGCGCATCGGCAGCGGCCTGCGCCTGGCCGAGATCAAGCGCCTGAGCCGCAGCACCGGGCTGGTGGTCGAGGAGCAGCGCGGTCACCGCGACGAGCACCTGCTCTATCGCCTGCGCGACGGCCGCTGGGTGCAGGTCAGCGAGCGGCCGACCCGCGAGGGCGGGCTGGTGATCCTCTACACCGACATCACCGAGGTCAAGCAGAGCGAGACCCAGCGCCGTGAGCAGGCCCTGGCGCAGAAGTCGCGCCTGCTGCAGCGCGCGGTGGACAACCTGTCCCAGGGCATGGCCATGGTCAATGCCGAGGGCCAGCTGGAGTTGTGGAACCACCGCTTCCTCGACCTCTGCGGCCTGGCGCCGATCAGCGCGCACCGGCCGTTCGCCGAGGTGATGGCCGACAGCGAACTGGCCCTGCTCACCCCGGACAGCCGCGACGCCGCCGGCCAGCCGATCGAGGAGCTGGAGCTGCGCCTGTTCGACGGCCGCATGCTGGAGGTGCGCACCCATGCGCTGCCCACCGGCGGCTTCGTCAACACCTTCACCGACATCACCGAGCGCTACCGCCACGCCGAGGCGCTGAGCGAGAGCGAGCGCTGGATCCGCCTGATCACCGACCACGTGCCGGCGCTGATCGCCTACCTCAATGCCGACCTGGTCTACGACTTCACCAACAAGGTCTACGAGGAGTGGTACTGCTGGCCCCGCGGCGCCATGCTCGGCCAGAGCCTGCGCCAGGTGCACAGCGAGGAACACTGCCGGCGCCTGGAGCCCTATATCGAGCGGGCGCTGTCCGGCGAGAGCGTGACTTTCGAGGTGGCCGAGACCAACCACCTCGGCCAGGAGCGCTACATGCTGCGCTCCTACGTGCCGAATCGCCAGGCCAGCGGCGAGGTCACCGGGATCTTCGTGCTGATCCGCGACATCACCGAGCGCCGGCGCACCGCCGAGGCCCTGCACCAGGCCTACCAGCACCTGGAGCAGCGGGTGCGCGAGCGCACCGCCGAGCTGACCGGGCTGAACAGCCAGCTGCGCCGCGAGATCGACGAGCGCACCCAGATGGAGGGGCGCCTGCGCGAGGCCAAGGGCGAGGCCGAGCGGGCCAACCTGTCCAAGACCAAGTTCCTCGCCGCGGTCAGCCACGACCTGCTGCAGCCGCTCAACGCCGCGCGGCTGTTCACCGGCGCGCTGCTGGAGAAGCCGCAGCCGGACGACAGCCTGGCCCTGGTGCGCAACGTCAGCAACTCCCTGGAGGACGTCGAGAGCCTGCTCGGCACCCTGGTCGATATCTCCAAGCTGGACGCCGGGGTGATCAAGGCGGACATCGCCCCCTTCGCCGTCAGCGAGCTGCTGGAGAACCTCGCCGCCGAATACCACCAGATCGCCGGCAGCGAAGGCCTGCGCCTGGATTACCTGCCCAGCTCGGCGCTGGTGCGCAGCGATATCCAGCTGCTGGCGCGGATCCTGCGCAACCTGCTGAGTAACGCCATCCGCTACACCCGCCACGGGCGCATCCTGCTCGGCTGCCGTCGGCGGCGACAGAGCCTGTCGATCGAGGTGTGGGATACCGGTATCGGCATCGCCGCGGACAAGCTCGGCGAGATCTTCCAGGAGTTCAAGCGCGGCGACGCCGGCCAGCGCAAGCAGGACCGCGGCCTGGGCCTGGGCCTGGCCATAGTGGAGAAGATCGCCGGCATGCTCGGCCACCGCATCCGCGTGGCCTCGCGCCCGGGCCAGGGCTCGATGTTCGCCATCGAGGTGCCGCTGACCACCCGCGCGCCGCGGGCGCGGGTGATCCACGACACCCCGGACCTGCTGCTCGAGCGCCTGCGCGGCTCGCGCATCTGGGTGCTGGACAACGACGCGGCGATCTGCGCCGGCATGCGCACCCTGCTGGAGACCTGGGGCTGCCAGGTGGTCACCGCCCTGAGCGAGGAGGACCTGGCGCGCCAGGTCGACAACTACCACGCCGACGCCGACCTGCTGATCGCCGACTACCACCTGGACGACGAGCGCAACGGCGTCGACGCCGTCGCCCTGATCAACGCGCGGCGCAGCACGCCGCTGCCGGCGCTGATGATCACCGCCAACTACAGCAACGAGCTCAAGCAGCAGATGCGCGAGCTGGGGCATACCCTGATGCACAAGCCGGTGCGGCCGATGAAGCTGAAGACGGCGATCAGCCATCTGCTGGAGCGGGGCGGGCAGGGGGTATAGGGGCGACCGACCAAGCGCTTTCACGTGGTTGTGGCAAGCCGCGAGACAATCGGATCAGGCTAGTCCTGCGATGGCACGAGGCCGATAACAATGCCGATCTGGATGATCGATTGAGCGCTTGGCCCCGCCGTGAGAACTACAGAATGGCCAGGGTGGTAACGCTCAGAACAGGCTGGATATACACATGCAACCGCGCTGACGACAGGGCTGGGAAAGTGTTACTCGCTGCTTGTGGGGAGTGTCCATATACATTGTTAGGTGTGCGCGCCACTATTTTTAGCAGCCTTGTAGTTGTCTAGGAACTCAGTTTCTGACTCCTTCGAGAAGACCTCATTGGAGAAAAGATCGAAGCCTACGCGAAAGCAAACGTACTCCAAAAATAGAGCATCAGCCAAGAAGTCGTCATGACGTTCCGGATGCCACCGATTCTTGTCTTTGAGTGAATGATGGTGAAGAACTCCCCTGAGTTCAACGAAGCTCTTAGCAATCTGAGTGGGGCTTCTTGTTAGGTACTTTTCAGATAATCTTTTATGGTGTGAATGGCCGCGATGCAGTGCGATCTTGGGCAAGTCTTTGTTTTCGGTAACTGAGTATATTGCGTCGAGAAGAGGCTTGCTGGATGTGTACTCAGTGATGACTTGAGAGGTCTTAAACTTTCCATTGGCAAAAAGAGTCTCAAGCATGAAAAGAAAGTCTAAGCAAGCTTCGATGTGGCGGTTTTCGTATGTGTCGTTCTTTCCTTTTCTAAAAAATGCAAGCGGGATTTCATAGTCTGACACGTTGTCTGCGCGCAGTAAGGTGCGCCCAATAATGTCGAAAGAGATCGGTTCGGTCTCCAGTATGGTCACCTTCTTTGCGCTATGCGCCATGCTATAGACGGACAACTTCCGCTTTTCTTCCTCCGTTTCGGGGAGGTATACCTCCTCTGGATTGCCCCAAGCAATTTGTTCTAGCCCAAAGAACGATAGAACCCCCTCCGCCGTTCTTATGGTCTCTTGGGCGCGTTCTAGGGATGGACTGCGCATGACAATGTTTGCAGTTATCCCTGGCTCCGGGTTTTGCGTGATCGTAGGCCAGAGCGACGGGTCGTTAGCTTGATACGTTAGGGAAATGAATGTAACAACGCCATCCATATCCGCCTCAACGCTGTACTCGACGCCATTTGCGAAAAGAGGGAAAGTATCTTTGGTGCGCATCCTACCTTTGACGGCAAATTTGTACTGAACTTTCAAAGCACACCTAACGTTTAGTTAAAGGGTCGGGTTTTAGCCCGGCCCAGTGAGCGAAGCGAACGATTTGGAATTGTTATACGTTGAAGTGCTCTAGGAATTCAATTACTTTCTGGCCTTTTTCTGCCATGCCTTGTATTGCCCCGAGACGGTCATTGGTTGTGGTGATGCCATCTAATACTGACTTCGTTTTTTGCCACATTAGAGATAGCTTACTAAGTTCTGTGCTTCCTTTGGCTTGTTCGAAAATTGCTTCATTTGCAATGACTTCGCCATACGCGGCTTGCATTACCTCATCCAGAGCTTTAGCGCCAACAATTTTATAAGTTATTAGTGCTTCTTCGATTTTTCCAAGATGCTTTTGAATGATTGATATTGTGTGTTGGGGTAAAGTGGACTTTTCTAGGGTTTCTCTCAGGTCTTTGGCTAGCCTTCTAAGCTCTTCTAAGATCTCCTCGTCAAGTAGGTCCTCTTCGTTTGGGAGGATTTCGGAGCAGAATCCAAGAGCAATTGCTATCTCAGGGGTGATTTGCTGTTTTAAAGATTTCCATGCTGACATTATTGCGTGGACGGCAAATACAGAGTTGCACTTGTTTAGGCTGGAATTATATAGATTTATAGAATAGCCTAGCCTCTGCATTTCGTTGCGAACGTGTTCAACTTCATCGTGAAGGTCTGCAAGGCATCGTGATATAGAGAAGTTTTTCCGGTTTTGGTCTGTTTCTTTTATGTCAAAAATGTCAGCCCAAACTTCATGGGTGTGAATGTTTTCAGCTTTATTCTTTGCTGCATTTATAATTTCTTTTATTCGATATGCTGAATTTATATTCTTTGCCATTTTGAAATCCGTATTCTGGCTGGAGTAAAACTATTAAGCTAAGGGGCGGGCTTTAGCCAGTCCCGAGTGAGCGAAGCGAATGGCTTAAATGCTGTAATGGACTCTCCCTGCACCACCTTCTATACCCGCAACGGTGGTGGCTGATAGTTGGGAGAAGTGTGATGAAGCGAATTGCGGTTGATCTGGCCAAGTCCGTTTACCAAATTGCCGAGAGTGTCCGTTCCGGCCATGTGGTGCAGCGCAAGCGGCTGAACCGGGAGGCGTTCCGGCGATATATACAGGAGCAGGGCGAGACGGTCGAGTGGGTGATGGAGGCCTGTGGCACGGCGCACTATTGGGGGCGCGTAGTGCAGCCGTGTAGGGTGGAAAACCGCGAAGCGTTTTCCACCATAAACATCCGGGCTATTCGCTTGCACCTTTCCCTCACGGCAGTGCCTCGCAGTGCCTGCACCCTGCCTGGCTGCGAAGGTCCAGGCGCCGTCAGAATCCCCTTCAGGAGGCCGAGTGGAATCGTCGTGGAGTGGGTCGAGCGGCAGGGATGCCGCGAGAGCTGCGATGGGCTAGGGAGGGCCCTTCGCAGCGTGCCCACGGAACGATGATGGAACGAGGGAACCCCGGCGCAGCCGGGGCCGGATGATGGGGTGGCCTTCTTTTTGGTTACTTTTTCTTGGCCAGGCAAGAAAAAGTGACTCGCCCGTGAGGGGCGAAACCCGCTCGCCAAGTGCACTTGGTAATGGGGTATGTCGAGCATCCGAATAGCGACACGGCTAAGTCACCCCATGATGACGGCCAGGTCGCCGAAGATCGGTGGAGGGCAGGGCGCGGGTGCGCTACCGGCGCAGGTAGGCGGCGAAATCGATATCCCCGGCCGAGAGAATCGCCTGCACCCTGTTGTGCACGTTGAGCTTGCGCAGGATCGCCGAGACATGGGCTTTGACCGTGGTCTCGGCGATATCCAGGCTGTAGGCGATCTGCTTGTTCGACTCGCCCTTGGTCATGCGCTCGAGCACCAGCAGCTGCTTGCGGGTCAGGGCGTTGAGCAGTTCGGCGGAGATGCCCGGGTTCTCTGGGTGGCTGCGCCGCGACGTATTGCCCTGGCTGCGGATGATGTCCGGCGGCAGGTAGACGTTGCCGTCGAGGATCTGCGCGATGGCCTCGGTCATCTGCGCCCGCGGCGAGGACTTGGTGATGAAGCCCACCGCGCCGTAGGTGATGGCCTGCAGCACCACCTGCTTGTCCTGCTCGGCCGAGACGATCACAACCGGGATGGTCGGCGCCTCGTTGCGCAGCTGCATCAGGCCGTTGAGACCGTGCATGCCGGGCATGTTCAGGTCGAGCAGGATCAGGTCGAGGTCGTCGTGTTCCAGGGTCAGCGCCAGGGCGCTGTCCAGGTCGGCGGTCTCCATGATGCTGCTGCCGGGGAAGCCGTCGCTGATGACGTTGTGGATGGCTTCGCGAAACAGCGGGTGGTCGTCGGCAATCAGGATCTTGTACATGGCCTTTCACCTCGTTGTTCTGATTATGCGGCGCTGAGGGTGAGGGGGAAAGCGCAGCGTGTCAGGGCAGTGGCGCCGGTTGCGCCGGCAGCAGGGGCAGGCCGGCCTGTTCCCAGGCGTCGATGCCGTCGCGGTACCAGTAGAGGTTGCCATAGCCCAGGCGATGGGCGCGCTTGACCGCGTTCCAGCTCAACCAGCAGTCCGAGCGGCAGTAGAACACCAGGGGCCAGCCCTTGTCGCCGCCGCTGGCCTCGCGCAGGTGGTGGCTGAAGTAGGCCTGCCAGCGGTCATCGAGTTGGCCGTCGCCGGTGTTGGCCAGCCACAGGCTGCCGGGCAGGTTGGCGTGTACCTCGTCCTCGATGAACCGGCCGTTGAGCCACTGGCGGCGGTAGGTGTCGATCAGCGCGGTGTGCGGTTGCTCGGCCAGCAGCCGCTGCAGCGCCACGGTATCCAGGGTGCGGGCGTGTTCGGCAGTGGCCGGGGTCGGGCTGCGGTACTGGCCGAGGCGGTAGCCCTCGGCGGAGAACAGCGCCGGCTCGGCCTGGGCGAGGGGGATGAGCAGCAGGCCGAGCAGTCCGCTGATGAGTCGGGCAGGTCGCCCCGTGGGCACGCAAGTGTTCATCGCCTTAGGTCTCGGTTCTTTTTATGGACCCATTACAAGGCATCGATCCTGCTTTGGAAATTCTACGATGGAGAGTAAAAGCAGTACCAAAGTAGTAGAAGGGTGGGGCGCGGCGCCGGTCAGCCGACGCGGCGCAGGGCGGCGTGCTGGGGGTTGAAGCTGAGGACTGCGAGCACGGCGAACAGCCCGGTCAGGCCCAGGCAGATCAGCAGGGCGTCGGGGTTCAGGCGCTGGTAGAGGGCGAAGCGCACCAGTTCCACCGCATGGCTGAAGGGGTTGAGCGCGCACAGCCAGTACAGCCACTCGCTGGCCTCGCGCATCTTCCACAGCGGGTAGAGCGCCGAGGACAGGAAGAACAGCGGGAAGATCACGAAGTTCATCACTCCGGCGAAATTCTCCAGCTGGCGGATGCCGTTGGACAGCAGCAGGCCCAGGGCGCTGAGCAGCAGCGCCACCAGCAGCAGCGCCGGCAGCGCGGCGAGCAGGCCGAAGGGCGGCGGCTGCACGCCGTAGAGCCAGGCGATGGCGAGAAAGGCATAGACCTGCAGCAGCGAGATCAGCGCCGTGGCCAGCAGCTTGCTGGCCAGCAGGAAGGCCCGCGGCAGCGGGCTGGTCAGCAGCACGCGCATGCTGCCCATCTCGCGGTCGTAGACCATCGACAGCGAGCCCTGCATGCCGTTGAACAGCAGGATCATGCAGGCCAGCCCCGGCACTATGTAGGTCTCGTAGGTGATGTAGGTGTCGTAGGGGGCGATGATGGCGATCCCCAGGGCGGCGCGGAAGCCTGCGGCGAACACCAGCAGCCACAGCAGCGGGCGCACCAGGGCGCTGAGAAAGCGCGACCGCTGCAGCACGAAGCGCAGCCATTCGCGCTGTACTATGCCGGCCAGGCAATGCCAGTAGGCGTTCATGCGCTTACCTCGCTATGGGTGAGGCGGGCGAAGGCGGCGCCCAGGTCGGCGTCGCCCTGGGTGAGCTGGCCGGCCACGCCCTGGGCCACCAGTTGCCCGCGATTGAGGATCAGCAGCTCGTCGTCGTCCGTCACTTCGTCGAGCAGGTGGGTGGTCCACAGCACCGCCAGGCCCTCGTCGCGGCACAGCTGGCGCACGTGCCGGTTCAGCGCCAGGCGGCTGGCCGGGTCGAGGCCGACGCTGGCCTCGTCGAGCAGCAGCAGGCGCGGGCGATGCAGCAGGGCGCGGGCGATCTCCACCCGGCGGCGGTGGCCGCCGTTGAGAGCGCGGACCTTGTCATGGCGACGCTCGCCGAGCTGCTGGCGCGCCAGTTCCTCGTCGATCCGCGCCTGGGCCTCGCGCCGGCCCAGGCCGTGCAGGGCGGCGTGGTAGCGCAGGTTCTGCTCGACGCTCAGGTCCAGGTCCAGGGTGCTCTGCTGGAACACCACGCCGAGCTGGCGCAGGGCCTGGCGCGGCTGCCGGGCGAGGTCGCTGCCCAGCACGCGGATCTCGCCCTGCTGCAGCTCGTAGAGGCGGGTGAGCAGGGCGATCAGGGTCGACTTGCCGGCGCCGTTGGGCCCCAGCAGCGCGGCGAAGCGGCTGGCCGCCACGGCGAAGCTCAGCCCCTGCAGGGCCTGGCGCGCGCCGTAGGCGAAGCCCAGCCCGGTCACCTCGAGGGCGTTCATGGGGTCACCACCACGCCCCAGGGGTAGCGGCCGACCTTGATCGATTTCGTGACCTTGAGCGAATCGACGTCGATCACCGAGACGTCGCCGCTGACCCCGTTGGTGGTCAGCAGGCGCTTCTGGTCCGGGGTGAAGGCCAGGTGCCAGACGCGGCGGCCGACCAGCAGGTAGTCGAGCACCTCGTAGCTCTTGGCGTCGACCACCGCCACGTGATTGGCCGGGCCGAGGGCGACGAAGGCGTACTTGCCGTCGGCGCCGAGCCTGACCCCGACCGGCTGCACCTTGTCCGGGTGCACGCCCTTGATCTGGAAGCTGAGGGTCTTGAGCACCTGGCGCGTGGCCACGTCGAGCACCGTGACCGTGCCGCCGATCTCCGCCGAGGCCCACAGGCGCGTGCCGTCGGGGTCGAACTCGACATGCCGCGGGCGCTGGTCGACCAATGTGTTGTCCACCAGCTGCTGGGTGGCGGTATCGATCCAGTGCAGCATGTTGGTGGTTTCGCTGGTGTTGACCGCCCACTTGCCGTCCGGGCTGACCGCCATGCCCTCGGGCTCGACGCCGACGTCGATCTGCGCCAGCACCTGGTCGGTCTGGGTGTCGACCACGGTGACCAACGCATCGTCTTCATTGGAGGTGTACAGCCAGCGGTCGTTGGGGTGCAGGGCGAACTGCTCGGGGTCGGCGCCGGAGGGCAGCTCCTTGACGATCTTGCGCGTGGCCAGGTCCATCACCTGCACCCGGTCCGAGTCGCTGGCGCAGATGTACAGCAACCTGTGGTCGGCCGACAGCAGCAGGCCGCGCGGGCGCATGCCGACCGCCAGGGTGTCGGTGACCTCCAGGCTGCCTAAGTCGATCACGCTGATGCTGTCGTCCTTCTCGTTGGACACATAGGCGGTGGCGGCCTGGCCGCCGGCGCTGGCCAGGGCCAGGGTCAGGCCGAGGGCGAACGGGGCGATGCGCATGAATCGATCCTCTTGTTGTTGTCCGGTCATGGGCGGGCCAAGGCCGCCAGGTCACAGCTCACCTCCGGGCGGTCGTAGCCGAGGCTGTCCATTTCGTTGTGCGGATGCAGGAAACCCTCCTGGGGCGAGGTGCTGACCAGGGCGCGCGGGTGCACCAGGGGGACGGGCTGGCGCAGCTGGCCGTTCCACGGGCGGTAGCTCAGCTTGCGGCCCTTGAAGCCGTCCAGCGGCAGCTGCTCGCTCAGAGCCAGGTCGCGGATCGCCGCGGCGTCGGCCCGGCGCAACTTGGTCACCGCGCTGGCGATGCTGCGCACGGCGATCCAGGCGGCGTAGTCGCGGTCGTTCATCCAGCGCCCGGCGTGGGCCTCGAAGCGCTTCTGCAGCTGGGCGGCGCCGAAGGTCTCCACCGTCTTGTGCCAGGCGCTCGGAGTCAGGCCCTGGGTGCCGGCCACCGGGCGCGGGTACCAGGTCTGGTAGGGCAGGTATTCGCCGAAGTCGCCGCGCTCGTCGGCCACCAGCACCACGTCGTACTCGGCGGTCTGGGTGAACAGCGGCATCTCGGCCTGGGCGCTGCGGCGCTGGTCGTTTTCGAAGCTCCAGGGCTTCTCGGCGACTATTTGCAGGCCGAAGCGCTTGGCCGCACGCCTGAGGGCCGCGGCGTAGGCGGCATCGTCCGCGGTGGTGCCGACGACCAGCAGCCAGCGGCTCCACTTGCGCACGGCGAGGAACTGCGCCAGGGCGTCGGCGAGCATGGCCCGGCTCGGCAGGCTGTGCAGCACGTTGCCCAGGCACTGGCCGCGGCGCAACTCATCATCCGCGCTGCCGGCGTTGAACAGCAGGCTGTCGCTTAGCTCGGCGCTGAGCTGCCTGAGGGTGGCGGCGGGGGCATTGACCACGAACAGGCGCACGCCCTGGGCATGCAGCGCCGCGGCGGCCTCGACCAGGCTGGCGCCGTCGTCGCGCACGGCCACCTCCAGGCCGTAGCCGTGCTGGAGGAAGCGCCCGGTGCTGTTGCTGTCGATGATCGCCAGCTCGGCGCCGCGCAGGCCGGCGTCCGCCGGCGCGGCTATGACGTTGGACAGCAGCGGTCCGCTGGGCGGTGTGTAGGCCAGGTAGCCGATACGCACCTGCAGTTCGGTCGCCGGGCTGGCGGCCTCGCTCGGCGCCGCCGCACCGAATAGGGCGAGCAGGCAGAACAGGAGGCGGAATCTGGACGGACGCATGGGCAACTCCTGGGCAGGTGTCGCCAGCATAGGAACTGCGGTAGCGGGGGGAAATATGCAGAAAGTACCAGTCGGGCGCTACCAAGGTAGTAAATCGGCGTGGATGGCCGCGCCCTAGCATGGGAGCCAGAACCCACGACGAGAAGAGGTGAACCCCCATGCGTATCGCCAAGATCCTGCTGCTGCCGCTGCTGCTGATCGTCAGCCTGATCGGCGTCGACAGCCTGCATGCCGAGGGCGACCTGACCCGCCGCACCATCGCCTTGCCCGACCTGCGTCTGGGCGATGCGGACAGCGACTACGCCATGTCGCAGCACGAGTACCAGCTGGAAACCGGCAAGGCCTACCAGCTGAAGATCATCGCCAGCGGGCAGAAGGAGTACGCCTTCCAGGCGCCGGAGCTGGCCACCGCCATCTACCTGCGCAAGGTCGAGGCCGGCGGCGTGGAGATCAAGGCGGTGACCCTCACCGAGCTGGAGTTCGAGGACGCCGGCGAGGCGGAGATCTTCTTCGTACCGATCAAACCGGGCAAGTTCCGCTTCTACGCCAAGGGGCTGGAGCACAAGGGCATGCTCGGCTACTTCGTGGTCAAGTAGAGGACCGCGCTCGACCGCATCAACCTCGGCACCAGCCTGCTGTTCGTGCTGGTGACCCTGGCCGCGCTGCTGCTGCGTCAGGTCAGCCACGACGTGTGCTGAGATCTGCTGGCGACCTAGGTGGTGGTCGACTAACTGGGTAAGGTAACGCGCAACAATCCGACCAGCCGGCGCCCAGAGCTGACCGACAACCTGCGCATATCCGTGTGGACTGGCTGCGCCCCGACGAGCAGATCGGCGCGCGGGAGGGCGGTGGCCTGCTGCAGCGGGTCGCCCGGCAGCTGCTGAACCCGGCCCTGCTAGTGGCCGCCGTCTGGCCGCTGACCCATGTCGACGCCAGTGAAGTGCGCATTCGCCTGCAACGGCGTGCGCCTGATGGTGCGCGAAAACGGCCTCGGCCCGCGCCTACTGGAACTGACCCAGCGCGAGTTCGAGATCTTCGTCGTGATCGCCCGCGGCCTGCCGCCACCGCCGAGCAGGCGGAGGTTTCGGGCTAAAAGTTGATTGTTTTCCGACTAACCGGGGCGCTCGGGAATCCCTAAGATCGTCGCGCCTTGTTTTATTAGAGTGAGATCATTCCTGTGCGCAACCTATTCTGCAAATTGGCGCTGCCAATGTCCGTTCTCTTCTGCACTGCCGTCCAGGCAGACGCTTTCAAACTGACCAGCACTGATATTGCCCAGGGCAAAGCCATGAGCAATGTCCAGGAGTTCCAAGGGTTCGGCTGCAACGGTGGGAACCTGTCGCCGCAACTTTCCTGGAGCGGCGTCCCGGAAGGCACGGAGGCATTCGCGGTGTTCGCCTACGATCCGGATGCGCCGACCGGAAGCGGTTGGTGGCATTGGCAACTGGTGAATATCCCCAAGGATGTAACCTCCCTGGCTGCTGGGGCCGGGGCTACGGGCGAAGCGACGGTGCCGGCTGGCAGCACCAGCATCAGGAACGACTACGGGGTTTTCGGATTCGGTGGCGCTTGCCCGCCTGAAGGTCACGGTGTGCACCGCTATCAATTCACCGTGTTCGCGCTGTCGAAAAAGCTGGAATTGCCCGAGGACGCTTCGGGCGCGCTGACCGGTTATATGGTGCGCGCCAACTCGATAGCCTCGAGCACTATCGAGGCCCTGTACGAGCGGAAGTGAATTTTTTAACCTGCACGTAGCCCGTCCTTGTGAAAGGACGGGCTCGTCGTTTCTATCGAGCCAACACGATCAGTGGCGTATTGGGGGACTTTCAATGCTGCTGGTGAACCTATGCAGGAACTCATAAAGCTGGCGAGAGCAGCGCAGCGTGGCGATAGCGGGCTGCCATTTTCGGTGTATTCCTCCTACAAGGAGCAGCGCATTCTGAATGCGCCTATCACCAAGCCGCTGCTGATATTCGTGCTGGCCGGCGTCAAGCAGCTGGGCCGGCGGGATGAAATCGTCTGTCCGACCGGCAGTTTTCTCTTTCTGTCCAATGCCTCGGATATCGATATGAGAAATATTCCGGGGGATGAGTATTTTGCCGTTCTGATCGAGTTCGAGTTCAGCGATTTCGATCGCTTCAAGAACAAACGCAGTGCTGACAAGCGATATGTCCAGGGCGGCATTGACGAGGCTATGGCGAAAACGCTGAAGCAATATATCGAGTGGTCGCTCTATGCGCCTCAGGAGTTGTGGCATTTTCGCAGAGAGGAGCTTCTGCAGCTGATCTATCTTTCCGGCTACACCGAGGTGAGTAACATCGTCGGGCACCCGAGTCTCAGTCATCGGCTGCACGATATCGTCAGTGACAATATTTCATCTGATTGGAGTGTCGGGCGGCTGGCTGAAAGGCTGGCGGTCAGCGAGTCGACGTTGCGCCGCCGACTAAAAGCCGAAGGTGCCAGCATTAAGTCGACTGTGAACAGAGCCAGATTGGGCCAGGGGCTGTTTCTGCTGCAGACGACCATGGAGCCGATCGGGCGCATCGCGGAGCGTTGTGGCTACCACTCGCAATCGCGATTTACCGATAGATTCAAGCAACAGTTCGGCATCACACCCAGCGAACTCAGAAAAACACGCGAACCCGATTAAGAGGATTCTGCTGGTGGTCGCTTCTGCGCGGGGCCACGCTTGCTGGCGCGGCCGGGGGGGCGCTCCGTTGCGTCCGGGAAACATTGCCAAGATTCAATCGCAACCCTTCTGACACTCCACGCAACCGGGCCGATTAACCTCCTGAAAGTTGCCGAAGCAGGTGCGGGCACTGCTGAGGTTGGCGCCGCGCAGCGTGGCTTTCTCAGGTTGAAGCGCTGCTGCCGTGGAACTGCCAACCAGCGACGCCACTGTAAAACGTAAACCCCCACCAGCGGGAGGTGGGGTTTATGGAGCGCTTACGGAAAAACGCCCAAACCGGGCATGACTTGGGCAAGCTGTTAAAGCAGCCCAGCGCCCTCACCACAAGCCCTACTACCAATGAACTAGTTGCGAGCCACCAAAGCAGCATTCGGTGCTGGCCGCAGGCTTCTTAAGATGACCGTAACCAAGCTCCCTACCAGCTTGCTCTGCGTGCTTTTGATGAGGTCTGGAACATGAAAACTACAAAGAAAACCGCTTTCGCCCTGCTCCTGCTCGCCGCCTCCGGCACCCTCTGGGCCCATGGCGATGTGGTCCCCCAGGCGGTCAATACCCAGGGCCTGGAGCCCCTGGGCGAGGAGTGGCTGGAGGAGAACCCCTACCGCGACAACCCGCGGGCCATCGAGATCGGTGCCTCGGCCTACAACCAGAATTGCGCGGCCTGCCACGGCCTGGAGGCCAAGTCCGGCGGCATCGCCCCCGACCTGCGCCTGTTGGAGGTCGGCGCCATGGGCGACGAGTGGTTCAAAGAGCGGGTGATCAACGGCGCGGTGCGCGATGGCCGGGTGTACATGCCGAAGATGGCCGACTACCTCAGCCAGGAGGCGCTCTGGGCGGTGCGCAGCTACCTGGAAAGCGTGGCCATCGAGGAGTGACGGCCATGCGCCTCGGTCTGCTGCCGCGTCTGCTGACGGCACTGCTGTGGTTGGCGGCCCTGCCGGCCCATGCCCAGGCGCCGGTGCGCGACTACGACGCCATCGTCGAATCCGGTGTGCTGCGGGTGGCGGTGTACCAGGACTTCGCCCCCTACAGCTTCCAGCAGAACGGCCAGGGCCGCGGCGTCGACGTCGAACTGGCCCGGGCCCTGGCCGAGGGCCTGGACCTGGAGCTGGAGCTGATCTGGGCGCCGCCCGGCGAGAAGCTCGACGACGACCTGCGCGACTACGTCTGGCGCGGCCACTACCTGCGCCCCCATGAGCTGGCCGACGTGATGCTGCGGGTACCCTACGACCGCGACTTCGCCTACATGAGCAACGAGTTCGGCGAACTGGCCAACGACCTGGTGGTGATGTTCGGCCCCTACCAGCGCGAGCGCTGGCAGCTGGCCCACGATCGCCGCCGCCTGGCGGAGGTGCCCAGCGTGGCGGTGTTCCAGCAGCACCCGATCGGCGTCGAGGTCGACAGCGTGCCGTCCTTCTACCTGTCCTCGGTGTTCGACGGCCTGCTCAGCCGCCAGCTGCACCACTACCCCAATGTCCGGGCGGCCTTCGCCGGGATGAAACAGGGCGAGGTGGACGCGGTGATGGCCCTGCGCGGCGAGATCGACTGGCAGCTGCAGCAGGCGGCCGACCCGCGCCTGGCCCTGGCGCAGAACGCCTACCCGAAGATGGGCAAGCAGGTGTGGGACATCGGCATGGCGGTGCACCAGAGCAACCGCCAGCTGGCCTATGCCCTGGAGGAGCAGCTCGAAGGGCTGATCCTCGATGGCCGGATGAAGGCGCTCTACGCGCGCTACGGCCTGCAGTACGAGCTGCCGGGGCTGTACCAGGACATCGAATAGCGCGGTGCCCGCGGGCGGGCAGCACAGGAGGTGACACATGGGACTGGATTGGCGTGCGTTGCTGTGGCTGGGGCTGTTCGCCCTGGCCTGGGAGGCCCGCGGTGCCGAGGGCGATCCGGTCACCTCGGTGATGTGGGACTACCACCACCAGCGCCTGCTCGGCGGCGCGCCCTTCGTCTTCGACGAGCGGGTCAAGCTGCTGGCACCGCCCTTCGCCGAGGATGCCCGGCAGGTGCCGATCCAGGTCGATGCCAGCGCCCTCGACGCCGAGGTGGTGCGGATGCTGGCCTGGGCCGAACTCAACCCCATCCCGCGCATCTTCGATTTCCAGCCGGGGGAGGGGGTGCTGCCGCGCCTGGCGATCCGCATCCGCATCGAGCAGGCCACGCCGATCCGCGTCGCGGTGCTGACCCGCGCCGGCCTCTGGCACGTCGGCTCGGCCCAGGTCGACGCCGCCGGTGGCGGTTGCACCGCGCCCAGCGTGGTGCGCGCCCAGCCCGGCTGGCAGGAGCGCCTGGGCCAGGTGCACGGCCGGCGCTTCGCCCTGGGCGATGCCAGCCGCCTGCGCCTGCAGGTGGCCCACCCGATGGACAACGGCCTGGTCGACGGCATCCCCGAATTCTTCCTCGACCAGGCCGAGCTGCGCGACGCCGCCGGCCGGGTGCTGGCCCGGCTCGAGCTGTTCCCGGCAGTCAGCGAGAACCCGACCCTCAGCCTGGAACTGGAGGGCCAGGAGGATGCCCGGCTGTGGCTGCGCGACAACAACGGCAACGAGTTCGAGGCGGCGCTCTAGGGCGCGTGCCGGCCATCTGCGCCATGCCGCCAGTGGCGGACCCTCCGCCAGACCCGCAACCATCACGAGGACAACTCCATGATCAAGGTCAGCGTGCTCTATCCCAACCCGCCCGGCGTGCGGTTCGACTTCGCCTACTACTGCTCCCAGCACATGGACCTGGTGCGCAAGTGCCTGGGCGAGGCCTGCAAGGCCATCGCCGTGGACCGCGGCGTGGCCAGCGCCGAGGCCAACAGTCGGGCGCCCTTCGTCGCCATGGGGCATCTGTACTTCGACAGTCTGGCGCGCTTTCAACAGAGCTTCGCGCCCCACGCCGAGCGGATCATGGCCGATCTTTCGAACTTCACCGACAGCCAGCCGCTGGTGCAGATCAGCGAAGTCGAGCTGGCGCCCCAGGGGCTGTAGACCTTTCGACCGGACCAGGAGGTGCCTATGCGCTGGATGCTGTTAGGGGTGGTGCTGCTCTGTTCGCTGGGGGCGCGCGCCGAGCTTGCTTACGCCCTGCACCCCCGGCAAATCGCCGAGGGCGTCTGGCTGGTGGAGGGCAGCACTGCCAACTTCGACCGGGACAACGGCGGCCATATCCACAACAGCGGCTTCATCGTCGGCGAGCGCGGCGTGCTGGTGATCGACAGCGGGCCCTCGAAACGCTATGGCGAGGCCCTGCGCCGGGCCATCGCGGCGGTTACCGACAAGCCGGTCGGCAAGCTGCTGCTGACCCATCACCACCCCGACCATGTGCTGGGCAATCAGGCCTTCGCCGATGTGCCCATCGCCGCGCTGCCCGGCACCCGCGCCCTGCTGGCCGAGGAGGGGGAGGCCATGGCGGAGAACATGTACCGCCTGGTCGGCGACTGGATGCGCGGCACCGAGCTGGTGCTGCCCAACGAGACGCTGCAGGCCGGCGTGCTGCACTGGGGCGAGCGGCGCCTGCGCCTGCTGGCCCTGAGCGGCCACACCGGTGCCGACCTGGCGGTATTCGATGAGACCAGTGGCGTGCTGTTCGCCGGCGATCTGCTGTTCTACCAGCGCGCCCTGACCACCCCCGGCACGCCGGGGCTGGAGGTCTGGCTGGACGACCTGGACCGGCTGCAAGCCTTGCCCTGGAAGCTGCTGGTGCCCGGCCACGGCCCGCTGGCCAGCGACGCCGCGCCCTTCGTGCAGATGCGCGACTACCTCGGCTGGCTGCACGGGGTGATGCAGGGCGGCGCCGAGCGCGGCGCGGAGATGAACGAGCTGATGCGCACAGCGATCCCCGCGCGCTTCGCCGGGCTCAGCCTGACGCGCTACGAGCTGATCCGCAGCGTCAGTCACCTCTACCCGCGCTACGAGGGGGCGCGGCTGCCGAGGGTGGACAGCGGCGCCGCGACCGAGTGAGGCGCCGCTGGTCGCATTTGCCCGGGCTCAGGGCTGCGGCGCGTCGTCGCGGTCGTCCGACTGGCGAAACACCAGGGCCTTGAGGCCGCTGTCGGCGTCGATGTCGGCGAACTCCGGCGGGTTGTCCAGGCGCTGCTCGAAGCGCAGGCCCGGCGCCTCCTCGGCCATGCTCCGGAGCAGGAACTCGGGGCCCAGGGCCGGGTCGTTGAGGCAGGCCAGTACGCTGCCCCCGGCATTGAGCAGCTCGGGCAGGCGGCGGAGGATCTTGCGGTAGTCCTGGGTCAGGGCGAAGCTGCCCTTCTGGAACGACGGCGGGTCGATGATCACCAGGTCGTAGGGGCCGAGCTTCCTCACCTTGCCCCAGGACTTGAACAGCTCGTGGCCGAGGAAGATCACCCGGTTCAGGTCGTGGCCGTTGAGGCGGTGGTTGTCCCGCCCGCGATTGAGGGCGGCCTTGGCCATGTCCAGGTTGACCACTTGCTCGGCGCCGCCGGCGAGGGCGGCCACGGAGAAGCCGCAGGTGTAGGCGAACAGGTTCAGCACCCGCTTGCCGCGGGCCTGCTCGCGTACCCAGCGGCGTCCGTAGCGCATGTCGAGGAACAGGCCGCAGTTCTGCTTGCTGCCCAGATCCAGCTTGAAGCGCAGGCCGTGCTCGCTGACCAGGCACTGCTCCACGGCCGCGCCGTGCAGCCACTCGGCGGCGCAGTCCGGGCGGTAGCGGTGCTGCAGCAGCAGGCCCTGGGCCTCGCACTGCCGCCAGATCGGCGACCGGGGCAGGCCCAGCAGCATCTGTTTCAGGGCGCCCAGCTCGGCCTCGCCCGGGGCGCGGAACAGGCACACCAGCACTATCCCTTGCAGCCAGTCGACGGTGACCTGTTCGAGGCCCGGCCAGAGTCGGCCGCGGCCATGGAACAGGCGACGGGCCTCGTCCGGGGCGGCGCTCAGGGCGGCGAGCAGGTGCTGGTGCAGGGTGTCGATGGCGTGGGCGTTCATGGGGCGGAGTCAGCGGGGCGTGGCCGGCCATTCTAAGCCAGAAGGGCGGCCTCGTTGCCGCGACTTGCGGCCCGGGGCGCGGGGTATTGCTACCAAGGGAGTAGGGAATTCGGTACTGGGTCGAATTGTTGCGGGGCGCGGGGCACCGAAGAATCTGCGCTAGATCGGGAAAAGTTCCCGGTGATAACAATTAACCCGCAGAGGTAGCCGCAATGAAACACACCGGTCTTCGCCAGCCCTTCCTGCTCAGTGCACTCTGTGCCGCCATGCTCATGCCCAGCGCCGCGGCCTGGGCGGTCACCGACCAGGAGATCCTGGACGACGTGAAAACCACCGACCAGGTCGTCACCAACGGCCTGGGCCTGCAGGGCCAGCGCTACAGCCCGCTGAGCATCCTCAACAGCGACAACGTCAAGGACCTGCGCCCGGTCTGGACCCTGTCCTTCGGCGGCGAGAAGCAGCGCGGCCAGCAGGCCCAGCCGCTGATCAAGGACGGCGTGATGTACGTCACCGCCTCCTACTCGCGGGTGTTCGCGGTCGATGCGCGCACCGGCAAGGAGCTGTGGCAGTACGACGCGCGCCTGCCCGACGACATCCGTCCGTGCTGCGACGTGATCAACCGCGGCGTGGCGCTGTACGGCGACCTGGTGATCTTCGGCACCCTGGACGCCAAGCTGGTGGCCCTGAACAAGGACACCGGCAAGGTGGTGTGGCGCAAGAGCGTCGCCGACCACCGCGCCGGCTACTCGATCACCGCGGCGCCGCTGGTGGTGGGCGGCAAGCTGATCACCGGGGTGTCCGGCGGCGAGTTCGGCGTGGTCGGCAAGATCGAGGCCTACGACCCGAAGAACGGCGAGCTGCTGTGGACCCGGCCGACCGTGGAAGGCCACATGGGCTACGTCTACAAGGACGGCAAGAAGATCGAGAACGGCATCAGCGGCGGCGAGGCCGGCAAGACCTGGCCCGGCGACCTGTGGAAGACCGGCGGCGCGGCGCCCTGGCTGGGCGGCTACTACGACCCGGAAACCAACCTGCTGCTGTTCGGCACCGGCAACCCGGCGCCCTGGAACTCGCACCTGCGCCCCGGCGACAACCTCTATTCCTCTTCGCGCCTGGCCCTGAACCCGGACGACGGCAGCATCCAGTGGCACTTCCAGACCACCCCGCACGACGGCTGGGACTTCGACGGCGTCAACGAGCTGGTCTCGTTCAACTACCAGGAAGGCGGCAAGACCATCAAGGCCGCGGCCACCGCCGACCGCAACGGCTTCTTCTACGTGCTCGACCGCACCAACGGCAAGTTCATCCGCGGCTTCCCCTTCGTCGACACCATCACCTGGGCCAAGGGCCTGGACCAGAACGGCCGGCCGATCTACATCGACGACAACCGTCCGGGTTCGCCGGCGGCGGCGGAGAAGGGCAAGAGCGTGTTCGCCGCGCCGGCCTTCCTCGGCGCCAAGAACTGGATGCCCATGGCCTACAGCCAGGACACCGGCCTGTTCTACGTGCCGTCCAACGAGTGGGGCATGGACATCTGGAACGAGGACATCGCCTACAAGAAGGGCGCGGCCTACCTCGGCGCCGGCTTCACCATCAAGCCGCTGAACGAGGACTACATCGGCGTGCTGCGCGCCATCGACCCGAAGACCGGCAAGGAAGTCTGGCGGCAGAAGAACTACGCGCCGCTGTGGGGCGGGGTGCTGACCACCAAGGGCAACCTGGTGTTCACCGGCAATCCCGAGGGCTTCCTGCAGGCCTTCAACGCCAAGACCGGCGAGAAGGTCTGGGAATTTCAGACCGGTTCCGGCGTGCTCGGCTCCCCGGTCACCTGGGAGATGGATGGCGAGCAGTATGTCTCGGTGCTGTCCGGCTGGGGTGGCGCGGTGCCGCTGTGGGGCGGCGAGGTGGCCAAGCGGGTGAAGAACTTCAACCAGGGCGGCATGCTCTGGACCTTCAAGCTGCCGAAGGACCTGGTCGCCAAGCGCTGATCCGCTGCGGGTAAACACGAAGGCCGGTCTGTGACCGGCCTTCGTCGTTTCCGGCTGTCTGGCAGCGGACGGTACAGCGACTACGCTGGACCAGGCCATCGGCCCGGCGTAGCAGTCGCCCGGGCGGGGCCATTACTACCAAATGAGGAGGCGACCTGTGCCATGGATGCATACCGGCCGGCGCGGGGGCTTCCTAAGATCGAAGCATGACCTGTTCCACGTTCAGGGAGCAGGCTCCGACAATAAGAGGACCGCATCATGATCTACGCCAAACCCGGTACCCCAGGCTCAGTCGTTTCCCTCAAGTCCCAGTACGGCAACTACATCGGTGGCGAGTTCGTCGCCCCGGTCAAGGGCCAGTATTTCACCAACACCAGCCCGGTGGACGGTTCGCTGATCGGCGAGTTCCCGCGCTCGGATGCCGCCGACATCGAGCTGGCCCTGGATGCCGCCCACGGCGCCGCCGACGCCTGGGGCAAGACCTCGGTGACCAACCGCGCGAACATCCTGCTGAAGATCGCCGACCGCATCGAGGCCAACCTCGAGCTGCTGGCCGTGGCCGAGACCTGGGACAACGGCAAGGCCGTGCGCGAGACCCTCAACGCCGACGTGCCGCTGGCCGCCGACCACTTCCGCTACTACGCCGGCTGCATCCGCGCCCAGGAAGGCAGCGCCGCGGAGATCGACGAACACACCGCCGCCTACCACTTCCACGAGCCCCTGGGCGTGGTCGGCCAGGTCATCCCGTGGAACTTCCCGCTGCTGATGGCCGCCTGGAAGCTGGCCCCGGCCCTGGCCGCCGGCAACGCCATCGTGCTCAAGCCGGCCGAGCAGACCCCGCTGTCGATCACCGTGCTGATGGAGCTGATCGGCGACCTGCTGCCGCCGGGCGTGCTCAACGTGGTCCAGGGCTTCGGCCGCGAGGCCGGCGAGGCCCTGGCCACCAGCAAGCGCATCGCCAAGATCGCCTTCACCGGCTCCACCCCGGTGGGCTCGCACATCCTCAAGTGCGCCGCCGAGAACATCATTCCGAGCACAGTCGAGCTGGGCGGCAAATCGCCGAACATCTTCTTCGAGGACATCATGCAGGCCGAGCCGGCCTTCATCGAGAAGGCCGCCGAAGGGCTGGTGCTGGCCTTCTTCAACCAGGGCGAGGTGTGCACCTGCCCGTCCCGCGCCCTGGTGCAGGAATCCATCTACCCGGCGTTCATGGCCGAGGTGATGAAGAAGATCAAGCAGATCAAGCGCGGCAACCCGCTGGACACCGAGACCATGGTCGGCGCCCAGGCCTCCGAGCAGCAGTACGACAAGATCCTCAGCTACCTGGAGATCGCCCAGCAGGAGGGCGCCGAGCTGCTCACCGGCGGCGCGGCCGAGGCCCTGGACGGCGACCTGGCCAGCGGCTATTACATCCAGCCGACCCTGCTCAAGGGTACCAACCAGATGCGCGTGTTCCAGGAGGAGATCTTCGGCCCGGTGGTCGGGGTGACCACCTTCAAGGACGAGGCCGAGGCCCTGGCCATCGCCAACGACACCGAGTTCGGCCTCGGCGCCGGGGTCTGGACCCGCGACATCAACCGCGCCTACCGTATGGGCCGCGGCATCAAGGCCGGTCGCGTGTGGACCAACTGCTATCACCTGTACCCGGCGCATGCCGCCTTCGGCGGCTACAAGAAGTCCGGCGTCGGCCGCGAGACCCACAAGATGATGCTCGACCACTACCAGCAGACCAAGAACCTGCTGATCAGCTACGACATCAACCCGCTGGGCTTCTTCTGATCCGGGCGTGATCCCCGGCGTGCGTGCTCCGGCGCGCCGGGTGCTTTCCTGCGAACCGCCCGCGGGCGGGATTTGCCGCGGACCCCGGCAGGCCAAGGCGGCCCCGGCAAATCGCTAGCGCAACGCGGCTTCGGCCGCGTTTTTTATTGTCCGGCGCCCGCGGCCCCTCTACCAAAGCCAGCCCGTTCTCCTCCCAAAGTACCATTCTGTCGTGGCGCTAGCGGGGGCATAACTAACAGGGCCGGAATGTCCCGGCTGGATAACAAGAGAGGACCGCGCCATGTGGACCAAACCCGCCTTCACCGACCTGCGCATTGGTTTCGAAGTGACGATGTACTTCGCCAATCGCTGATTCGCCCGGCCCCGGCGCTGTCGGGGCATCCCCCGAATTCCCACCGGTACCCGCCATGCATATCCAGGTTCTCGGTTCCGCCGCCGGCGGCGGCTTTCCCCAGTGGAACTGCAACTGCCGCAACTGCCGCGGGGTGCGCAGCGGCAGCCTGCGCGCGCAGCCGCGCAGCCAGTCCTCGATCGCCCTGAGCGACAATGGCCAGGACTGGATACTGTGCAACGCCTCGCCGGACATCCGCGCCCAGCTCGAAGCCTTCCCGGCCCTGCAGCCGGCCCGCGCCCTGCGCGACACGGCGATCGGCGCGATCATCCTGCTCGACAGCCAGATCGACCACTGCACCGGCCTCTTGAGCCTGCGCGAGGGCTGCCCGCACCAGGTCTGGTGCACCGAGATGGTCCATCAGGACTTGAGCAGCGGCTTTCCCCTGTTCAACATGCTCGCCCACTGGAACGGCGGCCTGCAGCACCAGCTGATCGCGCTGGACGGCGCGCCGTTCGCCATCCCGACCTGCCCGGACCTGGCCATCAGCGCCATTCCCCTGCGCAGCAGCGCGCCGCCTTACTCGCCGCACCGCGGCAACCCCCATCCCGGCGACAACATCGGCCTGTTCGTCGAGGACCGCCGCAGCGGCGGCACGCTGTTCTACGCCCCGGGCCTGGGCCAGGTGGACGAGGCGCTGCTGGCCTGGATGCGCCGCGCCGACTGCCTGCTGGTCGACGGCACCCTGTGGCGCGACGACGAGATGCGCCAGTGCGAGGTCGGCGACAAGCTTGGCAGCGAGATGGGCCATCTGTGCCAGAGCGGCCCCGGCGGCATGATCGAGGTGCTCGACGGCCTGCCCGCCGCGCAGAAGATCCTCATCCATATCAACAATACCAACCCGATCCTCGACCTCGATTCGCCGGAGCGCGCCGAGCTGGGCGCCCACGGCATCGAGGTGGCGTGGGACGGCATGAGTATCCAACTGTAGGGGCGCCGTGCGCACCGGAGAGCCATGATGAGCCAAGCCGCCATGAGTCCTGTCGAATTCGAGCAGGCGCTGCGCGCCAAGGGCGCCTACTACCACATCCACCATCCCTTCCACCGGGCGATGTACGAGGGTCGCGCCAGCCGCGAGCAGATCCAGGGCTGGGTGGCCAACCGCTTCTATTACCAGCTGTGCATCCCGCTCAAGGACGCCGCCATTCTGGCCAACTGCGCGGACCGCGACACCCGCCGCGAGTGGCTGCAGCGCATCCTCGACCACGACGGCGCCACGGGCGAGGAGGGCGGCATCGAGGCCTGGCTGCGCCTGGCCGAGGCGGTGGGCCTGACGCGCGAGCAGGTGTTGTCCCAGGAGCTGGTGCTGCCGGGGGTGCGCTTCGCCGTCGACGCCTATGTCAACTTCGCCCGCCGCGCCTGCTGGCAGGAGGCGGCCAGCAGCTCGCTGACCGAGCTGTTCGCCCCGCAGATCCACCAGTCGCGCCTGGACGCCTGGCCGCAGCACTACCCCTGGATCGATGCGGCCGGCTACGACTACTTCCGCCGGCGCCTGGGCCAGGCGCGCCGCGACGTCGAGCACGGCCTGCGCATCACCCTGGCCCACTACCGCACCCTGGAGGCCCAGCAGCGCATGCTGGAGATCCTGCAGTTCAAGCTGGACGTGCTGTGGAGCATGCTCGATGCCATGAGCATGGCCTACGAGCTGCAGCGCCCGCCCTACCACACGGTGACCGCCGCACGGGTCTGGCACCGGGGAGTCGCCCCATGAAGCCGATGACCCTCGAACAGGTGCCGCGCCTGCGCCGCGGCTTCCGCCTGCAGTTCGAACCCGCCCAGGGCTGCCACGTGCTGCTCTACCCGGAGGGCATGATCAAGCTCAACGACAGCGCCGGGGCGATCCTCGGCCAGGTCGACGGCAGCCACAGCGTCGCCGAGATCATCGCCGACCTGCGCGGGCGCTTCCCCGACGTGCCGGGGATCGACGAAGACATCCTCGCCTTTATGGAGGTGGCCCATGCCCAGTTCTGGATCGAGCTGCACTGATAACGGATCGTTGCAAGGCGTAGGCGAGGTAGCCTTGCAGCGATCCGACGCGGTCGGCCCGCCGCTCTGGCTGCTGGCCGAGCTGACCTACCGCTGCCCGCTGCAGTGCCCCTACTGCTCCAACCCGCTGGATTTCAGCCGGCAGGGCGCGGAGCTCTCCACCGCCGAGTGGATCGAGGTGTTCCGCCAGGCCCGTGAGTTGGGCGCGGCGCAGCTGGGTTTCTCCGGTGGCGAACCCTTGGTGCGCCAGGACCTGGCCGAGCTGATCAAGGCCGCGCGGGAGATGGGCTACTACACCAACCTGATTACCTCGGGCATCGGCTTGACCGAGGCGCGCATCGCCAGTTTCAGCGAGGCCGGACTGGACCATATCCAGATCAGCTTCCAGGCCGCCGACGAGGAGGTCAACAACCTGCTGGCCGGCTCCAAAAAGGCCTTCGCCCAGAAGCTGGCCATGGCCCGGGCGGTCAAGGCGGCCGGTTATCCCATGGTGCTGAACTTCGTCACCCACCGGCACAACATCGACAACATCGAGCGCATCATCGAGCTGTGCCTGGAGCTGGAGGCGGACTTCGTCGAGCTGGCCACCTGCCAGTTCTACGGCTGGGCTGAACTCAATCGTGCCGGCCTGCTGCCGACCCGCGCCCAGCTGGAGCGTGCCGAGGGCATCACCAACCAGTGGCGAGCGAAACTGGCGGCCGAAAACCACCCCTGCAAGCTGATCTTCGTCACCCCGGACTACTACGAGGAACGGCCCAAGGCCTGCATGAACGGCTGGGGCAACCTGTTCCTCGACATCACCCCGGACGGCACCGCGCTGCCGTGCCACAGCGCGCGGCAGTTGCCGGTGCAGTTCCCCAACGTGCGCGAGCACAGCATCGAGCACATCTGGCGCGACTCCTTCGGCTTCAACCGCTTCCGCGGCGACGCCTGGATGCCCGAGCCCTGCCGCAGCTGCGACGAGAAGGCCAAGGACTTCGGCGGCTGCCGCTGCCAGGCCTTCATGCTCACCGGCGACGCCAGCAACGCCGACCCGGTGTGCAGCAAGTCGGCGCACCACGGCATCATCCTCGCCGCGCGGGAGGAGGCCGAGCGGGCGCCCGGGGCGCTGCAGGACCTGCAGTCGCGCAACGAGCAGGCGTCCCGGCTAATCTGCAAGGCATGAGTGGTCAACGCGTCGCGCCCTTCGGCTTCTGGGACAGCGCCTGGTCCAGCGACCAGGCGGCCGCGGCCGGCCGCGACTTCGCCGAGCTGCGCGCGGGGCTGGGCGGCCTGGTGTGGCTGCAATACGACCCGGCCGACGGCCGTTCGACCCTCTGGTACTGGACGTCCGCCGCCCTGCGCTGCCTGACCCCGGCCGACCTGTCGGTGCGCAGCCGGGTCTACGAGTACGGCGGCGGCGCCTTCTGCCTCACCGAGCAGGGCGTCGCCTTCGTCGGCGAGGCCGATCAGCAGCTCTATTACCAGCCGCTGGATGCCGCGCCCGAGCGGCTGAGCAATCGTCCCCATTGCCGCTACGGCGACCTGCACTACGACGCCCGGGGCAGCGCCTTGCTGGCGGTGGAGGAGGCGCGCGAAGCCGGGCAGGTGCTGCACCGGCTGGTCGCCATCGCCCTGGCCGACGGCGCGCGGCGGGTGCTGGTCGAGGGCCGCGACTTCTATGCCGCGCCGACCCTCAGCGCCGATGGCCGGCGCCTGGCCTGGATCGAGTGGGACCGGCCGCGCCAGCCCTGGCTGGCGACCCGCCTGTGCGTCGCCGAGCGGTCCGCGGACGGCAGCTGGCGGCCGCCCCGGGTCGTGGCCGGGCAGGGCAACGACGAGTCCCTGCAGCAGCCGGCGTTCGACGACCGGGGCCGGCTGCTGGTGCTCGGCGACCGCCACGGCTACTGGCAGCCCTGGCGGGAAACGGCCGAGGGCCGGCTGGCGCCGCTGCCCTGCGCCGCCGCCGACCACGCCGCCGCGCCTTGGCAGCTGGGCGCCTGCACCTACCTGGCGCTGGCCGGCGAAGGCCTGTTGCTGAGCTGGTTCGAGGACGGCTGCGCCTGCCTGGTCGAGCGTGCCGCCGACGGACGGGGCGAGCGCCGGCTGGCGCCGGACTACAGCCGCTTCCGCCAACTGACCGCCGACACCACGCACTTCTACCTGATCGCCGCCGCGCCGACCCGATGCAGCGCGGTGCTGGCGATCGAACGGGCCAGCGGCCAGTGCCGGGTGCTGGCCGGCGGTGCGGCGCCCCTGGCGCAGAGCGAGGTCTCCCGTCCCCGGCCGCTGTCCTTCACCAGTGGTGGTGAGGCCTGCCACGCCTTCTTCTACCCACCGCACAATGGCGCCTGCCATGGACCGGACGGGGAGCAGCCGCCGTTGCTGGTATTCCTGCATGGCGGGCCGACCTCGGCCTGCTACCCGGCGTTCGACCCGCGCATCCAGTTCTGGACCCAGCGCGGCTTCGCCGTCGCCGACCTCAACTACCGCGGCAGCAGCGGCTATGGCCGCGCCTATCGCATGGCCCTGCACGAGCGCTGGGGCGAGCTGGAGGTGGTCGATGCCGGCGCGCTGCTCGAGCACCTGGCCGGCCTCGGCCTGATCGATCCGGCCCGGGCCTTTATCCGCGGCGCCAGTGCCGGCGGCTACACCGCCCTGTGCGCCCTGGCCGGCGGCCTGACGTTTCGCGGTGGCGCCAGTCTGTACGGGGTCAGCGATCCCCTGGCCCTGCGCCGGGTCACGCACAAGTTCGAGGCCGACTACCTGGACTGGCTGATCGGCGATCCGCAGCGCGATGCCCGGCGCTATGCCGCGCGCACCCCCTTGCTGCATGCCGACAAGATCGAGGCGCCCGTGATCTTCTTCCAGGGCGGCCAGGATGCCGTGGTGCTGCCGAGTCAGACCGAGACCATGGTCGAGGCGTTGCGTGGGCGCGGCCTGGCGGTGGACTACCACTTCTACCCCGAGGAGGGCCACGGTTTTCGCCAGGCGCGCAACCAGGCCCATGCCCTGGAGCAGGAGTGGCGCTTCTACCAGCGCCTGCTCGGTTGAGGGCAGTGCGTGCGCGGCCGCCTGCTCGACGCTGGTCGCATTGCATTGGCAGGCCAATGCAGTAGGCTGGGCGTTAGTCAGAACAACAACAGGCAGGCCGCAGTGTGAGCCCCGATATCAGTCTTCATCGCAAGTTCGTCTCGCCGGAAATCATCTTCGGCGCCGGCTGCCGTCACAGCGTGGGCAACTACGCCAGCAACTACGGTGCGCGCAAGGTGCTGCTGGTGTCGGACCCCGGGGTAGTGGCCGCCGGCTGGGTCGCCGACGTGCAGGCCAGCCTGCAGCGCCAGGGCATCGAGCATTGCCTCTACACCCAGGTCTCGCCCAACCCGCGCGCCGAGGAGGTGATGCTCGGCGCCGAGCTGTACCGCAGCGAGTCCTGCAACGTGATAGTGGCAGTCGGCGGCGGCAGCCCGATGGATTGCGCCAAGGGCATCGGCATCGCCGTGGCCCATGGCCGCGACATCCTCGAGTTCGAGGGCGTGGACACCTTGCGCGTGCCCAGCCCGCCGCTGATCCTGATCCCCACCACCGCCGGCACCTCGGCCGACGTATCGCAGTTCGTGATCATCTCCAACCAGCAGGAACGGATGAAGTTCTCCATCGTCAGCAAGGGCGCGGTGCCCGACGTGTCGCTGATCGACCCGGAAACCACCCTGAGCATGGACCCCTTCCTCTCCGCCTGCACCGGCATCGACGCCCTGGTGCACGCCATCGAGGCCTTCGTCTCCACCGGCTCGGGGCCGCTGACCGATTCCCACGCCCTGGAGGCCATGCGCCTGATCAACGGCCACCTGGTGGCGATGATCGCCAACCCCGGCGACATCGCCCTGCGCGAGAAGATCATGCTGGGCAGCATGCAGGCCGGCCTGGCCTTCTCCAACGCCATCCTCGGCGCGGTGCACGCCATGAGCCACAGCCTCGGCGGTTTCCTCGACCTGCCCCATGGGCTGTGCAACGCGGTGCTGGTCGAACATGTGGTGGCCTTCAACTACAACGCCGCGCCGGAGCGCTTCCGGATGGTCGCCGAGACCCTGGGCATCGACTGCCGCGGGCTGACCCACCCGCAGGTGCGCCAGCGCCTGATCGAACACCTGATCCGCTTCAAGCGGGCGGTCGGCTTCCACGAGACCCTGGGCCTGCACGGCGTCAGCACGGCCGATATCCCCTTCCTGTCGCAGCATGCGATGGAAGACCCGTGCATCCTCACCAATCCGCGCGAGTCGAGCCAGCGGGATGTCGAGGTCGTCTATGCCGAGGCCCTCTGACCAGCAGCGCCAGGCCCTCACCGAACTGCTCGGGCTGGGCAGCCACTCGGTGCGCAAGAGCCACTACCCGGAGCTGCTGGCGCGTCTGGAGGAGCTGGAGACCGAGCGCAACCGCTACAAGTGGCTGTTCGAGCACGCGGTGCACGGCATCTTCCAGGCCAGCCTGCAGGAGGGCTTGCGCGCGGCCAACCCGGCCCTGGCGCGGATGCTCGGCTACGAGGACCCGCAGCAGGTGCTGTGGTCGCTGACCGACCTGGCCGAATACCTGTTCGTCGGCGGCGCCGAGGAGCTGCAGCATATCCGCGAGGCGCTGCAGCGCCAGGGCGGTTTGTTCGGCTACGAGACCCAGTTGCGCCGGCGTGACGGCCGGGTCATCGACGTGTTGATGAACCTGCTGCTCAAGCCGGACGAGGAGGGCCTGTTCGAGGGCTTCGTCGCCGATATCAGCGAGCGCAAGCAGGCCCAGTTGCGCCTGCAGCAGCTCAACGACGAGCTGGAGCAGCGGGTCAACGCGCGCACCGCCGAGCTGCAGGAGGCCAACCACAACCTGCTGCAGCAGATCGTCGAGCGCAAGCGCGTCGAGCAGGCCCTGCGCGAGGCCCGCGACGCCGCCGAGGCGGCCAACCAGAGCAAGGACAAGTACCTGGCGGCGGCCAGCCACGACCTGCTGCAACCCTTGAATGCGGCGCGCCTGCTGATCTCCACCCTGCGCGAGCGCAGCCTGCCGGCCGCCGAGCACAGCCTGGTCGAGCGCAGTCACCAGGCCCTGGAAGGCGCCGAGGACCTGCTCACCGACCTGCTGGACATCTCCAAACTGGACCAGGCGGCGATCAAGCCGGACATCGAGGTCTACCCGCTGGAGGAGCTGCTGGCGCCGTTGGCCTCGGAGTTCCAGCCGGTGGCCGCGGCAGCGGGCCTGACGCTCAGGGTGCATATCACCGACTGCAGCATCAGCAGCGATTTCCGCCTGCTCACGCGCATCCTGCGCAACTTCCTCAGCAATGCCTGCCGCTACACCGAGCGAGGCGGGGTGCTACTGGGGGCGCGCAGGCGCGGCGAGTTCCTCGAACTGCAGGTGTGGGACAGCGGCCGCGGCATTGCCGAGGACCAGCTCGACAGCATCTTCCTCGAGTTCAACCAACTGCAGGTCGGCCGCGCCGCCGAGCGCAAGGGCGTCGGCCTGGGCCTGGCGATAGTCGACCGCATCGCCCACATGCTCGGCTATCGGGTGCGGGTGCGCTCGCAGTTGGGCCGCGGCTCGATGTTCGCCATCCAGGTGCCGCTCGCCCGGCTGCCGGTTGCCAGTGCGCCGTCGCGGGCGGCGCTGCCCACCCAGGTCGGTGATCCACTGCCGGGGCGGCGTCTGCTGGTGCTGGACAACGAACTGAGCATTCTCGACAGCATGGCGGCCCTGCTCCAGCAGTGGGGCTGCGAGGTGGTCACCGCACTCGACCAGGAGGAGGCCCAGCAGGTACTCGGCGAGCAGGCTCCAGACCTGATCCTGGCGGACTTCCACCTCGATCATGGGGTGACCGGCTGCCAGGTGGTGCGGCAGCTGCGCGAGCGTTTCGCCGCGCCGATCCCCGCGGTGATCATCACCGCGGACCGCAGCGATCAGTGTCGCCGCGAGCTGCAGGGCCTGGGCATGCCGTTGCTGAACAAGCCGGTCAAGCCGGGCAAGCTGCGTGCGGTGCTCAGTCAGCTGCTGGGGGCGTCGGCGGCAGCATAGGCCAGGCGGCTATCCGCCGCTGCGTTGCCGAGGGCTTGCTCCATAGAAAAAGGCTTGCGCGTCGCGCAAGCCTTTTTCGTTTCACGGGGCGCCTTGGCCTCAGGGCTGGGGCACGGGTACCGTGGCAGCGGCCTCGTCCCGCGCCAGGCAGGCGGCGGCGGTGAACAGCACGTCGGTGGAGGAGTTCAGCGCGGTTTCCGCCGAGTCCTGGATGATGCCGATGATGAAGCCCACCGCGACCACCTGCATGGCCACTTCGTTGGGAATGCCGAACAGGCTGCAGGCCAGCGGAATCAGCAGCAGCGAGCCGCCGGCCACGCCGGACGCGCCGCAGGCGCTGATCGACGCCAACAGGCTGAGCAGCAGGGCGGTGGGCAGGTCGACGGCGATGCCCAGGGTGTGCACCGCGGCCAGGGTCAGCACGCTGATGGTGATCGCCGCGCCGGCCATGTTGATGGTGGCGCCCAGGGGGATGGACACCGAATAGGTCTCCTGCTGCAGGCCCAGGCGCTGGCACAGCTGCAGATTGACCGGGATGTTGGCCGCCGAGCTGCGGGTGAAGAAGGCGGTCAGGCCGCTCTCGCGCAGGCAGGTCAGCACCAGCGGGTAGGGGTTGCGGCGAATCTTGCCGAAGACGATCAGCGGGTTGACCACCAGGGCGACGAACAGCATGCAGCCGACCAGCACCAGCAGCAGGTGCAGGTAGTCGAGCAGGGCGCCCATGCCCGACTCGGCCAGGGTCGCGGCGACCAGGCCGAAGATACCCAGCGGCGCCAGACGGATCACCAGCTTGACGATCGAGGTCACCCCGGCGGACAGGTCGGCGAGCAGCTGCTTGCTGGCGGGCGAGGCGTGGCGCAGGGCCAGGCCCAGGCCGATGGCCCAGGCCAGGATGCCGATGAAGTTGCCCCGCAGCAGGGCGTTGATCGGGTTGTCGACCACGTTCAGCAGCAGGGTCTTGAGCACCTCGCCGATGCCGCCCGGGGGCGACAGTTCGGCGCCGTTGCTGACCAGGGCCAAGCTCGAGGGGAAGGCGAAGCTGGCGATCACCGCGATCAGCGCGGCGCTGAAGGTGCCGAGCAGGTACAGCACGAGGATCGGCCGCATCTGGGTCTGCTGATCGCGCTGGTGGTTGGCGATCGAGGCCGTCACCAGGACGAACACCAGTACCGGCGCCACGGCCTTCAGCGCCGAGACGAACACGCCGCCGAGGAAGCTGACGGACAGGGCGGCCTGGGGCAGGAACTGGGCGAGCAGCACGCCGGCGATCAGGCCGATGAGAATCTGTACCACCAGGCTGGTGCGGTCGAGCAGGTGGATGAGCGGGTGTCGGGAAGCGGTCATGGGTACTTCTCTAAAGGGGTTGCGGCTCGCCGGCCGGTCTGTGCAAGCCATATAGCCTGTCCTGGAGCCTGGCTCCGGCGGCGTCTTGCGGGGGAAGGGGGCGGTGACGAGCGAATGGTCGGATGTGCGACGAGGCTTGGGCGCTCGGGCAGGAAAACAAGCGCGCGACTCTAGCACAGGCGGCCCGGTCCATGGGCTGCAGCCGATCGCCGCCCGTACGGCGCCCCCCATCCGCCGGGGGACGTGTCAAGTTGCCGCCAGTCAGGCTAGGCTAGCGGCTGGTTCGAGCCAGAGAGAGCTGAGATGAACGACGAGCCCCTAACCGAGTCCGACGAGGCGCCGTTGAGCGCGGTCGAAGTACGCATCCTCGGTTGCCTGATCGAGAAGCAGGCGACCACCCCCGAAGCCTACCCGCTGACCCTGAATGCCCTGGTGCTGGCCTGTAACCAGAAGACCAGCCGCGAGCCGCTGATGAACCTCAATCCCGGCCAGGTCGGCCAGGGTCTGCGCAGCCTGGAGGGCCGGGGCCTGGCGCGCCTGGTGATGGGCAGCCGTGCCGACCGCTGGGAGCACCGTGCCGACAAGGCCCTGGAGCTGGTCGCGGAGCAGGTCGTGCTGGTCGGTCTGTTGCTGTTGCGCGGCCCGCAGACCCTCAGCGAGCTGCTCACCCGCAGTAGCCGCCTGCATGAGTTCGAGGATCTGGAGCAGTTGCGCCATCATCTGGACCGATTGATCACCCGGGGTCTGGCCATCCAGCTGACACGTCAACCCGGGCAGCGTGAAGACCGCTATATGCACCTGATGGGGGAGCCGGAGGACATGCAGGCGCTGCTGGCTGCGCGTGCCTCCGAGCCCGAGCGTCCGTCCGGCGGCTCGCAGTATGAGGCGCGGCTGGAGGCGCTGGAGGCGCGACTCGCCGAGCTGGAGGAACGCCTGTCCCGTCTGGAGTGAGCGGGCATCAGAGCTTCTTTATTCGGGCCCGAAACGATTAAAGGCGCCAGTTACGGCGCCTTTTTCCTGTGCTGTCGTGGTCGCATCCTTAGCCGATGCGGTTGACGCCGGTGCGCGCGCTGCCGTCCTCGGCGACGCGGAAGCGCTGTTGCAGGCGTTCGGCGCCGCCTTCGGCGAGACGATTGGTGCCGGTGCGCGCGCTGCCGTCCTCGGCGACGCGGATGCGCTGTTGCAGGCGTTCGGCGCCGCCTTCGGCGAGGCGATTGGCGCCGGTGCGCGCGCTGCCCTCCTCGGCGACGCGGAAGCGCTCCTGCAGGCGTTCGGCACCACCTTCGGCGAGGCGGTTGACGCCGGTGCGCGCACTGCCGTCCTCGGCGACGCGGATGCGCTCCTGCAGGCGTTCTGCACCGCCTTCGGCGAGGCGGTTGACGCCGGTGCGCGCACTGCCGTCCTCGGCGACGCGGATGCGCTCCTGCAGGCGTTCGGCACCCCCCTCGGCTACACCTTTGCTAGCGCTACGCTCGCTGCCATCGGCAGCCAGAGTGGCTTTGAACTCATCTTGCGGGGCCTGCTTTGCATGGTGTGGCAAGGCGAAGGCAGTCGCGGAAAGGCTGGCCAGGATCAGGCTGGCGAGAAGTTGCTTTTTCATCTGTGGGCTCCTCGTGGGGGCGGTAAGTGAGTACGGGGCCCATGTTACTCAGGATAATTCGATGAAAAAGGGCAGTCGCGGCATGGTAATAATCGACACCGTTGATAGTGAGTCGCAGCCCTTGCGGTACCTAGGCTGCATCGCCTCTATGCGGTATGTCAGAAGAGCCATGGCGGGGGAGATGCTGAGGTCTGCTTTATCTAATTTTTCGATGCTTGTGTGGTCGAAGGGCTCGCAAAGGCCGTGCGGGAGTGGCTTCGCGCGCTTGAAATGTCGAACGTGTGATGCGTATTTTGTACGGCTGATGGCGCCGCTCCGAACCCGCCACGGTTATCGCGCAATTTAAGGAAGAACGAATGAATACCCCAGGTCGCAGTGCTCTGAACGATTTGCTTCACGGCGTTACCGAAGTCGAATGCGTGACTCCGGATCTGAACGGCGTGCCGCGGGGCAAGGTGATGACTGCCGAAGGCTTTCTCGAGGGGCGGCGACTGCAACTGGCCCGAGGCGTGCTGCTGCAGTGCATCATGGGGGGCTATCCGCCCGCGCGTTTCTACGGCAGCGACGACGGCGACCTGGTGCTGAATGCCGAGCCCACGCAGATCCATCGGTTGCCGTGGAGCAGCACGCCACGCGCCCTGGCGATCTGTGATGCGGATGAGCTGGACGGTCGCGGCTCGGGGCTCTCCACGCGCACCTTGCTCAAGCAGGTGCTGGCGCGCTACGCCAGCCATGGCCTGCAGCCGGTGGTGGCGACCGAGCTGGAGTTCTTCGTCTTTGCGCCGAACCCCGACCCGCAGCAGCCGTTCCAGCCGCCGCTGGGCCTCGATGGTCGGCGCGAGAGTGGTGGCTTCGCATTCGGCGTCGGCTCCCACAACGGCTTGCGTGCATTCTTCGACGAGGTCTACCAGTGCATGGCCGCCCTCGGCCTGCCGCGCGACACCTTCATGCATGAGATGGGCCTCAGCCAGTTCGAGATCAACCTGCTGCATGGCGACCCCCTGCTGCTCGCCGACCAGACCTTCCTGTTCAAGCACCTGCTCAAGGAGGTGGCGCTCAAGCACGGACTGATCGCGGTATGCATGGCCAAGCCCCTGGCACAGACGCCGGGCAGCTCCATGCATATCCACCAGAGCGTGGTCGAGCAGGGCAGTGGGCGCAATATCTTCAATGATGAGCAGGGGCGGGCGACGCCGGCCTTCTATCAGTTCATCGGCGGTCAGCAGGCGGCGTTGGCCGACTTCACCCTGCTGTTCGCCCCCCATGTGAACTCCTACCAGCGGCTGTGCCACCCCTACGCGTCGCCGAACAATGCCTGTTGGTCGACCGACAACCGCGCCGCGGGGCTGCGCATTCCAGCCAGCTCGCCAGCCGCGCGGCGGGTGGAGAACCGTTTGCCGGGGGCCGACGCCAACCCCTATCTGGCCCTGGCGGCCAGCCTGGCGGCGGGGTTGTACGGCATCGAGCAGCAGTTGCAGGCGAGCGCGCCGCTGCAGGGCGAATTCGAGGTGCCGGACGAGCTGAGGCTGCCCTGCACCCTGCACGCGGCGCTCGAGCGTCTGCGGCGCAGTCAGCTGGCGGTGGAGCTGTTCGGCCAGGAGTTCATCGCAGGCTACATCGCCAGCAAGACCCTGGAGCTCGATAGCTTCTTCGATGAAATCACGCCCTGGGAGCGCCGGGTGCTCGCGGCTCAAGCCTAGTGCCCCGTGGGACATTGGGGACCTGTCCCTTGGGCAAGTTGGCTAGGCTTTAAGGCAAAACGCTGTTGCTTGTAACTCCGTCGTGCTTTATAGCGTCTTGTACCGCCGCCACCCGTTTACAGAGCCCATTATCCATTCCGGTCGGAGGCTTGCACCGAGCAGCCGGCCATCAGTCAAGGAAGTACCCCCAGCCCCATGCGCCTGATCTGGAAGTCGTTTCGTTCGCTGTATTTCGCCACTCTGTTGATGTTGCTGGGGTCGGGTCTGCTCAGCACCTACCTGGGCTTGCGCCTGGCGGAGACTGCCGACGGGCTGTGGGTCGGCGCCTTGATGGCGGCCAATTACCTGGGCCTGGTGTTGGGGGGCAAGAAGGGGCATCGGCTGATCGCTCGGGTCGGCCACATTCGCGCCTACGTGGCCTGCGCCGGCGTGATTACCGCGGCGGTGCTGGTCCACGGCCTGACCGACTGGTTGCCGGTGTGGCTGCTGCTGCGCTTCGTGGTCGGCCTGGGCATGATGTGCCAGTACATGGTGATCGAGAGCTGGCTCAACGAGCAGGCCGATACCAGCCAGCGTGGCCTGGTATTCGCCGGCTATATGGCAGCGTCCTATTTCGGCCTGATTCTCGGCCAGCTGGTCCTGGTGGTGCACCCGACCCTGGGGCTCGAGCTGTTGATGTTGGTGGCGCTGTCCTTCGCCCTGTGTCTGGTGCCGGTCGCCCTGACTCGCAAGCTGCACCCCGCGCCCCTGCATCCGGCCCCGCTGGAGATGCGTTTCTTCATCAAGCGCGTGCCCCTGTCGTTGACCACCATCGCGGTGGCCGGCCTGGTGATCGGTGCGTTCTATGGTCTGGCGCCCCTCTATGCGACGCGCCTGGGAATGCCCACCGAGCAGGTGGGTCTGTTCATGGGCTTCTGCATTCTCGCCGGTCTGCTGGTGCAATGGCCGCTTGGCTGGCTGTCGGACCGTCGCGACCGGGTCATGCTGATTCGCGGTTGCGCGGGATTGATGGCGCTGGCCGCACTGCCCCTGGCGCTGCTGGCCGAGGCGCCGCTGTTGCTGTTGTTCGGGGTCGGCTTTGTCGTGAGCCTGTTGCAGTTCAGCCTCTACCCTTTGGCGGTGGCCTTGGCCAATGACCACGTCGAGGCCGAGCGACGGGTGTCGTTGACTGCGATGTTGCTGGTCACCTATGGCGTCGGCGCCAGCGTCGGGCCGCTGCTGGCCGGGGTGCTCATGCGCCTCTGGGGCGCCAACATGCTCTATGCCTTCTTCTGTGCCTGTGCGCTGATCCTGGTCTTGCGGGTGAGCCCGAAGAAGGTTACCCACATTCACCAGGTCGACGATGCACCGCTGCACCACATTCCGATGCCCGACAGCACGGCCAGCTCGCCCTTGGTGGCGGCCCTCGATCCGCGCGTCGACGAGCAGGTGGTGCATGAGCAGATGCATGATGCGGTCGCCGAACCACAGGCTGGCGAGGGCGGCGAGACTCCGGCGGAGCAGGCCCCGCGACCGTGACGCCAATGCTCAGCGTCATAGTGCCGGTGCGCGATGAGGCACTGGTCTTGCCGCAATTGCTGGCTGATCTGGCGCCTCTGCGTGCCGCCGGGGCGGAGCTGATTCTGGTCGATGGCGGCAGCCGGGATGCGACCTGTGCGCTGGCGCGAGGGCATGTCGATCAGCTGATAAGGAGCGTTGCCGGTCGGGCGCGGCAGATGAATGCCGGTGCCGCTTCGGCTCGTGGCGACTACCTGTGGTTCGTGCATGCCGATACGCGGATCGACGCCGCCGCCGTTCGCAGCCTGTTGGGCGCGCTGGCCCGGCGCCCGCTGTGGGGGCGTTTCGACGTGCGCCTGTCGGGGCGGGGACTGGCGCTGCGCTTGATCGGCACGATGATCAGTCTGCGGTCGCGGCTGACCGGCGTGGCCAGTGGTGATCAGGGCATCTTCGTCGCCCGGGCGGTGTTCGAACGACTGGGCGGCTATGCCGACATCCCGTTGATGGAAGACCTCGAACTCTGTCGCCGATTGAAGCGCCTGTCCCGGCCGCGTTGCCTGCGCCCCGCGTTGCTCACTTCCAGCAGGCGCTGGGAGCGTCACGGCATTTGGCGTACTGTATTGCTCATGTGGCGCTTGCGACTGGCCTATTATTGTGGCGCCAGTCCCGAGCAGTTGGCGCGCGCTTACCACAGAGGGCCACGGCCATGAGTCTGTCGATTTCCTTGCATCTGCTGGCTCGCCTGCCGGTTCCGGGACGGGTGAAAACCCGATTGATCCCCGCATTGGGCGAAGAGGGCGCGTGCGACCTGCAGCGTGCCTTGCTCGCTCGGGCTCTGCAGCTACCGTCCGACGGTTTCAGTGAACGCTTCCTCTGGTTGGACGACAGTCCCGATGCGGAGCTGCAGGCGCTGGCCGATCAGTTGGGCTGGACGCTGGTCGAGCAGCCCGCGGGTGATCTGGGCGAGCGCATGCGCCGTATCGCCGCGCTGGGGCTGGCGGAAAGCGATGCGGTGGTGTTGATCGGCAATGACTGCCCGGCGCTGGATGGCGAGTACCTGAGCGGTGCCTGTATCGCATTGCATGCGCAGCCGGTGGTGCTCGGACCGGCCGAGGATGGGGGGTATGTCCTGCTCGGCCTGCGGCGTATCGATCCCTTGCTGTTCGAGGCCATGCCCTGGGGGACCGATCGGGTGTTAGGCCTGACCCGCGAACGCCTGCAGCAGCTGGATTGGGGGCATCAGTTGCTGCCCGTGCTGTGGGATGTGGACCGCCCCGAGGATCTGCCGCGTCTGGCGGCATTGGGTATCCAGGTCTAGATCGCTAGAACAGGCCGTCGCCCTCGACGCGGCGGGCTTCACGCTGCACCTGGTAGACGAAACGCTCGACTTGGCGTTGCTCCAGGCCGCTTAGACGGTGGAAGCGCAGGCCCATAAAGGTCGCGTCGACCTTTTCCTCGTACTGCATATGGCGCAGCTCCACCGAGGTGGTCATGGCGCCGAAGGGCAGTTCGGCGGTGAAGCGCTCGTAGACCTGGCCGGTCTGCATGCGCTGGGTGACGTCGCCGGGCATGCGCAGCCTGCAGCCGGTCGCGGAAATATCCAGCATCTGCCCGTTGAGGGGGCTCTTCAGTCGGCTTCCGGCCAGCTCGACCTTCAGCTGTTCCGACAGCCTGAGCTGCGCCCTGAAGGCGTTGCGACGCTGATGGTAGTGCACTTCTTCCGGCATCGGGCTCAGGTAGCAGCGTGCCCCCTGGTGCTCGGTGATCTGCACCGTCTGCGGACACTCCCAGGCCACGCGGACGCCCTCATGGAAGGCTTCGATGCGAAAGCTTTCGCCGTTTAGCAGGTAGCGCTCGCCGTCGTTGGGGATGATTTCATCGAGGGTCAGCCGGGAACTGTCGCGGTCCACTTCGACCAGGTAGCTCTGGAAGCGTTGGCTGCGCTCGTGAAAGGTGATGATCAGGGGGTCGTGGGCCTGTTGCAGTAGGCGGAGGGTGGCAACGATTTCCATTGGCGCTTTGAGCACTTTGGGTGGTTGCGGGCCATCGTCCTCGGTAAAGGGATTGGACACGGTCCAGAACTCTCCTGGCAATTACTCGGGCACTCGCATACTGGGTATGTCCTGGTGCCTTGTTATAGGTGGTCAGGCCTGGCTGAGCGGGCGCTGTTGGCCGATTCTAGCGGTACTGCCGCGGCTGTCATAGACGTTCGGCGTTTCGCCGCCGCGCAGAATGCCGAGCATGCTATTGGTCGAGGCCTGACTGGAGCGGATAAGACGGCCGTTGCGCAGGTTGGCGGTCTGGCAGCGTTCGAGCAGGGTATTGAGCTCATCGCCGCGGGCGAGCAGTTCGGCGCCCAGCTCGGAGCGCTCGGCCAGCGCCTGTAGGCCGGCGCGGTCGGCACTCAGCTGCAGGCTGAGGAGGAGCTGGCTGCGGCTCTTGCCGTGCTGGTCGAGCAGGGCAAGCAGTGGCTGCTTGTCCGCGAGTATGCTCTGCAGGCGGGTCAGATCGCGTTCACCAAGGACTTGGAACTCGTCATCGATTAACTCAAGCAGTCGCTTGGCTGTGCCGATATCGTCGTTGATCAGGTTCAGCAGGGTCGTGTCGTGCATGGCGGGCTCTTGGGGGCGGAGGCGTCCAATACCCCCAGCGCGCAGCCTTGGGACTAGCGCTGGGATTCGAAATTGAGCAGTTTGCCGGCGATGCGTTGGCTGTCGACCTGGTAGCTGCCGTCGGCAATCGCCTGTTTGATCCGGGCAACGCGTTCTTTATCGACGCTCGGCAGGTCGCGCAGGCTTTCGCCGATCTTCTGCAGTTGCTGCGCTTCGTGACTGAGTTGCACCGATTCGCCACTCGGATTGCTGTCGGCTGGCGCAGGCGCGTCGCTCGGCTTAGCGCCAATGGCGTCGTTGCGGCCAGTAGACTGGGTGCTGCCTGTACGCCCTGTATTGGCAGGGGTGCTGGCACTATTGGGCCGGTTGAAATCGATGACCATGATGCAAAACCTCGGGCAGTATTTGGACGCTTGCCTAGCTTGTCGGCCCAAAACCAGAAAACTTTAGGGCTGCCGAGCAATAATTCTGCGTCAGGCAACAGTCTAAAACACGGTGCGTCAGTCGTCAGCCGAACATCACACAAGAATCATGCCTACATGGCCACTTCAACCTGGCCAGGCCCCACTACCCGGGCCCTGATCACGCGCTGCGAGCGCTGGTTGCGTACCCGGATCTGTTTGCCGGCAGCCCCGTCGGACAAGGCCTCGCCGGGCATGCGCACGTTCACCGTGCCGCTGCGTGCGCTGATGACCACCTGATCGCCCCGATGGACGACCTCGGCGGCCTCGACGTGTATGGGCATCACCACTTGGTCCGGCAGCAGGGGGCGCGTCAATTTCTTGCCGACTGCCTGCCTGGGGGTGGTCAGGTAGCCCTGGCTGAGTGAGCCGAGATCGCGTTCGGCCAGGGCAATGTCCATTTCCGTCAGAACGGCGTTGCGTTTGAGTGGGCGACTGGCGATCACGACCTCGCGGTACAGGCGCACCTGGCCCGGAACGAAGACGGTCCAGGGGGCACTGCCTGAACAGCGCACTCGCACGGTTACCCGGCCTACGGGCTCGTCCGGGCTTTCCAGGGTGGCAGCCAGTTCTTTGTCGCACGCGGGCAGGCGCAGGCGCGGATCCAGCCGATTGACCTGGACCTCATGCCGTCCCTGGATATCGCCGCGCTGTAAATACTGCTCTACTGCCTGCTCAAGAAAGCCCTGGGCGGTGCCGATAAGCTGCTCAGGCAAGGTTGCCGCGGCTGCCTGGGGGCTATAGCCGAGTAGGAGCAATGCAGGTAAAACTGCCAGTAGGTGGCAGCCCTTTACCAGTGCGTGCCGAAAAGTCGTCGTTTCTGCGTTCATGCTGAGTAAAAAGCAAGGCCCGTGCCGCCTGCTACGCTGAGCACATTGCGCGCTAGTCAAACTGAAGAGGTTGGGGCATGGCCGGTGTATTGGATTCGGTAAATCAGCGAACTCAGCTGGTAGGGCAGAATCGTTTGGAACTGCTGTTGTTTCGTCTGAACGGCAGCCAGTTGTACGGGATCAACGTGTTCAAGGTGAAGGAGGTGCTGCAGTGCCCCAAGCTCACCATCATGCCGAAGTCCAGCCCGGTGGTCCGTGGGGTCGCGAGTATTCGCGGCGGCACCATCCCGATTCTTGACCTGTCCATGGCGACCGGCAAGGCGCCGCTGAAGAACCTGGACAACAGCTTCGTCATCATCACCGAGTACAACACCAAGGTTCAGGGCTTTTTGGTGCATTCGGTGGAGCGCATCGTCAACATGAACTGGGAGGGCATCCATCCGCCACCCAAGGGGACGGGGCGCGATCATTACCTCACCGCGGTGACCCATCTGGATCAGCAGTTGGTGGAGATCATCGACGTGGAGAAAATCCTCGCCGAGGTGGCTCCGACGTCCGAGGTCATATCCGAGGGCGTGCTGGATCAGCAGGTTCAGGCCAAGGCAGTGACCAAGCGGGTGCTGACCTGCGATGACTCCTCGGTGGCGCGCAAGCAGGTGACTCGCTGCCTGCAGACTGTCGGCGTCGAGGTGGTGGCGCTGAACGATGGGCGCCAGGCCCTGGAGTACCTCAAAGCCATGGTCGAGGAGGGCAAGAATCCGGCCGAGGAGTTCTTGATGTTGATATCCGACATCGAGATGCCGGAAATGGACGGCTACACCCTGACGGCGGAGATTCGTGCGGATCCGCGCATGCAGAAACTGCACATCATCCTGCATACTTCGCTCTCTGGCGTGTTCAACCAGGCCATGGTGAAAAAGGTGGGGGCCGATGACTTCCTGGCCAAGTTCCGGCCGGATGATCTGGCGTCACGGGTGGTTGAGCGCATCAATATGGTAGATCAGGGCTGAGGCGTGTCTTCGGCACAACATTATGATCGGCGAGGCCTCGCGAGTGTCTTCAGGTAATTTGGATTTCGAGCAGTTCCGGGTATTCCTGGAAAAAGCCTGCGGCATTCTGCTGGGCAGCAACAAGCAGTATCTGGTTTCCAGTCGGCTGAACAAACTGATGGAGCAGCATGCCATCAAGAGCCTGGGGGAGCTGGTGCAGCGCATGCAAAGCCAGCCGCGCAGCGGTTTGCGCGAGCAGGTGGTGGATGCCATGACCACCAACGAAACCCTGTGGTTTCGCGACACCTATCCGTTCGAGGTGTTGAAGAATCGGGTGCTGCCCGAGATGATCAAGGCCAGCCCCGGGCAGCGTTTGCGCATCTGGTCGGCGGCCTGCTCGTCCGGTCAGGAGCCCTATTCCCTGTCGATGAGCATCGACGAGTTCGAGAAGACCAATATCGGTCAGCTCAAGGCCGGGGTGCAGATCGTGGCCACCGACCTTTCGCCGTCGATGCTGGCCAACTGCAAGTCCGGCGAGTACGACAGCCTGGCGATGGGCCGTGGCCTGTCCCAGGAGCGCTTGCAGCGCTATTTCGATCCGGCCGGACCAGGGCGCTGGGTGGTCAAGCCGGCCATCAAGAGCCGCGTCGAATTTCGCCCGCTTAACCTGCTGGACAGCTATGCCAGCCTCGGCAAATTCGACGTCGTGTTCTGCCGCAACGTGCTGATCTACTTCTCCGCCGAAGTGAAGAAGGACATCCTTACGCGCATCCACGCCATGCTCAAGCCCGGTGGCTACCTGTTTCTCGGCGCCTCTGAGGCGCTCAACGGACTGCCGGAGCGTTATCAGATGGTGCAGTGCAGTCCGGGCATCATCTACAAGGCAAAATGAGCCAGTCGCCGCGGGCGGCTTGGGAAGAACGGGAGGCCAGTGGCCTCCCGTTTTTCGTTCGGCTGGCGGCAAATGGTCTGGGGAGGATTGCCGCTTTGCTTGCCAGAGGGCGGAAAGGCCTTGCCGCTTGGCTCGTAAGCTGGCCTGAAAAAACTGCCAAGTAGTTGAAATATAAGAAGTAAATTTTTTGGCACACACCTTGCTGTATGTCTGGCACGGACAACAGGTAAGCCAGACGGCAAGGGTTCCTGACCATGAGCATCAGCTTCGATAGTGCACTCGGCATCCATGAAAAAGCGCTCGGCTTCCGCGCCCAGCGTGCCGAGGTGCTGGCCAACAACATGGCCAACGCCGATACGCCCAACTACAAGGCGCGCGATCTGGACTTCGCCTCGGTACTGGCCGAGCAGAGTGCCAAGGTCCAGCGCGGCCCGGTCGGACTGAGTCGCACCGACAGCCGGCATATCGCCGCCGAGGGGCTGAGTGCGGGCGATGCCGGACTGGTCTACCGCTCGCCACTGCATGCCTCCATCGATCAGAACACCGTCGATTTGCAGGTCGAGCAGGCCAGCTACGCGGAAAACGCGGTGAACTTCCAGGCTAGCTTCACCTTCCTCAACAGCAAGTTCAAAGGGCTGGTCAGCGCCCTGCGCGGCGATTAAAGGAGTCCGATGCCATGTCACTCGCCAGTGTCTTCAATATCGCCGGAACCGGCATGAGCGCCCAGAGCACTCGCCTGAACACCATCTCCAGCAACATCGCCAACGCCGAGACGGTGTCGTCGAGCATCGATCAGACCTATCGCGCGCGTCATCCGGTGTTCGCCACCGTCTTCCAGCAGGCCCAGGGCGGCGACCGCGGTTCCTTGTTCGCCGAGCAGGACCAGGCCGGCCAAGGCGTCCAGGTGCTGGGCATAGTCGAGGATCAGAGCGAGCTGGTACAGCGCTACGAGCCGAATCATCCGGCCGCCGATGAGAATGGCTATGTCTACTACCCCAACGTCAACGTGGTCGAGGAAATGGCCGACATGATCTCGGCCAGTCGGGCCTTCCAGACCAACGTGGAAATGATGAACACCGCCAAGCAGATGCTGCAGCGGGTGCTGACCCTGGGCCAGTGAACCACCGGTGAGGAATGAAGGATGAGCAGCGTTAGTGGTGTCAGCTCTGCATTGGATCAGTACCAGATCAAGCAGGAGCCCAATAAGAGCAAGGAGCTTGGCAAGAATGAGTTTCTCAACCTGCTGGTGGCGCAATTGAATAACCAGAACCCGCTGGAGCCCCAGGGTAACGGCGAGTTCATCGCCCAGTTGGCCCAGTTCAGCCAGGTCGAGGGGATCGAGAAGCTCAATACCAGCATGAGCTCCCTGCTATCGGGCTACCAGTCGTCCCAGGCGCTGCAAGCCTCTTCCCTGGTCGGGCGCAAGGTCATAGTGCCGACTGACAAGGCGATGGTCGATACCAGCGAGAGCTTCAAGGCCAGCCTGGTGCTGCCGACCACCAGCAGCAATGTCTACGTCAACGTGTACGACAAATCCGGCTCCGTGGTGAACCGGATCAACCTGGGCGAACAGGCCGCCGGCAACGTCAGCTTCATCTGGGACGGCAAGGACGCCGGCGGCAATCTGTTGCCGCCCGGTAACTACAGGTTCGAGGCGCAGGCGACTTACAACGGCGAAACCAAGGGGCTCTACACCCTGCTGCCGGCCAACGTCGACAGCGTCACCCTGGGGGGGAGCGAGCTGACGTTGAACCTGGCGGGACTCGGCAGCGTGCCGCTCTCCCAGGTGCAGGTGATCGGTCAGTAATCAGCGAATTCAATCGCCGGTGCGGCCGGCAAAGGAGACTTCCATGTCGTTCAATATCGGTCTGAGTGGTCTGCGGGCTGCCACCAGTGATCTCAATATCACCGGCAACAACATCGCCAACGCCGGTACCGTTGGCTTCAAGCAGTCGCGTGCCGAGTTCGCCGACCTCTATGCCGCTTCGGTGCAAGGCACCGGCAGCAACCAGCAGGGCGCTGGGGTGCAACTGAGCAATGTGTCGCAGCTGTTCAATCAGGGCAACATCAACTACACGCAGAACGCCCTGGATCTGGCCATCAACGGCAATGGCTTCTTCCAGACCAGCAACAACGGCGAGATCAGCTACACCCGGGCCGGTTATTTCGGTACCGACCGCGAAGGCTTCATGGTGAACAACTTCGGTCATCGCCTGCAGGGCTATGCAACCGATGCCAACGGCAATCTGCAGAACGGCGTGATCACCGACTTGCGCATCGAATCGGCCAGCCAGTCCCCCCAGGCAACGAGCACGCTGACCCAGGGATTCAACCTGAATTCGACCAACACGGTGCCCGTCACCACGCCATTCAATCCGGCCGACCCGACTACCTACAATTCGGCGACCTCCACCAATATCTATGACACCCAGGGCAATGCCCATGTCATGACTCAGTACTTCGTCAAGACCGGGCCCAATGCCTGGCAGATGAATGTGCTGATCGATGGTCGCAACCCGGCAGACCCGACCTCCACAGTGCCCTATTCGATGGGCATGGGGTTCACCGCCAGCGGTCAGTTGAACATCGCCAGCCTGGCCTCGGGCAACTATGACGGCGCCGGCGGCCCCGACTTCACTGTGGACCCGGCGACCGGACGCTTCACCCTGGATGGCTGGACGCCGGCGATAGCGGATAGTTCGGTCCCACCGGTATGGTCGGCCAACGGCGCCACCGCCAACGCAGCGGGCATCCAGGTGGACATCCGCAACTCCACCCAGTTCGCCAGCGCCTTCGCGGTCAACAGCGTTAGTCAGGACGGCTACACCACGGGGCAGCTGGCGGGGCTGGAGATCGACGATACCGGGGTGATCTTCGCCCGTTACACCAATGGTCAATCCAGGGTGCAGGGGCAGGTCATTCTGGCCAATTTCGCCAACACTCAAGGCCTGACCCCGGTTGGCAAGACGGGCTGGGCGCAGTCCTTCCAGTCCGGGGAGCCGGTGATCGGCACGCCGCGCAGCGGTACCCTGGGTGCGCTGCAGGCCGGCGCCCTGGAGGATTCCAATGTCGAGGTGTCCGAGCAGTTGGTGAACATGATCGTCGCTCAGCGTAACTATCAGGCCAATGCCAAGACGATCGAAACCGAAAGCGCCATCACCCAGACCATCATCAATCTACGCTGATAGCGGCGCGCTCGGTTGCGCTTGCCGCAGGCGGCAAATTCCCGCCGAGCGTCTTTTGAAAGGCTCCCCTAGGGAGCCTTTTCTTTTTAATAAACTCCTTATATTTCATTGTCTTATTGGTTTGCGTCGATGGGTGGCACGGTGCTTGCTGGATTACTGGCAAAGAGCAGCGGGCGCTACGCCCACCTCGGAGACTAACCATGGACAAGATGCTGTACGTCGCCATGACAGGGGCCCACAACAACAGCCTGGCCCAGAGCGCCCACGCCAACAATTTGGCGAACATCTCCACCAGCGGCTTCCGTCGCGATTTCGAGCAGGCGCGCTCGATGCCGGTGTTCGGCGACGGTTTGCCGGCGCGGGTGTATGCCATGAGCGAGCGCCCCGGCACCGACTTTACCCCCGGCTCTCTGCAGGAGACCGGTCGTGACCTGGATGTGGCGATCGGCGGCGAGGGCTGGCTGGCCGTGCAGGCGGCCGATGGCAGCGAGGCCTACGTGCGCACCGCCAGCCTGAATGTCGATGCCTTAGGTATGTTGCGCACCGGCAGCGGCTTGCCGGTGATGGGCAATGCCGGGCCGATCGCCGTGCCGCCGGAGCAGAAGATCGAGATCGGCCAGGACGGCACCATCAGCATTCGCGCCCTCGGCGAGGCGCCCAATGTGCTGGCCGAGGTCGACCGTCTGAAGCTGGTCAACCCCGACCTCAAGCAGATGGAGAAGGGCAGTGACGGCCTGATGCGGATCAAGGACGGGCAGCCGGTACTGGCCGATGCGGCAGTGCGGGTGACCTCGGGTTTCCTCGAGTCGAGCAACGTCAATGCCGTGGAGGAGATGACCGCGATCCTCTCCCTGTCCCGCCAGTTCGAGCTGCAAGTGAAGATGATGCGCACCGCCGAGGACAACGCCTCGGCTGTGGCGCGGGTCTTGCAACTCAGCTAATTACCAGCACGCGGCGCCGTGAAAGCGGCGCCCGAGGAGAATAGATATGCTTCCTGCACTCTGGGTCAGCAAGACCGGCCTGTCCGCCCAGGACATGAACCTGACCACCATTTCCAACAACCTGGCCAACGTGTCGACCACGGGTTTCAAGCGCGATCGTGCCGAGTTCGAGGACCTGCTGTATCAGATCCGTCGCCAGCCCGGTGGTCAGTCCAGCCAGGACAGCCAGTTGCCCTCCGGCTTGCAGCTCGGCACCGGCGTGCGGGTGGTCGGTACGCAGAAGATCTTCACCACCGGCAGCCTGCAAACCACCGAGCAACCGCTGGATATGGCGGTGAACGGCCGGGGTTTCTTCCAGGTGCTGATGCCCGACGGCACCGTGTCCTACACCCGCGACGGCAGCTTCCATCTGAACGCCGACGGCCAGCTGGTCACCTCCAATGGTTTCGCCCTGGAGCCCGCCATCGTGCTGCCCAACGAGGTGCGCACCTTCACCGTGGGCGAGGACGGCACGGTATCGGTGACCACCGCCGGCAACCCGCAGCCGCAGATCGTCGGCAACCTGCAGCTCGCCGACTTCATCAACCCGGCGGGCCTGGAAGCGGTCGGCAGCAACCTGTTCCTGGAGACCGCCTCCAGTGGCGCGCCCCAGGTCGGCACGCCGGGCCTCAACGGCCTGGGCACGACCCTGCAGAACACCCTGGAAAACTCCAACGTCAGCGTGGTCGAGGAGCTGGTGAACATGATCACCACCCAGCGTGCCTACGAGATGAACTCCAAGGTCATCTCCACCGCCGACCAGATGCTGTCCTTCGTGTCCCAGAATCTTTGATGAGTGGGGCCGGCGTTAGCGGGCCGCAACTGCAATAGAACACCCGAGGTAGTGGTTATGAACCGGCTGATGATAGCGCTCTCTATGCTCGTGACCGTGGCCCTGAGCGGCTGCGTCTCGCCGCCGCCGAAGCCGGACGACCCGTACTACGCGCCGGTGCTGCCCCGTACTCCGCTGCCGGCGGCGCAGAACAACGGCTCGATCTACCAGGCCGGCTTCGAGAACAATCTCTACGGCGACCGCAAGGCCTTCCGTGTCGGCGACATCATCACCATCACCCTCAACGAGCGCACCCAGGCCAGCAAGAACGCCGGCTCGCAGATCTCCAAGGACAGCAGCGCCAATATCGGCCTGACCTCGCTGTTCGGCGGCGGCGTGTCGGTACGCAACCCCGGCTCGGGTAATGTCCTCAACCCGCTGACCGGCGACAACCTGAGCCTGGGGGCCGAGTACAACGCCAACCGCGACACCAAGGGCGACAGCAAGGCGGCCCAGGGCAACAGCCTGTCCGGCTCGGTCACCGTGACCGTCGCCGAGGTGTTGCCCAACGGCATCCTGGCGGTGCGCGGGGAGAAGTGGATGACCCTCAACACCGGCGACGAACTGGTGCGCATCGCCGGGCTGGTGCGGGCCGACGACATCAGCACGGACAACACCGTTTCCTCCACGCGTATCGCCGACGCGCGCATCACCTACTCGGGCACCGGGGCCTTCGCCGACGCCAGTCAGCCGGGCTGGCTGGACCGCTTCTTCCTCAGCCCGCTGTTCCCGTTCTAAGCAGGTAGCCGACCATGATGCGACTGATTTCCGCCCTCTGCCTGCTGCTGCTCGCCGCCGTCGCCCAGGCCGAGCGGCTCAAGGACCTGGCCAGCATCCAGGGCGTGCGCAGCAACCAGCTGATCGGCTACGGCCTGGTGGTCGGCCTCAACGGCAGCGGCGACCAGACCACCCAGACGCCCTTCACCGTGCAGACCTTCAACAACATGCTGGCGCAGTTCGGCATCAAGGTGCCGGCCGGCGGCAACGTGCAGCTGAAGAACGTCGCCGCGGTGTCGGTGCATGCCGACCTGCCGGCCTTCGCCAAGCCGGGGCAGACCATCGACATCACCATCTCCTCGATCGGCAATGCCAAGAGCCTGCGCGGCGGCAGCCTGCTGATGACCCCGCTCAAGGGCATCGACGGCAACGTCTACGCCATCGCCCAGGGCAATCTGGTGGTCGGCGGTTTCGATGCCGGCGGCGCCGATGGCTCGCGCATCACCGTCAACGTGCCGTCGGCCGGGCGCATCCCCGGCGGCGCCACGGTGGAGCGGCCGGTGCCGAGCGGCTTCGACCAGGGCAACAGCCTGACCCTGAACCTCAACCGGCCGGACTTCACCACGGCGAAGAACATCGTCGACCAGATCAACGACCTGCTCGGCCCGGGCGTGGCCCAGGCCATAGACGGCGGCTCGGTGCGGGTCAGCGCGCCGCTGGACCCCAACCAGCGGGTCGACTACCTGTCGATTCTCGAGAACCTGGAAGTCAACCCGGGCCAGGCCGTGGCCAAGGTGATCATCAATTCGCGCACCGGCACCATCGTCATCGGCCAGAACGTGCGGGTGCAACCGGCGGCGGTGACCCACGGCAGCCTCACGGTGACCATCACCGAAGACCCCATCGTCAGCCAGCCCGAGGCGCTGTCCGGCGGTCAGACCGCTGTGGTGCCGCGCTCGCGCGTGAACGCCGATCAGGAAGCCAAGCCGATGTTCAAATTCGGCCCCGGCACGACCCTGGACGAGATCGTCCGCGCGGTGAACCAGGTCGGCGCCGCGCCCTCGGACCTCATGGCCATCCTCGAGGCGCTCAAGCAAGCGGGCGCCCTGCAGGCCGACCTGATCGTGATCTAAGGAGGCGACCATGGATTCTCGACTCTCGGCCGGCCTGCTCGGCAACGGCAAGAGCCCGCTGGACAGCGGCGCCTTCACCGACCTGAACCGCCTGAACCAGTTCAAGGTCGGCGGCGACAGCGAGCAGAACATCCGCAAGGTGGCCCAGGAGTTCGAGTCGCTGTTCCTCAATCAGATGCTCAAGGCCATGCGCTCGGCCAACGAGGTGTTCGGCGAAGGCAACTTCCTCAACAGCAACGAGAGCAAGACCTACCAGGACATGTACGACCAGCAGCTGTCGGTGACGCTGTCGAACAACCAGAACGGTATCGGCCTGGCCGCTGTGCTGGAGCGGCAGATGTCGAAGATGAAAGGGCCCAGCGAGCGGCCCAATCCGTTCGCTCAGGTCGATGCCCCGGTGCCCCGTGCGCCGAGCAAGCCGCTGGCCAAGGTCGACAGTGCACGCGATGACGCGGGACTGATCAATCAGCGGCGCCTGGCGCTGCCGGGCAAGCTGGGCGATCGCCTGCTGGCCGGCATAGTGCCCTCGGACGGCGCTGTCGATGGCCAGCCCCTGGCACAGGCCGACTGGGTGCCGGCCACGGCCTTCGCCGCGCCCAAGGACAAGGCCCTGAGCCTGGGCGACAGCGATGCCATCAGCGGCCGCCGCCTGGCCCAGGCGGCTACGGCAGCGGGCAAGTCGACCTTCGCCTCGCCCGCGGAGTTCGTCGCGGCCATGCTGCCGATGGCCGAGAAGGCCGCCGAGAAAATCGGCGTCGAGGCCCGCTACCTGGTGGCCCAGGCGGCCCTGGAAACCGGCTGGGGCAAGTCGATCATCCGCCAGCGGGACGGCAGCAGCAGCCACAACCTGTTCGGCATCAAGAGTCACAACAGCTGGGACGGCGAGTCGGCACGGGTGCTGACCACCGAATACCAGGGCGGCAAGGCGGTGAAAGAGGCGGCTTCGTTTCGCGCCTACGACTCCTACGCCCAGAGCTTCGAGGACTACGTGAGTTTCCTGCAGAGCAACGGCCGTTACGAGAAGGCCCTGAATGCCACCGACAACCCCGAGCGCTTCGTGCGCGAGCTGCAGCAGGCCGGGTACGCCACCGACCCGCATTACGCGCGCAAGGTGTCGCAGATCGCGCGCAAGATGCAGACCTATCAAACCATCGCAGCGGCCGGCACGCCGCCGGCCCGCGGGTGAGCTGAGCCATGGCTGATCTACTGAATATTGGCCTGTCCGGCCTCGCCGCGAACAAGACGGCGCTGTCGGTCACCGGTCACAACATCACCAACGTCAATACGCCGGGGTTTTCCCGTCAGGACACGGTGCAGGCCACCCGGCCGCCGCAGTTCAGCGGTGCCGGCTACATCGGCTCCGGTACCACCCTGGTGGATATCCGCCGCAGCTACAGCGAGTTCCTCAGCACCCAGTTGCGCAGCAGCACCGCGCTCAACAGCGACGTACAGGCCTACAAGAGCCAGATCGAGCAGCTCGATTCGCTGTTGGCAGGCTCCACCACCGGCATCACCCCCTCGCTGCAGAAGTTCTTCTCGTCCTTGCAGACTGCCGCCGAGGATCCGGCCAACATTCCCGCCCGGCAGCTGGTGCTGTCCGAGGCAGAAGGCCTGGCGCGGCGCTTCAACACGGTGTCCGAGCGGATCGGCGAGCAGAACAGCTTCATCAACAAGCAGATGACGGCTGTGACCGATCAGATCAACCGGCTGAGCACCTCCATTGCCAGCCTCAACAATGCCATCGCCGTCGCCGCCTCCAACGGCCAGCAGCCCAACGACCTGCTCGATGCCCGGGAAGAGGCGATCCGCCAGCTGTCCACCTATGTCGGCGTGACGGTAGTGCCCCAGGACGACAGTTCGCTGAACCTGTTCGTCGGCTCCGGCCAGCCGCTGGTGGTGGGCGCCACCGCCAGTCGCCTGGAGGCCGTGCCGGGGCAGGGCGACCCCACTCGCTTCGAGATAGACTTCGTCAGCGGTGGCTCGCGCCAGGGCATCACCAGCTTGATAAGCGGCGGCGAACTGGGCGGGCTGATTCGCTACCGGGCCGAGAGCCTGGACCCGACCCTCAATGCGCTCGGTCGCCTGGCCCTGGCGGTCAGCGACCAGGTCAACACCCAGCTCGGTCAGGGCCTGGATCTCAAGGGGCAGGTGGGCAGCGCGCTCTTTGGCGACTTCAACGACCCGGCCCAGGCGGCGTTGCGCGTCCTGGCTTTTTCGACCAATACCAGCAATGTCCAGCCGGCGCTGAACATCACCAACAGCAGCGTGCTGACCACCAGCGACTACCGCCTAGAGTTCGATGGTACCAACTACACGGCGCGGCGCTTGAGCGACGGCGCGACCATGACGGTGGCACCTCCTGGCCCCTTCACTTACCCGCAAACCCTGACCTTTGCCGATGTCGCCGGCCGCGACCAAGGGTTCGAACTGGTATTGGGATCGGCACCGGCGGCGGGTGACCGCTTCTTGATGCAGCCAACCCGGCGCGGCGCTGTCAGCATGACCGCAGTCTTGGACCAGGCCGATCAGTTGGCTTTTGCCGCGCCGGTCAGGAGCGAGGCCGCCCTGCAGAACGTCGGCAATGGCACGATTTCCCAGCCTGACCTGATCGCCGCCGGGGCCAGTCCTATCGACAGCGCGGCGATCGCCGCCGCCTTGCCGCAGGGGCTGATCTACAACGGCGCCGGGGGCTTCGAGAACCCGCCGGGCACCCCGGTAGCCGGGTTGACCCGGGTACCTGCTGGCGCCTTCGTGCCGGGCCAACTGAACACCTATGAACTGGATCTCGGCAGCGGCAACCGGGTCAGCTTCACCATCAGCGGCCGTCCGGAGAATGGCGACACCTTTACCCTGGCCTTCAACAGCAATGGTGTTTCGGACAACCGCAATGCGCTCAAGCTGGTGGACCTGCAGAGCAAGCAGACCGTCGGCGTGGACCCGAGCGTTACGGGTATCGGCACCGGGGCCAGCTTCACCGACGGTTACGGCGATCTGGTCGAGCGGGTCGGCACCCTGACCGCCCAGGCCCGCCAGGACGGCGAGGCCACCGGGGCCATCCTCAAGCAGGCCACGGACAACCGCGATGCCCTGTCCGGGGTCAACCTCGATGAGGAGGCGGCCAACCTGATCAGGTTCGAGCAGTACTACAACGCCTCGGCCCAGATCATTCAAGTTGCCCGCTCGTTGTTCGATACCCTGATCAACTCATTCCGCTAAGCCCTAGCGGCTCGCTGCTTGCGACAAGAGGCTAGAACATGCGCATCTCCACCATCCAAGCCTTCAATAATGGCGTGCAGGGCCTGCAGCGCAACTATGCCAATGCCACGCGCACCCAGGAGCAGATCAGTACGGGTAACCGCATCCTCACCCCGGCGGACGATCCGGTGGCCTCGGTGCGCCTGCTGCAACTGGAGCAGCAGCAGAATGTGCTGACCCAGTACAAGGACAACCTCACCGCGGCGAAGAACAGCCTGACCCAGGAGGAGGTCACCCTCAACTCGGTCAACACCGTGCTGCAGCGGGTGCGCGAACTGGCGGTGCAGGCCGGCAATGGTGCGCTGAGTCAGGCCGACCGGCAGTCCATCGCCGCCGAACTGGGCGAGCGCGAGGACGAGTTGTTCAGCCTGATGAACACCCGCAATGCCCGCGGCGAGTATCTGTTCGCGGGTTTTCAGGGCAAGACCCAGCCCTTCGTCCGTCAGGCCGACGGCAGTTACAGCTATGCCGGCGACGAGGGCCAGCGCAAGCTGCAGGTGGCCAGCTCGCTGGATCTGGCGATCAGCGACAGCGGCAAGAAGATCTTCGAGAACGTCGTCAATGCCGGCCGCCTGGATGCGGCTTTCACCGTCAGTCCGGTCGGTTCCACGCTGACGGCCTCGGCGCCCCTGGTGCAGGACGAGGTGGCCTTCTCCGGTGCCCCGCCATTTCCGGCGGCCGGCGTGGAGATCGTCTTCGGCAATCCGACGGCCAGCAGCTATGAGGTGTTCGAGATTGGCGTTCCCGGAGCGCTGGCCAGCGGCAGCCTGGACAACGACACGAACACCAGCGATCGGCTGGTTTTTCGAGGAGTCAGCGTGCTGCTCGATGGTGCGCCGGTCGGTGGCGAGACCATTCAGGTGACGGCCGACCCGACCCGGCAGAAGCAGGGCATCCTCAGCACCATCGCCAACCTGCGTACGGCGCTGGAAAGCACCGCCGACACCCCGGCAGGCAACCTCCAGCTGCGCGACGCCGTCGCCGTGGCGCTGACCAATCTGGACCACGGTATGACCAAGGTGGATGGCGTGCGTGGCGAAATCGGCGCGCGTTTGAATATTGTCGAGTCGACCCAGACCGACAACGAAGACGTCAGCCTGGTCAACAAGGGCGTGCAGGCCGACCTGCGTGAGCTGGATTACGCCGAGGCGCTGTCGCGCCTGTCCTTCCAGTCGATCATCCTCGAGGCCGCGCAACAGAGCTACGTGAAGATCAGCGGCCTGAACCTGTTCAATCAGCTGCGTTGAGCCTGTAGCCGGCTGTAGGCTGGGCCGCACAGCGGTGTAATCCATCGCCATTAACCAACGTTTGGCGGGTTACGCCTTCGGCAAATCCACCCTGCGACCCAGTCAGATAAGCCGCCGAAATTCTGCCATCGTCGCGCTAGTGGGGTGCTACTTGGGCTAAGTGTTTGTCAGCGCTGAAGAAAAAATCTACTCAGCGACCTTGCAAAAAACTCTAAAGCTCCTGGCACTAACGCCGATACAAATTACGAATGCGAACTTTAAGGGTGCCTGGGCACTGCCCACCCGAGGTCGCACGCTCAGGCAAACACGCTAGTCCTTGGAGGACACCACCATGGCTCTTACCGTCAATACCAACATCGCGTCGCTCAATACCCAGCGCAACCTGAATAGCTCGTCCAAGTCGCTGGACACCTCCCTGCAGCGCCTGTCCACCGGTTCGCGTATCAACAGCGCCAAGGACGACGCCGCCGGCCTGCAGATCTCCAACCGTCTGACCAGCCAGGTCAACGGCCTGGGTGTGGCGGTGCGTAACGCCAACGACGGTATCTCCCTGGCACAGACCGCCGAGGGTGCCCTGCAGCAGTCCACCAACATCCTGCAGCGTATGCGCGACCTGTCCTTGCAGTCGGCCAACGGCTCCAACTCCTCGACCGAACGCCGCGCCCTGCAGGACGAAGTCAGCCAGCTGCAGCAGGAGTTCAACCGTATCGCCGATACCACCAGCTTCGGTGGTCGCAAGATCCTCGACGGCACCTTTGGTGCTCAGCAGTTCCAGGTCGGTGCCAATGCCTTCGAGACCATCGACATGGCCCTGGGCAACTTCCGCGCCAGCAATGTGGGTAACAACACCCGTACCCTCGCCGGTACGGGCGCCAACGTCGGTCTTGGTCGTACCACGGCGACCGCCAACACGGCGGCGGCGAACAACGTTGCAGGTACTGTGACCATCGCTGGCTCCGCCGGAACCAGTACGGCCATCAGCGTTGCAGGCCTGAGCGCCAAGGGCGCCGCGGATGCGATCAACGCTCAGACCGGCACCACCAATGTCTCGGCCGATGCCCGCAACACGATTTCGATCGGTGCGCTGTCCGCCAGCGGCCAGGTCACGTTTAACCTGACCGGCTCCAACGCCACGGCGGTGACCATTCGCGCCACCGTCACCACCGGCGATCTGAGTGCCCTGGCCACCGAGATCAACACCAAGAGCGGTCAGACCGGCATCAGTGCGGCCATCGATGGCGGGGTGCTGAAAATGACCAGCGAGCGCGGTGACGACATCGTGATCGAGGGGTTCGACCACTCGACCGCTTCGGCTACTGCGGTCATCAGCACCTACGGCTACGACGGCACCGGTGCGGCAGTCGACACCACTACGCTGACCCAGGGCGGTACAGATTCGACCCGTGCTATGGGTACGATCAAACTGAACAGCAGCAAGTCTTTCACCTCGACCGCCTCCGACGTTTCGGTGGACGCGGCGAACGCCCAGGTCAGCGCCCTGGATGCCGTCGACAAGATCGATATCACCACCGCCATCGGTGCACAGAAGGCGCTGGATGTCATCGACTCGGCCCTGACCTTCATCGACAGCTCCCGTGCCGAGCTCGGTGCCAAGCAGAACCGCTTCGAGAACACCATCTCCAACTTGCAGAACATCTCGGAGAACGCTTCCGCAGCCCGTGGCCGGATTCAGGACACCGACTTCGCCGCAGAAACCGCTAACCTGAGCAAGAACCAAGTGCTGCAACAGGCCGGCACGGCGATCCTGGCCCAGGCCAACCAGTTGCCGCAGGCGGTACTGAGTCTGCTTCGTTAATTCGAGGCGGCGTTTAGGCTAGAACCACGGGGGGTAGTGCCAGGCGCTACTCCCCGTCTTGCCATGTGAGGTGAGGTCATGGATATCAATGGACTAAAAGGTATTTCCCCGGTGTTTACCGCCGAGCGAGTGATGCGTTCCGAGGCGCCGGCTGCGGCACGCGACAGCTCTGCCGAACGCCAGCCCGTACCGTCGTCGGCCGGACAGAGCGCAGCCGCCCTGTCACCGACTGCCGAGTCGCAGCGACAGCCGGTGGAGGAGGCGGTGTCCAGTATCAAGCAGTTCGCTCAGAGCATTCAGCGCAACCTGGATTTCGATCTGGATGACTCCACCGGGCGGGTGGTGGTCAGGGTCACCGACGGCGTGTCCGGCGAAGTGATTCGGCAGATTCCTTCCGAAGAGGCCCTGCGCCTGGCGGAGAGACTGGACGAGGCACGCAGCCTGCTGTTCAAGGCAGAGGCCTGAACGGCACGTTTTTTGATAGGTATTGGAGCAGTAGCGGAAACGTCAATCCCATGACGAGGTGGAGCAGATGGCAGGCATACCGGGTATCGGATCGGGCATCGACATCAACAGCATCGTCGGTGCTATGGTCAATGCGGAAAAAGCCCCGAAGGAGGCGCAGCTGGCGCGCCTGGAAAAAGCCTCCACTACCAAGTTTTCCGCGCTGGGTGAGCTTAAAGGGGCACTGAGTGCTTTTCAGACTGCCATGAAGGATCTCAACAGCCTGGCGCTGTTCGAGAAGCGCAGCGCCACCTCGACCAATGCCAGCGCCTTGACCGCTTCGGCGAGCAAGACGGCGTTGGCGGGCAGCTACCAGATGACCGTCGAGCGGCTGGCCAGCAGCAGCAAGGTCGCCACGGCGGCACTGGCCAGCGACTTTACCGCGGCCGCCGACGGCAAGTTGACGGTCAAGCTGGGGGCGGCCGATGCCGGGGTCGAGGTCGATATCGCCTCGGGCGATACCCTGGTGCAGATCCGTGACAAGCTCAACACCGCACTCAAGGACAAGGGCATTACCGCCAACGTCATCAACAACCCTGCCGACGGTCAGTCGCGCCTGGTGCTCAATGCCAAGGAGACTGGGGCCGGCAAGGATATTTCCATCGAGACCGCCGATGCGGCTCTGGCAGGCCTGGCTCTCGACGGCAGCGTCCAGTCGACCGGGAATGGCGCCGGTTATCTGCAGCAGGCTGCCGATGCCGAGTTCACCGTCGATGGCCTGGCGCTCAAGAGCCCGAGCAACACCGTCGACAACGCCATTCCCGAGGTGACGCTGACCCTGTCCGGCAAGACCGAGGCGGATAAGCCGTTGACCCTGACAGTCGATCAGGACAAGTCCGGCGTCACCGCCAATATCAAGAAATTCGTCGACGCCTACAACAAGTTGATCAAGACCAGTAACGAGCTGACCAGTGTCACTCGGATCGGCGAGGACAAGCCGCCGGTAACCGGTGGTCTGGTTGGCGACGCGACCGTGCGTACCTTGCTGGGCGCCGTGCGCAACGAGCTGGTCAGCCCTGCCGATCAGGAGGGCGTGAGGGTCCTGGCCGACCTGGGCATTACCACCCAGAAAGACGGCACCCTGAAGATCGACGATACCAAGCTGGGCAAGGCGCTGACCGACAACTTCGACGCGGTCGGTACTTTCTTCGCCGGCGATACTGGCCTGATGAGTCGAGTGGACAAGCGTATCGATGGTTATATCCAGACCGGCGGTGTGTTGGAGCAGCGCATGAGCGGACTGCAAACGACCATCACCGGCATCGATAAGCAGAGGGAGGACCTGACTCGGCGCGTGGCCCAGATGCAGGCCCGTCTGTTTGCTCAGTTCAATGCCATGGACTCATTGGTGTCGCGTTTGAACAGCACCAGTGACAGATTGGCCCAGGCGCTGGGCAGCCTGCCGGGCGTGGTGAAACAGAGTAGCTAAATCATGAGCGACGCCATCAATACCTATAAGCAGGTCAAGACCAGCCAGGACATCACGCCTTACCAGGCTGTGCGCCTGTTGTTGGACGGTGCCTTGGAACGAATTGCTCTCGCCTTGCATGCCCAGCAAGAGGGTGTTCCCGGCGTACGCGGGGAGGCGGTCGGCGGCACCCTGTCGATCATCGGCGTGCTTCAGGCCAGCCTGGATAAAGAACTGGGCGGCGAGTTGTCGGAAAATCTGGATGCGCTCTATGACTACATGATCCGTCGCCTGGCCGGTGTGGCCCTCGAGCAGACGCCGCGCAGCCTGCTCGAGGTAGAACAATTGATCGTGCAGATCCGTGATGCCTGGGTGGCGATAGGTCCGGAAGTGGAGCCGGAACCGGCCTGAGGGCAGGCTGGGCTGCTAGGGCGAAAAAGACTTGCATGGTGCCCGAGTAGGGCAACTGTAGGTCTTTTCGTTTTATGTGGGACTACTGTTCGTCTACGTGCCTTTCCCGCGTGGATAGTTGTTCGAAAGGTCTCAAGCTCGCAGCGTCGATGCCGATAACCGGGGTAATGGGAAAGCACACCGGGAGTACATTGGCATGAATGCTATGGTTGCGATGCGGCAGTATCAGAACGTCAACACTCAGACCCAGGTTGCGGACGCCAGCCCCCATCGTTTGATCCAGATGCTGATGGAGGGGGGGCTGGCTCGTATCGCCCAGGCGCGCGGGGCTATGGAGCGCGGGCAGACCGCGCTGAAGGGCGAGCTGATCGGCAAGGCCATCGGCATCGTCGGCGGCCTGCGCGAGGGCCTGGATCTGCGTCAGGGGGGGGAGCTAGCCGCCAATCTGGATAGCTTGTACCAATATATGATTACCCGCTTGCTGCAGGCCAATGCGAAGAATGACCCCGCACCTCTCGAGGAGGTTGCCGGGCTGTTGCGCGAAGTGAAGACCGGTTGGGATGCCATCGGTCAGTGATGCGGTTTAGGTTTAAGGGAGCGCAATGATGAGTTCAACTGTCCAGCGCCTGGAAGATACCGGCAGCGCCTTGCGTACCGCCTTGGACACCCGCGATTGGGCGGCGATCGGTGAACTGGACCTGCAGTGCCGCCAGGCCGTGGACGAGGCGATGGTCGAGGCCGAGCGGGACGAGGGCTTGCTGCGCGCGCGCATGCAGGAGCTGCTCGAGCTCTATCGCGAGCTGGTCTGTGTCTGCCAGGCCGAGCAGCAGCGTCTGGCGGGTGAGCTGATTCAGCTGAATCAGTCCCAGCAGGGGGCAAAGGTTTATCAATTGTTCGGTTAGGCATCTTTCCGAGTTTGTTGGTGTTTGCCCTCTGGCCTGTCCTCCTCAAGGCCGCTTTTCGGGAGCTTGCTCAGTCGAGCTCCTTTCTGTCTGAACAGCCGCTTAGGCTGTGAATCCGGCAAAGCAAAAAAATCACGCCATAAAATTGACTGCACCCTCGAAATTGACTTTACTAGCGGCCAAATGCCGACGCCTCCTCTGCGTGGCGATGTGCGTCCGTTCACTCCCCGGAAAAGACCGAAAAAAATATGTGGCGTGAAACCAAGATCCTGCTGATCGACGATAACTCCGAGCGTCGTCGTGACCTTGCGGTCATCCTGAATTTTCTGGGGGAGGAGCATATCGCCTGCGGCAGCGCGGACTGGCGCGATGCGGTGGCGCCTCTCGAGTCCAGTCGCACCGTGCTCAGCGTATTGGTCGGCGGTGCGCAGGCCACAGGCGGGATGCTGGAGCTGCTCAAGGACCTGGCGGCCTGGGATGAATACCTGCCGGTTCAGCTGGTCGACGAGCAGGTCGCCGCGGAGTGGCCGGAGGACGTGCGGCGCCGTGTCCTGGCCAGTCTGGAGATGCCGCCGAGCTATAACAAGCTGCTCGACTCCCTGCACCGCGCCCAGGTCTATCGCGAGATGTATGACCAGGCGCGCGATCGCGGGCGCCAGCGTGAGACCAATCTGTTCCGCAGCCTGGTCGGCACCAGCCGCACCATCCAGCATGTGCGGCAGATGATGCAGCAGGTGGCCGACACCGAAGCCAGCGTATTGATCCTCGGCGAATCCGGCACGGGCAAGGAGGTGGTGGCCCGCAACCTGCACTACCACTCCAAGCGCCGCGAGGCCCCGTTCGTGCCGGTCAACTGCGGTGCGATTCCGGCCGAGCTGCTGGAAAGCGAGCTGTTCGGCCATGAGAAGGGGGCGTTCACCGGTGCCATCACCAGTCGCGCCGGGCGCTTCGAGCTGGCCAATGGCGGCACGCTGTTCCTCGATGAGATTGGCGACATGCCATTGCCGATGCAGGTCAAGCTACTGCGGGTGCTGCAGGAGCGCACCTTCGAGCGGGTCGGCAGCAACAAGACCCAGAGCGCCGACGTGCGCATCATCGCCGCGACCCACAAAGACCTGGAAACCATGATCGAGGCGGGCAGCTTCCGCGAGGACCTGTATTACCGTCTGAATGTGTTCCCCATCGAGATGCCCCCGCTGCGCGAGCGCATCGAGGACATCCCGCTGCTGTTGAACGAGTTGATCTCGCGCATGGAGCATGAGAAACGCGGCTCCATTCGCTTCAACTCGGCGGCGATCATGTCGCTGTGCCGACACGACTGGGCGGGCAATGTGCGCGAGCTGGCGAACCTGGTCGAGCGCATGGCGATCATGCATCCCTATGGGGTGATCGGCGTGGGCGAGCTGCCGAAGAAGTTCCGCCATGTCGACGATGAGGATGAGCAGCTGGCGGTCAGTCTGCGCGACGAGATCGAGGAGCGTGCGGCCATAGTCGCCGGTCTGCCGGGCATCGACACGCCCGCGATGCTGCCGCCCGAGGGCCTGGATCTCAAGGATTACCTGGGCGGCCTCGAGCAAGGCCTGATCCAGCAGGCGCTGGATGATGCCGGTGGGGTGGTTGCCCGTGCGGCCGAGCGCTTGCGCATCCGCCGCACCACGCTGGTCGAGAAGATGCGCAAGTACGGCATGAGCCGGCGCGAGGAAGAGGAGCAGGAATAACGCTTCCTCGTGGAGTCAGTCCATTGGCAGCATGGGCCAAGAGAAGCCGAAGGTTTGACACGACCTTCGGCTTTGTTTTTTAAGTTATTGAAAATCAATGTAAAAATTTTAGGCACGGGTATTGCTATCTCTTCTGTAACTGACTGTCTTATGACGGTGCGTGGCACGAGAGAACATAATGAATCCCAATGCCCAGCTTTCCCCTGACGCCGAACCGACCCCCGTTGCATCCTTAGAGCAGGCCGGCCGCGTCAATCTGGAACAGGCCTTCGCCCTGTTCAGTCAGATGTCCAATCAGCTCAACGAGTCTTACAGCATGCTGGAGGCCCGGGTGACCGAGCTCAAGGGGCAGCTGGCACTGGTCAGCGCCCAGCGCATGCAGGAGTTGGCGGAGAAGGAGCGTCTGGCTCATCGCCTGCAGAGCCTGTTGGATCTGTTGCCGGGCGGGGTGGTCGTCATCGACGGTCAGGGCGTGGTGCGCGAGGCCAATCCGGTGGCGCGCAGCCTGCTCGGCCAGCCCCTGGTCGGCATGCTCTGGCGTCAGGTGATCGCCCGTAACTTCGCCCCGCGGGAAGACGATGGTCACGAAGTCTCGCTGAAGGATGGCCGGCGCCTGTCGATCGCCACCCGCTCGCTGCATGCCGAACCCGGACAGCTGGTGCTGCTCACCGACCTGACGGAAACCCGTCGCCTGCAGGATCAGCTGTCCCGCCATGAACGCCTGTCGGCCCTGGGACGGATGGTGGCCTCCCTGGCTCACCAGATTCGCACGCCACTGTCCGCCGCCTTGCTCTATGCCAGTCATTTGACCGAGCAGGTCTTGCCGGTCGAGCAACAGCAGCGCTTCGCCGGACGCCTGAAGGAGCGTCTGCACGAGCTCGAGCACCAGGTGCGCGACATGCTGGTGTTCGCCCGCGGCGAGTTGCCGCTGCCGGATCGATTGGCGCCCAGGGCCCTGTTCGAGGCTCTGCGCACGGCGGCCGAGCCCCATGTGCAGGGTATGAGCCTGCGTTGGCAGTGCGATGTGCGCGACGGCGAGTTGCTGTGCAATCGCGACACCCTGGTCGGCGCCATCCTCAATCTGTTGCACAACGCCATTCAGGCGGCCGGCGGCGATGCCCGTCTCAAGGTCCATCTGTACCGGCGCGACGACACGTTGCGCCTGTGTGTCAGCGACGACGGGCCGGGGATAGGTCCGGCCACCCTGGCGCGCCTGGGCGAACCCTTCTTCACCACCAAGACCACCGGTACCGGCCTGGGCCTGGCGGTGGTCAAGGCGGTGGCGCGTGCCCATCAGGGCGAGCTGCAGCTGTATTCGCGCCTCGGCCGGGGCACCTGCGCCCTGTTGACTCTGCCGCTGCTGAGCGCGGCGCAACCCTTGATTCAGGAGTGATTTCCATGGCTGCCAAAGTCCTGCTGGTCGAAGACGACCGCGCCTTGCGCGAAGCCCTGGCCGATACCCTCATGCTGGCCGGGCACGACTACTGTGCGGTGGAGAGTGCCGAGGCGGCGTTGCAGGTGCTGGCCCGGGAGGCGTTCGGCCTGGTGGTCAGCGACGTGAATATGCCGGGCATGGATGGTCACCAGTTGCTCGGCCTGATTCGTCAGCGTCAGCCGCAGCTGCCGGTGCTGCTGATGACCGCCCACGGCGCGGTCGAGCGGGCGGTGGAGGCCATGCGTCAGGGGGCTGCGGACTACCTGGTCAAGCCGTTCGAGCCGAAGGCCTTGCTGGCCCTGGTCGAGCGGCATGCCCTGGGGCGCCTGGGCGCGGCCGAGCAGGGCGGTCCGGTGGCCCTGGAGCCGGCCAGCGTGCAGCTGCTGGAGCTGGCCGCGCGGGTGGCACAGAGCGATTCCACGGTGCTGATCACCGGCGAGTCCGGTACCGGCAAGGAGGTGCTGGCGCGCTATATCCACCAGCAGTCGCCGCGTTCGACGCAGCCCTTCATCGCCATCAACTGCGCGGCCATTCCCGACAACATGCTCGAGGCCACCCTGTTCGGTCACGAGAAGGGCGCCTTCACCGGCGCCGTCGCCAGTGCGCCGGGCAAGTTCGAGCTGGCCGATGGCGGCACCATCCTGCTCGACGAGATCTCCGAGATGCCCCTGGCCTTGCAGGCCAAGCTGCTGCGCGTGCTGCAGGAGCGCGAGGTGGAGCGGGTCGGTGCGCGCAAGCCGATCAGCCTGGATATTCGCGTGCTGGCCACCAGCAACCGCGACTTGGCCGGGGAGGTCGCGGCAGGACGGTTTCGCGAAGATCTCTACTATCGCCTGTCGGTCTTTCCCCTGGCCTGGCGGCCGTTGCGCGAGCGTCCGGCGGACATAGTGCCGCTGGCCGAGCGGCTGCTGGCCAAGCACGTCAAAAAAATGAATCACCCGCCGATTCGCCTGTCGCCCCAGGCCCAGGATTGTCTGGTGAGGCATGCCTGGCCGGGCAACGTGCGCGAGTTGGACAATGCCATCCAGCGTGCATTGATCCTCCAGCAGGGCGGCCTGATCCAGCCTCAGGACCTCTGCCTGAGCGCGCCGATCGGCTTCGCGCCGGCCGTGCAGTCGCCGCTGGCCTCCGTGCCGATGAATGCGCCGAGCAGCGCTCCGGCCGTGACCGAGGTGCCGGCAGTGGAGGTGGGCGACCTGGGCGAGGACCTGCGCCGGCGCGAGTTCCAGGTGATCATCGACACCCTGCGTTCCGAGCGCGGGCGGCGCAAGGAAGCCGCCGAGCGTCTGGGCATCAGCCCGCGCACCCTGCGTTACAAGCTGGCGCAGATGCGCGATGCCGGGCTGGACGTGGAGGCTTACCTCTACGCCAGCTAGGATGCCGGGCGAAACCTGAGGGCCGCCGTCTCGGCGGGCCTCGCGTTCGCTTGGCTTGGCCTAGCCCCGTTGTGGCAGGGCCGACTCCCCTCATGTCGAGCAAGCTCGACCGCATCTTCGGCCCGAACGATCGGGCTCGCCTCCTGAGATATTGGCACCCTTGTTGCAGAACCTCCCTTAAGAGCGCCGCGCAGCGTCAATTTTCCGCGGCCAGTGGAGGAAGGGTATGAGCCAGGGTGTCGAATTCAATCGCCTGATGTTGGAAATGCGCTCCATGCAAGCCGAGGCCATGGCGCGGCAGAAGCCCGCCGTCAGTGCCCCGGAGCCGGGCGCGCCGAGCTTCTCGGAGATGCTCGGGCAGGCGGTGAACAAGGTCAACGAAACCCAGCAGACCTCCAACCAGTTGGCCAGCGCCTTCGAAATGGGCCAGAGCGGCGTCGACCTGACCGATGTGATGATCGCCTCGCAGAAGGCCAGCGTGTCCTTCCAGGCCATGACCCAGGTGCGTAACAAGCTGGTTCAGGCGTACCAAGACATCATGCAGATGCCGGTTTAAGGATAGGTTCCGATCATGGCCGATGCCCTCGCCACCAACGTGCCCGCCACCACTGCGGGCGACGATCCGAAGAAACCGCTGCTGGGTTTGACCTTCCTGGAGAACCTGTCGGACATGAGCATGCTGCGCCAGATCGGCCTGCTGGTCGGCCTGGCCGCCAGCGTGGCGATCGGTTTCGCCGTGGTGCTCTGGTCGCAGCAGCCCGACTACCGTCCGCTCTATGGCAGCCTCAGCGGCATGGATGCGTCCCAGGTGGTGGAGACCCTGGCGGCCGCCGACATCGCCTATACGGTCGAGCCCAACTCCGGTGCCCTGCTGGTCAAGGCCGAGGACCTGGCGCGGGCGCGCATGCGCCTGGCCGCGGCGGGGGTGGCGCCGAACGACAAGAGCGTCGGCTTCGAGATCCTCGATCAGGAGCAGGGCCTGGGTACCAGCCAGTTCATGGAGGCCACCCGCTACCGTCGCGGCCTGGAAGGCGAGCTGGCGCGCACCGTGTCCAGCCTCAACAACGTCAAGGGCGCCCGGGTGCACCTGGCCATCCCCAAGAGTTCGGTGTTCGTGCGCGACGAGCGCAAGCCCAGTGCCTCGGTGCTGGTCGAGCTGTATCCGGGTCGCGCCCTGGAGCCGAGCCAGGTGATGGCCATCGTCAACCTGGTGGCGACCAGCGTGCCGGAGCTGGACAAGTCGCAAGTCACGGTGGTCGACCAGAAGGGCAACCTGCTGTCCGACCAGCGCGAGCTGTCCGAGCTGACCATGGCCGGCAAGCAGTTCGACTACAGCCGGCGCCTGGAGAGCCTGTTCACCCAGCGCGTGCACAACATCCTGCAGCCGGTGCTGGGCAGCGGCCGCTACAAGGCCGAGGTCTCGGCGGACGTGGACTTCAGCGCGGTGGAGTCCACCTCGGAGATGTTCAACCCGGACCAGCCGGCCCTGCGCAGCGAACAGCAGGTCAACGAACAGCGCACCAGCGCCCTCGGCCCGCAAGGGGTGCCCGGCGCCCTGAGCAATCAGCCGCCGGGCGCGGCGAGCGCCCCGGAGAAGGCCGCAGCGGCTGCCGCGCCCGGGGCGATCGCCCCCGGCCAGCCGCTGCTCGATGCCAACGGCCAACAGGTCATGGACCCGGTGACCGGCCAGCCGCTGCTGGCGCCATTCCCGGCGGACAAGCGCGAGCAGGCCACGCGCAATTTCGAACTGGATCGCTCGATCAGCTACACCAAGCAGCAGCAGGGGCGCCTGCGCCGGCTTTCGGTGGCGGTGGTGGTGGACGATCAGCTCAAGCTCGACCCGGCCACCGGCGAAGCCAGCCGGGTACCCTGGAGCAGCGAAGACCTGGCCCGCTTCACCCGCCTGGTGCAGGACTCGGTCGGCTTCGACGCCAGCCGTGGCGACAGCGTCAGCGTGATCAACACGCCGTTCACCGCCGAGCAGGGCGAGGAGATCGTCGAGGCCGCCTTCTACACCCAGCCGTGGTTCTGGGACATCGTCAAGCAGGTGCTCGGCGTGCTGTTCATCCTGGTGCTGGTGTTCGGCGTGCTGCGTCCGGTGCTCAACAACATCACCACGGCCGGCAAGTCCGGCGGCGGCTCCGGCGCGGGACGCAACGGCGATGTGGAACTCGGCGAAATGGGCGGCCTGGACGGCGAGCTGTCCGCCGATCGGGTCAGCCTCGGCGGCCCGCAAAGCATCCTCCTGCCCAGCCCGACCGAGGGGTATGATGCGCAGCTGAACGCGATCAAGAGCCTGGTCGCCGAGGACCCGGGTCGCGTCGCCCAGGTCGTGAAAGAGTGGATCAACGCCGATGAGTGACAACCGTACCGCCGCCAAGCTGAACAAGGTCGACAAGGCCGCGATCCTCCTGCTCTCGCTGGGCGAGACCGACGCCGCCCAGGTGCTGCGTCATCTCGGGCCCAAGGAGGTGCAGAAGGTCGGCGTGGCCATGGCCGGCATGCGCAACGTGCACCGCGAGCAGGTCGAGCAGGTGATGGGCGAGTTCGTCGAGATCGTCGGCGACCAGACCAGCCTGGGCGTGGGCTCCGACGGCTATATCCGCAAGATGCTGACTGCGGCCCTCGGCGAGGACAAGGCCGGCAACCTGATCGACCGCATCCTCCTGGGCGGCAGCACCAGCGGCCTGGACAGCCTCAAGTGGATGGAGCCGCGGGCGGTGGCCGACGTGATCCGCTACGAGCACCCACAGATCCAGGCCATAGTCGTGGCCTACCTCGACCCCGACCAGGCCGGCGAGGTGCTCAGCCACTTCGACCACAAGGTGCGCCTGGACATCGTCCTGCGCGTGTCCTCGCTGAACACCGTGCAGCCGGCGGCGCTCAAGGAACTCAACCTGATTCTCGAGAAGCAGTTCTCCGGCAGTGCCAACACCACTCGCGCCAGCCTGGGCGGGATCAAGCGGGCGGCCGACATCATGAACTTCCTCGACAGCTCGGTCGAAGGCCAGCTGATGGACTCGATCCGCGAGGTCGACGAAGACCTGTCGTCGCAGATCGAGGACCTGATGTTCGTCTTCGACAACCTCGCCGACGTCGACGACCGCGGCATCCAGGCGCTGCTGCGCGAGGTGTCCTCCGACGTGCTGGTGCTGGCGCTCAAGGGCGCCGACGAGGCGATCAAGGAAAAGGTCTTCAAGAATATGTCCAAGCGTGCCGCCGAGCTGCTGCGCGACGATCTGGAGGCCAAGGGGCCGGTGCGGGTCAGCGACGTCGAGGCGGCGCAGAAGGAGATCCTCACCATCGCCCGGCGCATGGCCGAGGCCGGCGAAATCGTCCTCGGCGGCAAGGGCGGCGAGGAGATGGTGTAGGGTCTGATGGCATTTGTTCACGGCCGCGACGGCGGCCCGCTTGGCGCAGGACTAGGCGCGAGGAGAGAGGTTTGGTGATTCCAAATGAACGACGAGTAACGACGGCCTGCGCCAAGCGGGCCCCGTCCCTTCGGGTTGCGCGGCAAACCCCGCCATGCTGTGTTGCGGGACTTGCCAAGGGAGTGGCCATTGCCTGCGTCCCGCGCCTTGCCTGGCGGGGTTTGGCGCGGCAACGCGGCTCGCGAACAAATGCCATCAGACCCTAATATGGCGACCAAGGAAGCGGCCAGCGAGCTGATTCGCGCCAAGGACCTCGGTGTCTTCGATCGCTGGGCGTTGCCCAGTTTCGATTCCGGCGACGAGGCGAGCGAGCGGGCCGCCGAGGAGCAGCCTGGCGACCATGAGTCCGGGGTGGCCCAGGTCAGTCAGGGCGAGGTCGAGGAGATCCCGCCGGAGGACGTCAAACCCCTGACGCTGGAGGAGCTGGAGGCGATTCGGGAAGAAGCCTACAACGAGGGCTTCTCCACGGGGGAGAAAGACGGTTTTCACGCCGGGCAGCTGAAGGCCAAGCAGGAAGCCGACGCGGCCCTGGCTGCCAAGCTGGCCGGTCTGGAGCAACTGATGCAGCAACTGTTCGAGCCGATCGCCGAGCAGGACCAGCAGCTGGAAGTGGCGCTGGTCAATCTGCTCAGCCATATGGCCCGCCAGGTGATCCAGCGCGAGTTGATCAGCGATTCCAGCCAGATCCGCCAGATCCTGCGCGAGGCGCTGAAGCTGCTGCCGATGGGCGCGGGCAATGTGCGTATCCACCTCAACCCGCAGGACTTCGAGACGATCAAGGCCCTGCGCGAGCGTCACGAGGAGGACTGGCGCATCCTCGAGGACGACTCCATGTTGCCCGGCGGTTGCCGGGTCGAGTGCGAGCACAGCCGCATCGATGCGAGTATCGAGACGCGCCTGGAGCAGGCGCTGAAGCAGCTGTTCGAGCAGCAGCGCGAGCAGGTCACCAATCCCGTAGCGGCCGACCTGCAGATCGATCTGGACGCCGCCCAGGAACCGGCCGATGCGTCTTGAGCGCACCAGCTTCGCCAAGCGCCTGGCCGGCTACCGCGAGGCGGTACAGCTACCGGTCCAGCCGGTGGTGGAGGGCCGCCTGCTGCGCATGGTCGGTCTGACCCTGGAGGCCGAAGGCCTGCGTGCGGCGCTGGGCAGTCGCTGCCTGGTGATCAACGACGACAGCTATCACCCGGTGCAGGTCGAGGCCGAGGTGATGGGCTTCTCCAACGGCAAGATCTACCTGATGCCCGTCGGCGGCCTGGCCGGCATCGCGCCGGGGGCGCGGGTGGTGCCGCTGCCCGATACCGGGCGCCTGCCGATGGGCCGCTCGATGCTCGGCCGGGTGCTCGACGGTGCCGGTCGCGCCCTGGACGGCAAGGGCGGGATGAAAGCCGAGGACTGGGTGCCGATGGACGGGCCGACCATCAATCCGCTCAAACGCCACCCGATCGACCAGCCGCTGGATGTCGGCATTCGCTGCATCAATGGCCTGCTCACCGTCGGTCGCGGCCAGCGCCTGGGCCTGTTCGCCGGTACGGGCGTGGGCAAGAGTGTGCTGCTCGGCATGATGACGCGCTTCACCGAGGCCGAGATCATCGTGGTGGGTTTGATCGGCGAACGGGGCCGCGAGGTCAAGGAGTTCATCGACGAGATCCTCGGCGAGGAGGGCATCAAGCGCTCGGTGGTGGTCGCCTCGCCGGCCGATGACGCGCCCTTGATGCGCCTGCGGGCGGCCATGTACTGCACGCGCATCGCCGAATATTTCCGCGACAAGGGCAAGAACGTCCTGTTGCTGATGGACTCGCTGACCCGCTTCGCCCAGGCCCAGCGGGAAATCGCCCTGGCCATCGGCGAGCCGCCGGCGACCAAGGGCTACCCGCCCTCGGTATTCGCCAAGCTGCCCAAGCTGGTCGAGCGGGCCGGCAATGCCGAGGCCGGTGGTGGCTCGATCACGGCCTTCTACACCGTACTGAGCGAAGGCGACGATCAGCAGGACCCGATCGCCGACGCTGCGCGCGGGGTGCTCGACGGCCATATCGTGCTGTCGCGGCGCCTGGCGGAGGAGGGGCATTATCCGGCCATCGACATCGAGGCCTCGATCAGCCGGGTCATGCCGCAGGTGGTGGCGCCCGAGCATCTGCGCCAGGCCCAGCGCTTCAAGCAGCTGTGGTCGCGTTATCAGCAGAGCCGCGATCTGATCAGCGTCGGGGCCTACGTGCCCGGGGGCGATGCCGACACCGACCTGGCCATCGCCCGCCAGCCGGCGATGGTCGGCTACCTGCGCCAGAGCCTGGGCGAGAGCGAAAATCTCGAGCGTAGCAGTGCCCAGCTGGCGGCGATCTTCAACCCAGCCGCGGCTTCCGGGGGCTAAATGTCGCAAGGCCGGGCCGCGCGTCTCGCGCCGGTGATCGCGATGGCCGAGCGCGCCGAACGCGAGGCCGCCGTGCAGCTCGGCCGTGTCCAGGGCCAGCTGCGTCAGGCGGAAGTCAAGCTGGGTCAGCTGGAGCATTACCGCGGCGATTACCAGCAGCAATGGATCAGCGAGGGTCAGCGGGGAGTGTCCGGCCAGTGGTTGATGAACTATCAACGCTTTCTCGCGCAACTGGAGACCGCCATCGGTCAGCAGCGCCAGAGTGTGGACTGGCATCGCGCCAATCTGGACAAGGTGCGTGATACTTGGCAGCAGCGCTATGCCCGGCTCGAAGGGCTGCGCAAACTGGTGCAGCGCTATCTCGACGAGGCTCGCCTGCTCGAGGACAAGCGCGAGCAGAAGCTGCTCGATGAGCTGGCTCAGCGCCTGTCCAGTCGCGCGTCGAGCTGATTGGCAGTTGCCGCAAACGCTTCTGGATGCTACATCTTGAACATGCGAAGCGTGCAGAGGGCTTGACGCTACGCTGATATTCGACCGGATGCGTTATCGACTGTTTCGCAGGATTAAGGAGTAATTCATGGCTATCACCTCGCTGCCCTCGCCTGATGGGCAAGAGTTGACCATCGTGATTCAAGGACGTTTCGATTTCGGTGCGCACCAAGAGTTTCGCGATGCCTACGAGCGCACCAGCGTCAGTCCCGAGCGCTACGTCATCGACCTCAAGGGTACGACCTACCTCGACAGCTCGGCGCTGGGCATGCTGCTGTTGCTGCGCGATCACGCCGGCGGCGAGCACGCCCAGATCCGTTTGCTCAACTGCAACCCGGACGTGCGCAAGATTCTCGCCATTTCCAATTTCGGACAGCTGTTTCAGATCGCCTGACGCAGGTGTCAGCGATCATGTCCGAGAACCTGAGCATCCTGATCGCCGAAGACGGCGCGGCCGATCGCCTGCTGTTGTCGGCCATCGTCAGCCGTCAGGGGCACAGGGCCTTGACCGCGAGCAATGGCCTGGAAGCGGTCGAGTTGTTCCAGCGCGAGCAGCCACAGCTGGTCCTGATGGATGCGTTGATGCCGCTGATGGACGGTTTCGAGGCGGCGCGGCAGATCAAGCAGTTGGCCGGCGAGTCCCTGGTGCCGATCATCTTCCTGACCTCTTTGACCGAGGGGGAGGCCTTGGTGCGCTGTCTGGAGGCCGGTGGCGACGACTTTCTCGCCAAGCCCTACAACCCGGTGATTCTCGAAGCCAAGATCAAGGCCATGGACCGCCTGCGGCGCCTGCAGGATACGGTGCTGCAGCAGCGCGACCTGATCGCCAAGCACAACGAGTATCTGCTCAACGAGCAGCGCGTGGCCAAGGCGGTGTTCGACAAGGTGGCCCACTCCGGCTGCCTCGATGCGCCGAATATCCGCTATCTGCAGTCCCCCTTCGCCCTGTTCAACGGCGACCTGTTGTTGGCGGCCTATAAGCCCTCGGGCGGCATGCACGTATTGCTCGGCGATTTCACCGGTCACGGCCTGCCGGCCGCGATAGGCGCCATGCCGGTGGCCGAAGTGTTCTACGGCATGACCGCCAAGGGCTACTCCCTGGCCGAGATCCTGCGCGAGATGAATGCCAAGCTCAAACGCATCTTGCCCGTCGGTATGTTCTGCTGCGCCACCATGCTCAGCCTGAATGCCCATCGCCGTGAGGTCGAGGTGTGGAGTGGCGGCTTGCCGGACGGCTATCTGCAACGTGGCGCCGGAGGCGAGCGTATTCCCCTGGCATCCCGCCACTTGCCGCTGGGCATCCTCGACGCGCCGTCGTTCGACGATGCCTACGAGGTCTATCCCCTGGAGCTGGGCGACCGGATCATCCTGCTCTCCGATGGCGTGCTGGAGGCCCGCGACGGCGAAGGCCAGCTGTTCGGCGAGGAGCGTCTGCTCGGCGTGTTCGCCGAAAGCCCCGAGCCGCAGCACATCTTCACGAATATTCAACAGGCGTTGACGCGCTTTCGTGGCGAGCAGGAGGACGACGTCAGCCTGGTCGAGGTCAGCCTGGTCGAGGCCAGCGCCCAGAGCCGTCCACCCCTGGCTTTTTCCGCTTGTGGCCAGAACAACCCGCTGGACTGGTCGGCGAGCTTCGAGTTCCGGGGGGAAACCTTGCGGCGGTTCAACCCGTTGCCTTTCCTCCTGCAACTGTTGCTTGAGGTCCAGGGGCTGCGTCCCCAGGGCGGGGCGCTGTACAGCGTGCTCGCAGAGCTGTATTCGAACGCCCTGGAGCATGGTGTGCTGGGGCTGGACTCCGCCTTGAAGCGCGATGCGGAGGGCTTCGCCGAGTATTATCGGCAGCGCAGCGCGCGACTGGCCGCCCTCGACGAAGGCTACGTGCGTTTCCACCTGAATCTTTTTCCCGAGGCGGCAGGTGGCCGCTTGGTCGTGAGGGTCGAAGACAGCGGCCCCGGATTCGATGGGCAGGCGGTCCTGGACCGGCAAATGGCGCTGGACAGCCTCTGCGGACGCGGCCTGGCCCTGGTGCGCCAGCTGAGCGAGCGCTGCACCTGGCCGGATGACGGCCGGGGGGTGCGCGTGGAGTTCTCCTGGCGGCTTGGGGCATAATCGCGCTCGTTTTGATCAGGGAGTGACCGGATGTCCGATACCCATCTCGACAGCGCCGTGCAGGGAGTGCTGCAGGATGTCATGGCGGCGGAGTACCCAGTGCTGCTGGATACCTTTCTGGCCGACTCCGAAGAGCGCCTGCGGCTGCTGCACCAGGCCGAGCAGGCCGCAGATGCGCAAGGACTGCGTCTGGCTGCACACAGCTTCAAGGGCAGTTGCAGCAACATGGGGGCGCCCCTTCTCGCCGAGCTGTGTTGGCAGTTGGAGGAGGCGGCGCGGCGCGAGCACTTGCATGAGGCCGCCGGGCTCATCGAGCAGATCGAGCGTGAGTTCGCCATCGTGCGCATCCTGTTCAGGGCCGAGCGCCAGCGCTTTCGCTTCTAGCCCCATCGGCTCCGCCGCAAACTTGGCCCACCCTTTGCAATTATCTCGGCACTACCCCATTCAAACGGAGAGTGCCCGTGTCTGTTGCTCCCGATCTACTCCTCAAGCCGGCTGCCGAAGTAAGGCCGAAAGCGGCGTCGGCGAAGGCTCCGGCGAAACCGGCCGAGCCCAATAAAGGCGAGCCCTCCAGCTTCGCGCAGGTCTACGCCAAGGAGCGCCAGGCCAATGCCGCCGGACGCAGTGAAGCCAGCGCTAAACCCGAGCGTGCGACCGATTCCGCATCGGGCGAAGCGCAGGAAGAGCAAGACGCTGCCGCCGCAGCCCAGCCAGCGCTTGCCGAAAGCGGCAACTCTTTGCCGAGTGACCCGTCGACCGAGGATCCGTCGCTCGACCTGTTGTTTGGATTGGCCGGCCAGCAGCCGGTGTCGGACGAAACCGGCGAACTCGGCTTGCAGGGGGGCGAGGCGGCGCCCTTGCCGACGGCCAGCCTGATCGGCTCGGGGCCGGCGAGCCTGACCGAGGCAAGCCTCGATCCTGAGCTGGAGGCGTTGAACCAGGTGCCGGCGGTGCAGATGGCCCTGGAGCTGGGGGCCAAGGACGCTGCGGCTGAGCAGAGCGCCACGGGGAAGGCCGTCACCCAGGCAGCGCTCAACACCGGGCAGGGGTTCGCCAATGCGATGGCCGCCATGGGGGCGCAGCGTTCGCAAGAACAGGGCGCTGATCTGGCCGAGGTGCCGCTGCTGGAGTTGAGTGCCGAGGGGCTGGAAAGCCTGAAGGAAAGCTCCGCCGACAACCGCCCGGAAAACTTCGTCAGCAAGCTCAGCGCGTTGAGCCAGGCCATTGGCCAGCAGGCCGCGCTGGCGCCGCGTGCTGCCCAGGTGCCGGGGCAGCCGGTAGCGATGCAGCAGGGGGGCTGGAGCGAGGCGGTGGTCGACCGGGTGATGTGGCTGTCCAGCCAGAACCTCAAGTCCGCCGAGATTCAGCTCGACCCCGCCGAACTGGGTCGCCTGGAGGTGCGCATCAACTTGAGTCAGGAGCAGACCCAGGTCACCTTTGCCAGCCCCAACGCCGCGGTGCGCGAGGCCCTGGAAGGGCAGATGCACCGGCTGCGCGAGCTGTTTTCCCAGCAGGGCATGAACTTGCTCGATGCCAGTGTCTCCGACCAGTCGCTGAGTCGCGGTTGGCAAGGACAGGAGGGGAGCGGTAGCGGCGGACGTGGCGGCGCCAATGAGCCTCTGCTCGGCGGCGAGGAGGAATTCGCCGCAAGCGCGGCCGAGCAGCCTGCTCTTTCCCTCGGCGGCGCCCGTGCTCTGGTCGATTATTACGCCTAGGTGCGTCCCCCGTGTCGGTGGCCGCTCCTTCCCGGAATACTAAGGATGGATAGGCGCTGTAGTCTGTCGTCTCACTGATCTAAACTGCCTCGCCCGACAGCCACAAGGTTGCCGGGCGAGGGCGTTCGGGCGTGACAAGGTCGTAGGGGGCTGATATATCCGCTGCCCAGGTTGACTCTGCGGCCAGCCTGCAGAGCCCGGCCACCTGTTCCGGCTGAATCGCCCGTCGGGGCCTTCGTCAGGACGCGCTGTCGAAGAGCTGGCATAACACTTGCTCCCAACCTCTTAACGGCGGCTAGAACAGCGCTCAGTGACGGATTATTGGCATGGCTAAGAAAGACAAGCCGCAAGACGCGGCGGGCGGCGACGCGAAACCGGCTGGCAAGCTGAAACTCATTATCCTGATCGTCGTGGCACTGCTGCTCGCGGTGGGTCTGTCGGTGGGGGGGACCTGGTTCCTGCTCAGCAAGGGTGACGCCCAGGTGGAAGCCGAAGCCCAGGCGCCGACGGAGCCGGCTGCGCCGGTCAAGCTGCCGGCGATCTATGAAGAGTTGACGCCAGCCTTCGTGGTCAATTTCGACTACAAGGGGCGACCACGCTACATGCAGGTCAGCGTCGCCCTGATGGCGCGCGACAAGACGGCACTGGACGCGCTCAAGGTGCACATGCCGGTGTTGCGCAATCGCCTGGTGATGCTGTTTTCCAGCCAGGACTTCGAGACGCTAGCCACCCCGGTCGGCATGGAAATGCTGCGCCAGCAGGCCACCAGCAGCGTACAGGAGCTGGCGCAGAAGGAGACGGGCACGCTGGCCGTCGAACAAGTGTTGTTCACCAACCTCGTATTGCAGTAGTCGGGAGTCGGATATGGCCGTGCAAGACCTGCTCTCCCAGGACGAGATCGATGCGCTGCTGCATGGCGTCGACGACGGCCTGGTCGAGACCGAGGACGCCGCCGAACCGGGCAGCGTCAAGCAGTATGACCTGACCAGCCAGGACCGCATCGTCCGCGGGCGCATGCCGACCCTGGAGATGATCAACGAGCGCTTCGCCCGCTACACCCGCATCAGCATGTTCAACCTGCTGCGTCGCTCGGCGGACGTGGCGGTCGGCGGCGTGCAGGTGATGAAGTTCGGCGAGTACGTGCATTCGCTATACGTGCCGACCAGCCTCAACCTGGTGAAGATGAAGCCGCTGCGCGGCACCGGGCTGTTCATCCTCGATGCCAAGCTGGTGTTCAAGCTGGTCGACAACTTCTTCGGCGGCGACGGCCGCCACGCCAAGATCGAGGGGCGCGAGTTCACCCCCACCGAGCTGCGGGTGGTGCGCATGGTGCTGGACCAGGCCTTCGTCGACCTGAAGGAGGCCTGGCATGCGGTCATGGACATCAACTTCGAGTACGTCAACTCGGAGGTGAACCCGGCCCTGGCCAACATCGTCAGCCCCAGCGAGGTCATAGTGGTGTCGACCTTCCATATCGAACTGGATGGCGGTGGCGGCGACCTGCACGTGACCATGCCCTATTCGATGATCGAGCCGATCCGCGAGATGCTCGACGCCGGTTTCCAGTCCGATGTCGACGACCAGGACGAGCGCTGGGTCAAGTCCCTGCGCGAGGACATTCTCGACGTCAGCGTGCCCCTGGGCGCCACTGTGGCGCGGCGCCAGTTGAAGCTGCGCGACATCCTGCACATGCAACCGGGCGACGTGATCCCGGTGGATATTCCCGACAACGTGATCATGCGCGCCAATGGGGTGCCGGCCTTCAAGGTCAAGCTCGGCGCCCACAAGGGCAACCTGGCCCTGCAGGTGCTGGAGCCGATCGAACGGCAGCGCTAGACCCCGTCAAACCTGTTACATGCCAGCCGAGGACAGACTATGGCAGACGAAAACGAAACGACCTCCCCGGAGGAGCAGGCGCTGGCCGACGAGTGGGCCGCAGCGCTGTCCGAGTCCGGCGACGCCGCCGGCCAGGACGACATCGATGCCATGCTCGCCGCCGGTGGCGCGGGCGATGCGCCGGCTGCGCCGCGCGCGCCGATGGAGGAGTTCGGCAGCGCGCCTAAGAGCAACCAGCCGGTCAACCTGGATGGGCCGAATCTGGATGTGATCCTGGATATCCCGGTGTCGATCTCCATGGAAGTCGGCAACACCGATATCACCATCCGCAACCTGCTGCAGCTCAACCAGGGCTCGGTGATCGAGTTGGATCGGCTGGCCGGCGAGCCGCTGGACGTGCTGGTCAACGGCACCCTGATCGCCCATGGCGAGGTGGTGGTGGTCAACGAGAAGTTCGGCATCCGCCTGACGGACGTGATCAGCCCGAGCGAACGCATCAAGAAGCTGCGCTAGGATGCGTGCGCTCATCGGCATTATCGGCTCGCTGCCGCTGACGGCCCTCGCCGCCGAGTCGGCGGCGGCTCCCTCTCTGGCGGAGGGCGGCATGGCGGGGCAGTTGGTGCAGTTGCTGCTCGGCCTGCTGCTGGTGATCGGCCTGATCTTCCTGCTGGCCTGGCTCATGCGCCGGGTTCAACAGATCACTCCGCGCGGCGGTCAGGTGATCAAGATACTCGCCAGCCAGGCCCTCGGCCCCCGTGACCGCCTGGTGCTGGTGCAGGTCGGCCAGGAGCAGATCCTCCTCGGTTTGACCCCGGGGCGCATCACCCCGCTGCATGTCATGGCCGAGCCGGTGCACCTGCCGGACGGCCAGCCGGCCTCGACCGAGTTCGCCCAGCGCCTGATGGAGCTGCTGGGCAAGGACCAGAAGGACAAGTCTCGATGAGCGCCATGCGCCTGCTCCTGGCTCTGCTGCTGGCGCTGGGCGCGCCTCTGGCCCTGGGCGCCGACAATCCGTTGTCGATCCCGGCGATCACCCTGAGCACCGATACCCAGGGGCAGCAGGAATACTCGGTCAGCCTGCAGATCCTGCTGATCATGACGGCGCTGAGTTTCATCCCGGCCTTCGTCATGCTGATGACCAGCTTCACCCGCATCATCATCGTGTTCTCCATCCTGCGTCAGGCCCTGGGCCTGCAGCAGACGCCGTCGAACCAGATCCTGGTCGGCCTGGCGTTGTTCCTGACCCTGTTCATCATGGCGCCGGTGTTCGACCAGATAAACCGCGACGCCCTGCAGCCCTATCTCAACGAGCAGCTGCCGGCCCAGGAGGCGATCGCCAAGGCCGAGGTGCCGATCAAGAACTTCATGCTGGCGCAGACCCGCGAGAGCGACCTGGAGCTGTTCATGCGCCTGTCCAAGCGCACCGACATCGCCAGTGCGGACGATACGCCGCTGACCATCCTGATCCCGGCCTTCGTCACCTCGGAGCTGAAGACCGCGTTCCAGATAGGTTTCATGATCTTCATCCCGTTCCTGGTGATCGATCTGGTGGTCTCCAGCATCCTCATGGCCATGGGGATGATGATGCTCTCGCCGCTGATCATCTCGCTGCCGTTCAAGATCATGCTGTTCGTCCTGATCGATGGCTGGGCGCTGATCATGGGCACCCTGGCGGCCAGCTTCGGAGCGACCTGAGCATGACCCCCGAGATCGCCGTCGACCTGTTCCGCGAGGCGCTGTGGTTGACCGCCTTGATCGTGGCGGTCATCGTCGTGCCCAGCCTGCTGGTGGGCCTGGTGGTGGCGATGTTCCAGGCCGCCACGCAGATCAACGAGCAGACCCTGAGCTTCCTGCCGCGCCTGCTGGTGATCCTGCTCACCCTGATTTTCGCCGGCCCCTGGTTGACCCGCGAGCTGATGGAGTTCACCAAGATGTTGATCATGAACATCCCCATGCTGATCGGCTGACATGATCGAGCTGAGCGCCACGCAGATCGGCGGCTGGGTCGGCAGTTTCCTGTTGCCGCTGTTCCGCATCGCCGCGCTGCTGATGAGCATGCCGATCATCGGCACCCAGCTGGTGCCGATGCGGGTGCGCCTGTATCTGGCCCTGGCCATTTGCCTGGTGCTGATGCCGACCCTGCCGGCGATGCCGCAGGTCGACGCGCTGAGCCTGCGCAGCCTGGTGCTGATCGCCCAGGAGGTGCTGATCGGGGTGATGCTCGGCTTCAGCCTGCAGCTGTTCTTCCACGCCTTCCTGGTCGCCGGGCAGATCGTCTCGATGCAGATGGGCCTGGGCTTCGCCTCCATGGTCGATCCGACCAATGGGGTGTCGGTACCGGTGGTCGGTCAGTTCTTCCTGATGTTGGTGACCCTGCTGTTCCTCGCCATGAACGGTCATCTGGTGGTGTTCGAGGTGCTGGCCGAGAGCTTCGTTACCCTGCCGGTGGGCGAGGGGCTGCTGACCGACCACTACTGGACCCTGGCCACCAAGCTGGGCTGGGTCATGGGCGCGGCGCTGATGCTGGTGCTGCCGGCCATCACCGCCTTGCTGGTGGTCAACCTGGCGTTCGGCGTGATGACCCGCGCCGCGCCGCAGCTGAACATCTTCTCCATCGGCTTTCCGCTGACCCTGGTGCTGGGCCTGGCGATCGTCTGGATCGGCATGGCCGACATCCTCGCCCAGTACCAGTTGCTGGTCGGCGAGGCCCTGCAGTTCTTGCGCGAAATGGCGCGGGCGAGGTAGGCCATGGCCGAGTCCGAGAGCGGCGCCGAAAAAAGCGAGGAACCCACGGAGAAACGCCTGCGCGAATCCCGTGAAAAGGGTCAGATCGCTCGCTCCAAGGAGCTCAACACCCTGGCGGTGATGCTGGCCGGGGCGGGCGGCCTGCTGGCCAGCGGCGGCGGGCTGGCGAGCGCGCTGCTGGAGATCATGCGCGGCAATTTTTCCCTGCCGCGCGAAGTGCTGTTCGACGAGCGCAACATGGTGATCTGGCTGCTGGCGTCCGGCGAGATGGCCATCGAGGCCTTGCTGCCACTGTTCCTGGCCCTGCTGATCGCCTCCATCGTCGGCCCCATCGCCCTGGGCGGCTGGTTGTTCTCGGCCCAGGCCATGGCGCCGAAGCTGAGCCGGATGAATCCCCTGGCCGGGCTCAAGCGCATGTTTTCGACCAAGGCGCTGGTCGAGCTGCTCAAGGCCCTGGCCAAGTTCCTGGTGATCCTGCTGGTGGCTCTGGCGGTGTTGTCCGCCGACCGCGACGACCTGCTGGCGATGGCCCACGAGCCGCTGGAGGCGGCGATCTTGCATGCGGCCCAGGTGGTGGGCTGGAGCGCGCTGTGGATGGCCTGCGGGATCATCCTGATCGCCGCGGTGGACGTGCCCTTCCAGCTCTGGGACAACAAGCAGAAGCTGATGATGACCAAGCAGGAGGTGCGCGACGAATACAAGGACAGCGAGGGCAAGCCCGAGGTCAAGTCGCGCATCCGCCAGCTGCAGCGGGAGATGGCCGAGCGGCGCATGATGCAGGCCGTGCCCCAGGCCGACGTGGTGATCACCAACCCGACCCACTTCGCCGTGGCGCTGAAGTACGACCCGGCCAAGGGCAGTGCGCCGGTGCTGTTGGCCAAGGGCGGTGACTTCACCGCCTTGAAGATTCGCGAGATCGCCCAGGAGCACCGGGTCATGCTGCTGGAGTCGCCGGCCCTGGCGCGGGCGGTGTTCTATTCCACCGAGCTGGACCAGGAAATCCCCGCGGGCCTGTACCTGGCCGTGGCCCAGGTGCTGGCCTACGTCTACCAGCTGCGTCAGTACCAGGCCGGCAAGGGCAAGCGCCCGGGCCCGCTGCCGGACCTGCCGATTCCGCCGGATCTGCGTCGCGACGAGTGAGCGCCGGGCGCCATCGCCGGTTAGGTCGAACTTGGAATGCTTCTTGCCACAACCCAGTTAAGACGCCGTTGCGCGTCAAAAAATTGAGCTGGCTGGGGTAGGGATGTGGCTGTAGATCGCGCGCAAATCATCGGAGACGTACGCAGCAATCTTGCGGGGTTGCGCCAGGGCAACCTGGGTATCCCGCTGTTGCTGCTGGTCATGCTCGGCATGGTCATGCTGCCGATGCCGGCGTTCCTCCTCGACGTGCTGTTCACCTTCAGCATCGCCCTGTCGATCGTGGTGCTGCTGGTCGGCATCTATGCCCTGCGGCCCCTGGATTTCGCGGTATTCCCGACCATCCTGCTGGCGGCGACCCTGTTGCGCCTGGGGCTCAACGTCGCCTCGACCCGGGTGGTGCTGCTGCACGGCCACGAGGGGCATGGCGCCGCCGGCCAGGTGATCCAGGCCTTCGGCGAGGTGGTGATCGGCGGCAACTACGTGGTCGGTATCGTGGTGTTCGCCATCCTCATGATCATCAACTTCGTGGTGGTCACCAAGGGCGCCGGGCGCATCTCCGAGGTCAGCGCGCGTTTCACCCTGGATGCCATGCCGGGCAAGCAGATGGCCATCGATGCCGACCTCAACGCCGGCCTGATCGACCAGGCCGAGGCCAAGAAGCGCCGCGCCGAGGTGTCCCAGGAAGCCGACTTCTACGGCTCCATGGACGGTGCCAGCAAGTTCGTCCGCGGCGACGCCATCGCCGGCCTGCTGATCCTGTTCATCAACCTGATCGGCGGCATCGCCATCGGCATGTTCCAGCACGGCCTGGGCTTCGCCGATGCCGGCAAGGTCTACACCCTGTTGACCATCGGTGACGGCCTGGTGGCGCAGATCCCCTCGCTGCTGCTGTCCACCGCCGCGGCGGTGATGGTCACCCGGGTGTCCAGCTCCGAAGATATGGGCGCCCAGGTCAACCGGCAGATGTTCGCCTCGCCGCGGGCCCTGGCCGTGGCCGCGGCGATCATGATCGCCATGGGGATGGTGCCGGGCATGCCGCACTTCTCCTTCATCAGCCTCGGCCTGATTGCCGCCGGCGCCGCCTACTGGATCGCCAACAAGCAACGCAAGGGCAAGGAGGCGGAAATCAAGGAGGTGCAGCGTCAGCAGGAGTTGCTGCCGGCGCAGAAGGCCCAGGAGGTCAAGGAGCTGGGCTGGGACGACGTCACGCCGGTGGACATGGTCGGCCTGGAGGTCGGCTACCGGCTGATCCCGCTGGTCGACCGCAACCAGGGCGGTCAGCTGCTCGCGCGGATCAAGGGGGTACGCAAGAAGCTGTCCCAGGAGATGGGTTTCCTCATGCCCTCGGTGCATATCCGCGACAACCTCGATCTGCTGCCCAACGCTTACCGCCTGACCCTGATGGGGGTCAGCGTGGCGGAGGCCGAGGTGTATCCGGATCGCGAGCTGGCGATCAACCCCGGGCAGGTGTTCGGCACCCTCAACGGCGTGGCCGCCAAGGATCCGGCGTTCGGCCTGGAGGCGGTGTGGATCGACTCCAGCCAGCGCGATCAGGCGCAATCGCTCGGCTACACCGTGGTCGATGCCAGCACGGTGGTGGCCACCCACCTCAACCAGGTGCTGCACAAGCATGCCCACGAGCTGCTCGGCCATGAGGAAGTGCAGCAGCTGCTGCAGTTGCTGGCCAAGAGCTCGCCGAAGCTGGCCGAGGAGCTGGTACCGGGCCTGGTGTCGCTGTCGACCCTGCTCAAGGTGCTGCAGGCGTTGCTGCAGGAGCAGGTGCCGGTGCGCGACATCCGCACCATCGCCGAGGCCATGGCCAACGTCGCGACCAAGAGTCAAGATCCCGCCGCGATGGTGGCGGCTGTGCGCGTGGCCTTGGCCCGCGCGATCGTGCAAAGCATCGTGGGACTAGAGCCGGAGCTGCCTGTGATCACCCTGGAACCCAGGTTGGAACAGATATTGCTCAATAGTTTGCAGAAGGCCGGGCAAGGCTCCGAGGATGGCATCCTCCTGGAACCGGGCATGGCCGAGAAGCTGCAGCGTTCCCTGGTGGAAGCGGCGCAGCGCCAGGAAATGCTCGGCAAGCCGGTGATACTGCTGGTGGCCGGCCCGGTCCGGGCGATGCTCTCGCGGTTCGCGCGGCTGGCAGTGCCGAACATGCACGTGCTGGCTTACCAGGAAATCCCGGACAACAAGCAGGTCACCATCGTCGCGACGGTGGGGCAGAACTAACCGAGGTCACAGGCCATGCAGGTCAAACGCTTTTTCGCCGCCGATATGCGTCAAGCCATGAAGCTGGTCCGCGATGAGCTGGGCGCGGATGCCTCGATCATCGGCAATCGCCGGGTGGCCGGCGGTGTCGAGTTGACCGCCGCGCTGGACTACCAGGTTCCCGCCGCGCCTGCGCGCCAGCCCAACCCGGCGTTGGAGGCCGAGCTGCGCAAGACCCAGTCGCGCATCGCCTCCGCCCAGGCCGAGCTGGCCACCCGGGCGCAGGCCGACGAGGGCAAGGACCGCCAACTGTTTGGCGCGGCCCCCGAGGTGCCGGCCGACAGCCTCGCCGCCGTGCTCGGCAAGCCGCAACCGGCACTGCCTGCGGCCAGCGATCAGCGTGCCCTCGACGCCATGCGCTTCGAGCTGCACGGCCTGCGCGAGCTGATCGAGGTACAGCTCGGCTCCATCGCCTGGGGCCAGATGCAGAGCCGCCGTCCGCAGCAGGCCAGCCTCTGGCGCCGCCTGCAGCGCATGGGCCTGCCGGCCGAGCTGGCCCGGGTGCTGCTCGAGCGGGTGGCCAATGTCGCCGAGCCCCGGCAGGCCTGGCGCATGCTCCTGGCCCACCTGGCCCGCGCCATTCAGACCCCCAAGCAGGAGCCGCTGGAGGAGGGCGGGGTGATCGCCCTGGTCGGCCCGGCCGGCATGGGCAAGACCACCACCCTGGCCAAGCTGGCGGCGCGTTATGTGCTCAAGCACGGCGCCCAGAGCCTTGCCCTGGTCAGCCTGGACAGTTACCGCATCGGCGCCCAGGAGCAGGTCAAGACCCTCGGCCGCATCCTCGGTGTGCCGGTCACCCTGGTCGATCCCGGCCAATCGCTGACCCAGGCCCTGGCACCCCTGGCGAAGAAGCGCCTGGTGCTGATCGACACGGCCGGCCTGCCGGCCAACGACCCGGCCCTGCGCATGCAGCTGGAGGCCCTGGCCAGCCGCGGGATCAAGTCCAGGAACTACCTGGTCATGGCCGCCACCAGTCAGAGCCAGGTACTCAAGGCCGCCTACCATAGCTACAAGCGTTGTGGTCTGGCCGGTTGCATCCTGACCAAGTTGGACGAGGCCGCCAGCCTGGGCGAGGTCATGGGGCTGGCGATAGGTCAGCGCCTGCCGGTAGCCTATGTGGCCGATGGTCCGCGTATCCCGGATGATCTGCAGGTACCGCGCAGCCATCAGTTGGTGAGCCGGGCCGTCGGGCTGCAGAGTGCGGAAGATCCAAGCGAGGAGGCGATGGCGGAGCTGTTCGCCGGCCTCTATCAGCAGCCGACGCGCCGTGCCGGTTGACGGCGCCGCGGCGATGACTCAGTGGCATGAGGCGCAGGTTGACCTCATGCCGGATTGGCGGGGTACGCTTAGCCAAGCGGCTCCCGTCGACGTTAGACAAGGTGTGTAGAGAACATGGGTATGCATCCCGTACAGGTGATCGCGGTGACCGGCGGCAAGGGTGGTGTCGGCAAGACCAACGTGTCGGTGAATCTGGCCCTGGCGCTGGCCGATGTCGGCCGGCGGGTCATGTTGATGGACGCCGACCTGGGCTTGGCCAACATCGACGTCCTGCTCGGCCTCACCGCCAAGCGCACCCTGGCCGATGTGATCAGCGGCGAGTGCGACCTGCGCGACGTGATCCTGCAGGGCCCCGGCGGCATCCGCATCGTTCCGGCCGCCTCGGGCACGCAGAGCATGGTGCAGCTCTCGCCCCTGCAGCATGCTGGCTTGATCCAGGCCTTCAGCGACATCAGCGACAACCTCGACGTGTTGATCATCGACACCGCCGCCGGTATCGGCGACTCGGTGGTCAGCTTCGTCCGCGCGGCCCAGGAGGTGCTGGTGGTGGTGTGCGACGAGCCGACCTCGATCACCGACGCCTACGCGCTGATCAAATTGCTCAATCGCGACTACGGCATGAGCCGCTTTCGTGTACTGGCCAATATGGCGCACAGTCCACAGGAGGGGCGCAATCTTTTTGCCAAACTGACCAAGGTCACCGATCGTTTCCTCGACGTCGCCCTGCAGTATGTCGGCGCGGTGCCCTACGACGAGTCGGTGCGCAAGGCCGTGCAGAAGCAGCGCGCGGTCTATGACGCCTATCCACGCTCCAGGTGCGCCCTGGCGTTCAAGGCGATCGCGCAGAAGGTCGATGCCTGGCCGCTACCGGCCAATCCGCGTGGTCATCTGGAGTTTTTCGTCGAGCGCTTGGTGCAGCAACCGACCGCGGACTCGGCGGTATGACAGCAGCTTCCGGACTTCGTATGTACAGCAAGGCGCAAGGACAAGAGTCCCAGTATCAGTTGATCGAGCGCTATGCGCCCCTGGTCAAGCGAATCGCCTACCACTTGCTGGCGCGCCTGCCGGCCAGCGTGCAGGTGGACGATCTGATCCAGGCCGGCATGATCGGTCTGCTCGAGGCCTCGAAGAAATACGACTCCAGCAAGGGCGCGAGCTTCGAGACATTCGCCGGCATTCGCATTCGCGGTTCGATGCTCGATGAGGTGCGCAAGGGCGATTGGGCGCCGCGTTCGGTACACCGCAACAGCCGTATGGTCAGCGATGCGATCCGAGTAGTTGAGGCCAGAACCGGTCGTGACGCTAAAGATCACGAGGTTGCGGCCGAACTCCAATTGAGTCTCGAAGATTACTACGGCATTCTTGGCGACACTTTGGGCAGCCGCCTGTTCAGCTTCGACGACCTGTTGCAGGACGGCGAGCACGGGGGGCTGTGCGAAGACGCCAATGCCACTCACCAAGAACCTTCTCGTGGCCTGGAAGATGAGCGCTTCCAGGCGGCGCTGGCCGATGCCATCGCCAACTTGCCGGAGCGCGAACGACTGGTGTTGGCGCTGTATTACGACGAAGAGCTGAATCTCAAGGAGATCGGCGAGGTGCTGGGGGTCAGCGAGTCGCGCGTCAGTCAGATCCACAGTCAGTGCGCCGCACGCCTGCGTGCGCGGCTGAGCGAATGGCGCGCACGCTGAACCGCTAGATTAGCGGGTCGTTGGGAAACGTAGCGGACGAGGGTCAGATAAGGCGCATTACGGCCTGTAGGTGAGCGAGTAACACCTGATGGCAACGTGGCGCAGCTGATCGCAATGGTTTTGCAACGGCCTGTCAGGCCGGTTTCACGATTAAGGGCGCAGCCAGAGGCTGGCTGCGTTTAGGACTGTACGGAGGTCGACTTGGACAAGAACATGAAAATCCTCATCGTTGATGACTTTTCAACGATGCGCCGGATCATCAAGAACCTCCTGCGTGATCTGGGGTTCACCAATACCGCGGAGGCCGACGACGGCACCACCGCCCTGCCGATGTTGCACAGCGGCAGTTTCGATTTTCTGGTGACCGACTGGAACATGCCGGGCATGACCGGGATCGACCTGCTCCGCGCGGTACGGGCGGACGAGCGGCTCAAGCACCTGCCGGTACTGATGGTCACCGCCGAGGCCAAGCGCGACCAGATCATCGAGGCCGCGCAAGCCGGGGTGAATGGCTATGTGGTCAAGCCGTTCACGGCCCAGGTACTGAAAGAAAAGATCGAGAAGATTTTCGAGCGGGTCAACGGCTGATGTCTGCCGCGAGGGTGCTATGGAACACGAAGATTCCCCGCAGGCCGACCTCGAGTCGAGCCTGAAGTTAAACGCGCGCCAATTGGTCGACAGCCTGGATCAAGGCAATTTTGGCGAAGCGGTGCAGCTGATCAATGAACTCAATAAAACCCGCGACCGTGGTCTGTACCACGAAGTCGGCAAGCTGACGCGCGAGTTGCACAACGCCATCGTCAACTTCCAGCTCGACCCGCGCGTGCCCCATGCCCAGGAAGTCTCGCAAATCACCGATGCCACCGAGCGCCTGAATTATGTGGTGACGATGACCGAGAAGGCGGCGAACCGGACCATGGATCTGGTCGAGCAGAGCGCGCCGTTGGTCAACGACCTCGGCAGCGAGGCACAGACCCTGAGCGCCGAGTGGGGACGCTTCATGCGCCGGGAAATGGGCGCCGATGGTTTCCGCGAGCTGGCCAAGCGCATCGAGTTGTTCCTCGCCCGCAGCGAGCGCGATGGCGCCAAGTTGTCCGCCCATCTCAACGACATCCTGCTGGCTCAGGACTATCAGGACCTGACCGGCCAGGTGATCAAGCGGGTCACCCAGCTGGTCACCGAGGTGGAGAGCAATCTGCTCAAACTGGTGCTGATGGCCAGCCAGGTGGACCGTTTCGCCGGTATCGAGCACAACCACGAACAGTTACGCGCCGAGCAAAAACAACAAAAAGAGCCTTCCCGTGGTGAAGGTCCGCAGATTAATGCCGATAAGCGTGAAGATGTCGCCGCAAGCCAGGACGACGTCGACGATCTGCTATCCAGCTTAGGTTTTTAGGAGCACGTTTTATGAGCTTCGGCGCCGATGAAGAGATCCTCCAGGACTTCCTGGTAGAGGCCGGGGAGATCCTCGAGCAACTGTCCGAACAGTTGGTCGAGCTAGAGAGCCGCCCGGACGATATGAGCCTGCTCAACGCGATCTTTCGCGGCTTTCATACCGTCAAGGGCGGCGCCGGCTTTCTCCAGCTGAACGAACTGGTCGAGTGCTGCCACATCGCGGAGAACGTCTTCGACGTTCTGCGCAAGGGCGAGCGACGGGTCGACGCCGAGTTGATGGACGTGGTGCTGGAAGCGCTGGATGCGGTCAATGGCATGTTCGGCCAGGTGCGTGAACGAGTCGAACCGACCCCGGCCAGTCAGGAGCTGCTGGCGGCCCTGGCCCGCCTGGCGGAGCCGGCCGGTGCCGAGGAAGTGCCAGCGCCGGAGGCGCAGGTCCAGGCCGTGGCGGAGCCTGAGCCTGAGCCGGAACCCGCCTCGGCTGCGCCCGAGACTGGCGACATCACCGACAGCGAGTTCGAGCAACTGCTCGATGCCCTGCATGGGGCGCCGGCCGAAGCCCAGGCCGAAACAGCCTCTGCGGCGGCCGGCCCGGACGAAATCAGCGACGACGAGTTCGAGGCACTGCTCGATCAGTTGCATGGCAAGGGCCAGTTCGTTCCGCCCGCCACTGCCGCCGCCACGGCGGCGCAGCCGGTGCAGGCCCCGGTGGCGGCGGTTGCCGAAGCCAGTCCCGGCGCTGACGAGATCACCGACGACGAGTTCGAGGCGCTGCTCGATCAGCTGCATGGCAAGGGCCAGTTCGTTCCGCCCGCCACGGGCGCCGCCACGGCGGTGCAGCCGGCGCAGGCCCCGGCTGCGGCAGCGAGCGCGGACAGTGACGAGATCACCGACGACGAGTTCGAGGCGCTGCTCGATCAACTGCACGGCAAGGGCAAGTTTGCCGAGCCGAGCGCCCCGGCCAAGGCGCCCGCCGCTGCGGTAGCGCCGATCAAACCTACCGAGCCGGCCAAGGCAAGCGTCAAGCCAGCGGCCAAGGCCGAGCCGGCAAAGGCGCCGAGCCCCGTGCCGGCAGCGGCTGACAAGGTGGTGCCGGCCAGTGAGGCGGAAACCACGGTACGGGTCGACACCGCGCGCCTGGACGAGATCATGAACATGGTCGGCGAGCTGGTGCTGGTGCGTAACCGCCTGGTACGCCTGGGCTCCAACAGCGGCGACGAGGCGATGGCCAAGGCGGTGTCCAACCTCGACGTGGTCACCGCCGACCTGCAGACGGCGGTGATGAAGACCCGCATGCAGCCGATCAAGAAGGTCTTCGGGCGCTTCCCGCGCCTGGTCCGTGACCTGGCCCGCAGCCTGAAGAAAGAGATCAACCTGGAGTTGGTCGGCGAAGAGACCGATCTGGACAAGAACCTGGTCGAAGCCCTGGCCGACCCGCTGGTGCACCTGGTGCGCAACGCCGTCGATCATGGCATCGAGACCCCGGAAGAGCGCGAGGCCGCCGGCAAGGCCCGCGGCGGCAAGGTGGTGCTGTCGGCCGAGCAGGAGGGCGACCACATCCTGTTGTCGATCTCCGACGACGGCAAGGGCATGGACGCCGATGTGCTGCGCGCCAAGGCCGTGGAAAAAGGCCTGCTGGACAAGGACGCGGCCGACCGGCTGAACGAGTTCGAGTGCTACAACCTGATCTTCGCCCCGGGCTTCTCGACCAAGAGCGAGATTTCCGACGTGTCCGGTCGCGGCGTCGGCATGGACGTGGTGAAGACCAAGATTTCCCAGCTCAACGGCACGGTCAACGTGTTTTCGGTCAAGGGCCAGGGCTCGAAGATCGTCATCAAGGTGCCCCTGACCCTGGCGATCATGCCGACCCTGATGGTGATGCTGGGCAAGCAGGCATTCGCCTTCCCGTTGGTCAACGTCAACGAGATCTTCCACCTCGACCTGTCGCGTACCAACGTGGTCGACGGCCAGGAGGTGGTGGTGGTGCGCGACAAGGCGTTGCCGCTGTTCTACCTCAAGCGCTGGCTGGTGCGTGATGCCGCCCATGAGGAGCAGGGCGAGGGGCATGTGGTGATTCTCACGGTGGGCAGCCAGCGCATCGGCTTCGTCGTCGACCAGCTGGTCGGTCAGGAAGAGGTGGTGATCAAGCCCCTGGGCAAGATGCTTCAGGGCACTCCGGGCATGTCTGGCGCTACCATCACCGGCGATGGACGCATCGCCTTGATTCTCGACGTGCCGAGCATGCTCAAGCGCTACGCGCGGCGCATCTGATTGATTGGCGGCGCGACCTGCGCGCGCGCCGCTTAGGAGTTTGTATGGTTGTCAAGGTACTGGTGGTGGACGATTCCGGCTTCTTCCGCCGGCGTGTCTCGGAAATCCTCTCCACCGATCCGAATATTCAGGTGATCGGCACCGCCACCAATGGCCGTGAAGCCATCGATCAGGCCCAGGCCCTGAGGCCTGATGTGATCACCATGGATTACGAGATGCCGATGATGGATGGCATCACCGCGGTCCGGAACATCATGCAGCGTTGTCCGACCGCGGTGCTGATGTTCTCCTCGCTGACCCACGAAGGCGCCCGGGTCACCCTCGATGCCCTGGATGCCGGGGCGGTGGACTTCCTGCCGAAGAACTTCGAGGACATCTCGCGCAACCCGGAGAAGGTCAAGCAGTTGCTGTGCGAGAAGGTGCACAGCATCGCCCGCAGCAACAGGCGCAGCATCGGTGCACGGCCGTTTCCCACCCCTGCACCAGCGGTATCCGTCACGCCGCCCAGGCCAGCCACGACCAGCAGTCTGACGCGGCCAGCGCCGACGTCCACGCCAGCTCCGGTGCCGGCGCCCGGTGCGCCGACCAGTGCAGCCGCGCCCAAGCGCAAGGTCTACAAGCTGGTGGCCATCGGCACCTCGACCGGCGGGCCGGTGGCTCTGCAGCGCGTGTTGACGCAGCTGCCAGCCAACTTCCCGGCCCCGATCCTGCTGATCCAGCACATGCCGGCGGCTTTTACCAAGGCCTTTGCCGAGCGTCTGGACAAGCTCTGTCGGATCGCCGTCAAGGAGGCCGAAGATGGCGAGCTGCTACGGCCCGGAGTGGCGCTGCTGGCGCCGGGCGGCAAGCAGATGATGGTCGACGGGCGCGGTACCATCCGCATCCTCCCCGGCGATGACCGGTTGAACTACAAGCCCAGTGTCGACATCACCTTCGGTTCGGCGGCTAAGTCCTATCACGACAAGGTGCTGGCGGTGGTGCTGACCGGCATGGGGGCGGACGGGCGCGAGGGGGCACGCCTGCTCAAGCAGGGCGGCAGTCAGGTCTGGGCGCAGGACGAGGCCAGTTGCGTGATCTACGGCATGCCGATGGCCGTGGTCAAGGCCAACCTGGCCGATGCGGTGTATGGGCTCGACGATATCGCTCGGCACCTGACCGAGGCGTGCCTGTAAATGACCCCGAGAGGGAGCGTGCCCGCATGGATGTGCTAAGTCTGATAGGGGTCATCCTGGCGTTCGTCGCCATCTTGGGGGGCAACTATCTCGAAGGCGGTCACGCGACGGCATTGCTCAATGGGCCGGCGGCGCTGATCGTGATCGGCGGCACCCTGGGCGCGGCTTTCCTGCAGGCGCCGGTCAGCGTGTTCAAGCGCGCCCTGGCGATACTGCGCTGGATCTTCTTCCCGCCACGGGTGGACCTGGCCGGCGGCATCAACCATGTGGTCGGCTGGAGCATGACCGCGCGCAAGGAGGGCCTGCTGGGCCTGGAGGCGGTGGCGGACGCCGAGTCCGACCCCTATGCGCGCAAGGGCCTACAGTTGCTGGTCGATGGCGCCGAGCCCGAGGCCATCCGCAGCATCCTCGAGGTCGACTTGTACACCCAGGAAGGCCGCGACATACAGGCCGCCAAGGTGTACGAGAGCATGGGCGGCTACGCGCCGACCATCGGCATCATCGGTGCGGTGATGGGGTTGATCCACGTGATGGGCAATCTGGCCGACCCGAGCATGCTCGGCAGTGGTATCGCCGTGGCGTTTGTAGCTACCATCTATGGTGTGGGTTTCGCCAACCTGCTGCTGCTGCCGATCGGCAACAAGCTCAAGGCCGTCGCCCTGCGCCAGTCGCGCTACCGCGAGATGCTGCTCGAAGGCATTCTGTCCATCGCCGAAGGCGAGAACCCGCGCTCCATCGAGCTGAAGCTGCAAGGCTTCATGGATTGACAGGGACGCGCCATGCCTCGCAGACGCCATCACGAAGAGCATGAGAACCACGAGCGTTGGCTGGTCTCCTATGCCGACTTCATCACCCTGCTGTTTGCCTTCTTCGTGGTGATGTATTCGATTTCCTCGATCAACGAGGGCAAGTACAAGGTGCTCTCGGAGAGCCTGGTCGGGGTGTTCAACCAGCCGGAGCGCTCGGTCAAGCCGATTCAGCTGGGCGAGGAGCGTCCGCGTACCACGGTACCGGCGCGTGCCTCATCCGCCGAGGCTGGCGAGCCGGCGCCCACGGACGACCTGAAGGACATCGCCGACAGCGTGCGCGAGGCCTTCGGCGAGTTGATCGATGCGCAGCAATTGAAAGTGAGCGGCAACGAGCTGTGGATCGAGATCGAGCTCAGCTCCAGCCTGCTGTTTCCCAGTGGCGATGCGTTGCCGAACGACAGGGCGTTCGCCATCATCGAGAAGGTAGCCAAGATTCTGGCGCCTTACGAGAACCCGGTGCATGTCGAGGGCTTCACCGACAACCTGCCGATCAACACCGCGCAGTTCCCGACCAACTGGGAGCTGTCGGCTGCCCGTGCCGCGAGTATCGTGCGCATGCTGGCAATGGATGGGGTCAAGCCACAGCGGTTGGCCTCGGTCGGTTATGGCGAATTCCAGCCGGTGGCCGACAATACGACGGCAGAGGGAAGGGCGCGTAACCGCCGGGTGGTGCTGGTGATTTCCCGCAACCTCGATGTGCGGCGCAGCGTGACCGGCGTCGGCAGCGGCAATGCCAAGCCGGATAGCGCGTTGCTGCGTGCTGGCATGCAATCTGCAGCGACGCCGACAGCGCAGGTGCCACAAAGCGGTGCCGTCAATCCCCCGTCGCCAGCCCCATGAGGGCGGCGCCCGTTCTCGGCCAGGCCCTGGCAATGCCGAGAGGATGAAGAAGATGAGAGTCTGGGCAGTAGCCAATCAAAAAGGTGGCGTCGGTAAGACCACCACCTCCATCGCCCTGGCCGGGTTGCTGGCCGATGCCGGCAAGCGGGTGGTCGTGGTCGACCTCGATCCCCATGGTTCGATGACCAGTTATTTCGGCCATGATCCGGACGCCCTGGAGCGCAGCACCTTCGACCTGTTCCTGCATCAGGGCAGCGTACCGGAGGGGCTGCCGCGGCAGTTGCTGTTGCCGACCAGCCATGAGCGCATGGCACTGCTGCCCTCCAGCACCGCCCTGGCCACGCTCGAGCGCCGGTCCCCGGGGCAGAACGGCTTGGGCCTGGTGATCGCCAAGAGTCTGGCGCAGCTGTGGCAGGATTTCGATCACGCGGTGATCGACAGTCCGCCGCTGCTGGGCGTGCTGATGGTCAATGCGCTGGCCGCCAGCCAGCAGTTGGCGATCCCGGTGCAGACCGAGTTCCTCGCGGTGAAGGGCCTGGAGCGCATGGTCAGCACCCTGGCGATGATCAACCGCTCACGCAAGCAGGCGCTGCCCTACACCATAGTGCCGACCCTGTTCGACCGCCGCACCCAGGCCTCCCTGAGCACTCTGCGGGTGCTGCGCAACAGCTACCCGGAGCACCTGTGGCCGGCCTATATCCCGGTCGACACCCGCTTGCGCGATGCCAGTCGGGCGGGGCTGACGCCTTCGCAGTTCGATCACAACAGCCGCGGCACCATTGCCTACCGCGCACTGCTCAAGCACCTGCTGGCGCATCAGCCGGCCGCGCAGGTGGCTTGAGATGAGTGACGATGCCGAGCAGAATCGCTCAAGTCTGAGGCGGCTGCGGCCGATAGGCTGTACAGGCCATTGTTGCGGATTCCATCTATGACTCGTCCCCTTGCCACTGCCACCCGACCCCAGTTAGCCCTGCAGTCCTATCTGGACAGTCTGCTGCAGGAGGCCGCGGTCGAACTGGCCGAGAGCAGCGGCCTCGACGAGTTCCAGGCCGCCGTGCTGGAGGAGCAGGTGCGCGATGCGCGATTGCTGCCGTCGGCATCGCCGACCTTGACCCTGGTCGAGCCCCTGCCTTGCGAGCCGCTGGCCGAGACGCCGTTGCCCGAGGTGCGGACTGAGCCTGAGGCGCCGGCGCCGATGGTCCAGCCGATTGCCGAGGTCAACCGGCCATCGGCCCAGACGCCGCAGCCCCCCCCGCTGCGATTCGAGGGGCGGCCGGACTGGGCCCAGGAGCCCTTCGAGTGCCTGTTGTTCGATGTCGCCGGGCTGACCCTGGCCGTGCCGCTGGTCTGCCTGGGGTCGATCTACCCGCTGGCGGGGAGCGAGTTGACCCCGCTGTTCGGCCAGCCGGACTGGTTTCTCGGCATCCTGCCGTGTCAGGCCGGCAACCTTAAGGTGCTGGATACCGCGCGCTGGGTCATGCCCGACCGCTACCGCGACGACTTCCGCCAGGGCCTGCAGTATGTGATTTCCGTGCAGGGTTACGAGTGGGGGCTGGCGGTGCATCAGGTCAGCCGTTCGATTCGCCTGCAGCCCGACGAGATCAAATGGCGTAGCGAGCGCAGTCAGCGGCCCTGGCTGGCCGGTACGGTGATCGAGCACATGTGCGCCCTGCTGGATGTGGCGGCCCTGGCGGAGCTGATCGCCAGTGGCGCGGCCAAGCGCATGGTCAATGGCCAGCTGCAGTGATTGAATGGTGCCGGGGGCGCGCTTGCCGCGGACCGGGCAGAAGATAACCAGCGGGTTGCACCGCACACGCCGCACCGCGCGGCTTATGACGAGGCTTGGGATATGAAGAAGAGTTCCGCGCAGGGCGCCGAAGACCCGATTCTGCAGTGGGTGACGTTCCGCCTGGATAACGAGACCTACGGCATCAACGTGATGCAGGTCCAGGAAGTGTTGCGTTATACCGAGATCGCCCCGGTGCCGGGGGCGCCGAGCTATGTGCTGGGCATCATCAATCTGCGCGGCAACGTGGTGACGGTCATCGACACCCGTCAGCGTTTCGGCCTGGACTCGGCGCCGGTGACCGACAACACCCGTATCGTGATCATCGAGGCGGACAAACAGGTGGTCGGCATCCTGGTCGACAGCGTGGCCGAGGTGGTCTATCTGCGCCAGTCGGAGGTGGAGACCGCGCCGAATGTCGGCAACGACGAGTCTGCCAAGTTCATCCAGGGCGTGTGCAACAAGAACGGCGAGCTGCTGATCCTGGTCGAGCTGGACAAGATGATGAGCGAAGAAGAGTGGTCCGAGCTGGAGAGCATCTGAGTCATGCTCGGGATCGCCCTGCTGCTGCTCGCGCTTATCTGCCTGGGGCTGGTCGGCGCCTGCGTCTGGCTGGCCGCCCAGCTGCGGCACACGGTGCAGCTGCAGGGCGAGCGCGACGCGGCGCGCGATCAGCGGATCAAGGAGCTCGGCAAGCGCCTGGATGCCTACCTGGCCGGCAGTGTACGCATGGGCGAGGAGTTGCATGAGCTGCGCCGCATCGTCGCGCCGCTGCCGGACAAGCTGAATCAGATCGAGCAGCGCGACCCCAGCAGCCTGTCCTTCACCCAGGCGGCGCGCCTGGTCGGCCTGGGCGCTAGCGTCGACGACCTGACCCACTCCTGCGGCCTGACCAAGGCCGAGGCGGAGCTGGTCAGCAAGCTGCACGGTGCCAAGGCCCATAAGCCCTGAGCCCCCTAGACGCGCGCAGCAGTTAGCGCTGGCAGTTCTTAGCCGGTCACCCTGCCCGGTTATTCGTTCCTAGTCTTCGATCCTCGGCGCCCTAAGCTAAAGCCTAGGCATGTTCGGCGGAGGTAGGCGCGATGCGCGGCTTGCTGGTTGTCTTGCTGTGCGCGGTGGCCTGGCTGCCGGCTCAGGCGCGAGAGGCGCCGTTGGCGGTGGATGGCGCCATCACCGTCAATGTGTTGCAGGCCAAATACCTGTACGACCGGGGGGCACTGTTCATCGATGTGCGGCCGTCACGCGAGTGGGGCTGGGGTCATGTGCGCGGCGCCGTGCATCTGGATCTGGCCGACCGTTTCGCCGCCCTGGCGATGGCCCACTGGCCCCGCCATATGCCGCTGGTGATCTATTGCGACAGCGAGGTCTGCCTGCGTAGCGCCCTGGCCTCCCATCTGGCGGTGAGCTGGGGCTACGAGCGGGTGTTCTACTTCCGTGGCGGTTATTTCGCCTGGCAGCTGTTCGACTTCCCCCTGGGCAAGGGCGAGGGGCGGGAGGCGATGGCCATCAGCGAGTAGGGCCGTTTAGCAGGGGAGGGGCGGGAGTCGTGTCGCGCTCCTGGGCGAAGCCAGGCGGGCACTTGCCTTTCAGGTACCAGGCGAAGGCGATGATCTCGGCGATGCAGCGGTAGAGCTGCTCGGGAATCGCCTCGCCCAATTCCAGGCGCGCCAGCAGGCGCACCAGGTCGGCGTTTTCATAGATCGGCACTTCATATTCTCGGGCGATCGCCAGGATGGCTTCGGCCAGTTCGTCGTCGCCCTTGGCGCTCAGGGTCGGGGCGCTCTGCCCGTCGTAGTTCAGGGCGATGGCTTGGCGGGGGGGGTGGCGTTTCATGCGGTTTCGTCGACCCAGCGTTGTTCCAGGGCGGTTCGTGGCCCCTGCGGCGGCACGCCCTGGCTGCAGCTCAGCTCGCCGACCACCAGGCCGGCGGCGGTCAGGCGTTCGCGCAGGGTCAGCAGCTCGGCGTCGATCAGCTCGGCGGTGCTGCCGCGCTCGGCCCATAGCCGGCTGGACAGTTTGCCCTGGGCCAGCTGGGCCTGTACCTGCAAGGGGCCCAGGGGGGGCAGGTCGAAGGCCAGCTCGATCCGCCAGAGCATTTCCTTGTGCTCGCCGGCGCTGCCCTTCTGCGCCTCTTCTCGCTGGATCTTCGCCTGCAACGGCACCAGCTCCTGCTGGTTGCGCATCGGCAACTCCAGCTGCCAGGTGGTGAGCAGGGTGCCGTCGGGGCCCACCTGACTCTGCGCCAGGCTCGACAGCTGGTGGGTCTGCAGGCGCGAAACCGCCGCCGCGGCGAGTTTCAGTAGTGCCTCGAGGTCCGCCTCGCCCTCCAGCGATTGCAGCAGCCGTGAGGGCAGGGGGAAGCGCAGGGCCTGCTGACGCACGCCGGACTGGCCGAGGCTGCCGAGGATGTCGCGGGCGAAGGCCGGCAGCGCCTGGGCCAGGGCGTTGCCGGCGTTGGCCGCGGCGAATGGTGCGCCGCCCGGCAGGGTGGGCAGCAGCTGGCTGACCAGGCGCAACAGGTTGGCCTTGAGGTCCGTGGGCAGGGCGCCCTGCTGGCCGCCGAGAAGTTTGCTCTCGAGAAACAGGCCGCTGTTCTCCAGGGCCTGGCCGAGGCCCTTGGCCGTACTCAGCTGGCCGGCGTCGGGCAGGCTGCCGAGCAGCTTGTCGATGCTGCCGCGCAGGCCATCGGGCAGGCCTTCCTGGCTGCGCATGCCCTGCAGGGCCTTGAACAGGCCTTCGAGGGAACCCTGGCGATTGTGCTGGCTCGCCAGCTGCTGGCTCAGCTCCAACTGGTCCAGGCGACTGCTCAGCGGTAGGAAGTTCAGGGCCTGGCTGCCCTGCACCTGGGCGCTGAGCAGGCTGCCCAGGGGGAGGGGCAGTGATGTTTCCAGGGCCAGCTTGCTGCCGGCCAGCGGGGTGTTCAGCAGCTTGACCAATACCCTGTAGACCGCCTGTTGCGACTGGGCCTGGGCCAGTGGCTCGCGGGCCACCACCTTGCCCTGCAACAGGCTGCCGAGCGGCAGCTGCCCGAGGTCCAGGCTGGTCAGGGCCTTGTCGCTTCCCGCCTGCAGGGCGACCGCCAGGCGGGTTTCCGACAGGGCGGTGACCGCCAGCGCGGTGCCCTGGGCCAGGGGGTGCGGACTGCTGGCCTGCAGCGTGGTCTGGCGGCCATTCTCCAGGGTCAGCTTGAGCAGCAGTTGGAAGTTCTGCGCCGCCTCCTTGAGCGCCACCACCTCGGCCTGGGCGGTCTCGCCGCTCGCCAGCAGGCCCTGCAGCGGCTGCAGCAGCTTGAGTGCCAGGTCGCTGGCGGCGGCACTGGGCCGGCTGCTGGGCGGCATGGCTGGAAGAGGGCGGGCGCTGCCGATTTCGCTCATGGGCGGGTTACAACCTGTCAAATATGCCGACTGCGGGGGGCGCGGCAGGGCATGTATAATGCCGCCCCGTCCGGGCCGGCCATGCCTCAGTATAACGGCCGGCGCACTGTCGACTTGAACCGTTTTAGGTATCCATGCCTTGACCAGTCCCCTTCTCGAAGCCGTGGCGCTCGCCTGTGAGCGGGACTGGCGCATGCTGTTCGAACAGCTGGACCTGCGCCTGCAGGGCGGCGAGATGTTGCAGGTCTCCGGCCCCAACGGCAGTGGCAAGACCAGTCTACTGCGTCTGCTGGCCGGCCTGATGCAGCCCACGGCGGGGGAGATTCGCCTGGGGGGGCGGCCGCTGACCCAGCAGCGAACCGAGCTGGAACGCAATCTGCTGTGGATCGGCCATGCCGCCGGCATCAAGGGGCTGCTCAGCGCCGAGGAAAACCTCGCCTGGTTGTGCGCCCTGCACCGGCCGGCCAGCCGCGAGGCGATCTGGCAGGCCCTGGCCGCGGTCGGCCTGCGCGGCTTCGAAGATGTGCCCTGCCATACCCTGTCGGCCGGCCAGCAACGCCGCGTCGCCCTGGCCCGGCTGTATCTCGAGGGGCCCTGCCTGTGGATTCTCGATGAGCCCTTCACCGCCCTGGACAAGGCCGCGGTCGCCCAGTTGGAGGCGCACCTGGCCGAGCATTGTCGCCGGGGCGGCCTGGTGGTGCTGACCACCCACCACACGCTGAGCGTCAAGCCCGAGGGCTACCGCGAACTCGATCTGGGGCGCCGCGCCGCATGAGCAACGTCTTCACCCTGTTGCTCGCCCGCGAGGCGCGCCTGCTGTTCCGCCGCCCGGCCGAGCTGGCCAACCCGCTGGTGTTTTTCGCCATCGTCATCGCCCTGTTCCCTTTGGCCGTGGGCCCCGAGACACAGTTGTTACAAAGCCTTTCCCCTGGCCTGGTGTGGGTGGCGGCGCTGTTGGCCGTGCTGCTGTCGCTGGACGGGCTGTTCCGCAGCGATTTCGAGGATGGCTCCCTGGAACAGTGGGTCCTTTCGCCGCACCCCCTGCCTCTTCTGGTGCTGGCCAAGGTGCTGGCACACTGGCTGTTTTCCGGCCTGGCCCTGGTGCTGCTGGCGCCGCTGCTGGCCCTGATGCTCGGCCTGCCGGGGCGTTGCCTGCCGGTACTGCTGCTGTCGCTGCTGCTCGGCACGCCGGTGCTGAGTCTGCTCGGCGCGGTGGGGGCGGCGCTGACGGTGGGGCTCAAGCGCGGCGGCCTGTTGCTGGCCCTGCTGATCCTGCCGCTGTACATCCCGGTGCTGATCCTCGGCAGCGGCGCGCTGCAGGCGAGCCTGCAAGGCCTGCCCGCGCTCGGCCACCTGTTGTGGCTGGCCAGCCTCGCCGCACTGGCGGTGACCCTGACACCTTTTGCCATCGCCGCGGGTCTGACAATTAGCGTGGCCGAGTAGACAATAGGCCCGATGGGCCAGCGATTGCCGCACGCCCGGATGGCGGCTGCAGTCGGCCGAACCAACTGATGAGTGATTCGATGAACTGGACGTGGTTTCACAAGCTGGGCTCGCCCAAGTGGTTTTACCAGATCAGCGGGCGCTGGCTGCCCTGGCTGGCGGTGGCGGCGGCGCTGCTGATGGCGCTTGGCCTGGTCTGGGGCCTGGCCTTCGCGCCGCCGGACTACCAGCAGGGCAACAGCTTCCGCATCATCTATATCCATGTGCCGGCGGCATTCCTCGCCCAGTCGGTCTACGTCATGCTGGCCGTGGCCGGGGTGGTCGGGCTGGTGTGGAAGATGAAGCTGGCCGACATCGCCCTGCAGCAGGCCGCGCCCATCGGCGCCTGGATGACCGCGGTGGCCCTGGTTACCGGCGCCATCTGGGGCAAGCCGACCTGGGGCACCTACTGGGTGTGGGACGCGCGCCTGACCTCGATGCTGATCCTGCTGTTCCTCTATTTCGGCGTGATCGCCCTGGCCCAGGCCATCAGCAACCGCGACAGCGCCGCCAAGGCCTGTGCGGTGCTGGCCATAGTCGGGGTCATCAACATCCCGATCATCAAGTACTCGGTGGAGTGGTGGAACACCCTGCACCAGCCGGCCAGCTTCAGCGTGGTGGAGAAGCCGGCCATGCCCCTGGAGATGTGGCTGCCGCTGCTGATCATGGTGTTGGGCTTCTACTGCTTCTTCGGCGCCGTGCTGCTGCTGCGCATGCGCCTGGAGGTGCTCAAGCGCGAGGCCCGCAGCAGCTGGGCCCAGGCCGAGATCAAGACCCAGGTGGAGAAGGTCCTATGAGTTTCGCCTCCTTCGCCGAGTTTCTCGCCATGGGCAACCATGGCGCCTATGTCTGGTCCTGCTATGGCATCAGCCTGGCGGTGCTGGCGTTGAACGTGGCGCTGCCGGTCCTGGCACGCCGCCGCTATCTGCAAGACGAGGCGCGTCGTTTGCGCCGGGAGGAGTCGAAGTGAACCCCGTGCGCAAGAAGCGTCTGTTTATCGTCCTGGCCATACTCGCCGGCTTCGGCGTGGCGGTGGCCCTGGCCCTGAGTGCGCTGCAGCAGAACATCAACCTGTTCTATTCGCCGACCCAGATCGCCAATGGCGAGGCGCCGCAGGACACCCGCATCCGCGCCGGCGGCCTGGTGGAGGACGGCTCGGTGGCGCGCTCCGCCGATTCGCTGGACACCGCCTTCGTGGTCACCGACGGTGCCGCGCGGGTGACCATCCGCTACAGCGGCATCCTCCCGGACCTGTTCCGCGAGGGCCAGGGCATCGTCGCCATGGGCAAGTTGAATGCCGACGGCGTGCTGGTGGCCGACGAGGTGCTGGCCAAGCACGACGAGAACTACATGCCGCCGGAGGTGATGCAGGCCCTGGAGCAGAGCGGCATGCAGCAACGGCACGAGGCCGCCACCCAGGGAGGTGCGCAATGATTCCCGAACTCGGCCACCTGGCCATGATCCTCGCCCTGTGCATGAGCCTGGTGCAGGCCAGCCTGCCGCTGATCGGCGCCTGGCGCGGCGACCGCCAGTGGATGGGCCTGGCCCAGCCCGCCGCCTGGGGCCAGTTCAGCTTCGTCGCCTTCGCCTTCCTGTGCCTGACCTACGCCTTCATGGTCGACGACTTTTCCGTCGCCTACGTGGCCAGCAACTCCAACAGCGCCTTGCCCTGGTACTACAAGTTCAGCGCGGTGTGGGGCGCCCACGAGGGCTCGCTGCTGCTCTGGGCCTTGATCCTGGCCGGCTGGACCTTCGCCGTGTCGATCTTCTCGCGGCAGCTGCCGGAGGAGATGCTGGCCCGGGTGCTCGGCGTGATGGGGCTGATCAGCATCGGCTTCCTGCTGTTCCTGATCGTCACCTCCAACCCCTTCGCCCGCCTGTTGCCCAACAGCCCGGTGGACGGCAACGACCTCAACCCGCTGTTGCAGGACTTCGGCCTGATCATCCATCCGCCGATGCTCTACATGGGTTACGTCGGCTTCTCGGTGGCCTTCGCCTTCGCCATCGCCGCGTTGCTCGGCGGCAAGCTGGACGCGGCCTGGGCGCGCTGGTCGCGGCCCTGGACCCTGGTCGCCTGGGCCTTCCTCGGCATCGGCATCGCCCTGGGCTCCTGGTGGGCCTACTACGAGCTGGGCTGGGGCGGCTGGTGGTTCTGGGACCCGGTGGAAAACGCCTCCTTCATGCCCTGGCTGGTCGGCACGGCGCTGATCCACTCGCTGGCCGTGACCGAGAAGCGCGGGGTGTTCAAGAGCTGGACGGTGCTGCTGGCGATCGCCGCCTTCTCCCTCAGCCTGCTGGGCACCTTCCTGGTGCGCTCCGGGGTGCTGACCTCGGTGCACGCCTTCGCCAGCGACCCCGAGCGCGGGGTGTTCATCCTGGCCTTCCTGCTGCTGGTGGTCGGCGGCTCCCTGACCCTGTTCGCCCTCCGCGCGCCGGTGGTCAAGAGCCAGGTCGGCTTCGCCCTGTGGTCGCGGGAAACCCTGCTGCTGGTGAACAACCTGATCCTGGTGGTGGCGGCGGCCATGATCCTGCTCGGCACCCTCTACCCCCTGGTGCTCGATGCCATGACCGGGGCCAAGCTGTCGGTCGGCCCGCCGTACTTCAACGCCCTGTTCGTGCCGTTGATGGGCCTGCTGCTGGCGATGATCGCCCTCGGCGTGATCGTGCGCTGGAAGGACACCCCCGTGCGCTGGCTGCTGGGCATGCTCACGCCGGTGCTGCTGGCCAGCGTGGCTCTGGCCGTGCTCGGCAGCCTGTTGGTCGGCGACTTCAACTGGGCGGTGCTGGGCGTCTGCCTGCTGGCCGCCTGGGTGGTGCTGGCCGGCTTGCGTGATATCCACGACAAGACCCGCCACAAGGGCCTGTTCAAGGGCCTGGCGAGCCTGGGGCGCAGCTACTGGGGCATGCAGCTGGCGCACCTGGGCCTGGCGGTCTGCGCCCTGGGGGTGATTCTCACCAGCCTGGGCAGCTACGAGCGGGACATGCGCATGGCGCCCGGTGACGCGGTGGCCATCGGCGGTTACCAGTTCGTCTTCGACGGCGCGGCGCACCGCGAGGGTCCCAACTTCAGTGCGGACCGCGGCACCGTCAGGGTGCTGCAGGGCGGCGAGCAGATCGCCGTGCTGCACCCGGAGAAGCGCCTGTATACCGTGCAGCAGTCGGTGATGACCGAGGCCGGCATCGACGCCGGCTTCACCCGCGACCTGTTCGTCGCCCTCGGCGAGCCGCTGGAAAACGGCGCCTGGGCGGTACGGGTGCACATCAAGCCGTTCGTCCGCTGGATCTGGCTGGGCGCGCTGTTGATGGGCCTGGGCGGCCTGCTCGCCGCCTGCGACAAGCGTTATCGGATGAAGGTCAGGACCCGGGTGCGCGAAGCCCTGGGTACGGCGAATCAGGGAACTGTCTAATGGCTTTGTACATGCGAGTTATATTCATTGCCTTCGTCGCTGGAGTGCTAGGTTCATTTGCTTATTTGTCTTGGATTCAGATGAACAAAGAGGACATTACCGAGCTGCCCTCGGCGCTGATCGGCAAGCCGTTTCCGGCCTTCTCCCTGCCGGCGGTGCAGGGCGGCGCGACCCTGACCCAGGACGACCTCAAGGGCAAGCCGGCGCTGGTCAACGTCTGGGCCACCTGGTGCGTGGCCTGCCGCGCCGAACACCCGGTGCTGAACAGGCTGGCCGAGCTGGGGGTGAACATCCACGGGGTCAACTACAAGGACGACAACGGCGATGCGCGCAAATGGCTCAAGGAGTTCCACGACCCCTACCAGCTGAACATCGACGACGCCCGTGGCTCCCTGGGCCTGAACCTGGGGGTGTACGGCGCGCCCGAGACCTTCCTGATCGACAAGCAGGGCATCATCCGCCACAAGTTCGTCGGGGTGATCGACGAGCGGGTCTGGCGCGAGCAGCTGGCGCCGCTGTACCAGCAGCTGGTCGACGAGGTGGCGCCATGAAGCGCCTGCTCACCGCCGCGTTGCTGAGTCTGGCGCTGCTCGGCACGGCCCAGGCGGCCATCGACACCTACGAGTTCGCCAGCGAGGCGGAGCGCCAGCGTTACCGCACCCTGGTCGAGGAGCTGCGCTGCCCGAAGTGCCAGAACCAGAACATCGCCGACTCCGACGCGCCCATCGCCATGGACCTGCGCGCGGAGATCTACCGCATGCTCGAGGAAGGCCAGAGCGACGAGCAGATCATCGACTTCCTGGTGGCCCGCTACGGCGATTTCGTGCTGTACAAGCCGCCGGTCAGCTCGCGCACCCTGCTGCTCTGGTATGGCCCGGCCGCTCTGCTGATCGCCGGCTTCGTACTGCTCGGCGTGATAGTGCTGCGCCGCCGCGGCAAATCCTCCGCGCCGGGGCAGGGGCTCTCCGACGCCGAGCGCCAGCGTCTGGCCGCCCTGTTGAATCAAGCCTCCTCGGAAAAGAAAGACCCATGATCGAATTCTGGCTGTCCGCCGGGCTGCTGCTGCTGGCTGCCCTGGCTTTTTTGCTGATTCCGGTGCTGCGCGGGCGCAAGGCCCAGGCCGAGGAAGATCGCACCGCCCTCAACGTCACTCTCTATCAGGAGCGCCTGCAGGAGCTGGAGGGCGAACATCGTGCCGGCATCCTCAGCGATGCCCAGCTGCAGGCCGGGCGTGACGAGGCGGCGCGCGAGCTGCTGGCCGACACCGAAGGCGCGGGCCGCAAGGCCAGGAATGGTGTGCTCGGTAGCAAGGTGCCGCTGACCGCGGCGCTGCTGATGCCGCTGCTGGGCTATGGCCTGTACCTGCACTGGGGCGCCATCGACCGGGTCGAGCAGGCGCGGAGCTTCGCCGAGCAGCCGCAGAGCATCGAGGAGATGACCGCGCGCCTGGAGGCGACGGTCAAGGACAACCCCGAGTCGGCCGAGGGCTGGTACTTCCTCGGCCGCACCTATATGGCCCAGGAGCGGGCCGGCGAGGCGGCCCAGGCCTTCGAGCGGGCGGTTGCCATCGCCGGGCGCCAGCCGGAGCTGCTCGGCCAGTGGGCCCAGGCCCTGTATTTCGCCGGCAACAAGCAGTGGAGCGAGCGGCTGCAGCAGCTGACCGACGAGGCCCTGCAGGCGGACCCGGCGGAGGTCACCAGCCTCGGCCTGCTCGGCATCGCCGCCTTCGAGGGCGGGCGCTTCGCCGAGGCCATCGAGCACTGGCAGCGTCTGGTGGCCGCACTGCCGGAGCAGGACCCGTCGCGCCAGGCGATCGAGGGCGGCATCGCCCGGGCCCGCGAGCGGCTCGCCGCCGAGGGCGGTGCGCAACCTGCGGAGCCGGCGGCAGAGCAGGGCCGGCAACTGCTGGTCAGGGTCGAGCTGGCCGCCGCGTTGCGCGATGAGGTGCAGCCTGGCGACAGCGTGTTCGTCTTCGCCCGCGCCGTCTCCGGTCCGCCCATGCCGCTGGCGGTCAAGCGCCTGACCGTGGCCGAGCTGCCAGCCGAGGTCAGTCTGTCGGACAGCGATGCGATGATGCCGCAGCTCAAGCTCTCCGGCTTCGAACGGGTGCAGCTGGTGGCGCGCATCTCGCGCAAAGGCGACGCCACCGCCGGCGAGTGGGTCGGCCGCAGCCAGCCGCTGGCCAGCAGCAGCGCCGAGCCGCAGCGCCTGACCATCGACAGCGCGGACGCCCAAGGGCAATGAGGCGGTTCTTCGCGGTGCTGCTGGTCTTGGGGCTGGCGAGTCTGGCCGGCTGTGCGGTGCACGGCCCGGCGCCCGTCACTCAGGCGCCGGTCGCCCAGGCACACCCGCGCTATGCGCCGCCACCCGGCGCGCAGAGCCATTGGGACGCCGCCCTCGGCGTCTATGTGGTGGGTGGTGCGCGTCATCTCTACTACCGCGAGCGCACCTATTACCGCTGGCACGATGGTTGGAGCTGGGCCACCAGCCCCCAGGGTCCCTGGCAGCCGACCGACAGCGGCGGTGTGCCGCCGGGGCTGTATCGGCGCTACGCCCAGTAGCACCGCTTTCCTGCCAGCGGTCTCAGGCCAGTACGCCGTCGCGGTAGTCGCGCAGCGCCTGCTCGATCTCCTCCCGGCTGTTCATCACGAAGGGGCCGTATTGCACGATCGGCTCGTTCAGCGGCTTGCCGGCGATCAATAGCAGGCGGGCGCCCTGGCTGCTGGCCAGCTGCAACTCACCCTCGTCGGACAGGCGCACCAGACGACCGGCCGTCACCGTCCTGGGCGTGGCGCCCGGCAGCTCCAGGCTGCCCTCGTAGACATAGAGCAGGGCGCGATGGCCGTCCGTCAGGCGCGGAGCGATTCGGCTGCCGGCCGGCAGGCGCAGGTCGAACAGCTGTGGCTCGGTATGCGGCCGCTGCACCGCGCCGGCCTGTTGCACCTGGCCGTCGTCGAACCGGCCGGCGATCACCACTACCTCGACGCCACCGGTGCTGGTCAGGCGCGGGATCTCGGCGGCGGGGATGTCGCGGTAGCCGGGTTCGCCGAGCTTGTCCTGGCGCGGCAGGTTCAGCCACAGCTGGAAGCCGCGCATCACCCCCTGCTCCTGCTCGGGCATCTCGCTGTGGATGATGCCGCGGGCGGCGGTCATCCACTGCACGCCGCCGCTCTGCAGCAGGCCGACATTGCCCAGGTGGTCCTCGTGACGCATGCTTCCGGCGAGCATGTAGGTGATGGTCTCGAAGCCGCGGTGCGGGTGCGGCGGAAAGCCGGCGATATAGTCGTCCGGGTTATCCGAGCCGAACTCGTCGAGCATCAGGAAGGGGTCGAAGCGTTCGATCCCGGCGCCGCCTATCACCCGGGTCAGACGCACCCCGGCGCCGTCGGAGGCCGCCTGGCCGGGATGGATGGACAGCACGCTGCGCAGTGAACTCATGGAGCACCTCCTCGAAGTGGAATGTGTCCATGCTATGCCTAGAGATTGAATCGATGGTTGCGAAATTCGCGCTATATCTATCGGTTTTGTCGATTGTTTAGTGGGCCGGGCAGGGCGTCGCCGGACGGCTCTCCTCGGGCAGCTCGAAGTCCTCGATCAACCGGCAGAGGGCCTGGCCATCCGGCGCGCACTGGGGCTTATCGGCCCAGTCGTCGAGGGCGCTGCGCATCACCAGGGCCAGGCGCTGGCACTCCTCGATATGCGCCTGCAGGGCCAGCAGACGCTCGCCGAGCAGGTCGCGCACCTCGCCGCAGTGTTCGGCGCCGCCTTCGGTGCGCTCGAGTATCAGCTGCACGTCCTTGAGGCTGAAGCCCAGGCGCCGGGCGCGGGCGATGAAGCGCAGGCGCTGCAGGTCGTCGGCGGAGAAGTTCTGGTAGCCGTTGTGCGGCTCGCGACTGGGGCGCAGCAGGCCCAGGTCGGTGTAGTGGCGCACGGTTTCCGCGCTGACGGCGGCGGCTCTGGCCAGTTGGGCGACGCGCATGGGAGGGCTCCTGAATGGACGGGGCAGCGCCAGGCTAAAACCTCGGGGCTGCCCCGGGGTCAAGCCTCGGGCTATTCGGCGATCTGCAGCTTGCGCGCCTCGGTGTAGAAATAGCGCAGCTTCTCGTATTCGAAGGGGCTGTTGAGCTGGCCGTAGCGGAAGTTGGTGGTCGAGCGTTCGTCGACCACCTTCAGCAGGGTGACTTCCGGGTGGCTGCTGCTGACTGCCGCGACGTTGAGCAGGTTGATGCGGCTGTCTAGGTTGAAGTCCACCACCAGCCCGCCGGTATCGCGCAGGTTGGCGGGGCCGAGCAGCGGCAGCATCAGGTAGGGGCCGGCGGGCAGGCCATAGAAGCCCAGGGTCTGGCCGAAGTCTTCGCTCTGCCTGGGCAGGCCCATGCGGCTGGCCGGGTCCCACAGCCCGCCCACGCCGATGAGGGTGTTGAACAGCAGCCGTGCGGTGGTGCGCATGGCGCGCTGGCCCTTGAGCTGCAGCAGGCTGTTGAACAGGCTGGGCACCTCGCCGAGGTTGCCGAAGAAGTTGCTGACGCCGGTCTCCACCAGGTCCGGGGTGACGTAGCGGTAGCCATCCACCAGCGGCAGGAAGACCCATTCGTCGAAACGGTAGTTGAAGTGGTAGACCCGCCGGTTCCACGACTCCAGCGGGTCGTAGACGTTCAGCGCGCCGAGGGTCGAACGCTCGAACTCGCGCTGGTCCAGGCTGGGGTTGAACTGCAGGTGCTGCAGCGGTTGCTTGAAGCCGTCGTCGTCCGCTTCCTGTTGGGCCTGGGCCGTGGCGCCGATGACCAGCAGCAGGGCGGACAGCAGTACGGTGCTAGAAGGCTTGGCCACGGAAGAACTCCAGCATGGCGTCGCTGTTGACGCGGTAGTTGAGGTTGCCGCAATGCCCGCCCAGGGGGTAGAGGGTCAGGCGCTTGCCCAGGGTGCGACGCAGGAAGCCCAGGTCGCCGCGGCCGAGGATGAGGTCGTCGGCGTTGTGCATCACGGCGATCTTGTCGCTGTTCTTCAGGTAGTCCTCCAGGGCGTAGAGGCTGACCTGGTCGATCAGCTGGCTCAGGCTGCCGCCGTTATGCCGAGCCCGCCACATGGGAATCAGTTGTTCGCCGATGTAGCAGTCGAAGTCGCACTGCAGGGCGCGCTTGAAGAAGGGGGTGAGGCTGGTGCCTTCGCCGATCGGCTGGCCGACCGGAGTGATCAGGCCGCGGCGGTTGATCAGGTCCGAGGTGAAGGCGATGTCGGCGGCGGCGAAGCGGAACACCGCGCCGATCAGCATGGCCATCTGCTCGTCGGAGAGCTGCTCCGCCGACTGCTGGAAGTCGTAGAGCAAGGCCTCGTTGAGGTCGATATGCCCCTGGGTCTGGAAATAGCGGGTCAGCTTGCCCAGCACCAGCTCATAGAAGGTGGTGGTGCTGTCGATGCCCTCGACCCGGGTCTGCACCAGGCGGTCGAGGTTGCTGATCGAGGTGTAGAGGTTGACCGGCGGATTGAGCAGCAGCACGCGCTTGAAGTTGAAGCTGCGCCGGGTCTCGTCGAGGTGGCTGACGAAGGCGGCGTGCAGGCCACCCAGGCTGTAACCGGTGAGGTGGTATTCGCTGACCGCCAGCCTGGGGTGCTGGGCGCGCACCGCCTGCATCACCCGGTACAGGTCGTCGGCGTCGTCGCTGGAGAAGCCCGGCGTGGCGAAGCGCGAGGCGGCGGTCATGAAGTCGTAGCTGGTCGGCGAGGACAGCTGCACCACGTGGTAGCCGGCGCCGTAGAACAGTTTCTTCAGGTACTCCATGGTGCCGTTGCTGTAATGCGCGCCGGTGCCGGCGATGATGAAGATCAGCGGCGCCTCGCCCTCCTGCTGGGCCAGGCGGTAGCCCAGCTTGGTCACCGACCAGAAGTTTTCCGGCACCTCGAACTGGCGTTCCGGGCGCAGGCGGACCTTGTAGTCGCCCTGATCGATATCGCTGTCGGCCGGAAGCGGCGGGCGCAGGTCCGGCGGCGTGGTGGCGATGGTCGCCTCGAACGGGTTGCTCAGCGGGTAGCCATAGCTGCCGGCGTCGATGTCGGCGGCCCATAGGGGCGCGGCGATGAGCAGGCCGCCGAGCAGGGCGGCGAGACGGGGGAGGAACGGCATACTTGAGTCCCAGGGAGAAGAATGGGGCGAGTGAATACGCGCCTTAAGACAGCGGTAAGTCGAGCGAGTGCCGTTCAGGCCGGTTTTTCCGCTAATGCATGCAACGCCGGGCCGGTCAGGCGATAGCCCGTCCAGTCATCCTGTGGGCGGGCGCCGAGGCTGCGGTAGAAGTCGAGGGCCGGCTCGTTCCAGTTCAGCACCGCCCAGTCCAGGCGGCCGCAGTCACGTTCGACCGTCAGGTTCGCCAGACGCGAGAGCAGAGCCTTGCCCAGGCCGGCGCCGCGTGCTGCGGGGCGCACATAGAGGTCCTCGAGGTAGATGCCGGGCTGGCCGAGGAAGGTCGAGAAGTTGTGGAAGAACAGGGCAAAGCCTGCGGCCTGGCCGTCCAGCTCGCCGATCAGCACCTCGGCATAGGGGCGCGGGCCGAACAGGTGCTCGGCCAGTTGGGCCGGCTCGGCGACCACCTGGTCGCCGAGTCTCTCGTAGTCGGCCAGTTCGCGGATCAGCGTGAGGATCAGGTCGGTGTCTTCGGGCTGGGCGGGGCGGATCTGCAGACGGCTCATGGTCGCTCCTTGTGACCGGCAAAGGTCCGAGCATGCCGCGCCCTGGGCCCGCATGGCAACCATGGCGACTGGCTCGCTGGCTGGGCCCCGGTGCGGCTGCCGGCAGCGGTGGTTTCAGGCCTGGTGATGCAGCCAGGCATGGGGCGGGCGCTCGGCCTTGGGGTGCTGGCCGCGCTCGAAGCGCTGCCAGATTTTCTCGTGACAATAGAAACCGAGCGAGTTGCACAGGGGCTCGATGGCGGCGACCAGGCCGCTGGCGGCTACGCTGCCGGTCAGCGCGTAGGTCACCGCGAAGGCGATGCAGAAGTGCATCAGGGTGAAGGTCAGGGTCTTGAGCATGGCGGCCTCTAGTGAGCAGTGTTCGCTACTGGCGTCCACTCTAGGGTCTGCCCTTGAATAGATGAAATGCAGTTATAAGATTCTATCGATAGAAACTATCTATTTTGGTGGGGCGCCGAGAGGCGGACCCGCGGGTGGCGCGGGCGCGAAGGCGTTTCACGTGGGGCGATTTGACAGGCCCAAGGCTACGGCTAATTTGAATGGCGCGGCGCATGGAAGTCCGCGCCGGTCAGCTCTCGATCGATTATCAACTAAAAGGAATTTCATCATGCATAAAAGCTACATCGCTTCCCTGCTGGCTGCCGTCCTGGCGTTTTCCTCCGCCGCCGCCCTGGCCGCCGAACCGGCCAAGAGCGCCCCGGTCGAGCCCGTCGTCGCTCAGGTGGCAGAGGTCGGCAGGATCAATCTCAATACCGCCGATGCCGCCACGCTCAAGCGTGAGCTCAACGGCATCGGCGAGGTGAAGGCCAGGGCCATCGTCGAGTACCGCGAGGCCAACGGTCCGTTCGCTGCGGTCGAGGAGCTGCTGGAGGTCAAGGGCATAGGCGAAGCCACCCTGGCGAAGAATCGTGACAAGCTCAGCGTCGATTAGTCGGGCGCGGCGATAGAGTAGAAGGCCGGTCGCTGACCGGCTTTCTACTGTCTGGGAAAAGATTGGGCAGAGCCCAGACAACCCAGGACGCCGTCCCGGGTGAGTCCCGGTAGAAACAAGAAAGCCCCGGTATTAACCGAGGTTTTCGAATTTGGCTCCGCGACCTGGACTCGACAGCGCAGCTGAACGCGCTTTAGCGCGGCCCGAAGGGTGAGGCCGCAGGCCGAATGACCTGGGACGCAGTCCCTGGTGAGAGTCCGGTAGAAACAAGAAAGCCCCGGTATTAACCGAGGCTTTCGAATTTGGCTCCGCGACCTGGACTCGAACCAGGGACCCAATGATTAACAGTCATTTGCTCTACCGACTGAGCTATCGCGGAACAACGAGGCGTATCCTACTGATTAAAAAGGGGAAGTCAAGCCTCTGTCGACTTCCCGTTCTGGCTTAGAGGACCTGGGCGATGGCCTGGGTGACGAACGGCAGGTTGCGCTGGTTCAGGGCCGCCACGCAGATGCGTCCGGTGCCGACCGCATAGATGGCGAATTCGCTCTTCAGGCGCTCCACCTGTTCGGTGGTCAGGCCCGAGTAGGAGAACATGCCGCGCTGCTGGGCGACGAAGCCGAAATCGCGCTTGGCGTCCAGGGCCGCCAGCTGCTCGACCATGGCCAGGCGCATGCCGCGGATGCGCTCGCGCATCTCGCCCAGTTCGGCCTCCCACATGGCGCGCAGCTCGGGGCTGCCCAGTACCGCGGCGACCACGCTGGCGCCGTGGGTCGGCGGGTTGGAGTAGTTGGTGCGGATCACCCGCTTGAGCTGCGACAGCACGCGGCCGGTCTCGTCCTGCGAGCCGGTGACGATGGACAGCGCGCCGACCCGCTCGCCGTACAGCGAGAAGGACTTGGAGAAGGAACTGGAGACGAAGAAGGTCAGCCCCGACTGGGCGAACAGGCGCACGGCGGCAGCGTCTTCCTCGATGCCGTCGCCGAAGCCCTGGTAGGCGATGTCGAGGAAGGGCACGTGCTCGCGCTCGCGGACGATTTCCAGCACGGCCTGCCAGTCGTCCATGCTCAGGTCGACGCCGGTCGGGTTGTGGCAGCAGGCATGCAGCACCACGATGGAACGGGCCGGCAGGTTCTTCAGGTCTTCCAGCAGGCCGCCGCGGTTGACGCCGTTGCTGAAGGCATCGTAGTAACGGTAGTTACGCACCGGGAAACCGGCGGCTTCGAACAGCGCGCGGTGGTTCTCCCAGCTCGGGTCGCTGATGGCGACGGTGGCGTCCGGCAGCAGGCGCTTGAGGAAGTCGGCGCCGATCTTCAGCGCGCCGGTGCCACCCAGGGCCTGGGCGGTGATCACCCGGCCGCCTTCGATCAGCGCCGATCCGGCGCCGAACAGCAGGGTCTGCACGGCCTGGTCGTAGGCAGCGATGCCTTCGATCGGCAGGTAGCCGCGCGGCGCGTGCTTGGCGGTCAGAGCGTTCTCGGCTTCGGCCACCGCGCGCAGCAGCGGAATGCGCCCCTCTTCGTTGGTGTACACGCCCACGCCGAGGTTGACCTTGGTGGCGCGGGGGTCGGCGTTGAATGCTTCGTTCAGGCCCAGGATCGGGTCGCGCGGTGCCATTTCGACGGCAGAGAACAGACTCATGGATGCGGCAGCTCGGGGGAAGAGGGGTGGGTGTCTGCAACACCCGGCTACGACTGCAGCTAGGGGTTGCGCAAATGGGCCGTTAGTATAACGGTCCAGATCATGTGCCGCGACAGCGTGCACACGCTTTTACACCGGGTTTGACGTAGGCTTTGCGTCTGCGTCACAACCGCTTGTCGAGGTCAGCTATGTCCGAGTTCCAACTGGTCACCCGATTCCAGCCTGCCGGCGACCAGCCGGAGGCGATTCGGCAGATGGTCGAGGGGTTGGAGGCGGGCTTGTCGCACCAGACCCTGCTGGGCGTCACCGGCTCGGGCAAGACCTTCGCCATCGCCAACGTGATCGCCCAGGTGCAGCGTCCGACCCTGGTGCTGGCACCGAACAAGACCCTGGCGGCGCAGCTCTATGGCGAGTTCAAGGCGTTCTTTCCGCACAACGCGGTGGAGTACTTCGTCTCCTACTACGACTATTACCAGCCCGAGGCTTACGTGCCCTCGTCCGACACCTTCATCGAGAAGGACGCCTCGATCAACGACCATATCGAGCAGATGCGCCTGTCGGCGACCAAGGCACTGCTGGAACGGCCGGACGCCATCATCGTCACCACGGTGTCCTGTATCTACGGCCTGGGCAGCCCCGAGACCTACCTGAAGATGGTGCTGCACGTCGACCGCGGCGACAAGCTGGACCAGCGCGCCCTGCTGCGGCGCCTGGCCGACCTGCAGTACACGCGCAACGACATGGACTTCGCCCGCGCCAGCTTCCGCGTGCGCGGCGACGTGATCGACATCTTCCCGGCCGAATCGGACCTGGAGGCCATCCGCATCGAGCTGTTCGACGACGAGGTGGAGAGCATCGCCGCCTTCGACCCGCTGACCGGCGAGGTGATCCGCAAGCTGCCGCGCTTCACCTTCTACCCCAAGAGCCATTACGTCACCCCGCGCGAGACCCTGCTGCAGGCGGTCGATGGCATCAAGGCCGAGCTGGCCGAGCGCCTGGAATACCTGCGCGGCGCGGGCAAGCTGGTGGAGGCCCAGCGCCTGGAGCAGCGCACTCGCTTCGATCTGGAGATGATCCTCGAGCTGGGCTACTGCAACGGCATCGAGAACTACTCGCGCTACCTGTCCGGACGCGGCCCGGGCGAGCCGCCGCCGACCCTCTACGACTACCTGCCGGACCAGGCCCTGCTGGTGATCGACGAGTCCCACGTGTCGGTGCCCCAGGTCGGCGCCATGTACAAGGGCGACCGCTCGCGCAAGGAGACCCTGGTGGAGTACGGCTTCCGCCTGCCCTCGGCCCTGGACAACCGGCCCATGCGCTTCGAGGAGTGGGAGGCGGCCAGTCCGCAGACCATCTTCGTCTCGGCCACCCCGGGGCCCTACGAGGCCGATCATGCCGGGCGGGTGATCGAACAGGTGGTGCGGCCTACCGGTCTGGTCGACCCCGAGGTGGAGGTGCGCCCGGCCCTGACCCAGGTCGACGACCTGCTGTCGGAGATCCACAAGCGCGTGGCCCTGGAGGAGCGGGTGCTGGTCACCACCCTGACCAAGCGCATGGCCGAGGACCTGACCGACTACCTGGCCGACCACGGCGTGAAGGTGCGCTACCTGCACTCGGACATCGACACGGTGGAGCGGGTCGAGATCATCCGCGACCTGCGCATCGGCGCCTTCGACGTGCTGGTCGGCATCAACCTGCTGCGCGAGGGGCTGGACATGCCGGAGGTGTCGCTGGTGGCCATTCTCGATGCCGACAAGGAGGGCTTCCTGCGCAGCGAGCGCTCGCTGATCCAGACCATCGGCCGCGCCGCACGCAACCTCAACGGCAAGGCGATCCTCTACGCCGACCGCATGACCGGCTCCATGGAGCGCGCCATCGGCGAGACCGAGCGCCGCCGCGACAAGCAGATCGCCTTCAACCAGGCCCACGGCATCGTGCCCAAGGGGGTGAAGAAGGACGTCCAGGACATCCTCGAGGGCGCCACCGTGCCGGGTTCGCGCAGCAAGAAGCGCAAGGGCATGGCCCAGGCCGCCGAGGAAAGCGCGCGCTACGAGAGCGAACTGCGTTCGCCCAGCGAGATCACCAAGCGCATCCGCCAGCTGGAGGAGAAGATGTACGCGCTGGCTCGCGACCTGGAGTTCGAGGCGGCGGCGCAGCTGCGTGACGAGATCCAGAAGCTGCGCGAGCGCCTGCTGCAGGTGTGAGGGGGCGCTGCCGCCGCGGCTCTGGGCAATGCATGAGCTGTTCCATCCTCGCCCGTGGCCGTTAGACTTCCTGCGCTTTGTTGACTGTGAGAAATGCTGATGGGTCTGGATGATGCGTTGATCTTCACCCGGGTGGTCGAGTGCCACAGCTTCACCCTGGCGGCCCAGGGCCTGGGCATGCAGAAGTCCACGGTGAGCCGGCGCATCGTCCTGCTGGAGGAGCGCCTCGGCGTGCGCCTGCTCAACCGCACCACGCGCAAGCTGCGCCTGACCGAGGTAGGCCAGGCCTACTACGAGCGCTGCCGGCAGATCATGCTGGACTTCGCCGAAGCCGAGCAGGCGGTCATGCAGCTGCAGCAAGCGCCATCCGGCCTGCTGCGCATCACCGCCCCCATCGAATTCGGCCAGCTGCTGCTCGGCCGGGTGCTCGGCGAGTTCATGCGCCAGTACCCGCAGATCACCGCTGAGGTGGAGCTGACCTCGCGCCATGTCGACCCGGTGGAGGAGGGCGTGGACATCGCCATCCTGGTCGGCCAGCCGCAGGATTCGACGCTGATCGCACGCAAGCTGTTCGAGGTCGAGCGGCGCCTGTGCGCCAGTCCCGCCTACCTGCGAGCCCAGGGTACGCCGCAGACAGTGGCCGAACTCGAGGGGCACCGGGCGATCCTGCTGCCCCATGACTCGCCGCGCCATTGGCCGCTGCTGGGGGAGAGCCTGTCCTGTCAGCGGGTGCTGGCGTGCAACAACATCACCTTCGCCCGCGAGGCGGCCCTGGCCGGCGCCGGTATCGCCGGCCTGCCGCGGATGATCTGCGCGGAGGCCCTGCTTAGCGGGCGTCTGGTGCACCTGCTGCCCGACGCGTGCCTGCCGACCGGCGAGCTCTACGCGGTCTATCCCTCCCGGCGTTTCCAGGCGATGAAGGTCAAGACCTTTCTCGACTTCCTCATGCGCAGCCTGCCGGTCGAAGGGGGGCGGCTGCTGGAGCCGGCGCCCACGGGGCTGGTAACATCGCCGCCTTAAATCGGCTTTCGCTTCATTTTCTCGAGAATCGCCATGACCACCGTTCGTACCCGTATCGCGCCATCGCCCACCGGCGATCCGCACGTAGGCACCGCCTATATTGCTCTGTTCAACCTGTGCTTCGCCCGGCAGCACGGTGGCGAGTTCATCCTGCGCATCGAAGACACCGATCAGCTGCGCTCGACCCGCGAGTCCGAGCAGCAGATTTTCGATGCCCTGCGCTGGCTGGGCATCGAGTGGAGCGAGGGGCCGGACGTCGGCGGTCCCCACGGGCCGTACCGGCAGAGCGAGCGCGGGCACATCTACAAGCAGTACACCGCCGAGCTGGTGGAGAAGGGCCATGCCTTCCACTGCTTCTGCAGCCCCGAGCGCCTGGACAAGCTGCGCGCCGAGCAAACCGAGGCCAAGCAGACCCCGCGCTACGACGGCCACTGCATGCACCTGGCTCAGGACGAGGTGCAGCGGCGCCTGGCCGCCGGCGAACCCAACGTGGTGCGCATGAAGGTGCCGACCGAGGGCGTATGCGTGGTGCCGGACATGCTCCGCGGCGAGGTGGAGATTCCCTGGGACCGCATGGACATGCAGGTGCTGATGAAGACCGATGGCCTGCCGACCTACTTCCTGGCCAACGTGGTCGACGACCATCTGATGGGCATCACCCATGTGCTGCGCGGCGAGGAGTGGCTGCCGTCGGCGCCCAAGCTGATCCTGCTGTACGAGTACTTCGGCTGGGACAAGCCGCAGCTGTGCTATATGCCGCTGCTGCGCAATCCGGACAAGAGCAAGCTGTCCAAGCGCAAGAACCCGACCTCGATCACCTTCTACGAGCGCATGGGTTTCCTGCCCCAGGCCATGCTCAACTACCTCGGGCGCATGGGCTGGTCGATGCCCGACGAGCGCGAGAAGTTCTCGCTGTCCGAGATGATCGAGCACTTCGACATCCAGCGCGTGTCCCTGGGCGGGCCGATCTTCGACCTGGAGAAGCTGTCCTGGCTCAACGGCCAGTGGCTGCGCGAACTGAGCGTCGAGGAGTTCGCCGCCGGCGCGCAGAAGTGGGCGTTCAACTCCGATTACCTGATGAAGATCGCTCCCCACGTGCAGGGGCGGGTGGAGACCTTCAGTCAGATCGCCCCGCTGGCGAGCTTCTTCTTCGCCGGTGGCCTGAACCTGGACGCCAAGCTGTTCGAGCATAAGAAGCTGTCGCCCGACCAGGTGCGTCAGGTCATGCAGCTGATCCTGTGGAAGCTGGAGGCCCTGCGCCAGTGGGAGAAGGACAGGATCACCGGCTGCATCCAGGCGGTGGTCGAACACCTCGAGCTGAAGCTACGCGATGCCATGCCGCTGATGTTCGCCGCCATTACCGGTCAGGCCAGCTCGGTGTCGGTGCTCGACGCCATGGAAATCCTCGGCCCGGACCTCACCCGCTTCCGCCTGCGCCAGGCCATCGAGCTGCTCGGTGGCGTGTCGAAGAAGGAGAACAAGGAGTGGGAAAAGCTGCTGGCGGCCATCGGCTGATCGAGCCGTCGGCGAAGGATTGGGGTAAGTGATTGTTATGTCAGCGAAAAAAAACAGGGAAGTGATAAAAATCTTGTTGACAGTACCCAGGGGCGCCCTTAACATGCGCCCCGTCCACGAGATGGGGCTATAGCTCAGCTGGGAGAGCGCTTGCATGGCATGCAAGAGGTCGACGGTTCGATCCCGTCTAGCTCCACCAATCTCGAAGCCGAAAGGCTTGCCACAGTCGGTTCCAGTAACCGGCTGAGTTTTGAAGGGCTTTGCGTCCCCTTCGTCTAGTGGCCTAGGACACCGCCCTTTCACGGCGGTAACAGGGGTTCGAGTCCCCTAGGGGACGCCACTATATTCCAGCCGCAGTGCTTAGGCGCTGCAGCCAGACCGCAAGGTTTCGGGGCTATAGCTCAGCTGGGAGAGCGCTTGCATGGCATGCAAGAGGTCGACGGTTCGATCCCGTCTAGCTCCACCAATTCCACGACAAGGCCAGCCGCTGTGCTGGCCTTGTTCTTCGAAGGATTCGTCCCCTTCGTCTAGTGGCCTAGGACACCGCCCTTTCACGGCGGTAACAGGGGTTCGAGTCCCCTAGGGGACGCCAGTTTTGCCCGCTCTGCGGGATTTTTAAGGGTCACTCCTTCGGAGTGGCCCTTTTGTTTTTCCGGGTTTGAATCTCCCTTTCTTCACGCCGCTGCCGACCGACGGTCGTGGCTGGTGCTTGCCTGTAAATATTATGAGAGTAATATTTCTATCGTAATATTTCTGGAGGCGATCATGAGCGACAAGAAAGCCCAGACCCGCGAGCGCATTCTCTCGGCTGCGGGGGCCGCCCTGTTGCAGCGCGGCCCCGCGGAGCCCAGCGTCGGCGAGGTGATGGGGGCGGCGGGTCTGACGGTGGGAGGGTTCTACGCCCACTTCGAGAGCAAGGATGCGCTGATGCTGGAGGCGTTCAAGCAGTTGCTCTGTCAGCGCCAGGACCTGATCGGCCAGATGGACGAGCGCTTGCCCGCGGCCGAGCGGCGGGCGCTGGTGGCGGCGTTCTACCTCTCGCGCAAGCATCGCGATGCCACCGAGCTGGGTTGTCCGCTGCCGAGTTCGCTGAGCGAGCTGGCGCGTTTGCCGGACGCCTTTCGCGAGGCGCTGGCCGAACACCTGGAACTGCTGATGGCGAAGCTGGCGGGTGGCCCGGAAGAGGCCAACAGCGTGCTCGCCGATATCGCATTGATGGTCGGGGGGCTGGCGCTGGCGCGGGCGCTGGGCCCCGGTGAGATGTCCGACCGCGTCCTGCGTGCCGCCAAGGCGGCGATCATTTGAGGAGAAAGGCTATGAGCAGCTTGAACTGGGTACGTGGACTCAACGCCACCGTTGGCAGGCTGGCCCCTCGTGCGGTGGCGGGGCGGATGCGTCGGGCCTTCATGACGCCGCGCGACCTGCCGCTACGGGACTGGGAGCTGCCGCTGCTGGCCCAGGCCGAGCGGGTGACCTTGCGCTTCGGCCTGTCGGTGCTGCGTTGGGGCAGTGGCCCGGTGGTGTTGCTGATGCATGGCTGGGAAGGGCGGCCGACCCAGTTCGCCGAGCTGATCAAGGCGCTGGTGGGCGCCGGTTACGCGGTGGTCGCGCTGGATGCGCCGGCCCATGGGCGTTCACCGGGGCGCGAGGCGAACGTGGTGCTGTTCGCCCGGGCCATGCTCGAGGCCGCCAGCGAGCTGCCGCCGCTCAAGGCGGTGATCGGCCATTCCATGGGGGGCGCCAGTGCGCTGCTGGCGACCCAGCTGGGCCTGCGCACCGAGGCGCTGGTGACCATCGCCGCTCCAGGGCGCATCCTCACCATGTTGCGCGGTTTCGCCCGCTACATGGGGCTGCCGGCCAGGGCGCGGGCGCACTTCGTGCGCCTGGTCGAGGAAAAGGCGGGCATGCCCGCCAGGCAGATCGACGTGGCGCAGTATCACCTGGATATGCCCGGCCTGGTGGTGCATGCGGCGGACGATCCGTTGGTGCCCGTCACCGAGGCCGAGGCGATCCACCAGGCCTGGCCCGACAGTCGGCTGCTGCGCCTGGAGCAGGGCGGGCACCAGCGGGTACTGGGCGATCCGCGGCTGATCGAAGCGACCCTGCACCTGCTCGATAGGATCGGCCAGCCTGCCGCCGTTGTGCCACTGACGGCTTGAGTCCGCTGGTCGTGGAGGCGTCGCCTGTGGCTGCCTACGGGCGTCCGGAGTGGGGGAGGTGATGCGGGAGAGGGCGATCCGTTGCGGACCCCTGGCTTCCTGGCGCCGAAGGCGCCATGATGCCCGGCCGGCTCGGCCACCGGAAATGGCAGGGCATGCAACGAGGAGCAATCATGAAGCGGATCGAGGAACTGATGCGCCAGCCGCGCCCCATGGCAGCGGGGCCGGTGCGATGAACTGGGACCTGGCCAACCCGTTCGTCATCGACATTCGCGTCGGCGCCGAGGACATCGATGGCCTCGGCCACGCCAATAACGCGGTCTACGTCAGCTGGCTGGAGCGCTGCGCCTGGCGCCATTCGCAGTACCTGGGCCTGGATCTGGCCGAGTACCGGCGCCTGGATCGGGCCATGGCCGTGGTGCGCCATGAGGTCGACTACCTGGCCAGCGCCTACGAGGACCAGGAGCTGCAGATGTCCACCTGGATAGTCGAGTCCGACCAACGCCTGAAGATGGACCGGCGCTTCCAGCTGATCCGCCCGGCCGACGGCGTCACCCTGTTGCGGGCCAGGACCACCTTCGTCTGCATCGAGCTGTCCAGCGGCAAGCCCAAGCGCATGCCGGCCGAGTTCGTCGAGGGCTACGGGCGCGCACTGCAGCGGCCCTTTCCCCTGGAGCTCTGACGAGCGGCCGGTGCCGGCACCGTCGAGTCTGTTCATCCACCGCGCCACGCCGCGTACACTACGTGGCGTTTTTTCGTGAGTAAGGCTATGCAGATTGCCCTGGCGCCCATGGAGGGCCTGGTCGACAACATACTGCGCGATGTGCTGACCCGGGTCGGCGGCATCGACTGGTGCGTGACCGAATTCATCCGTGTCAGCGACCGGCTGCTGCCGGCGGCGACCTACCGCAAGCTCGCCCCGGAACTGTTCGCCGGCGCGCAGACCCGCACGGGTACGCCGCTGCGGGTGCAGCTGCTCGGCTCCGACCCGGCCTGCCTGGGGGACAACGCCGCCTTCTCCTGCACCCTGGGTGCGCCGGTGATCGACCTCAATTTCGGCTGCCCGGCCAAGACGGTGAACAAGTCCCGCGGCGGCGCGGTGCTGCTCAAGGAGCCCGAGCTGCTGCATGCCATCGTCCGCGAGGTGCGCCGCAGCGTGCCGCCGCAGATTCCAGTGACGGCGAAGATGCGCCTGGGCTTCGACCACAAGGAGTACGCCCTGGACTGTGCCCGCGCCCTGGCCGAGGGCGGTGCCGCGCAGCTCGTGGTGCATGCGCGGACCAAGGTCGAGGGCTACAAGCCGCCGGCCCACTGGGAGTGGGTGGCGCGGGTGCAGGAAGCGGTGGCGGTGCCGGTGTTCGCCAACGGCGAGGTGTGGACCCTGGGCGACTGGCGCCGCTGCCGCGAGGTCAGCGGGGTCGAGGACATCATGCTCGGCCGCGGCCTGGTGGCGCGGCCGGACCTGGCCCGGCAGATCGCCGCGGCGCGAGCCGGGCAGGCCGTCGCCGAGATGACCTGGGCCGAGCTGCAGCCCCTGCTCGCCGATTTCTGGCTGCAGGCCCGGCGCAAGCTGTCGCCGCGCTATGCGCCGGGGCGCCTCAAGCAGTGGCTGGCCATGCTGACCCGCAGCTACCCCCAGGCGGTCGAACTGTTCGGCCTGCTGCGCCGGGAGAACGACTGCGCGCGGCTCGATGCCTTGCTCGGCGTCGAGGTGCCTGAGCCGGCGCCTCGGGAGCAGCTGGCCAGCGCCTGAGCCTCAGCGTCCGCCGGCGACATCCAGCAGCGCGCCGCTGGTGTAGGAGGCCTGCTCGCCGGCCAGCCAGAGGATCGCCTCGGCCACTTCCTCGGCCAGGCCGCCGCGGCCCATGGGCACGCTCCGGCTGACCCGCGCCACCCGTCCCGGCTCGCCGCCGCAGGCGTGGATCTCGGTGTCGATCACCCCGGGGCGCACGGCGTTGACGCGGATGCCTTCGCCGGCCACCTCCTTGGCCAGACCCAGGGTCAGGCTGTCGATGGCGCCCTTGGCTGCTGCGTAGTCGATGTACTCGTCGGGGGCGCCGAGGCGCGCGGCTACCGACGACAGGTTGACGATGGCGCCGCCACGGCCGCCGTGGCGGGTCGACATGCGTTTGACCGCCTCGCGGGCGCAGTAGAAGCTGCCGAACACGTTGGCGGCGAACACCCGCTGCAGGCGCGCGCCGTCCATCTGTTCCAGGCGCATCTGCGTTTCCAGCATGCCGGCGTTGTTGACCAGCACGTCGAGTCGGCCGAACCGGCGGTCGAGTTCGGCGAACAGCGTCGTCACCTGCGCCTCGTCGGCCACGTCGGCCTGCACGGCGATGGCCTGCCCGCCGGCCGCGACTATCTCGGCGGCCAGGGCCTCGGCGGCGTCGCGCCGCTGACGGTAGTTCAGGCACAGGGCATAGCCGCGCTCGGCGGCCAGGCGGGCGGTAGCGGCGCCGATGCCGCGCGCGGCCCCGGTAATCAGCATGACTCGTTCCACCGGTTTTTCTCCTCGGTCTGCCTGGGGGTTGAAATCCTTTCGCTCAACCACATCTTCTTTCTTGCGGGGCGCCGAAGTCGGGCTCCGCGTCGAATCACTCGCTGTTATTCAGGAGATTATCCATGAGCACTGCATTTTCCATGACCCCGCTGTTCCGCCAGTCCATCGGCTTCGACCGCTTCAACGACCTGTTCGAGTCGGCCATGCGCAACGAGTCGGGCAGCAGCTATCCGCCGTACAACGTCGAGAAGCATGCCGAGGACGAGTACCGCATCGTCATCGCCGCGGCCGGCTTCCATGAGGAAGACCTCGACCTGCAGGTCGAGCGTGGCGTACTGACCGTCACCGGCGGGCGGCGCGAGCAGGACACCGACGGCATCACCTACCTGTACCAGGGCATCGCCCGGCGTGCCTTCAAGTTGTCGTTCCGCCTGGCCGATCATATCGAGGTCAAGGCTGCCAACCTGGTCAACGGCCTGTTGAACATCGACTTGGTGCGCATCGTTCCGGAAGAGGCCAAGGCCAAGCGCATCCCCATCAATGGCGCGCGGCCGGCGTTGGACAGCTAAGCGCCTCTCGTTGTGCTGCGCAGGGCGCCCTCACCGTCGGAGAGGGCGCCCTCGTGGTTTTCAGCGCCGGGGCGGGCGCTGGGCCGAATGCGCCAGCAGGGCGCGGAACTCCGCCAGCGGCAGTGGTCTGCTGAACAGGTAGCCTTGGTACAGGTGGCAGCCCTGCTGTTCGAGCAGGTCCAGCTGCTCCTGCTGTTCGACCCCTTCGGCGATCAGCGTCAGGCCCAGGCTGCGCGCCATGGCGGCGATGGCACGAATGATTTCCGCATCGTTGGGGTCGTGGGTGGCATCGCGGACGAAGGATTGGTCGATCTTCAGTACGTCCACCGGCAGGCGCTTGAGGTAGGTCAGCGAACTGTAGCCGGTGCCGAAGTCGTCCATGGCGAAGCTGACGCCGAGGCGCTGCAGCCGTTTCATCTTGGCGATGGTGTCCTCGATATTCTCGATGACGATGCCTTCGGTGATTTCCAGCTTGAGCATGGCGCGCGGTAAGGCGCTGTTGCGCAGGCTGTTCTCCACGCGGTCGCCGAAGTCGTTCTGGCGGAATTGTCGCGGGCTGATGTTCACGCACAGGGTGAAGGTCTCGGCTGCGATCAGCCCTTCCTCGAGCAGTTGTGCGCAGGCATGGCAGGCCTCGGCAATGACCCAGTTGCCGACGTCGAGGATCAGGCCGCTGTCTTCCAGTACGTGAATGAACAGGGCCGGGGACTGCGGCCCTAGGCTCGGATGAATCCAGCGCAACAGCACCTCGGCGCCAATCACCCGGCCGTCGCGGGCGTCCACCTGGGGTTGGAAGTACAGCTCGAACTCGCCGCGGGCCAAGGCCAGGCGCAGGTCGTTTTCCAGGCGCAGGCGTTCGCTGGCGGCCTGCTGCATGGTGCTGCGGAACAGCTGGATGGCGTTGCGTCCGGCGTCCTTGGCACGGTACAGGGCGATGTCCGCGCGCTTGAGCAGATCGGCGGGGGTGTCGCCATGGTCGGGGATCAGGGCGATGCCGATGCTCGGGGTGACCTGCAGGCGGTGGCCATCCAGGCGCATGGGTTCGGCCAGCAAGCGGCGCAACTTGTCCGCCAGTGTGCGAGCCTGGCGAGTCACGCTCGAACGCGGGCCCTCCAGGCCGCTGAGCAGCACCACGAACTCGTCGCCGCCCAGGCGCGCCACGGTATCTTCCTGGCGCACGCTGGCCTCCAGGCGCGCGGTAACCAGCTTGAGCACCGCGTCGCCCACCGGATGGCCGAGGGAGTCGTTGATGTGCTTGAAGTGATCCAGGTCGAGAAACAGCAGGGCGCCGCGCAGCTGATGGCGTTTGAGCAGGGCGATCTGCTGGGTCAGGCGGTCCATCAGCAGGGCGCGGTTGGGCAGGTTGGTCAGGGAGTCGTGATAGGCCAGGTGCTGGATCTGCGCCTGGGCCTCCTTCAGTTGGCTGATGTCGCGGGCGGTCAGCAGCAGGCAGGGGGTGTCGTCGAGCATGATCGGCTCCACCGAGACCTCCACCGTCTTGACCTGGCCGCTACGGTGCCGGCCGAGCATCTCGCGGTGCAGCACGCGGCCCTCGCGCTGCAGCGCTTCGAGCAGCTCCTGGCGCTGTCTGGGCTCGGCCCAGATGTTCAGCTCCAGCGCACTGCGGCCGATGACTTCTGCCGAGCTGTAGCCGGTGAGGCGGGTGAAGCCCTCGTTGACCTCGATATAACGGGCCGTGTCGCGCTCGGTGATGGTGATGGCGTCGGGGCTGGAGTGGAAGGCCTTGGCGAACTTCTCCTGACTGGCCTTGAGCGCGGCCTCGGCCTGTTGATGCTCGGTGATGTCGCGGAAGGTGCTGGCGATGCAGAGTTGGCGGTCGACGCGGATGAAGCGGCTGGAAACCACGCAGTTGAGGGTCGTTCCGGCGCGGGTGCGAAAGCGGGCGATCTCGTTGCTCAGGCCCTGGTCGCGGGTCAGCTGCTCGAACAGGCGGCGGCGTTGCTCGAGGTCGTGCCAGAAGCCGACGTCGGTGGCGCAGCGCCCGACTATCTGTTCGGCTGGCCAGCCGAAGGTTTCGCTGAAGCTGGGGTTGACCTCGATGAACACGCCGTCGCGGATGCGTGAGACGCAGATGGGGTCGGGGCTGCTCTGGAACAGGGTGGCGAACTTCTCCTCCGAGGCGGCCAGGTGCTGTTCGCGCCGGACCCGTTCGCTGATGTCCGTCAGCACCCCGGCCATGCGCAGGGGGTGGCCCTGGTCGTTGCGGTAGAGCTTGGCCGTGCTTTCCACGTAGTGCAGGCTGCCGTCGGGGTGCCGCACTCGATAGGTCAGCTGGTATTCGCTGTTGGCGCCTTCGAGCAGTTGGCCGTAGGCCTGGCGCATGGCCTGACGATCCTCCTGCGGCACGCAACCGAAGCATGGCTGGAATGTACCTTGGTAGGGTTCTGCGGGCAGCCCATGGAGGGCGGCCGCGCGCGCCGAGCCATAGAAGATGCCGCTGGGAATGTGCCAGTCCCAGGTGCCGAGGTCCGCCGAGTCGAGCGCCAGGTTCAGCCGTTCCTGGCTGTCCTTCAGGGCCTGCTCCTGCGCCCTCTGCCGAGTGATGTCACGGACCGTCAGCACCAGGCAGGCGACGCCGTCGAGCTCGATTTCGCCGCCGTGAATCAGGTTGTCGGTGATCTGTCCGTCGCGGCTGGCCAGGCGCGTCTCGACCGGCTGGAGGCTGCCGTCGTCCTGCAAGGCGTCGAGAAGCCGCTGGCGGTCCTCGGGCTGCAGCCAGAGCCCCAGGGCCAGAGACGTGCGGCCCACGGCCTCGCTCTTGCTCCAGCCGAACTGGCGTTCGAAGCTGGCATTGATCTCGATGAAGCGGCCACTGGCCTTCTCGGTGATCACCACCGTGTCGGGGGTGTTGTGGAAGGCCTTGGCGAACTTGTCCTCGCCGCGGTTCTGGTCTTGGCGGCGTGCGTGCTGTTCGCCGATCTCGCGGATGACGCCCGTTCCGTGCGGGTTGCCGTGGTCGTCCCGGTGCAGACGGCCACTGACCTCCAGCCAGTGCAGGCTGCCATCCGGCCAGCGAATGCGATGGTGGACGGGGTGGGGGGTCGGGCGACCATCGAGCATCCGGTGGAGCCGCTGCAGCACCTCGTCGCGGTCTTCCGGCAGGATTTGCCCGAGGTAGTCGATCGGGGGGCGCTCCAGGCCGTCGGGCTGCAGGCCGAACAGCGCCTCGGCGCCAGGGGACCAGCTGATCCGGTCGGCGTGCATGTCCCAGTGCCAGGCCGCGAGGCGGGCGCCGTTCAGCGCCTCGAGCAGGCGCGGACTATCCTGGATGGCCTGCTCTGCTTCGGCCGCGTCATATAGAGAAGCGCTCGGCAGGGGCGGGAGGCGGTCACTGCTTCTGGCCATGGTCGACCCCCTCTGGCGGTGCTGGAGCGGCGAGGCGCCCGATGCATGGAGCTGGCTGGCACATTATGCGCGGATCGCCGTATGGCGAGCTGCGCGTCACGTTAGCTGGTGCGCGGCTGCCGCTGCAAGATCGTCGCGCTGGGTATCGAGCAGTCCCATGAAGGCCCGCGCGGCGTTCGAGAGGGTGCGCTCGGTATGCAGGATATAGCCCAGCTGTCGTGACAGTTGAATACCCGGCAGGGGCAGGCGGGAGACCTGCTCGTCGAGCATGGTGCGCGGCAGTACGCTCCAGGCCAGGCCGATGGAGACCATCATCTTGATGGTCTCCAGGTAGTTGGTGCTCATGGCGATGTTCGGGGTCAGGCCCTGGGCCTCGAACAGGCGCTGGACGATGTGGTGGGTGAAGGTGTTGCCGCCGGGAAACACCGCCGGGTGGCGCGCGACGTCGGCCAGTTCGACCGCGCCCTGGCATGCCAGGGGATGCTCGGGGGCGGCGACGAAGTCCAGCGGGTCGTTCCATACCGGCGTGGCGCGTACCGGCTCGCGCGTCTCGGGTGCCAGGGTGATCACCGCCAGTTCGGCGCGACCATGCAGCACTTCCTCGTAGGCCACCTCCGAGTCGAGGAACTGGATATCCAGCGCCACCTTGGGGTGCGCGCGGGTAAAGGCCCTGAGCAGAGGCGGCAAACGGTGCAGGCCGATGTGGTGGCTGGTGGCCAGGGTCAGGCGGCCGCTGATCTCCCCGTTGAGGTTGGTCAGGGCGCGACGGGTGTCGTCCAGCACATTGAGAATCTGGTAGGCCCGCGGCAGCAGGGCGCGGCCCGCCTCGGTCAGGCTCACCTCGCGGCCCAGGCGGTCGAACAGGCGCACGTTCAACTGCTGCTCCAGGCTGGCGATGCGCTTGCTCACCGCCGGCTGGGTCAGGTGCAGGCGTTCGGCGGCTTCGGAGAAACTGCCGGTCTCGGCGATGGCGATAAAGGCGTTGAGGGTGGCCAGGTCCATATTGAATTCCAGTTGGTTATCCAATGGATGAAAAATATGAATTTGAGTAATTTAAAGCAAGCCCCTAGGATCGTCCCCATAAGCCGCAGGGCTATTCGCCCAGGCATAGAAACACGCTGATGAGGGACTCGCTGATGGCCGGCAAAACGCTCTACGACAAGCTCTGGGATATGCACGAGGTGAAGCGCCGCGACGATGGCTCTTCGCTGATCTACATCGATCGCCATATCCTCCACGAGGTGACCTCGCCGCAGGCCTTCGAGGGCCTGCGTCTGGCCGGCCGCAAGCCGTGGCGCATCGACGCCAACATCGCCACCCCGGACCACAACGTGCCGACCACCCAGGCCGAGCGCCAGGGCGGTCTGGAGGCCATCGTCGACGAGGTGTCGCGCATTCAGGTGCAGACCCTGGACGAGAACTGCGATGACTTCGGCATCCTCGAATTCAAGATGAACGACTCGCGCCAGGGCATCGTCCACGTGGTCGGCCCGGAGCAGGGCGCCACCCTGCCGGGCATGACCGTGGTCTGCGGCGACTCGCACACCTCCACCCACGGCGCCTTCGGCGCCCTGGCCCACGGCATCGGTACCTCCGAGGTCGAGCATGTGCTGGCGACCCAGTGCCTGGTGGCCAAGAAGATGAAGAACATGCAGGTGCGCGTGGAGGGGCAGCTGCCCTTCGGCGTCACCGCCAAGGACATCGTCTTGGCCGTGATCGGCAAGATCGGCACCGCCGGCGGCAACGGCCATGCCCTGGAGTTCGCCGGCAGCGCCATCCGCGACCTGTCCCTGGAAGGGCGCATGACCCTGTGCAACATGGCGATCGAGGCGGGCGCCCGGGTCGGCCTGGTGGCCGTGGACGAGAAGACCATCGCCTACGTCGAGGGCCGCCCCTTCGCGCCGAAGGGCGCCGACTGGGACCAGGCCGTGACCCAGTGGCGCGAGCTGGTGTCGGATGCCGACGCCCGTTTCGATACCCTGGTCGAGCTGCGTGCCGAAGACATCAAGCCCCAGGTCAGTTGGGGCACCTCGCCGGAGATGGTCCTGGCGGTCGACCAGAAGGTGCCGGACCCGGAGGCCGAGGCCGATCCGGTCAAGCGCGACTCCATCGTCCGCGCGCTGAAGTACATGGGGCTCTCGGCCAATCAGCCCATCACCGACATCATGCTGGATCGCGTGTTCATCGGCTCCTGCACCAACTCGCGCATCGAGGACCTGCGCGCCGCCGCCGAGGTGGCCAAGGGCCGCAAGGTCGCCGCCACGGTCAAGCAGGCGCTGGTGGTGCCGGGCTCGGGCCTGGTCAAGGCCCAGGCGGAGGCCGAAGGCCTGGACAAGATCTTCATCGAGGCCGGTTTCGAGTGGCGTGAGCCGGGCTGCTCCATGTGCCTGGCGATGAACCCGGACAAGCTGGGCAGCGGCGAGCATTGCGCCTCCACCTCCAACCGCAACTTCGAGGGCCGTCAGGGCGCTGGCGGGCGTACCCACCTGGTCAGCCCGGCCATGGCCGCGGCGGCCGCGGTCACCGGCCGCTTCATCGACGTTCGCGAACTGATTCGGCCTTAAGGAGACCGCCCATGAAAGCCTTTACCCAACACGCCGGTCTCGTCGCGCCGCTGGATCGCGCCAACGTCGACACCGACCAGATCATTCCCAAGCAGTTTCTCAAGTCGATCAAGCGCACCGGCTTCGGCCCGAACCTGTTCGACGAATGGCGCTACCTGGATGTCGGCCAGCCCAACCAGGACTGCTCGCAACGGCCGGTCAACCCGGAGTTCGTGTTGAACTTCCCCCGCTACCAGGGCGCCAGCGTGCTGTTGGCCCGGGAGAACTTCGGCTGCGGCTCGTCCCGCGAGCACGCGCCCTGGGCGCTGGAGGAGTATGGTTTCCGCGCCATCATCGCCCCGAGCTTCGCCGACATCTTCTACAACAACAGCTTCAAGAACGGTCTGCTGCCGATCATCCTCGCCGAGCGCGACGTGGACGAGTTGTTCCGTCAGTGTGAGGCCGAGGAGGGCTACCGGCTGACCGTCGACCTGACGGCGCAGACCGTGACCCGTCCGGACGGCAAGCAGTACGGCTTCGAGGTCGACGCCTTCCGCAAGCACTGCCTGCTCAACGGCTTGGACGACATCGGCCTGACCCTGCAGGATGCCGAGGCGATCGAGGCCTTCGAGGCCGGCTACAAGCAGCGCAGCCCCTGGCTGTTCGGCGCGATCAAGTGATGTGTAGGGTGGAAAGCCGCGCGGCGTTTTCCACCACGGATTTTGGCGGATGGGGCCTGTGGCCGATATCCACCCTACCGAAGTAGAGGAATGTAATGAGCAAGCAGATTCTGGTTCTCCCCGGCGACGGCATCGGCCCGGAGATCATGGCCGAGGCGGTCAAGGTGCTGCAGCTGGCCAACGACAAGTACGCCCTGGGTTTCGAGCTGAGTTTCGACGAGCTGGGCGGCGCCGCCTATGACAAGTACGGCGTGCCGCTGGCCGACGAGACCCTCGCGCGGGCCCGCGCCGCCGATGCCATCCTGCTCGGCGCGGTCGGCGGACCCAAGTGGGACGCCATCGACCCGGCCCTGCGCCCGGAGCGCGGCCTGCTGAAGATCCGCTCGCAATTGGGCCTGTTCGCCAACCTGCGCCCGGCCATCCTCTATCCGCAGCTGGCCGATGCCTCCTCGCTGAAGCCGGAAGTGGTCGCCGGCCTGGATATCCTCATCGTCCGTGAGCTGACCGGCGGCATCTACTTCGGTCAGCCGCGCGAGAGCAAGGTGCTGGAGAATGGCGAGCGCATGGCCTACGACACCCTGCCGTACAGCGAGAGCGAGATCCGCCGCATCGCCCGTGTCGGTTTCGACATGGCCCGGGTGCGCAACAAGAAGCTCTGTTCGGTGGACAAGGCCAACGTGCTGGCCTCCAGCCAGCTGTGGCGCGCCGTGGTGGAGGAGGTGGCCAAGGACTACCCGGACGTCGAGCTGAGCCACATGTACGTGGACAACGCGGCGATGCAGCTGGTGCGCGCACCCAAGCAGTTCGATGTGATGGTCACCGACAACATGTTCGGCGACATCCTGTCGGACGAGGCTTCCATGCTCACCGGCTCCATCGGCATGCTGCCCTCGGCCTCGCTGGATGCCGACAACAAGGGCATGTACGAGCCGTGCCACGGCAGTGCGCCGGATATCGCCGGGCAGGGCATCGCCAACCCGCTGGCGACCATCCTCTCGGTGTCGATGATGCTGCGTTACAGCTTCAATCAGGGCGCTGCGGCCGATGCCATCGAGCAGGCGGTGAGCAAGGTGCTCGATCAGGGCCTGCGCACCGGCGATATCCACTCCGCCGGTATGACCAAGGTCGGTACCGCGGCCATGGGCGATGCGGTAGTCGAAGCGCTGTGTAGTCTGTAATCTTCCAGGTCCGCCGGGGTGGTTCCGGCGGTCTGTTCACATAGGTGTAGTCGTTATGAAACGTGTAGGTCTGATCGGTTGGCGTGGCATGGTCGGTTCCGTGCTCATGCAGCGCATGCTGGAAGAGCGGGATTTCGACTTGATCGAACCGGTGTTCTTCACCACCTCCAATGTCGGCGGCCAGGGCCCGGCCATTGGCAAGGACATCGCCCCGCTGAAGGACGCCTACAGCATCGACGAACTGAAAGGTCTGGACGTGATCCTCACCTGCCAGGGCGGCGACTACACCAATGAGGTCTTCCCCAAGCTGCGCGAAGCGGGCTGGCAGGGCTACTGGATCGACGCGGCGTCCTCGCTGCGCATGGCCGACGACGCGGTCATCGTGCTGGACCCGGTCAACCGCAAGGTGATCGATCAGCAGCTGGATGCCGGTGCCAAGAACTATATCGGCGGCAACTGCACCGTCAGCCTGATGCTGATGGCCCTGGGCGGTCTCTACGAGGCCGGAGTGGTCGAGTGGATGAGCGCCATGACCTATCAGGCGGCCAGCGGCGCCGGCGCGCAGAACATGCGCGAGCTGATCAAGCAGATGGGCGCGATCAACGGCGCGGTGGCCGACGATCTGGCCAATCCGGCCAGCGCCATCCTCGACATCGACCGCAAGGTGGCCGAGGCCATGCGCGGCGAAGCCTTCCCGGTGGACAACTTCGGCGTGCCGCTGGCCGGTAGCCTGATCCCCTATATCGACAAGGAGCTGCCCAACGGCCAGAGCCGCGAAGAGTGGAAGGCTCAGGCCGAGACCAACAAGATCCTCGGTCGCTTCAAGAGCCCGATCCCGGTGGACGGGATCTGCGTGCGCATCGGCGCGATGCGCTGCCACAGCCAGGCCCTGACCATCAAGCTGAACAAGGACGTGCCGCTGTCCGATATCGAGGGGCTGATCAGCCAGCACAACCCCTGGGTCAAGCTGGTGCCGAACCAGCGCGAGGCCAGCATCCGCGAGCTGGGCCCGACTGCCGTCACCGGCACCCTGAGCGTACCGGTCGGTCGCCTGCGCAAGCTGAACATGGGCTCGCACTACCTGGGGGCTTTCACCGTGGGCGACCAGCTGCTGTGGGGCGCCGCCGAACCGCTGCGGCGCATGCTGCGAATCCTGCTGGAGCGTTGAGGGGGGCGAGCGCTGAGTCTGTTCGGCTGAGCGTTGTCGATACCGAATAGGGGCGGGCGCTGTCTGCGATCGAAGGTGATCGTGAGACGGGCCCGCCCCTCGCATTTTGAGGGGTGCGAAAAGGTGTCGGGCGGGGGGCATCATTAGGCCGTTGCTTGGGACGGCCGCAGGCATGAGCGCTCGCCGATTAGCCGACGAACTGCCTTCAGTCTGCCGCTGTTAGGTCGATACTTGAGTGTCGGCAGCGGCCAGTGCGCCAGGGTGTAAGGAATGGCAATGGCAGGTGTGGAGGAGATGGTCGTCACGGCCCGCTCTTTCAGAGCAAGGGTGAGAGGGCCGGCTCAAGTCTTGAGTGGCTCGAATCGTGCGGCTCGGCTGCGCCGGATGTCGCAGCTGGTTTGGATGTGGCCCGTGTCAGATGGATCGGCAGGCGGGGCTAGGTCGCCGAGCTCGATTTGTGGATTGCGTCTGATAATGTAAGAAAAGGCGCGAGCTTGAATGTCGTGTCGCGGGGTGAGTTGTTGATAAAACACTACCTGTAAAAGATACTTACCCTGAAATTTGAAGAATCTTTCGAGCTTGGCAATACTGGCCGAGTTGATTGCTGCATGGGGAGTCGCCCTGGGCGGATGCAGGCAGCAATAACAAGACCCTCTCGGAAACCGAGAAAAAAGATAAAACAAGGGATAACGCTATGGTTCGGGTTCGCAAACTGGTGCTGGCAATCGCAGCTGCTTCGGCACTGTCCTCCGGTATGGCGCACGCGCTGGGGCTGGGGGAAGTGACCCTGCAATCGGCGCTGAATCAGCCGTTGGTGGCTGAAATCGAATTGTTGGAAGTGCGCGATCTGGCGTCCAATGAAGTCCTGCCGAGCCTGGCGGCTCCCGAAGAATTCACCAAGGCTGGCGTCGATCGTCAGTACTTCCTGACCGACCTCAAGTTCACTCCGATCCTCAAGCCTAACGGCAAGAGTGTGATCCGGGTGACGTCGAACAAGCCGGTGCGCGAACCGTACCTGAACTTTCTGGTAGAGGTGTTGTGGCCCAATGGTCGCCTGCTGCGCGAGTACACCCTGCTGCTCGATCCGCCGCTCTATTCGCCGCAAACCGCAGTCGCGGCTACTCCGCAGTTGCCCGTAGCCGCGCCGGCCCCGCTTTCGCAGGCGGCCGCTGCGCCGCGTCAGAGCGTGCAAGCGGCCGTGCCCGCGGCAAGCCCTGCGCCAGCTGTACGCAGTGCAGGCGGGAGCAACGAGTACAAGACCACGTCTAACGATACGCTCTGGGAAATCGCTCGGCGTGTGCCTGGCGGTACCGTGCATCAGGCCATGCTGGCGATTCAGGACCTGAACCCGGATGCCTTTATCGGCGGCAACATCAATCGCATGAAGAGCGGCCAGGTTCTGCGCCTGCCCGATGAGCAGCAGCTCAAGCGTCGCTCCCAAGCCGAGGCCATTGCTCAGGTCGCCAGTCAGAATGCGGCCTGGCGCGAAGGGCGTGGTGTTGCGGCTCGTCAGCTTGATGCAACCAAGCGTAGCGCTGCTGGCGCGGCACCCGCCCAGGTCAAGTCTCAGGACAGCCTCAAGCTGGTTTCTGTCGATGGCGGCAAGGCCAGCAGCGGCAGCGACAGGGGGGCGGCCGACAGCAAGGCGCTGGCCGATAAGTTGGCCGTCACCCAAGAAAGTCTCGACTCGACTCGCCGTGAGAACGATGAGCTGAAAGGACGCATGAGCGATCTGCAGGGGCAGCTCGACAAGCTACAGCGCCTGATCCAGCTGAAGGATGACCAGTTGGCCAAGTTGCAGGCGGATCTCGCCAAGCCAGGACAGGTCCAGGCGCCAGAGGCCGCGTCGACTGCCCCGGTCGCAGCGGCCGAAGAACCGGCCAAGGTCGAGCCGGCCCAGGTGGCAGCCGTTCAGCCGGAAGCGGCGGCCACTCCGTCGGAGTCCGCGCCGGATTACAACTACAGCGAGGAGCCCGCTTCGGCCGCGCAAGGTGAGGCTGCGCAGCCGGTGTCCGAGCCTGCAGTGACGGCGGCGCCCGAGCCGGTGGCTGTGGTCGGGGAGCCGGTTGTACCTGCTGCTGTCGCTGAGCCGCCAGCGGCACCGGCTGAGCCGGTCGCGGTGCAGGCGCCGCAGTCCAGCGCCCTGGACGACCTTCTGGCCAATCCCATGTTGCTGGGCGCCGCCGGTGGTGGCGCCTTGTTGGTGCTGCTGGTCGGTTTGATGATGTTGTCGCGGCGCAATGCCCAGAAGGAAGCCGAGCTGCAGGCCGGCTTGGCGGCCGCGAGTGACGAGAACATCTTCGATAACGATATGCAGCAGGCGTCCGAAGGGTTCGAGGTATTCCCCGATGCCTTGGGCGAAGAGGCCGCTGCTGCACCTGCCGAGGAGCGTGTCACGGCGCAGACCTCGGATGCTTTGGGTGAAGCGGATATCTATATCGCTTATGGCCGCTTCAATCAGGCTGCCGAGCTGTTGTCCAACGCGATCAACGACGAACCGCATCGTGCGGACCTGCGACTCAAGTTGATGGAGGTCTATGCCGAGCTGGGCGATCGCGAGGGTTTTGCCCGTCAGGAAAACGAGCTGCGCGAGATAGGCGGGGCCGGAGCAGAGGTCGATCAGCTCAAGGTGCGTTACCCGGCCATGGTCGCCTTCGCCGGCGCCGCCATGGAGGCCACCGCAGCTGCTGGCGTCGACGATGATCTGGACGGTTTCAGTCTCGACGATCTGACGTTGGACGAGCCGGCTCGGCCGACTCCTGCGGCTGAGCTGGATGACGAATTCGATTTGAGTCTGGATGACCTCGAAAGCGAACTCGAGAGTGATTTGCAGGCCGCCTCTACTCAGGGTTCGGCCCCAGAGGCCGAAGGTCTGGAATTGGACGTCGAGTCTTCGACCGCGCCGGTCGCCAGCCTGGACGACGATCTAGGCTTCGATCTGAGCCTGGATGATGCTGCCGACGAGAATCTGCCGCTGGGTGGCGAGTTGGCCGACTTCAGCCTGGACATCGAGGCCGACGGCGGCGAGGCCCCGGCGGCAGAGGAAGACGAGTTCCTCCTCAGTCTGGATGACGAGCCGGTTTCTAAGCCTGTCGCGGATGAGATCTCTGAATTGGCGCTCGATCTGCCGGAAGCGAGCGCTGGCGGCGAACTCGACCTGCCGGCCGACTTCGATCTGTCGCTGGACGATGAAACGGTGGAAGTCCAGTCGGATGACTTCTCCGCTCGACTCGATGAGGTGAGCGCCGAACTGGATCAGTTGTCTGCAGGTGGTCCGGAGCAAGCTGCGGCAGCCGAGGCGAGTGGGCCTGCTTCCGTGGATCTGGAGGACGATGATTTCGACTTCCTGTCCGGTACCGACGAGACGGCGACCAAGCTCGATCTGGCCCGTGCCTATATCGATATGGGCGACACCGAAGGTGCGCGCGACATCCTCGATGAGGTGGTTGCCGAGGGCGACGAAGGCCAGCAGCAAGAAGCGCGAGAGTTGATCGCTAAATTGGTTTGATACATGTCTGATGCACTACCCGCAACGGCAGCCGATTCGGCTGCCGTTGGTTTTTTCAAGGTCGCCCTCGGTGTCGAGTACAAGGGCTCCCGCTACCGCGGTTTCCAGCGTCAGCGCGCAGGGGTGCCGTCTATTCAGGAGTCTCTGGAGAAGGCCTTGTCCAAGGTGGCCGGCGGCGCGCCGGTCACCCTGAGCTGTGCCGGTCGTACCGATGCCCTGGTGCATGCCAGCGCCCAGGTGGTGCACTTCGATACGACTGTCGAGCGCTCCATGCATTCCTGGGTCATGGGCGCGAACATGAACCTGCCGGCCGACATCAGTGTGACCTGGGCCAAGCTCATGCCGGCGCATTTCGATGCGCGTTTCTGTGCCATGGCCCGGCGCTATCGCTACGTGATCTACAACGATCAGATCCGCCCGGCGCATATGGCCGAAGAGGTCACCTGGAATCACCGAGCGCTGGATATCGGGCTCATGCGCGAGGCGGCCAAGGCGCTGGTGGGTACCCATGACTTTAGCGCCTTCCGCGCGCGCCAGTGTCAGGCCAAGTCGCCGGTGAAGACGGTGCATCATCTGCATCTACTCGAGCATGGCCGCTTTATCGTGCTGGATATTCGTGCCAACGCCTTCCTGCACCATATGGTCCGCAACATTGCCGGCGTGCTGATGGCCATAGGTGCCGGGGAGCGGCCGGTGGAGTGGGCGCGAGAAGTGCTCGAAACGCGGGTGCGCCGCACGGGGGGCGTCACCGCTCATCCCTATGGGTTGTATCTGGTGCAGGTCGATTATCCAGAGGAGTTCGACCTCCCCAGGCGTTATCTCGGGCCGCATTTCCTTTCCGGCCTGCCAGATGTGGCGGCTGACGCCTAGGTAGTCATTTGCTACCATCGATGCTTTGCCGGAGGCTTCGCCAGTTGCCAGTCGTTCGCAGCAAGATCTGTGGAATTACCCGCGTAGAGGATGCTCTGATCGCCGTCGAGGCCGGTGCGGATGCGATCGGCCTGGTGTTCTATGCCAAGAGCCCGCGGGCGGTCAGCGTGCCTCAAGCGCGAGCGATCGTCGCCGCGCTGCCGCCCTTCGTGACCACGGTGGGCCTGTTCGTCGATGCCAGTGCCGATGAGTTGAATGCTGTCCTGCGCGCAGTGCCGCTGGACCTGTTGCAGTTCCATGGTGATGAAACGGCTGCCTCCTGCGAGGCCGTTGGCCGTCCTTATATGAAGGCGCTGCGGGTCAGGCCGGGGGACGACGTCGCGGCGCGCATCGAGCCCTATGCCAGTGCCGCGGGAATACTGCTGGATACTTATGTGGCGGGTGTTCCAGGCGGTACTGGCGAGACGTTCGACTGGTCCCTGGTGCCCCGAGGTTTGACCAAGCCCGTTGTTCTGGCCGGTGGCCTGACGCCAGAGAACGTGGCGGCGGCCATTACCCGGGTCAGGCCCTATGGGGTCGATGTCAGTGGTGGGGTGGAGGCAAGCAAGGGCATCAAGGATGCCGAGAAGATCCGTGCGTTCGTGAGCGCCGTCCGGGCAGCCTGAGTCGATTGCACCGCTGATGTGACGACGCTGCGCGGGCGGCCGTCCATAGCCCTGTTGCAGGTGTTGTAATGAGCGCCTTTGGCGGTCGAGGTTAGGCGGCGGGTACCGATGTGTTTCGAGTGGTCGATAGGGGCCGGTTGGAACTGGTGCCGACCCCTGTCGAGACCGCATCCGTGAATTCGCTTGGGTGTGCCGCAAGGCCCTGTGCCATGGCATGCTCGAGCCCACTGCTTTGGAGAATGAAGAGCATGAGCAACTGGTTGGTAGACAAACTGATCCCATCGATCATGCGTTCCGAGGTCAAGAAGAGTTCGGTGCCCGAGGGGCTCTGGCACAAGTGCCCCTCCTGCGAGGCGGTGCTCTACAAGCCCGAGTTGGAGAAGACCCTGGATGTCTGCCCCAAGTGCAACCACCACATGCGTATCGATGCGCGCGCCCGTCTGGATATCTTCCTCGATGCCGAGGGGCGCGAGGAGATCGGGGCCGATCTGGAGCCGGTCGATCGCCTGAAGTTCCGCGACAGCAAGAAGTACAAGGATCGCCTGGTGTCGGCGCAGAAGCAGACCGGCGAGAAGGATGCGTTGATCGCCATGCGCGGTACCCTGGAGAAAATGCCGGTGGTGACCTGCGCCTTCGAGTTTTCCTTCATGGGGGGCTCCATGGGCGCAATCGTCGGTGAGCGCTTCGTGCGCGCGGCCAACGTAGCCCTGGAGCAGCGTTGCCCGTTGATCTGTTTCTCCGCCTCCGGTGGCGCGCGCATGCAGGAGGCGCTGATCTCTCTGATGCAGATGGCCAAGACCTCGGCGGCGCTGGCGCGTCTGCGCGAAGAGGGTATTCCGTTCATCTCGGTGCTGACCGACCCGGTCTATGGTGGCGTGTCCGCCAGTCTGGCGATGCTCGGCGACGTGATAGTCGCCGAGCCGCGGGCCCTGATCGGCTTCGCCGGCCCGCGGGTGATCGAGCAGACGGTGCGCGAAAAGTTGCCCGAAGGCTTCCAGCGCAGCGAGTTCCTCCTCGAACACGGTGCGATCGACATGATCATCCCGCGTGCGGAGTTGCGCCCGCGTCTGGCCAAGCTGCTCGCACAGCTGATGCGTCTGCCGTCCCCAGCTGCGCTGCCGGTCACTGCATGATCGAGCGCTCCCTGGCCGATTGGCTGGCTTATCTGGAGCGACTGCACCCCTCGGCTATCGATATGGGGCTGGAGCGCTCCAGGGCGGTAGCTGAGCGCTTGGGTCTGGGCAAGCCGGCGCCTCTGGTGATCACCGTCACCGGCACCAATGGCAAGGGCTCGACCTGCGCCTTCCTGGCCGCCCTGCTGCAAGACCAGGGACGGCGGGTCGGGGTGTACAGCTCGCCGCACTTGCTGCGCTACAACGAGCGGGTGCAGATCGCCGGTAGCGAGGCCAGCGATGCCTCGCTCTGTGAGGCCTTTACCGCTGTCGAGGCAGCGCGAGGCGAAATTTCCCTGACCTATTTCGAGATGGGCACGCTGGCGGCTTTCTGGTTGTTTCAGCGTGCGCAACTGGATGCCGTGGTGCTGGAAGTGGGGCTGGGCGGGCGGCTGGATGCGGTCAATCTGATCGATGCCGACCTGGCCCTGGTCACCAGTATCGGCCTGGATCATGCCGAGTGGCTGGGAGACACCCGCGAGTCGGTCGCTTTCGAAAAAGCCGGAATCTTTCGCGCGGGTACGCCGGCCTTGTGCGGCGACCCGCAGCCGCCGCAGCCCTTGCTGGATCAGGCGGCGCTATTGGCTGCGCCGCTGTATCTGCGCGGGCGCGACTACGACCTTGGTGTCGATGCCCGCTGCTGGTCCTGGGGCGGGGTGGACGCTCAGGGCAAAGAGCTGCGCTTGGAGCGGCTGCCGCTGCTCGATCTGCCGATGGAGAATGCCGCCTTGGCGCTGCAGGCCTTTGCCTTGCTTGGGCTGCCCTGGCAGGCTGAGCGGATCGCTGCTGCCTTGACGCAGACCCGGGTTACCGGTCGCCTGGATCGCCGGGCTGTGAATTGGCGGGGCAAGCCACTCACGTTGCTGCTGGATGTTGGGCATAATCCCCATGCCGCCGGGTACCTGGCGCAACGGCTGGCGGCCAGGCCGGCGACTGGCGAGCGTCTGGCGGTGTTCGGGCTGCTGGCCGATAAGGATCTGGCTGGGGTGGTCGCGCCGCTGTTGGGCGAGATTGCGCATTGGGCCGTGACTTCGCTGCCGACCGCTCGCAGCCGTCCGGTCGCCGAGTTGGAAGCGCACCTGCACAATTGCGCGGCGCGGGTGAGCGCATATGCCGATGTGCAATCGGCATTGCTGGCACAGTGTGAGCGGGCGTCGGCAGGGGATGAAATTCTGCTGTTCGGATCTTTTTATTGCGTGGCCGAGGCCCTGGACTGGTTGGCCCGGCATGCCACGGGGGATGTGCAGGATGGCTTTGCTGGATAAAGGGCTGAAGCAGCGGATGGTGGGGGCCCTGGTGCTGCTGGCGCTGGCGGTGATCTTCCTGCCGATGTTGCTGTCGCGTCAGGACGAGTTGCGTCAGGTGGTGGTCGAGGCGCCGGCCATGCCGGAGGCGCCAGCCATGCCGCAGATCGAGATGCAGCCGGTCACGGTGCCGGAGCCCCAGGTTCTGCCGGAAGAGCCGGTGCCCGAGCAGCCGGATGCGCAGGATGCGGTCGACCCGGTGCAGCCTGTTCCTGTCCCGGCCCCCGTCGTCGAGCCTGAAGCAGTGGCGGCGGCCCCCGCGCAGCCCGCGGCTGTACCACCGGCTCCCGCCAGTCGTCTGGATGTCAACAGCTTGCCGATCAGTTGGTCCGTGCAACTGGCCAGCCTGTCCAGCCGCAGCGGGGCCGAGAACCTGCAGAAGACCCTGCGCAGTCAGGGCTACAACGCCTATATCCGCAGTGTGGACGGCATGAACCGAGTGTTCGTCGGTCCGTTGATCGAGCGCGCCGAGGCCGACCGCCTGCGCGATCAGCTCAAGCGTCAGCACAAACTCAACGGCTTCGTCGTGCGCTTTCAGCCGGAGCGCAGTTGATCCGCGGCTTACCCGAAGGCATGGGCTCTGCTAAAATGCAGCGCCTTTTGCGTCGGTAGCTGAATCGTGGCATTTACCTGGGTCGATTGGGCGATTATCGCCATCATCGCCGTATCGAGTCTGATCAGTCTGAGCCGTGGCTTCGTCAAGGAAGCCCTGTCGTTGCTCACCTGGATCGTTGCCGGCGTCGTTGCCTGGATGTTCGGCGGCGCCTTGTCGCAACACCTCACAGAATTCATCGAAACCCCGTCGGCGCGCGTGATCGCCGCCTGCGCCTTCCTCTTTGTCGTCACCTTGATGGTGGGGGCGTTGGTCAATTACCTGGTCGGCGAGCTGATCCGGGTCACCGGTCTGTCCGGCACCGACCGTTTTCTCGGCATGGTGTTCGGTGCCGCCCGGGGCGGGCTGTTGGTCGTGGTGCTGGTCGGCCTGCTCAGCCTGGCGCCGGTGCAACAGGATCCTTGGTGGCAGCAGTCGACGCTGTTGCCGCACTTTCTAATGGTTGCGGACTGGTCGAAGAACCTCATCCTCGGGGTGTCCAGCGAGTGGCTGGCTAGCGGCGTCGACGCATCGGCGCCGCTGCCGTTCAAAGAGGGTCTCTTGCAGCCTAAACTGCCGTAAGAGCCTTCAGAATCTGCGTGTTTCACTAAGTAGGGGTTGCGTCACATGTGTGGCATTGTCGGTATCGTCGGTAAATCGAACGTCAATCAGGCGCTGTATGATGGGCTTACCGTTCTGCAGCACCGCGGCCAGGATGCTGCCGGTATCGTCACCAGCCATGATGGACGGCTGTTCCTGCGCAAGGATAACGGCCTGGTGCGCGATGTGTTCCAGCAGCGCCACATGCAGCGTCTGGTCGGCCACATGGGCATCGGGCATGTGCGCTACCCGACCGCCGGCAGCTCCAGCTCCGCCGAGGCGCAGCCGTTCTACGTCAACTCGCCTTATGGCATCACCCTGGCGCACAACGGCAACCTGACCAACGTCGAGCAGCTGGCCAAGGAGATCTACGAGTCCGACCTGCGTCACGTCAACACCAACTCCGACTCGGAAGTGCTGCTCAACGTGTTCGCCCACGAACTGGCCCTGCGCGGCCAGCTGCAGCCGACCGAGGAAGACGTGTTCGCCGCGGTCAGCGATGTGCACAAGCGCTGCCGCGGCGGTTACGCGGTGGTGGCGATGATCACCGGTTACGGCATCGTCGGCTTCCGCGACCCTAACGGCATTCGGCCGATCGTCTTCGGTCAGCGCCACACCGACGAGGGCGTGGAGTACATGATCGCCTCGGAAAGCGTGTCGCTGGACGTGCTCGGCTTCACCCTGATCCGTGACTTGGCACCCGGTGAGGCGGTGTACATCACCGAGGACGGCAAGCTGTTCACCCGCCAATGTGCGGAGAACCCGCGCTACTCGCCGTGCATCTTCGAGCATGTCTACCTGGCGCGTCCGGATTCGATCATGGACGGCGTCTCGGTGTACAAGGCGCGCCTGCGCATGGGCGAGAAGCTGGCCGAGAAGATTCAGCGCGAGCGGCCCGATCACGACATCGACGTGGTCATTCCGATTCCCGATACCAGCCGCACCGCGGCGCTGGAGCTGGCCAATCACCTGGGAGTGAAGTTCCGCGAGGGCTTCGTCAAGAACCGTTACATCGGTCGTACCTTCATCATGCCCGGCCAGGCGGCGCGCAAGAAGTCCGTGCGGCAGAAGCTCAATGCCATCGAGCTGGAGTTCCGCGGCAAGAACGTGATGCTGGTGGATGACTCCATCGTGCGGGGTACCACCTGCAAGCAGATCATTCAGATGGCCCGCGAGGCCGGGGCGAAGAACGTCTATTTCTGTTCGGCGGCGCCGGCGGTGCGCTACCCCAACGTCTACGGCATCGACATGCCCAGCGCCCACGAGCTGATCGCCCACAACCGCAGCACCGAGCAGGTCGCCGAGCTGATCGGTGCCGATTGGCTGGTGTACCAGGACCTCAACGATCTGATCGATGCGGTCGGTGGCGGTAAGGTCAAGATCGAGCACTTCGACTGTGCGGTATTCGATGGCCAGTACGTCACCGGGGATGTCGACGAGGCCTACCTGGACAAGATCGAGCAGGCGCGCAACGATGCCACCAAGGCCAAGTCCCAGGCGGTCAGTGCGATCATCGACCTGTACAACAACTAAAGAGCGGCACGCCGGGCGAAGCTGCGGCGGCAGAACCGAGGTGAGGGGCATGACGCAAGATTGGGATGCCGGACGGCTGGACAGCGACCTGGACGGAGTCGGCTTCGATACCCTGGCGGTACGCGCGGGTCAGCGCCGGACCCCGGAAGGCGAGCACAGCGAGGCGCTGTTCCCCACCTCCAGCTACGTGTTCCGCACCGCGGCCGATGCGGCCGCGCGCTTTGCCGGTGAGGTGCCCGGCAACGTCTATTCCCGCTACACCAATCCCACGGTGCGAGCCTTCGAGGAGCGCATCGCCGCACTGGAGGGCGCTGAACAGGCGGTCGCCACGGCCTCCGGCATGTCGGCGATCCTGGCCATCGTCATGAGCCTGTGCAGTGGCGGCGATCACGTGCTGGTCTCGCGTAGCGTGTTCGGCTCGACCATCAGTCTGTTCGAGAAGTACCTCAAGCGTTTCGGCATCGAAGTCGATTATGTCGCCTTGTCCGACCTGGATGCGTGGCAGGCGGCCTGTCGCCCCACTACCAAGCTGCTGTTCGTCGAGTCGCCCTCCAATCCTCTGGCCGAGCTGGTCGATATCGCCGCGTTGGCGCAGATCGCCCATGATCGAGGCGCGCTGCTGGCGGTGGACAACTGCTTCTGTACCCCGGCGCTGCAGCAGCCGCTGAAGCTGGGGGCGGACGTGGTGATGCACTCGGCGACCAAGTACATCGACGGCCAGGGCCGTGGCATGGGCGGCGTGGTGGCCGGCAAGGCGGAGCTGATGAAGGAAATCGTCGGCTTCCTGCGCACGGCCGGGCCGACCCTCAGTCCGTTCAACGCCTGGATCTTCCTCAAAGGCCTGGAAACCTTGCGTGTACGCATGCAGGCGCACTGCGCCAGCACCCTGCAACTGGCCGAGTGGCTCGAGCAGCAGGCAGGAGTGGAGCGCGTCTACTATGCAGGCCTGCCCAGTCATCCCCAGCATGAGCTGGCCCGGCGGCAGCAGAGCGCCTTCGGCGCCGTGGTCAGCTTCGAGGTGGCGGGGGGCAAGGAGGCGGCCTGGCGCTTCATCGACGCGACGCGGGTGATCTCCATCACCACCAACCTGGGCGATACCAAGACCACCATCGCCCACCCGGCCACTACCTCCCATGGGCGGCTGTCGCCGGCCGAGCGGGCCAATGCCGGCATCCGCGACAACCTGATCCGCGTGGCGGTGGGGCTGGAAGACCTGGCCGACCTCAAGGCCGACCTGGCCCGAGGGTTGGCCGCACTCTGAGTCGGCGACGTCCAGTCTTTATCCGAGTATGTGGCCGGTGCCTACCGGCCAACGAAAAAGGCCTCGATGGAATATCGAGGCCTTTTTCGTCGTGGCACCAGTCTATTCGCGCAGGTCGACCGCCGGCGCCGTGGCGCGGTCGAACAGCTGGACCGGGTCGCGGGGGAGTTCGCCGGGCTGGTAGTCGTCGCGGATATCCCGGAGCACGCGGATATCGCCGTACTTCTTCCCGGAGAGGGCCGCGAGGCCGGCGGCGTCGCGGATCACGCTGGGGCGCAGGAACACCATCAGATTGCGCTTGATGTGGGTGTCCTTGTTGGAGCGGAACAGACGGCCGAGGAAGGGAATGTCGCCCAACAGCGGTACCTTGGAGTCGGTTTGGGTGACGTCGTCCTGGATCAGGCCGCCGAGCACGATGACCTGGCCGTCTTCGGCGAGGATGGTGCTCTTGATCGAGCGCTTGTTGGTGATCAGGTCGACGGCATTGACCCCTTGGGTGGTCGGCGCGATGGAGGAAATCTCCTGCTCGATCTCCAGACGCAGGCTGGCCCCCTCGTTGATATGCGGCGTCACCCTGAGGGTGACACCGATGTCCTTGCGCTCGATGGTGGTGAAGGGGTTGTCGGCACCGGAGGCGCTGGTGGTGAAGGAGCCGGTCTGGAACGGCACGTTCTGTCCGACCAGGATCTCCGCCTCCTGGTTGTCCAGGGTCAGCAGGCTGGGGGTCGACAGCAGGTTGCTCTTGGTATTGGCCGACAGGGCGGTGACCAGTACGCCGAAGCGGTCGCTGCCCAGGCCGACGATCGCGCCATTGGGGAGGTTGTTGAGAATCGGATTGTCGACGTTGTTCTTCTGATCCTGAATGGCCTGCAGCACGGTGCCTATCGACAGACCGGTGTTGCCGAAGTTGACTCCGCCGAGGCCGCCCTTGTCGCCGCGACCATCCAGCGCCCACTGCACGCCCAGGGCATCGCTGATGTCGCCGGAAATTTCGACGATGGCGGCTTCCACCATCACCTGGGCGCGGGGCACGTCGAGTTGGCGGACGATATCCTCCAGCGTCGCCACCAGGTCCGGTTCGGCCAGCAGCACCAGGGCGTTGAGGCTCTCGTCGGCGCGGATCAGGGTGTTCTGCGGCTTGCCGGTGGTTTCGCCGCCTTCCTGGTTCTTCAGGCCTTCGGAGATGTCGCCGAGGGTCTCGGCCAGGGCCTTGGCGTCGTTGTGTCGTAGGCGTATGACTCGGGTATTGGCCGAACGGCTGGTGGGGGTGTCCAGTGATTGGGCCAGGGCCACCAGTTTGGCGCGTGCTGCCGGTGGGCCGAGGAGGATCAGGCGGTTGGTGCGCGCGTCGGCGATCACCTGGGTGCCGGAGGCGCCCTTGGCCTGGCCGCGCTCCAGGGCGCTGTTGAGCACTTCGGCGGCGTCCATCACCCAGGCGTGTTGCAGATTGAGCACGCTGTAGTCGCGTTCGCCTTTCTGGTCGAGCTGGCGCAGCAGATCCTCGATGCGGGCGATATTGGCGCTGCGGTCGCTGATGATGATGGCGTTGGCCGAAGTCACCGCGGCCAGGTGGCCGTATTGCGGTACCAGCGGGCGCAGCAGGGGGATGAGTTCGGTGGCCGAGCCGTGTTGTACCTGGATCAGGCGGGTCTCCAGGCGGTCGGGGGCGACACGGCCGAGTCCCGCTTCGGCCTTGGCTTCGGCGTTAGGCACGATGCGTGCCTGCTCGCCCTGGGTGATGACGCTGAAGCCGTGGGTGGCCATCACCGAGAGGAACAGCTGGTAGACCTCGCTGAGATTCAATGGAGTGCTCGACACGACGCTGACCTGGCCCTTCACCCGCGGGTCGACGACGAAGGTTTGCCCGGTGATCTGTGCGACCTGATCGATGAATTCGCGAATATCCGCGCCTTTCAGGTTGATGGTCCAACTTTCTTCCTGCTGCCCGGCCGAGGGTTGCACCGTGCTGTTGGCAGCGCTGAGCGGCAGCGGGCCGAATGCCAGCCCGGCGGCTAACAGTGCGAAGGTGAGGCGCGAGAGGATCGGGGACATCGGTTCAGTGGCCTTCTGTGGTCTGATCGGTAGGTTCGGCGTCCGGCGGCAAGGTACCTGCCGCTTCCATTTGCTCGCGCAGTGCATCCATGCGCTCGCGTAACTGTTCGAGGTTGCCGGCCTCCAGCTCGTCCAGTTGATCGAGGTTGTCCGGCGCCGCGTCATATTGCACGGGGCTCAGGTTATCGCCGCCGGATTGGCTATGGGGGAAGGCCAGGCTTTCCCGGCGACCGTTGCGCAGCAGTTCCACATGGTCGGCATAGACCGCATGCAGACGCACGCCGTTGGCTACTTCGCTGTCTATGCCGTAGCGCTGGGCTTCGCTGCCTTCCTGGCGAATGATGGCGCTGGAGCGCTGCGGGTCGCTGTGCACGAAGCTTCCCAGCAGCGTCAGGCGCAGGCTGGTGGCGGGTGGCGGCGCATCGCCGTCCAGGGTGCTGCTGCCAAAGAGCAGCTCCAGGCCTTGGGTGAGGGGGGTAGGGGCGTTGCGGGGGGCGTCGAAGGCGTCGATGCCGGGCGGTGTGCGCAACAGTCGAAGCCAGTCCGCGGTTTGCCAGGCCAGGCTGATGCTCATGGCCAAGACGATGGCAATGCCGGCCAGAGTCGTGGCGTGTCGATCGATCCAGCGTCGAGTAGCCGTAAGGGGCAAGGGCATCACTCCATGAATGTTCTTGTTCTGGGGTGCGTGTCGCGCACCGATGATAGACAGTTCGCAGGTGTTTGACAGTCCCCCGTCAGGGTGGTGTATCCCATTGCTGCGATGTGCTAAAGATAGCTTAATGTGTCCGCACTACAGCGGGAACTCACTACCATTAACCGACGGAACCGCGGCTGCATAATGGTCAGGAACGACCATGATACGTGCGTCACGTTACCGCCTAAGGTTCGTCCAGGATGAACGCTTTGCTCAATGACGCGCCACTGCGCCGTTTGCCGTTCAGCTTTGCCAAGCGTCACGGCGTGGTGTTGTTGGCGGAGGTCGATCCGCCTTGCCTGGCTCATCGACCGGGCGTCGAGTTGGTGGCACTGGCTGAGGCGCAGCGCTTCATCGGTCGTCAGCTGGCCTTGCGGGCGCTGTCTGCCGAGGCCTTCGAACAGGCCCTGGGCAAGGCCTATCAGCACGACTCGGCCTCCATGCAATTGGCCGAAGATATCGGCGGCAGTCTGGATCTGGCGGCGCTGGCCGAGCAGGTGCCGGAGACCGAGGACCTGCTGGAACAGGAAGACGATGCACCGATCATTCGCCTGATCAACGCCATCCTCGGCGAGGCGATCAAGGAAAACGCCTCGGATATTCATCTGGAAACCTTCGAGAGGCGCCTAGTGGTGCGCTTTCGCGTCGACGGTGTGCTTCGCGAAGTTCTCGAGCCCAAACGCGAGCTGGCTGCGCTGCTGGTTTCGCGAATCAAGGTCATGGCGCGTCTGGACATCGCCGAGAAGCGCGTACCCCAGGACGGGCGGATTTCCCTGAAGGTCGGCGGGCGCGAGGTGGACATTCGCGTCTCGACCCTGCCCTCGGCCAACGGTGAGCGCGTGGTCCTGCGGCTGCTGGACAAGCAGGCCGGACGCCTGACCCTGAAGCATCTGGGGATGAGCGCCCGGGACCGTCAACTGATGGAGGAGACCGTGCGCAAGCCGCACGGCATCCTGCTGGTCACCGGCCCCACCGGCTCGGGCAAGACCACCACGCTGTATGCCAGCCTGGTCAGTCTCAACGACCGCACGCGCAATATCCTCACGGTGGAAGACCCGATCGAATACAACCTCGAGGGCATCGGCCAGACCCAGGTCAACACCAAGGTCGACATGACCTTCGCCCGCGGTCTGCGGGCCATTCTGCGTCAGGACCCGGACGTGGTGATGGTCGGCGAGATCCGTGACAAGGAGACCGCGGAGATCGCCGTGCAGGCCTCGCTGACCGGGCACCTGGTGCTGTCGACCCTGCATACCAACAGTGCGGTCGGTGCCATCACCCGCCTGGTGGACATGGGGGTCGAACCCTTCCTGTTGTCCTCGTCGCTGCTCGGGGTGCTGGCCCAGCGCCTGGTGCGCGTGCTTTGTCCGCACTGCAAGGAGGCCTATCAGGCCGACGCCGCCGAATGCGCCAAGCTCGGCGTGGTGCCGGAGCAGGCGCCGACCCTGTATCACGCCCGTGGCTGCAGCGCCTGCCATCAGCAAGGCTACCGCGGTCGCACCGGAATCTACGAGCTGGTGGTGTTCGACGATCATCTGCGCACCCTGATCCATAACGTCGCTTCCGAGCAGGACATGCTTCGCCATGCGCGCACCTTGGGCCCGAGCATCCGCGAGGATGGCCGGCGCAAGGTGCTGGAAGGGCTGACCAGCTTGGAAGAGGTACTGCGCGTGACCCTGGAAGAGTAATGGCCGCCTTCGAGTATCTTGCCCTCGACCTTAAAGGCCGTCAGCAGAAGGGCGTGCTGGAGGCCGATAGCGCCCGGCAGGTACGCCAGTTGCTGCGTGAGCGCCAGCTGGCCCCTCTGGAGGTGACCGCCACGCGCACCCGCGAACAGGCCGGCAGCGGGCTTTTCAGTTTCTCTCGTGGCCTTTCGGCGCGCGATCTGGCCCTGTTGACCCGTCAGTTGGCCACCCTGATCCAGGCGGCGCTGCCGGTCGAGGAGGCGCTGCGTGCCGCCGCGGCCCAGGCTAGCGCGCCGCGCGTCCAGGGCATGTTGTTGGCGGTGCGCGCCAGGGTGCTGGAGGGGCACGGTCTGGCCGAGAGCCTTAAGGAGTTTCCTGCCGCCTTTCCCGAGCTGTACCGCGCCACGGTGGCGGCGGGCGAACATGCCGGTCACCTCGGGCCGGTGTTGGAGCAGTTGGCCGACTACACCGAGCAGCGCCAGCAGTCGCGGCAGAAAATCCAGCTGGCGCTGCTCTATCCGTTGATCCTGATGTGCGCTTCGCTGCTGATCGTCGGCTTCCTGCTCGGCTACGTGGTGCCGGACGTGGTGCGGGTATTCGTCGACTCCGGGCAGACCCTGCCGGCCCTGACCCGCGGTCTGATCGCCCTGAGCGACTGGGTCAAGGCCTGGGCCTGGCTGGTGCTGATCCTGATGGCGCTGGGTTTCCTGGTTCTGCGTTGGGCGTTGCGCGACGAGGCGGTGAAGTTGCGCTGGCATGCCATGCTGCTGCACGTGCCGCTGTTCGGGCGGCTGATTCGCGCCACCGATTGTGCCCGTTTCGCCTCGACCCTGGCGATTCTCACCCGCAGCGGCGTGCCCTTGGTGGAGGCGCTGGCGATCGGCGCCGAAGTGATCGCCAACCGGGTGATTCGTGCCCAGGTGGTGGTGGCAGCGCAGAAGGTTCGCGAGGGCGGCAGCCTGACCCGCGCGCTGGAGGCCAGCGGGCAGTTTCCGCCGATGATGTTGCATATGATCGCCAGCGGCGAGCGCTCCGGCGAGCTGGATCAGATGCTCGCGCGCACGGCGCGCAACCAGGAAAGCGATCTGAGCGCCCAGGTGGCCCTGCTGGTCGGCCTGTTCGAGCCGTTTATGTTGGTTTTCATGGGGGCGGTGGTGCTGGTCATAGTCCTGGCCATCCTGTTGCCCATTCTGTCTCTCAATCAATTGGTGGGGTAAGCAGGTGGATAAGCGTCAGGCAGGTTTCACGCTGATCGAAATCATGGTGGTGGTGGTGATCCTCGGGATCCTCGCGGCCCTGGTGGTGCCGCAGGTCATGAGTCGGCCGGATCAGGCCAAGGTGACCGCGGCGCAGAACGATATCCGTGCCATAGGTGCCGCCCTGGACATGTACAAGCTGGACAACCACAGCTACCCGAGTACCCAGCAGGGTCTCGAAGCCTTGGTGCAGAAGCCTTCCGGTAATCCGCCGGCGAAGAACTGGAATCGCGAAGGCTACCTCAAGCGCCTGCCGGTCGACCCCTGGGGCAATGTTTATCAGTACCTGGCACCCGGCACCAAGGGCGCCTTCGACCTCTACTCCCTCGGCCGCGACGGCAAGCAGGGCGGCAGCGACCTGGATGCCGATATCGGCAACTGGGACCTCTGATGGGGCGCCACTGAGCCATGCCGACAGCTCGCGCCGCCCTAACCCCTCACTGTGCCGGGCGCGGCGCGGTGCGCGGGTTCACCCTGGTCGAGTTGCTGGTGGTGCTGGTGATCCTCGGCGTGCTGATTGGTCTGGCCGTGCTCGGCACCGGCGTCGCCGGCCCCGCGCGGGAGCTGCACGCCGAGGCCGAGCGCCTGGCCGGCCTGATCGGCGTACTGGCCGAGGAGGCCGTGCTGGACAGTCGTGAGTACGGCCTGCACTTGACGGCCGGTGCCTATCAGGTGCTGAGTTACGATCCGGTCCAGCGTCATTGGCGGCCGTTGCAGGGCAAGCCGCATGACCTGCCGTCCTGGGCCGAGCTCAGTGTCGAGCTGGAGGGCGAGCCACTGCAGCTGCCCGCAGCGGCCGGCGAACAGGGCCGTAAGACGAGCTTGACCCCGCAGTTGTTGATTCTCTCCAGCGGCGAGCTCAGCCCCTTCCGCCTGCAGCTGCGCGAGCGGCGTCGGGACGGTTTGCGCTTGTGGCTGTCGAGCGATGGCTTTCAATTGCCCCGGGTCGTGCAGGATGCTGCAAAGGGGCGTTCCGGATGAGGCGTGCTGCAGGTTTTACCCTGCTCGAGGTGTTGGTCGCCCTGGCCATCTTCGCCCTGGTCGCGGCCAGCGTGCTCAGCGCCAGTAGCCGCAGTTTGCAGACGGTTGCCCGGCTGGAGGACAAGACTCTGGCAATGTGGATCGCCGACAACCGCCTGAGCGAGTTGCAGTTGACCGAGGCGCCGGTCGGGGATGGCCGGGCTGAGGGCGAGTTGACGTACGCCGGGCGTCGCTGGCAGTGGCAGAGCGAGGTCCAGCAGACCAGCGAGCCGGAAATGCGCCGGGTCACCCTGTGGGTGGCGCCGCTTGCGCAGCGGCGGGCTGGCGGTGATCTGCGTGAGCGGGCGCTGGTCAGCCTCAGCGGTTTCCTCGGGGCGTCGCGATGAGGCGAGTGCGGGGCTTCACGCTGCTGGAGTTGCTGATTGCCATCGCGATCTTCGCCCTGCTCGGTCTCGCCACCTATCGCATGCTCGACAGCGTGCTGCGTACCGACAGCGCCACCCGCGAGCACGAACTGCAATTGCGCGAACTGGTGCGTGCCATGGCGGCGTTCGAGCGCGATCTATTGCAGGTCATCGCACGACCGGTGCGCGATCCCTTCGGCGATCCGCGTCCGGCCTTGCTCGGTGAGGAGCAGGGGGGCGCAGTGGTGGAGCTGAGCCGGGCCGGCTGGCGCAACCCCCTGGGGCGCACGCGGGCAGGGGTGCAGCGGGTGCGTTGGCAGTTGAGCGGCGAGCAGTGGCAGAGACGCTACTGGAACGTGCTGGACCAGGCTCAGGACAGTCAGCCGCAGATCCAGCAAGCACTCCAGGGCGTGACGCGGTTGCGGCTGCGCTACCTGGATGGCGCCGGCACCTGGCGCGACAGCTGGCCGCCCCAGGATGGTCGTAGCGAGGAGGTGCTCACCTTGTTGCCGCAGGCGGTCGAACTGATTCTCGAACATCGCCGCTATGGCGAGTTGCGTCGCCTGCTGCGCCTGCCGGACGCGCCGCCGCAGCGCCAGACCCCGCCAGCAGGGGGCGAAGAGGGCGCAGAGGGGAGCGGCGTGCTCGAACCGCAGAAGGAGCCGGCATCATGAAGAAGCAGCGTGGTGTGGCGCTGATCACCGTGCTGCTAGTGGTGGCGGTGGTGACGGTGGTGTGTGCGAGTCTGATCGCTCGCCAGCAGCTGGCCATTCGCAGCAGCGCCAATCAGCTGCACGTGCGCCAGGCCTGGCACTATGCCCTGGGTGGCGAGACCCTGGCCAAGGCACTGCTGCGCCGCGACCTGCAGCAGGGTAACCCGCGGGCACCGGTGGATCATCTCGGCGAGTCCTGGGCTCAGCCCATGGCCCCCTTCGCCTTGGACGAGGGGGGGGAACTGCTGGTGAGCATCGTCGACCCGACCGGCCGCTTCAATCTCAATGGGCTGCTGCGCAAGGGGCAGGCCAACGAGGCGGTTCTGGCACAGTTTCGCCGCCTGCTGCGTAACCTGCAGATCGACAAGCCCTATGCCGAGCGACTGGTGGATTGGCTGGACGGCGACCAGGAGCCGAGCGGCGGCTATGGCGCCGAGGACAATCAGTATCTTCTGGCGCAACCGGCCTATCGTGCGGCCAACAGGACCTTGAGCGATGTCTCGGAACTGCGTCTGCTCCTGGAGATGACCGAGGCCGACTACCAGCGTCTGTTGCCTTTCGTCACGGCCTTGCCGGCAGATGCCACGTTGAACGTCAATACCGCCAGTGCCCCGGTGCTGGCGAGTCTGGCCGAAGGCTTGCCGCTCGCCACCGCCGAGGCCCTGGTGGCAGCTCGAGGCAGCCAGGGCTACCCCGATGTGGCCAGCTTTACCGCCCGGCTGCCGGGTTTGCAGGTGCAGAGCCAGGGTCTGGCAGTCGGCAGTCAATACTTTCAGGTAATCAGTGAGGTCAGCGTGGGTGATCGCCGTCAGGTGCTGCGCAGCACCGTGCAGCGCGCCAGCGATGGCCGCGTCTATGTCCTAGCCCGTGATCTGGGGCAGGGTGGTGCATCGCCCGCGCCCGTCGAGGAGGTCGAACCATGAGTCAGACCTGTGTGTTTTTGCCGCCGGCGGCCTGTGCCGAGGTCGACGCCGAACTGTTGGTGCAGCGGGTTCATGGGGAGCGCCGCGAGCCGATGCCGTTCTCCCGGGCGGTGGCCGCGAAGGACGAATCCTGGACTCTGGTGCTGCCGGTCGAGGCGGTGACCGCCTGCGCGGTACAGCTGCCGACCCAGAAGGCTCGCTGGCTGCGCCAGGCCCTGGCGTTTGCGGTCGAGGAACTGCTGGCCGAGGATGTCGAGCAGTTTCACCTGGCCTTGGGCGAGCCGCTGGCCGATGGACGTCATCGGGTGTTCGCGGTGCGCCGCAGCTGGTTGGCGAGCTGGCTGGCGCTGTGCGAGACGCCGCCCCAGGCGATTGCCGTGGATGCGGATCTGCTGCCCCGTGAAGGCACGCAATTGCTGTCGCTGGGTGCGCGCTGCCTGGTCGGCGGAGTCGAGGTGGCCCGCCTGGCGCTGAGCGCCGAGGAGTGGCCGGCGCTGGCACCCCTGTGTCCGCGTCCGCACATCGTCTATCGCACGCCCCATCAGGCAGAGCTGGAGCCGGCGGACCAGTGCCCGGAGGTGGCCGACCCCCATGTCTGGTTGGCGCAGCAGGCAGTCGTCAGCAACCTGGCCCAGGGCGAGTTTGCCCCAGTCGGCGCGGGTGGGCGCTGGCGGCGTTGGTGGCCGCTGGTGGGGTTGGTCGGCCTGTGGCTGGTGTTGCAATGGGGCTTCAATCTGGCCCAGGGCTGGCACCTGCAGAGCCAGGCCGATGCCTATGCCGAGGCCAGTGAGGCGCTGTATCGCGAACTGTTTCCGGACGACCGCAAGCTGGTCGATCTGCGGGCGCAACTGGACCAGCACCTGGCCGAGGGCGGTGTCAGCGGCCAGGGCCGGATGCTCGGCCTGTTGGCCCAGGTGCACCGGGCGATGACGGCCGAGGGGGCGCGGGTCGAGGTCGAGCAGCTGGACTTCAGTGATGGTCGCGGCGATCTGGCGCTGCAGGTCCTGGCCCCAGGCTTCAGCGATTTGGAGCGGTTGCGTGAGCGTTTGCTGGAAGCCGGTCTGGTCGTCCAGTTGGGTTCGGCCAGCCGTGAAGGCCAAGGGGTAAGCGCCCGTCTGGTGATAGAGGGATGAACATGAGCAGTCTGAGTGAGCTGAAGGCCCCATTTTCCGCACGACTGCAGGGCAGTGTCTTGGGGCAGCGCTGGCAAGCCTTGGCGCCGCGTGAGCGCCTGGCCTTGGTGCTACTGGCCTTGTTCCTGTTGCTGGTGTTGCTCTACCTGTCGCTCTGGCGCCCGGTTCAGCTGGGCCTGGTGACGGCCCGCGAGGCCTATGAGCAGCAGCGTGCCCTGCATGCCTATATGCAGGCCCAGGCGCCGCTGGCGCGCAGTCTGGCGAGTACGCCGCAGAGCAGCCTCGACCCGGCGCGGCTGCAAGGTGTGGTCACGGCCAGTGCGACCGAGCAGGGGTTGACGGTCGAGCGTTTGGACAGCGCCGGCGACGGCTCCCTGGAGGTCAGCCTGCAGGCGGCACCCTTCGCTCAGTTATTGCGCTGGTTCGTTGTGCTGGAGCGGCAAGGGGTGCGCATCGCCGAGGCCGGCCTGGATCGACGCGAGGACAATCTGGTGGCGGCGCGTCTGAGCTTGCGGGTGGCGTTTTGATTCTTGCGATGGTCGCTTGTTGTCCTGCAGGCGCGTGTTTTTCCGTTTTTTAAGAAAAACTTTAGACAGGGCCTTGACTTAGCTCAGGCCCTTGCGTAAATTTCGCGCCTCGCAACGAGATGGGTGATTAGCTCAGCCGGGAGAGCATCTGCCTTACAAGCAGAGGGTCGGCGGTTCGATCCCGTCATCACCCACCACTCTTTGTGAAAACGGGCGTCAAGCCCGGCCGACGCGCAGCGGTAGTTCAGTCGGTTAGAATACCGGCCTGTCACGCCGGGGGTCGCGGGTTCGAGTCCCGTCCGCTGCGCCATATTTTCCATATCGGGCTTGCCTGATATGAGGCGAAAGAGCCATAGAGCTGTTCCGCCAGACGAAGCAAGAGTTCCACGGACGCAAGTCCAACCGACACGCAGCGGTAGTTCAGTCGGTTAGAATACCGGCCTGTCACGCCGGGGGTCGCGGGTTCGAGTCCCGTCCGCTGCGCCATACACGAAACCCTCAGGTAGCAATGCCTAAGGGTTTTTTGTTGCCTGCTCAATTCTGTCATCTTTCGGTCATTGGTTTTTCATAGGCTGCCTGACAGGCCTCGATGGTTCTCGAGGCCCTGCCTTATCTGCCTGTGAGGAACGCCCGATGGAAGACTACCAAGAAGAGCTGCTCGAGCTGCGGGCCGGCGAGCAGGAGGTCGAAGAGCTGGCGGAGGACGCCACCGAGCTCTGATTGCACTCAGGCCACTGGCGCGTAGCTGGGGTCAGTCGCCTCTGCGCTGGCTGCGGCGGAATTCGCCCGGGGTCTGCTGGGTCCAGCGCTTGAATGCCCGCTGGAAGGCTTCGGCAGAGGCGAAGCCGAGCAGGTAGGCGATCTCGCCGAAGGCCAGTTCGGTATCGCGGATATAGGCCATGGCCAGGTCGCGGCGAGTGTCGTTGAGTATGGCGCGAAACTGCGTGCCCTCTTCGGCCAGTCTGCGCCTAAGGGTCCAGCTGGGCAGTTGCAGGCGTGCGGCGATCTCCTGCAGGTCAGGCTCGCGACCATGCAGCAGCGGCCCCAGCAGCTGGCCGATGCGCTCGCGCAGGCTGCGGGTGCGGGTCAGCTGTTCCAGTTCTGCTTCGCAAATGTCTACCAGCTGGCGCCAGGTGCTCGGGCAGTGCTCGGGGTTGCGCAGATTCAGTGCGGCCTGGTCCAGGCGCAGTCGGTTGTGCGCCGCGGCGAACTCCACCGGGCTGTCGAAGCTTTCTGCGTATTGCTCGCTATAGCTGGGTGTCGGGAACTCGATCTGTACCTTCTCCACGGGCAGCGGCTGCCTGGCCAGGTTGCCCAGTTGCTGGACCCAGCCGCTCAGTACCGAGTCGACGACGAAGCGGTTGTAGGCGTTGTACGGGCTGATCGAATAGAAGCACAGCCAGGCGCCCTGGGCATCTTCATGGAGGCTGGAGTGGCCTCGGTAGTTGAAGGCGTACAGTGGTTCGAAGCGGGTTAGCGTGCGCGCCGATTCGCGCACGGTCGGGGCCTGGGCGGCGGTGACGCCGGCCAGGCCGGCCTGGCTCAGGCGGCTCAGTCGTCCCATCTGCAGGCCTAGGCCGGGCTCGCCGGTCAGCTGGATCGCCGCATGCCCCAGGCGCATGTAGCGGGGGATGGACAGGCGTGCGCGGGGCTCGGCCAGTCGTGCCGCGTCGAGGCCATAGCTCTCCAGCAATGGATGCGGATCCTGCCCGTGACTGCGCACGGCTGCGGCCAGGCTGTGGACGAAACCGACCGAAAGGTCGCCGAGCCTGACCCGGGGAGGCTTGGTGATCATACGGATTCGCTCCTGGTGGGAATGTGCGGCCATTTCGCCGGGCGTCGACCCGCCAAGCCTAGGGCAGTGCCGGCGGCTTGCCAAGCCATGATGTTAGTTTTAATCAGTGAGCTGTAACTTTGGGTCATTGAAGCTCTCGGGGTGGCTCTTTATCGTCTAGCCCATACCGACCGTGGCCCGGCTGAGGCTGCGGCGCTCCGTGAACTGCAATGCCTCGAAGTGGAGAACTCCATGACCGCTCACTACCCGAACCTGCTCGCGCCCCTGGACCTGGGCTTCACTACCCTGAAGAACCGCGCCCTGATGGGCTCGATGCACACCGGCCTGGAAGAGAAGCCCAACGGCTTCGAGCGCATGGCCGCCTACTTCGCCGAGCGTGCCCGCGGCGGCGTCGGCCTGATGGTCACCGGCGGTTTCGGACCGAACGAGGAGGGCGGTGTCTATGCCGGTGCGGCCAAGCTGAGCACCGCCGAGGAGGCGGACAAGCACAGGGTCGTCACCCAGGCCGTGCATGAGGCGGGCGGCAAGATCTGCCTGCAGATCCTGCATGCCGGGCGCTACGCCTACAGCCCGAAATCCGTGGCGCCCAGCGCCATCCAGGCGCCGATCAACCCGTTCAAGCCCAGGGAGCTGGACGAGGAGGGCATCGAGAAGCAGATCCAGGATTTCGTCACCTGCGCCAGCCTGGCCCGTGAGGCCGGCTACGACGGCGTCGAGGTCATGGGCTCGGAGGGGTACTTCATCAACCAATTCCTGGTTGCCCATACCAACCAGCGTACCGACCGCTGGGGGGGCAGCTACGAGAACCGCATGCGCCTGCCGGTGGAGATCGTCCGCCGCGTGCGCGAGGCGGTCGGCCCGAACTTCATCATCATCTATCGCCTGTCGATGCTCGACCTGGTCGAAGGTGGCAGCACCTGGGAGGAGATCGTCGTGCTGGCCAAGGCCATCGAGGCGGCCGGTGCGACCCTGATCAACACCGGCATCGGCTGGCACGAGGCCCGTATCCCGACAATCGCCACCAAGGTGCCGCGTGCGGCCTTCACCAAGGTCACGGCCAAGCTGCGTGGCGAGGTCAAGATTCCGTTGATCACCACCAACCGTATCAACACCCCGGAAGTGGCCGAGCAGGTGCTGGCCGAGGGGGACGCCGACATGGTTTCCATGGCTCGTCCCTTCCTGGCCGACCCGGATTTCGTCAACAAGGCGGCGGCCGGTCGCAGCGACGAGATCAACACCTGCATCGGCTGCAACCAGGCCTGCCTGGACCACACCTTCGGCGGCAAGCTGACCAGCTGCCTGGTCAACCCGCGCGCCTGTCATGAGACCGAGCTGAACTATATCCCGACCGCTGCCGTGAAGAAGATCGCCGTGGTCGGGGCCGGCCCGGCCGGCCTGGCCGCCGCCACCGTGGCCGCCGAGCGGGGCCACAGCGTGACCCTGTTCGATGCAGCCGGCGAAATCGGTGGTCAGTTCAACGTGGCCAAGCGCGTGCCGGGCAAGGAGGAGTTCTTCGAGACCCTGCGTTACTTCAAGCGCAAGCTGGAGACCAGCGGCGTCGACCTGCGCCTGAACACCCGCGTCAGTGCCGATGAGCTGGCCCAGGGCGGCTTCGACGAGATCATCCTGGCCACCGGCATTGCCCCGCGTACCCCGGAGATTCCCGGTATCGACCATCCCAAGGTGATGAGTTACCTGGATGCCATCCTCGAGCGCAAGCCGGTCGGCCAGTCCGTTGCGGTGATCGGTGCCGGCGGCATCGGTTTCGACGTGTCCGAGTTCATCACTCATCAGGGCGAGGCCAGCAGCCTGAGCCGCGAGGCGTTCTGGAAGGAGTGGGGCATCGACGCCGGACTCGAGGCGCGCGGCGGCGTGGCCGGGATCAAGGCCGAACCCCATGCCCCGGCGCGCCAGGTGTTCCTGCTGCAGCGCAAGAAGTCCAAGGTCGGCGACGGTCTGGGCAAGACCACCGGCTGGATCCATCGCACCGGCCTGAAGAACAAGCGGGTGCAGATGCTCAACAGCGTCGAGTACCTGAGTGTCGACGATGCCGGTCTGCACATTCGTGTCGCCGGCGGCGAGCCGCAGATCCTGCCGGTGGACACGGTGATCGTTTGCGCCGGCCAGGACCCGCTGCGCGAGCTGCATGAGGGGCTGGTCGCCGCGGGGCAGAGCGTGCACCTGATCGGCGGCGCCGACGTGGCCGCGGAGCTGGATGCCAAGCGGGCGATCAACCAGGGCTCGCGCCTCGCCGCCGAGCTGTAAGCAACCGACGCCCCGCCCTGCGCGGGGCGTTCGTTATGCGGCCTAGGACAATCAAGAAGAGTTGCCATGCCCCTCAATGTTCACCTGCAGCCGGCCGCGGCTGACACGCTGCAGCGCTGGCACCGGTTGCTGGCCGAGCGGCGCCTGAGTCAGCTGCCCGAGCTGTTGCACCCGCAGGCGGTGTTCCGCTCGCCTATGGCGTTCAAGCCCTACGCCGGTGTGGCGCTGGTCACGCTGATTCTCAACACCGTCAGTCAGCTGTTCGTCGACTTCGTTTATCACCGCGAGCTGGTCAGTGCCGACGGCCTCAGCGTAGTGCTGGAGTTTTCCGCCAGGGTCGGCGACCGCGAGCTCAAGGGGATAGACCTGATTCGCTTCGACGAGCAGGGCAGGATCGTCGAGTTCGAAGTGATGATTCGGCCGATGAGCGGTCTGCAGGCGCTGGGCGAGGAGATGGCCCGGCGCTTGGCCCCTTATCTCTCCGCCCAGGGTTCCTGAGCCCGGCGCACCAAGTCCGTCACAGTTTCGCCCTGCTGCCGCTCTGTTGCGCAGTGATGGCAGGGTGACTGCCAACCCAGTCACATTGCTGGCGTTGCTTTTTCCCCTAGACTTTCCAGAGTAGCGAGGTGGCGTCCCGAGCTGCAGCGCTTGGCCTGCGGGCCAGGAACTTCACCCGTCCGGGCGGGTCCCACTTGGCTGGGCTAGAGGGAAATCGATGAGCATGCAGAAAAAACCGCAGATGGTTGAGGCCGTGATGTTCTTCCGGGAGCGGGGCGGTATCTGCAAACAAATGCTCTTTCCCGAATTCGAGGCTCTGCTCGACGGTGTGGTCAACATGCCGGAATTCGCCGATCAGCAGCTTCGGGTCGCCTATGTGGTGATCAACCCGCGCCTGCTGATCAAGGCCGCGGTGTTCTTCTATCTGGATTTCGACGAGAGGGGGGCACCTGACCGAGGCTGGAACATCCCCTTGCAGCACCTGGCCGAGAAGGCCGGGCGCGGCCCCGATCTGGGGGCCGGGCCGATTCGTCTGGCGTGCCGCAGTCAGTGTCCCGTCTCCTGGCATCAAATGCATCTTTGGGATCCGAGCCTGGCGCCCGGGCAGAACGATCTGGCGTTGCTGCGCGATGCGGCCAAGCGCAACAGCCTGGGCCTGCTGGTGGAGGACGAAACCGCACAGGCGGTGGCGCCCGAACGTTTGCAGATGGCCTCCGAGGACGGTTGGTATGCCTCGGAGGGCGGCAAGGAGGCGGCCGCCAAGCTCTCGGAGAAACTGGATCAGGAACACCGCCTGAAGACCGCGCAGCTGATCAAGCAGCAGCGCTTACGTATCGCCAGCCTGAGCCAGCAGCGCGAGGAAGAGCTGGCCAAGCTCAAGCTGGCGAGCGAAGAGCAGAGCAAGAGTCTGCAGGCGCAGATTCTCGGCCTGCATCAGGCCCTGCGCGAGCAGGAGGCCTTGAATACCACTCTCAAGGCACAACTGGCCGCCCAGGCCGCCAGCTTTCGTTCTGCCCGCGAGGAAATGGCCGAACAACTGCGCACGCTGGAACAGCATGGCCGTATCGAGAGTGACGTCGTGCGCAGGCAGCTCGAGAGCGAGATCGAGGCGAGAATCGCCGCGGCGGTGGTCGAGCACAAGGAACAGGTTGCGGTGCGTGACGTGGAGCTGGCCTATCGCCGCGAGCAGGACGTGCAAATGCAGCAGGAGCTGGAGCGCCTGAGGCAGGAGCGCGACGAGTTGGCCAGCCAGGGCTGCGAGCAGATTCTCGAGCGTCTGGCCGCGCTCGGTGTGGTCTTCGTGGTGTACCATCCGGGGGCCGGACACCTGACCATCCCCCTGCAGGACATCGCCCGCTATCAGGACAATCCCATGGCCTATGCCGCGGCCAAGTGCTTCGTCTCCGAGGCGCAGTACCGCCAATGGCTGGCGCACTTCCAGCAGCCGAGCTGCGAGGCGACGCTGCCCAGCGGCGAGCGCTGTGCCATCCCGATCGACCGGGTCGACAGCCCCGGGCGCTTTGCCGTCGGCGATTCCAACTGCTGTTCGCGGCACAAGGCCAGTAGCCGCCTGCGTACCGTCGGTTGACCCTTGCCCCTGACTCTTCCGGACTGGACGCCTGAGGCGCCGCTCGAACGCCTGCACCTGGACTGGTTGTCGGCGGCTGGTGTCGAGGTGGCGATGCTGCGCCTGGACCTGATCGATCCGCTGATCAGTGGCAACAAGTGGTTCAAGCTCGTTCCGCACCTGCGGGCCGCCTCGGCTGCCGGGGCCGCAGGCCTGATCAGTCTTGGCGGCGCCCATTCCAATCATCTGCATGCCTTGGCCGCCGCCGGTCAACGCTTCGGCTTCCCGACCGTGGGCCTGTTGCGTGGCCTGGAGCAGGACACGCCGACGGTGCGGGATCTGCAGGCGTTCGGCATGCACCTGCACTGGCTGGGGTATGGCGGTTATCGTGCCCGCCATCAGGCGGGTTTCTGGGAGCGCTGGCGCGTGCTCTGTCCCACTCTGCACCCCTTGCCCGAAGGCGGCGGTGGTCTGCCTGGGGCTTTGGGCTGCGCCTGTCTGGTGGCGAGGGTGCGCGAGCAGCTGAGCGGGCTCGGCTGGGACGACTACCACGGCTGGTGGTTGGCCGCCGGGACGGGCACCACCTTGGCGGGGCTGGTGCTCGGCGAGGCCGGTGCCCACCCGGTCTATGGCGCCATGGCGGTGCCGGCCGATCACGGGGTGGCGCAGCAGGTCGGGGCGATCCTGCATGAGGCAGGGGTAGGCGACAGCGGCTACCGCCTGCTGGACGCCTGTCGCGGCGGATTCGCCAGAGTCGATGAGCGGTTGACGGATTTTATCCGCAGCAGCGAGGCGGCCAGCGGCGTGCCGCTGGACCCACTCTATACCGGCAAGGCGCTGATGGCGTTACGGCAGGCTGTCGAGGTCGGGCACGTCGCCCGCGGCAGTCGCCTGTTGTTTGTGCATACCGGAGGTTTGCAAGGACGCAGGGCAGGGCTGCTCGGACAGGATGGGGCTCATCGCGCGTCCCTGTCGGGGTCGCCGAGCGCTGCCATCGAGTGCCCTTAGAGCGGAGTGCGGATATCCCATGAGCGAAGCCCTGACCCCTGAACGCCTGCGCAGCCTGACGCCGCTCAATGTGCTGTCCGAGCAGCAGTGGCGCGAGTTGCGCAGGCAGCTGGTGCCCCAGCCGGTGTTGGCCGGCCAGTGGCTGTTTCGCCGCGGAGATCAGGCGCGACTGACTTACTACCTGCTGGCCGGTGAGTTGCAGCTGGAGGCCGCCGACGGCCGGCAACAGCGTCTGGTCGCCGGTAGCGAGGCCAGCTGCCATCCGCTCTCGCCCAGCTTGCCGCGCCTGCAGGATGCGCGAGCCCTGACCGACCTCAGCGTGTTGGTGCTGGACAGTGGAACCTTGAATCGACTGGTGACCTGGCGTCTCGCTCATCAGGACCTGTTGCTCGAACTCGGAGCGAGCTACGAGGAGCTGGAGTGGCTCGAGCGGCTGTTGGACTCGCCGCTGTTCGCCAGGGTGCCGCCGGCCAATGTGCGGGCGATGCTCGAACGCCTGCAGCTCGTCGAGTTGCAGGCCGGTAGTACGGTGCTGCGTGAAGGCGAGGCGGGCGACTGTTGCTATTTCCTCAAGAGCGGGCGCGTCGAGGTGATTCGTGGCACGGGCACCGAACGCCAGGTGCTGGCCGAGTTGGAGGTCGGCGCCTGTTTCGGCGAAGAGGCCCTGCTGGCCGAGCGCCCGCGCAACGCCACGGTGACCGTCGTGGAGGATGCGGTGGTGCTGCGCCTGGCCCGTCGGGATTTCGTCGCCCTGCTCAAGGAACCGGTGGTGAACGAGATCGGCCTCGGCGAAGCCGCGCGCCTGCTGACGGCGGGCGCGCAGTGGCTGGATGTGCGTTTGCAGGGCGAATACGAACGGGCTCACGCCGTCTCGGCGCTGAATATGCCGCTGCAGCTGCTGCGCCTGAAGGCGCGGCTGCTGGACCGGAGTCGAACCTATCTGTGCTACTGCGACAGCGGTCGGCGCAGCGCCAGCGCGGTGTTCTTGCTGTCGCAGCTGGGGTTCGATGGCTATGGCTTGCGCGGTGGTCTGGACGCCCTGCCGGAGGTGCAGCGCGAGGGCCTGCTGTGCGAGAGCGGTGCCGGCTATCTGGTGCGTTCCGGTGGGCGCGTCGAGCGTAGCGGCTGAGGCGACGCTGCACTTATTCCGTTTGCGCCGGCCACTGGTCGTTGACCAGGAAGACCCGCTCGACCTCATGCCAGGCACCCTGGCTGTCCGCTTGTAGCCTCACCAGCAGCTGAGCATTGGCCTGGGGCGTCAATTCGGCGAACCAGGCCTGCAGGCGCTGCTGCGACCAGAGCTCCTCCGTCTCGACCCGGGCCGGCGCCAGCCAGGCAGGGCGTGGCAAGGGCTGCCAGGGCCCTTCGTGGTGCTGCTCCAGGAATCGAAGCCAGTCGCGGTGATGCAGCCAGCGGCCCTTCAGATGCTGAGGGTTGGCGCCCTGAGGGGGACGGCAGTGCTGCGGCCAGGGGTAGAACAGGTAGCCGCCGAGCCACAGCGCGGCTTGTGCCTCGGCCAGGTCCAGGGCTGCCAGGGCCGCGCGAGCCTCGCCGCGGGCCGACAGCGGCAGCTGGTGCTGGCTGAGGTGGTCGAGCTTGATGTCCAGGCGATCATGGCTGCCGGGGCCCAGCCACTGGGCCGGTTGTTCGCCGTCGCCGTTTTCGGGGCCGAGGTAGAGCTTGACCGCCAGTTCCAGATGGTGCTCGCCTTCGTCGTCGCGCAGCAGCAGATCCAGTTCGCCGAGGGTGTGGCCGTTCTGGCGGATCGGCAGGTTGGCCGCCAGCAGCTCGATGCCCGGCGCCGCCTGCAGGGCGAACTGCCACAGACGTTCGTAGTACAGACCCAGGCGGCGCACCGAGCTCTGTTCCAGCCAGGCGGTCAGCGTGCTGCTGTCGTGATCCAGGCGCCGTAGCCAGTCGGCCAACGCACCGGGGCTGCGTCGCCAGTGGCTGGCGCTGAGGGGGTGGCGCTGGGGCCAGGGCGTATGGCTGAGCATCGGCGGCGACAGCAGCACCCAGGCCAGGTCCCGCACCGCAGGTTCGTGCAGCTGCTGGGGCAGGTCGGCAAGCGAGGCGAAAGGCGTCATGCTGCGAGCATAGCGCCTAATCATCGGTGGGGCGCGGGTTTGCCGCTGTTATCGGCTTTCGCCCATAATCGGGGCTCTCTTGACCCTGAGCTGCGGGAGCACCATGGAGCAATTTCGCAATATCGGCATCATCGGCCGCCTCGGCAGCACCCAGGTGCTCGATACCATTCGCCGGCTCAAGCGTTTCCTGCTCGATCGCCACCTGCATGTGATCCTCGAGGACACCATCGCCGAAGTGCTGCCGGGCCATGGCCTGCAGACCTCCTCGCGGAAGATTCTCGGCGAGGTGTGCGATCTGGTGATAGTGGTCGGCGGCGATGGCAGCCTGCTCGGTGCGGCCCGTTCGCTGGCCCGGCACAAGGTGCCGGTGCTGGGGGTCAACCGCGGCAGCCTGGGCTTTCTCACCGATATCCGCCCGGACGAGTTGGAGGTCAAGGTCGCCGAGGTGCTGGAAGGCAACTACCTCACCGAGAACCGCTTCCTGCTGGAGGCCGAGGTGCGTCGCCATGCCGAGGCGATCGGCCAGGGTGACGCGCTCAACGACGTGGTGCTGCATCCCGGCAAGTCGACGCGGATGATCGAGTTCGAGTTGTATATCGACGGCCAGTTCGTCTGCAGCCAGAAGGCCGACGGCCTGATCGTCTCGACGCCGACGGGCTCCACCGCCTACGCGCTGTCGGCCGGTGGGCCGATCATGCATCCCAAGCTGGATGCCATCGTCATCGTGCCGATGTACCCGCATACCCTGTCCAGCCGGCCGATCGTGGTCGATGGCAACAGCGAGTTGAAGATAGTCGTGTCCAAGGACATGCAGATCTACCCGCAGGTTTCCTGCGACGGCCAGCACCACTTCACCTGCGCCCCCGGCGATACCATCACGGTGAGCAAGAAGCCGCAGAAGCTCTGTCTCATCCATCCGCTGGACCACAACTACTACGAGGTCTGCCGCACCAAGCTGGGCTGGGGCAGCCGCCTCGGTGGCGGGGGGAGTTGAATGCTGCTCGACCCGACACGTGGCTATGACCTGATCGGCGACATTCATGGCTGCGCCCACACCCTCGAGCGTCTGCTCGATGCCCTTGGCTACCGGTTGCAGGCTGGCGTATGGCGCCATCCGCGGCGCCAGGCGATCTTTCTCGGCGACCTGGTCGACCGTGGCCCGCGCATTCGCGAGGCCCTGCACCTGGTCCATGGCATGGTTGTCGCCGGCGAGGCCCTGTGCGTGATGGGCAATCACGAGTACAACGCCCTGGCCTGGAGCACCGCGGCCCCCCCCGGCAGCGGCCGCCAGCATGTGCGCGAGCACACGCCGCGGCATGCGCGGCTGATCAAGGAGACCCTGGAGCAGTTCGAGGCTTATCCGGCCGAGTGGCGAGCCTTTCTCGACTGGTTCTACGAGCTGCCGCTGTTCATCGATGCCGGGCGTTTCCGCGTGGTGCATGCCTGCTGGGACGCCGGGCTGATCGAGCCGCTGCGTGCGCAGTTTGCCGATGGCCGTATCGACGAGCACTTCCTCCAGGCCTCGGCAGTGCATGGCAGCTTCGCCAATACAGTGTTCAATCGCCTGCTGCGCGGCACCGACATGCGCCTGCCCCACGGCCTGACCCTGACCAGCGACGACGGCTTCACCCGTGCGCATTTCCGCACCAAGTTCTGGGAAGAGAACCCGCAGACTTACGGCGACATCGTGTTCCAGCCCGACGCCCTGCCGGAACTGGCCGCCCAGACTCCGCTCTCCGAGTTGCAGAAGAGCGAGCTGTTGAAGTACGGCGCCGACCAGCCGCTGCTGTTCGTCGGCCATTACTGGCGCAGCGGCAAACCGGCGCCGATCCGCGCCAACCTGGCCTGCCTGGACTACAGCGCGGTGCTCTACGGCAAGCTGGTGGCCTACCGCCTGGATCAGGAGAAGCGCCTGGACCCGCGCAAGTTCGTCTGGGTCGAGGTGGCGCGTCCGGAGGCGCCGCGGTGAGCCCGGTCGCCGCCCTGCGTTTGCCGCTGCAGATAGACCTCGGCGCATTTCTGGCCTTGCTGCAGCGCCTGCAGGTGCCGCATCGGGTAACCGAGGAGGCCGGCGAACAGGTGCTCTGGGTGCCGGACGAGGCGCTGGCCGAGCAGATCCGCGAGCTCTATGCGCGCTACCCCCAGGGCGATCCCGAGGCGCAGGTGCCCGGGACGCAAGCGTCGGTCGGCTTCCTCCAGAACCTCAAGGGCAGCCCGCTGACGACCGCCATGCTTGGCCTGACCCTACTGGTCGCGGCCCTGACCCTGCTCGGCGAGAATTTCGCCGCGATCCGCTGGCTGAGCTTCGTCGACTTCCGTATTCAGGGCGATTACGTCTATTTCAGTTACCTGAGCGAGACCCTGGCAACCGGCCAATGGTGGCGCCTGCTGACGCCGATGCTGATCCACTTCGGCGTGCTGCACCTGGCGATGAACGCGCTGTGGTACTGGGTGCTGGGTCGGCGCATCGAGGCGCGGCAGGGCACCTGGATGCTGCTGGGACTGACCCTGGTGTTCGGCCTGGCGGCCAACTTAGCCCAGTATTGGTATGCCGGTCCCTCGCTGTTCGGCGGCCTGTCCGGCGTGCTCTACGGTCTGCTCGGGCATTGCTGGCTGTTCCAACGCCTGGCGCCGAACGCCGAGTATCGCCTGCCGCCGGGCTTGCTGGTGCTGATGCTTGGCTGGCTGCTGCTGTGCATGACCGGCATCTTCGAGCTGCTGCGTTTCGCCGCCATCGCCAATGCCGCCCATGTCGGCGGCCTGCTCGCCGGCTGCGCCACCGGGCTGATGGGCGGCGCACTGGCGCGCCAACGCCGCTAGCAGGCTGGTAAACTGCCCCTTTGTTTCTGGAGCCGCCCATGTCGTCCTTTCTGCAAGCCATCGAAAACATCACCCCGGAGATCTACCAGAGCCTGAAGCTGGCGGTGGAGATCGGCAAGTGGCCGGACGGCCGCAAGCTGACCCAGGAGCAGAAGGAGCTGAGCCTGCAGGCGCTGATCGCCTGGGAAATGCAGAACCTGCCGGAAGACCAGCGCATCGGCTACATGGGCCCGCAGGAGTGCAGCTCCAAGTCCGCGCCGGTGCCGAACCTGCTGTTCAAGTCCTCGGAAAGCCTGCACTGATGATCGAGCTTGGACGTGGCTCGCTGAGCAAAATGGCAGCGCGCCTGGAGGCGCCGGTGCAATACGCCTTTCGCCTGGGCGAGCAGGAGGTGCCGGTCAATCCGCTGATCGGCCAGCCGCTGCGCCTGGAGTACCTCGGCGCCATTCACTGCACCCACTGCGGGCGCAAGACCAAGACCAGCTTCAGTCAGGGTTACTGCTACCCCTGCATGCAGAAGCTGGCCCAGTGCGACGTGTGCATCATGAGCCCGGAGCGCTGCCACTACGACGCCGGCACCTGCCGCGAGCCGAGCTGGGGCGAGCAGTTCTGCATGACCGATCATGTGGTCTATCTGGCCAACTCATCGGGGGTCAAGGTCGGCATCACCCGTGCCACCCAGGTGCCGACGCGCTGGCTGGACCAGGGCGCCAGCCAGGCGCTGCCGATCCTGCGGGTGGCGACCCGCCAGCAGTCCGGCTTCGTCGAGGACCTGCTGCGCAGCCAGGTGGCGGACAAGACCAACTGGCGTGCCCTGCTCAAGGGCGATGCGGCGCCGGTCGACCTGGCGGCGGTGCGCGACCGGCTGTTCGACAGCTGCGGCGAGGGGCTCGAGGCGCTGCAGCAGCGTTTCGGCCTCCAGGCGATCCAGCCGCTGCTCGATCGGCCCGTGGTGGAGATCGGCTACCCGATCGAGGCCTATCCGGCCAAGATCAGCAGCTTCAACCTGGACAAGAATCCCGTCGCCGAGGGCACGCTGATGGGCATCAAGGGCCAATACCTGTTGTTCGACAGCGGGGTGATCAATATCCGCAAGTACACCGGCTACCAGTTGGCCGTGTATCAATAGGCCGCCTGCCGGGCGGCGCCGACCATAATTCGCAGATCGGGCCGAACCGGGCCCTGAACCAGAAGGGCCACAAGCCATGCGTACCGAACAACCGAAGATGATCTACCTCAAGGACTACCAGGCGCCGGATTATCTGATCGACGAGACGCACCTGACCTTCGAGCTGTTCGAGGACCACAGCCTGGTACACGCCCAGCTGGTGATGCGCCGCAACCCCGCGTGCGCCGGCGGCGAGCTGCCGCCCCTGATACTCGACGGCCAGCAGCTCGAACTGCTGTCGCTTTCGCTGGATGGCGAGGAACTGAGCGAGACCGACTACCAGCTCGACGACAGCCACCTGCGCCTGCAGCCCAAGGCCGAGCGCTTCGTCATCGACAGCAGCGTGCGCATCCATCCGGAAAGCAACACCGCGCTGGAGGGCCTGTACAAGTCCGGTGGCATGTTCTGCACCCAGTGCGAGGCCGAGGGCTTTCGCAAGATCACCTACTACCTCGACCGTCCGGACGTGATGAGCAAGTTCACCACCACGGTCAGCGCCGAGCAGCATCGCTACCCGGTGCTGCTGTCCAACGGCAACCCGGTCGCCAGCGGCCCGGAGGAAGGCGGCCGGCACTGGGCGACCTGGGAAGACCCGTTCAAGAAACCGGCCTACCTGTTCGCCCTGGTGGCGGGCGACCTGTGGTGCGTGGAGGACAGCTTCACCACCATGAGCCGGCGCGAGGTGGCGCTGCGCATCTATGTCGAGCCGGAGAACATCGACAAGTGCCAGCACGCCATGGACAGCCTGAAGAAGTCGATGAAGTGGGACGAGGAGGTCTACGGCCGCGAGTACGACCTGGACATCTTCATGATCGTCGCGGTCAACGACTTCAACATGGGCGCCATGGAGAACAAGGGCCTCAACATCTTCAACTCCAGCTGCGTACTGGCCCGCGCCGAGACCGCCACCGACGCCGCCCACCAGCGGGTCGAGGCGGTGGTGGCCCACGAGTACTTCCACAACTGGTCGGGCAACCGGGTAACCTGCCGCGACTGGTTCCAGCTGTCGCTCAAGGAAGGCTTCACCGTGTTCCGCGATGCCGAGTTCAGCGCCGACATGAACTCGCGCACGGTCAAGCGCATCGAGGACGTGGCCTACCTGCGCACCCACCAGTTCGCCGAGGACGCCGGGCCCATGGCCCACCCGGTGCGCCCGGACGCCTACATGGAGATCTCCAACTTCTACACCCTGACGGTCTACGAGAAGGGTTCGGAAGTGCTGCGCATGATCCACTGCCTGCTCGGCGCCGAGGCGTTCCGCCAGGGCAGCGACCTGTACTTCGCGCGTCACGACGGCCAGGCGGTGACCTGCGACGACTTCATCCAGGCCATGGAGGACGCCAGCGGCCAGGATCTCAGCCAGTTCAAACGCTGGTACACCCAGGCCGGCACGCCGCGTTTGGCGGTCAGCGAGGTCTATGATGCGCAGGCCAAGACCTACAGCCTGACCTTCCGGCAGAGCTGCCCGGCCACCCCGGGGCAGAGCGAGAAGCAGCCGTTCGTCATCCCGGTCGCCCTGGGCCTGCTGGATGCGGCGGGCAACGACCTGCCGCTGCGCCTGGCCGGCGAGTCGGCGGCAGTGGGCACCTCGCGGGTGCTGTCGGTGACCGAGGCAGAGCAGCGCTTCGTCTTCGAGGGCATCGAGGCCAAGCCGTTGCCCTCCTTGCTGCGCGGCTTCAGTGCGCCGGTCAAGCTGAGCTTCCCCTACAGCCGCGATCAGCTGATGTTCCTCATGCAGCACGACAGCGACGGCTTCAACCGCTGGGAGGCCGGCCAGCAGCTGGCGGTGCAGGTGCTGCAGGAGCTGATCGGCCAGCAGCAGCGCGGCGAGGCCCTGGTCATGGACCCGCGCCTGACCGGCGCCCTGCGCAGCGTGCTGGAGGACGAGCAACTGGATCAGGCCATGGTCGCCGAGATGCTGTCGCTGCCGGGCGAGGGCTATCTCACCGAGATCAGCGAGGTGGCCGACGTCGAGGCCATCCACGCGGCCCGCGAGTTCGCCCGCCGGCAACTGGCCGAGGCCCTGTTCGAACCCTTGTGGCAGCGCTACCAGGCCAACCGCGAGGCGTCGCGCAACAGTGCCTATGTCGCCGAGGCCGCGCACTTCGCCCGCCGCAGCCTGCAGAACATCGCCCTGTCCTACCTGATGCTCGACGGCAAGGCCGAGGTGCTGGCCGCCTGCCTGGAGCAGTTCGAGGTGTGCGACAACATGACCGAGCGCCTCGCCGCCCTGGCGGTGCTGGTCAATTCGCCGTACGAGGAGGAGAAGGCCAAGGCCCTGGCCAGCTTCGCCGAATTCTTCAAGGACAACCCCCTGGTCATGGACCAGTGGTTCAGCGTGCAGGCCGCCTGCAGCCTGCCCGGCGCGCTGCAGCGGGTGCAGCAGCTGATGCAGCACCCGACCTTCACCCTGAAGAACCCGAACAAGGTGCGCGCCCTGATCGGCGCCTTCGCCGGGCAGAACCCGGTGGGCTTCCACCAGGCCGACGGCAGTGGCTACCGCTTCCTCGCCGACCAGGTGATCACCCTCAACGCCCTCAACCCGCAGATCGCCGCGCGCCTGCTGGCGCCGCTGACGCGCTGGCGCAAGTACGACAGCGCCCGTCAGGGCCTGATGAGGGCCGAGCTGGAGCGCATCCTGGCCTCCGGCGAGCTGTCCAGCGACGTCTTCGAGGTGGTCAGCAAGAGCCTCGCCTGAGGTTCATCCGCGCCCGCGTGAAAGTGTTACCGACCTTGGGTCGGTAACACTTTTTTGTTACCCAATGAAATTTAAACGACATCGCTTATGCGCTTTCTTACTTTAGATTGCCGCGGTGCGGCTTGACTGTGTCTGCATTTCCTGAATTCGAATGCCTGTCTATCGATAGAAGGAATGACTGAGGCTGTCGGATCGTAGGACAGGATTCGTCGTTCCTGATGCGTATTCATTCCCGTTGATCAGTGTCTGATCGGTCACAAAGTGGCTCTAGGGCCGGGCTCGCAGGATGCTGGCCTGTTTTTATACGACCGTTTGAATTGGCACCATGGTTGCAATAGCCGCCGGGGTTTTGTCTCCGCATCGGTGCATGCCAGTGCAGAACCGCGCGTGAGCGCGCTGGGGCGTTTCCTGCCAACCAACCTAGGCCGTCGTCAGTGCGGCTGTGCCGCGCCCCGTTGTCGGGCGCGAAAAGAAGAACGATCTGTCCACGGAGTGAAGTCTCGATGGAAATTAATGCCCGCAAGCCCCTATTGCGTTTCGCGCCGGCCAAGGCCGGTTTCGCCTTTGCCGGCATCTTGCCGCTGCTGGTAGCCGCCCAGGCCCAGGCGGTGGAATTCAGCTTCGCCGACAACGAAATCGCCGGCTCCATCGACACCACCGTCTCCTATGGCCAGCTCTGGCGTGTGCAGGGTCAGGACAAGAGCAACAACGACATCAACACCAACGACGGCAATCGCAACTTCGATACCGGCCTGGTTTCCGAGGTGTTCAAGATCACTTCGGACCTGGAAGTGACCTACCAGAACTACGGGGCCTTCATTCGCGGCACGGCGTTCTATGACACCCAGATCATGGACAAGCGCAACGACTATCTCGGCGCCAACGATCCAGTGCAGCCGAGCCAGAGCTTCCCGCACGACAATCACTTCACCTCCGAGACCCGCCACAAGGCCGGGCGCGACGCACAGATCCTCGACGCCTATGTCTACGGCAACTGGGATATCGGTGACATGCCGCTGACCGCGCGCCTGGGGCGCCAGGTGTTCAACTGGGGCGAGGGCATCTTCTATCGCGGCGGCATCAACACCACCAATCCGGTGGATGCGGCCAAGTTCCGCCTGCCCGGCTCCGAACTGAAGGAAGTGCTGGTGCCGGTGGAGGCGCTGAACTTCAACATCGGCCTGACCGATAACCTGTCGATGGAGACCTTCTACCAGTTCAACTGGAAGGAGTCGGCCATCGACCCGGTGGGTACCTATTTCTCCGAGACCGACCTGTTCGCCGACGGTGGCAATACGGCTTACTCCACCCAGCCGGCGTTGATCGGTGCGGGGCCGCTGTATAACCAGCTGAGCGCCTTGGGTGTGGGTGGGTTGCAGGGCGGTCGACCAATCGACGCCAGCGGCAATATCAAGGTCGCCTCGATCGGGCCGGATATCAACGCCAAGAATGATGGCCAGTTCGGTGTGGCCTTCCGTTATATCGCCGAGGAACTGAACTCCACCGAGTTCGGCTTCTATTTCGTCAATTACCACGCCAAAGAGCCGACCATTGCCGCGGACCTGGGCAGCTACCAGGGCCTCAACCTGCAGCAAATCGCGCAAACGATAGTCGCTGGCCAAACGCAGCAGGGACTGCTGCAAGCCGGCTTTACCCCCGCGCAGATTGCCCAGGTCGCGGCCGGCGGCTCCACCGGCAGTCCGGCGGCAGATGCGGCGATCGGCGGTGCGTTGGCTAGCATTCCTGCGACCGTCGGGGCGGGCTTGGCTGATCCAAACTCTACGCTTTCGCGTGCTGTGGGCGGGGTTGCGACCATCGATGTGGCCAATCAGGTCAATGGTCGACGCGAATATGCCGAAGATATCCGCATGTACGGCATGAGCTTCAATACCACCGTAGGCGAGGCCTCGGTGTTCGGGGAGCTGTCCTATCGGCCGAACCTGCCGGTCGGCATCGCCACCACCAACGACCTGCTGGGTGATCTGCTGCTCCAGGCGCCGGCCCTGGCTACGCCGGGTAGGATCGTCAATATCGGCGGGCAGAGCGTTCAGTTGGGCGATCAGATCCATAACTACGAGCGCGTCGAGGCCTTCAACGCCTCCCTGGGCAGCATCTACAACTTCGGTCCGACCCTGGGCTTCGATTCGCTGTTCGGTGTCGCCGAACTGGCTTCCGAGCACCTGCGCGGCAGCGACCTGCAATACAGCTCGCGAAACGGCAACCGTTACTACGCCGGTCGCCCCAACAGCGCCTATGTCTCGGGCTTCGATCGCGACGACCAGATCAACAAGAACGCCTACGGCTACACCCTGATGCTGTCGGGCACCTGGAACGACGTCTACGCCGGGGTCAACCTGTCGCCCTTCGCCGTGTACAAGCATGACTTCGAAGGCAACTCGCACCAGACCGGCAACTTCATCGAGGGGCGTAAGGCCTACACCGTCGGCCTGCGCGCCAGCTACCTCAACAGCCTGGAAACCGAGCTGCAATACACCGAGTTCTATGGCGCCGGGCAGAATAACTCGACGCGCGACCGCGACAACATCGGCGTCAACGTCAAGTACTCCTTCTAAGTCCTAACGAGAAATTTTCCGGGTGCCGACAGGTGCCCGGTGCAATCTGATTACGGAGAAATGCGATGCTGAGAAAGCACACCTTGATGGGCGCTGCCGTTGCCCTGGCGCTGTCCGCCGGCAGCGCGCTGGCGGCGGTTGCGCCGCAGGAAGCGGCCAAGCTGGGCGCCAGCTTGACGCCTTTCGGCGCCGAGAAGGCGGGCAATGCCGCCGGCACTATTCCCGAGTGGACCGGCGGGATCACCCAGGCGCCGGCCGGCTACAGCAAGCCGGGCCAGCACCATGTCGACCCGTTCGCCAGCGACAAGCCGCTGTTTACCATCACCAAGTCCAACCTGGAGCAGTACAAGGACAACCTGACCCCGGGTCAGATCGCCCTGTTCAACGCCTACCCGAGCAGCTACCAGATGCCGGTGTACCAGAGCCGCCGCTCCGGTTCCGCGCCGCAGTGGGTGTACGACAACAGCATCAAGAACGCCACCAGTGCCAAGCTGGTCGATGGTGGCAACGGTTTCTCCGATGCCTACGGCGGCATCCCCTTCCCGATTCCGCAGAACGGCGTCGAGGCGCTGTGGAACCATATCGCTCGTTACCGTGGCAGCTACATCGTGCGTCGTGCCTCGGAAGTGGCGGTGCAGCGCAATGGCAGCTACTCCCTGGTGACCTCGCAGCAGGAGGCCATGTTCAAGTTCTACAACCCCCAGGGTTCGTACGCCGACCTGAACAACATCATGTTCTACTACCTGTCCTTCACCAAGAGCCCGGCGCGCCTGGCCGGTGGCGCGGTGCTGGTGCATGAGACCCTGGACCAGATCAAGGAGCCGCGCCAGGCCTGGGGCTACAACGCCGGCCAGCGCCGCGTGCGCCGTGCGCCGAACCTGGCCTACGACACGCCGATCGCCGCCGCGGACGGCCTGCGCACCGCCGACGACACCGACATGTTCAACGGCGCGCCGGACCGCTACGACTGGAAGCTGGTGGGCAAGAAGGAAATCTACATCCCCTACAACAACTACACCGTCACCAGCCCGGACGTGAAGTACGCCGACCTGTTGCAGGTGGGTCACCTCAATCCGGCGCTGACCCGCAACGAGCTGCACCGCGTGTGGGTGGTCGAGGGCACGCTGAAGTCCGGCGCGCGGCATATCTACTCCAAGCGCACCCTGTACCTCGACGAGGACAGCTGGCAGGCCGCCGTGGTCGACCAGTACGACGGCCGCGGCGAGCTGTGGCGCGTGTCGCTGGCCTACCTGAAGAACTACTACGACCTGCCGACCACCTGGTCCGCGCTGGATGTGTTCCACGACCTGCAGGCGCGTCGTTATCACGTGCAGAACCTGGATAACGAGGAGTCGAGCACCATCGACTTCAGCCAGCCGATTCCGGACGACGGCTATTTCAAGCCGGCCGCCCTGCGTCGCCGTGGCACGCGTTAAGCTCCCGTAGTGTCAGGCGAAGGCCGCTACAAAAGTAGCGGCCTTTTTGCATCAGCGGGTCGAATGGGCCGTCAATCACGGGGGTTTCCCTTAACAAAACATAACGTCGCGCCGATTGTCAGGGCTTTCCAAAGCTCAGTAGCATAAGCGCCTGCCACCAGGCAGAACCACCTATAACAACAAGGGGGAAGGTATATGAGTGAGCCCGTCATGCGGCGCACCCACACCGGACATGTTGCGCGGCTGTCGTGCTTGTCGGCGCTGCGCGTCCGCTCGCCGCTGGCCCAAGCGCTCTCGCTGTGCACCGCGCTGTCCATTCTGACGCTTTCCGCCTTGCCTGCGCCGGCGCAGGCCGCCGAACCTGCTCCCCGTTATGCCATCGAGTCGGCGAAAGCCTCGCAGCGCCTGCTGCTGGATGTGGTCCGGGCCGGCAAGCGCCTGGTCGCCGTGGGCGATCGTGGGCATATCCTCTACTCCGACGACAACGCCAGCACCTGGGTCCAGGCCAAGGTGCCGACCCGGCAGATGCTCACCGCCGTGTTCTTCGTCGACGACCAGCACGGCTGGGCCGTCGGCCACGATGCGCAGGTCCTCGCCAGCCGCGATGGCGGCGCCACTTGGGTCAAGCAGTTCGAGGACCGCGACCGCGAAGCGCCGCTGCTCGACCTCTGGTTCAAGGACCGCAACCAGGGATTCGCCATCGGCGCCTATGGCGCGCTGCTGGAAACCCGCGATGGCGGCGCGAACTGGGAAGACGTCAGCGAGCGCATGGACAACGAGGATGGCTATCACCTCAACGCCATAGTCGAGGTCGAGAACGCCGGTCTGTTCATCGTCGGCGAACTGGGCGCCATGTTCCGCTCGCGGGACTTCGGGCAGACCTGGGAGACCCTGCAGGGCCCCTACGAGGGGTCGCTGTTCGGCGCCCTGGCTACCGGCGAGGCGGATGGCCTGCTGGTCTACGGCCTGCGTGGCCATCTGTTCCGCTCCGTCGATTTCGGCGACAGCTGGCAGCAGATCGAAGTTCATACCCCGAACAACGGTCCGCTGGAGTTCGGCCTGGCCGACGGTGGCCGACTGGCCGATGGCTCGATCGTGGTGGTCGGGCATGGCGGCACCGTGCTCAAGAGCAGCGATAACGGCCGCAGTTTCAACCTGACCAACCGACCCGACCGCTTGTCCCTGGCCGGGGTGACCGCGCTGGAAAACGGCAATCTGATTCTGGTGGGGCAGGGCGGTGTGCATGCCGCCACGCCGTCTGGCGCCGAACTGGCCCAACAACAATAAGCCGGGAGCCTCCGCATGAGTAAGCATCAACACCAACCTGCGTCGCTCCTCGAACGCCTGATCTTCAACAACCGCCCGGCGGTGATTCTGCTGTGCCTGCTGATCAGCCTGTTCCTGTTCTACCAGGCGGCGCAGGTGCGCCCGCAGACCAGCTTCGAGAAGATGATCCCCCTGGGCCATCCCTACATCCAGAAAATGCTCGAGCATCGCAACGACCTGGCCAACCTGGGCAACACCGTGCGCATCTCGGTGGAAGCGGTCGAGGGCGACATCTTCAGCAAGGAGTACATGGAGACCCTACGACAGATCCATGACGAGGTCTTCTACATCCCCGGCGTCGATCGCTCCGGCCTGAAGTCGCTGTGGAGCCCCAGCGTGCGCTGGACCGAGGTGACCGAGGAGGGCTTCGCCGGCGGCGAGGTGATTCCGCAGACCTACGACGGCTCCGGCGAAAGCCTGGAGGAGTTGCGCAGCAATATCCTCAAGTCCGGGCAGATCGGCCGCCTGGTGGCGAACAACTTCAAGTCGAGCATCGTCGACGTGCCGCTGCTCGAGTCCTATCCGGATCCCGAGGACCAGAGCAAGCTGGTACGTCTGGACTACCAGCAGTTCTCCCATGAGCTGGAGGAGAAGATCCGCGAGAAGTTCCAGGCGCAGAACCCCAACGTCAAGGTGCACATCATCGGCTTCGCCAAGAAGGTCGGCGACCTGATCGACGGCCTGATCGGCGTGGCGCTGTTCTTCGCCGTGGCCATCGGCATCACCTTCGTCCTGCTGCTGTGGTTCACCCATTGCGTGAAGAGCACCCTGGCGGTGGTGGTGACCACCCTGGTGGCGGTGATCTGGCAGCTCGGTCTGCTGCACACCCTGGGCTTCGGCCTGGACCCCTATTCCATGCTGGTGCCCTTCCTGGTGTTCGCCATCGGCATTTCCCACGGGGTGCAGAAGATCAACGGCATCGCCATGGCCTCGGGCGAGGCGACCGATGCCCTGTCGGCGGCGCGCATGGCCTTCCGTCAGCTGTTCATCCCGGGCCTGGTGGCGCTGCTGTCCGACGCCGTGGGCTTCGTCACCCTGCTGCTGATCGACATCGGCGTGATCCGCGAGCTGGCCATCGGCGCGTCCATGGGCGTGGCGGTGATCATCCTGACCAACCTGATCCTGCTGCCGGTGCTGATCTCCTATGTCGGCATCGGTCAGCGCGCGGTGAAGAAGAGTCGCGAGGAGGCCGCCAAGGACCATCCGCTGTGGCGTCTGATCTCCAACTTCGCCCACCCGATGGTCGCGCCGATCTCCGTGGTCATCGCCCTCGGCGCCTTCGGCGGCGGCATCTGGTACGGCCAGAACCTGAAGATCGGCGACCTCGATCAGGGCGCCCCGGAGCTGCACCCGGATTCGCGCTACAACCTGGACAACGACTTCGTCATCCGCAACTACTCGACCAGCTCCGACGTGCTGGTGGTGATGGCCAAGACCGCCACCGAGCGTTGCTCGACCTATCCGGCCATGGCGGCCATGGACGAGCTGATGTGGCAGATGGAGAACACCGAGGGCGTACAGTCGGCGATCTCCATGGTCACGGTGTCGCGTCAGGTGATCAAGGGCATGAACGAGGGCAACCTGAAATGGGAAACCCTGTCGCGCAACCAGGACGTATTGAACAACTCCATCGCCCGCGCCGAGGGGTTGTACAACAGCGATTGTTCGGTGGCGCCGGTGCTGGTGTTCCTCAACGACCACAAGGCCGAGACTCTGGAGCGAGTGGTCAAGGTAGCCGAGGCGTTCGCCAAGGAGAACAGCTCGGATAACCTGCAGTTCGTGCTCGCCGCCGGCAACGCCGGTATCGAGGCGGCCACCAACGAGGTGATCGCCGCCTCCGAGACCACCATGCTGATCGCGGTGTACGCGGCCGTGAGCTTCATGTGCCTGCTGACCTTCCGCTCCATCGCCGCCACCCTCTGCGTGATCCTGCCGCTGGTGCTGACCTCGGTGCTGGGCAACGCGCTGATGGCCTACATGGGCATCGGCGTGAAGGTCGCCACCCTGCCGGTGATCGCCCTCGGCGTGGGCATCGGGGTCGACTACGGCATCTACATCTACAGTCGCCTGGAGGCTTACCTGCGCCAGGGCCTGTCGCTGCAGGAGGCCTACTACGAGACCCTCAAGTCGACCGGCAAGGCGGTGTTGTTCACCGGCGTGTGCCTGGCGATCGGCGTGGCCACCTGGATCTTCTCGGCGATCAAGTTCCAGGCCGACATGGGCCTGATGCTGACCTTCATGTTCCTCTGGAACATGCTCGGCGCGGTCTGGCTGCTGCCGGCCCTGGCACGTTTCCTGATCAATCCGGAGAAACTGCGGGCCAAGGCGCTGACGGCAGCCACGGCCTGATCGAGCGCGGTTGAAAGAGCGCGGCCCTCGGGCCGCGTTTTTTTTGCTTGGTTTTTCACGGTCCGGACGGCGGGGTTTTAGGCGGGCGCGGGTGGACAAATGTTCGACGGCGCCGACGGGCCGCGGTCATCCACAGCTCGCCTCTTTCCGGACTGGGCGTAGGGGACTGTTGGCGAGAGCCGGGTCGCCGGGTACGGCGCTTTAGAGCGTCAGCTAGCGTGGATACAGGGGGGGCAGGGGGCTGGTGTCCGTTGCGGCTTGGCCGCCATCGCCAAGGGCGATGGGCAGATGGCCGATCGCCTGCCACAACTCCTTGCCCTGCCAGTGCTGGCCGGCTTCGCTGTACAGGGCCCCGTTCAGGTCGTCCAGGGCGTCGGACAGTGGCGTGAAGCGCGCCGCCATCTCGGCCAGGGTCTCCGGTTGCTGGCGTGCCCAGGCGTCGAGGGCATGGCGACTGGCATGGGGGTCGTTGGCCAGGCAGGCGCGCTTGAGGTCGTCGAGCAGGGTGCGTGGGCTGGGCCCGGTCTGGCCAGCTCGTTGCACCGCGGGCTGACTGCGGGCGTGCCACCACAGGCCGAAGCCGAGCAGCGTGGTCAGGCTCAGCAGGACGCTGCTCAGTTGCCAGGGCCAGAGTGCCGGTCCGCTCTCGGCCAGGGGAGCAGGTACCTCGGCGGGCAGGGGCTCGCTCTCCAGGCTGGGGTCGAGGGCGATCTTCAGGGTGCGTGCGGGCAGGCTGCTGCGTTCCAGGCGATCTTCCCGGGTGTTCCACCAGACCACCTCCACTGCCGGCAACTGGAACTGGCCGCTGCGGCTGGGTACCAGGGCTTCACGTTCCTCGCGACTGCCGATCAGGCCCTGTTCGCTGGCCTGATTGCCCAGCTGGGGTTGGTCCGGGTAACGACGCAGTCCCTCGACGCTGGTCGCCGGCAGGGGCGGCAGCTGGGCGCTGGACAGGCCTTCGACCTTGAGCATCAGGCTGCGGGTCAGCGAATCGCCGGCCTTGGCGCCTTGTGGTTCGGGATTCCAGGCCTCGCTGAGGCTCAGGGCGCGGGCGGGTAGCCAGGGCGCGTCGCTCGGGTACTCGGCCGGCTTGGCCTTGACCCGCAGGGGGATCTGCGGCGACCTCACCCGGGTCACCTTGCCTGGTCGGGGGCCGAACGGCTGGTACTGGTTGTTGCGCGAGCGGTCGACCAGGGTGGCGGTGAACACCTGTGCCGGGATGGTCAGCTCGCCGCTGCGCTGCGGAAAAATCGCGTAGCGCAGCTCGATCACGCCATGGCGGATGCCGTTGATGTCCTTCTCGTAGGTGCGTGGCTTGCCCAGGGCTTCGACCCGCGCCTCGGGCATTTCCAGGGGTGTCAGGTTGCTGTCGTCGTACAGCGAGACGGAATGGTAGATACGCAGGGTCAGCACGCTCTGGGCCTGCACGTAGACGCTTTCCTGGTCCAGGCTGGCGTCGATGAATACCGGCGCCATGCGATTGCCGGGTGCTGCGGCCTCTGGCTCCAGCACATGCAGGGTGATCGGCTGGCTGTGCAACTCACCCAGGCGCAGCGGTGGCACCACCACATAACCGCTGCGCTTGGGCTGCAGGGTGATGACCCAGCGGGTGGTGGCCCGCGACTCGCCGTCCAACGTGCTCAGGCGGTTGAACTGGCGGGTGCCGAGTACCTCGAACAGCTCGTCGAGCGGTGCCAGTTCCGGCTTGCCGAACTGGGTGACGTCGCTCGATTCCAGGGTCAGCTCGACGCTTTCGCCGGCACTCAGGCGGGTGCGGTCGACGCTGGCGCTCAGGCCCTGGGCGTTGGCCGGGAGGGCCAGCAGGGCGAGGAGCAGGGTGCAGAGCAGGCGGATCATCGAATCTGTTCCTGGCGTTGTTGCTGTTGGTACCAGAACTTGCGCTTGAGCAGTTCCGCCGGATCGTCGGGAATCTGCCGCAGCCATTGTTCCAGGGCCTGGCGCCGCTCGCCATCCAAGGCTTCGGCGGCGCTTCGCTCTACCGCGTCGCTGTCGCTTGGCTGCTTCGGCTCCTGTTCCGGCGAGGCCTCTTCCCTTTGCCTCGGTTGCGACTGAGCGGCCGGCTCCTGGGGGCTGCCAGGGGGGGGCTGGCCGGGCTGCGGGCTGGCGGGTTGGCCCTCGGGCTGACCGACCTGGGCTGGCCTGGTCTCGGCCGGATCGTTCTGCGCTTCGGCTTGGTCTTGCTCCTGCTCCTGGGGCTGCGGCGGCTGTCCTTGCAGAAGTTGCTCGATCAAGGCCTTGTTATTCTGCGCTTGGAGCAGGTCGGGTTGCAGTGCCAAGGCTTGGTCGTAGGCCTCCAGTGCGGCCTCCAGCTCGTTGCTGTGGGCCAGGGCATTGCCGCGGTTGTAATGGGCGGTGGCGTCGCTGCCCTGGGCGAAACGCTCGGCGGCCGCCGCGTAGTCGCCGGCCTGGTACAGGGCCAGGCCTTGCCATTGCGGGTTGTCGAAGCGCTTGGCCGCCTCGGCCGGACGCTGGGCCTCGAGCAGGCGTTGGCCCTGCTGGTCGGGGCGCAGCCAGAGGTCGTCCAGGCTCGCGGCCAGGCCGGTCTGGGGCAGGCTCAGCAGCAGCGGCAGGCAGAACAGCCAGCCGCGGCGGCCGGCGCAGGCCGCCAGCAAGAGCAGCGGCAGGAGCAGCCAATGGCCCTGGTCGGCCCAGGCTTGCAGTGGCACGGCGTCGCCATCGTCGCGCAGTCTTTGGGAGGGCGCGAGCAGACCGAGGTCGCGCAGGTCGCGGTCGTCCAGGCTGAGCCTGCGGTAAGCCCCGCCGACGTCCCGGGCCAGGCGGCTGAGGTTGGCGCTGTCCAGACGCGGGATGAGGATGCCGCCTTGGGCGTCCTTGAGGAAGCTGCCGTCCTCCTGAACGATGGGTGCGCCCTGGGGGGTGCCGACACCTAGGAGGTGCAGGCGTTCGCGGCGGTCCTCGAGCGCCTCGCCGATGCCTTGGCGCTCCTGTTCGTCCAGTGCGCTGCCGATCAGTAGCAGGCGACCTTGGCCTTGGCCGCCCTGCTCGAGCAGGCTCAGGGCCTTCGCCACGGCCAGGTCGGCACGTCGGCCCGGCTCGGGCATGATCGAGGGTTTGAGCGCTTCCAGCAGATTGCGACTGGTGGCCAGGTCGTCGGACAGCGGCACCAGGGTGTGGGCGCTGCCGGCGTAGACCACGATCGCGGTTTGCGCGTCCTCGCGAGCCGCGAGCAGGTCGAGCATCTTGCGTTTGGCCTGTTCCAGGCGGCTGGGCGGGGCGTCGCCGGCGAGCATCGCCGGCGTCAGCTCGAGCAGTACCACCAGCGGATCGGCCGGTTTCAGCGCGCTCTGCTCGAGCCGCTGCCAGCTCGGACCGAGCAGGGCCAGCAGGGCCAGCAGCCAGGCCAGGCCGAGGGCGATCCAGGGCAGGCGGCTGGTGCGGTCTTGGCCGCTGCTGAGCAGGGCCGCATGAAAGGCCGCCGGCAGCAGCAGTTGCCAGCGGCCGGCGCGCTTCTCGCGGTGCCAGAGTTGCCAGAGCGACCAGGCCAGCAGGGGCAGCAGCAGTAGCCAGTAGGGCCTCAGCCAGTGGGGCCACAGGGCGGTGGGAGCCAACTCGATCATGGCTGCTTGCGCCAGTGGTGTGGGGCGAAGCGTTGGAGCCGCTGGCGAATGGCGGTCCCCTGTTCTCGGGCCACCAGCAGCAGGCTGAACAGCAGCGCGGCGCCCAGTGGCCAGGGATACAGGGCCATGGCCGGACGGGTCAGGGTCGGTTGCTGGCTCACCGGCTCGAGGCGGTCGAGGCTGGCTTCGATGCGGCGCAGGTCGTCGCCGTTGCGGGCGCGGAAGTACTCGCCACCGGTGGCCTCGGCGATCGCATGCAGGGTCGGCTCATCCAGATCCAGGCCCGGGTTGAGGCCGAACAGGCCGAGCACGCCGCCCTGCTGCGGGTCGGCGCCGATACCGACTGGGTAGATCCGCACCCCTTCCTCGGCGGCCAGGCGGGCGGCGGTCAGGGGCTCGATCTCGCCGCCGGTATTGGCGCCGTCGGTGATCAGCACCAGCACCCGGCTGTCGGCCGGGCGCTGGCGCAGGCGTTTGACCGCCAGGCCGATGGCGTCGCCGAGGGCGGTGTTCTTGCCGGCGATGCCGATCACCGCCTCCTCCAGCCAGGTGCGCACGGTGCGGCGGTCGAAGGTCAGCGGGGCGTGCAGGTAGGCCTGGCTGCCGAACAGGATCAGGCCGACCCGGTCGCCCCGGCGGCCTTCGATGAAGTCGCCGAGCAGCTGTTTGACCAGGGTCAGGCGGCTGACCTCCTGGTCCTCCCAGCGCATGTCGGCATAGTCCATCGATCCCGACACATCCACCGCCAGCAACAGGTCGCGACCGCTGGCCGGAAGCGGCAGCGGCTCGCCGACCCATTCCGGGCGGGCGGCAGCGCCGAGCAGCAGCAACCACAGCAGGACAAAGGGGGCCTGCTGGCGCCAGGCCGGCAGGCGGGCGCGGGCGCGGCGTCCGGCCAGGGCTTCGAGTTCGTCGAGAAAACCGACCCTGAGCGCCGCCTCCCCGCTGTCGGCCGCCGGCAGTACCAGGCGCAGCAGCCAGGGTAGGGGGGCGAGCAGGAACAGCCAGGGCCAGGCGAATTCAAACATGCTTGCGGATCCAGGTGGCGACGGCCTGGTTGAGGCCATCGATGGCCTTGTCGTCGAGGCGGCACTGGGGGCGGTAGGCGCCTTCGACCAGGATCATCCAGCGGGTCAGCCCGGCCGCCGGGCAACGGTTGTCGAGGAAGGCCAGCCAGGCGCGGCTGCTCAGGGTGTGGCTGTGGCTGTCCGGGTAGCGCTGGCGGCACAGACGCTTGAGCAAGGCGTTGAGTTGTTGCAGCCAGGGGCCGGCTTCGGCGCCGTAGTAGGGTCTGGCGAGCCGCTCCAGTTCCGTCAGGGCGGCCTGACGCACGGGGTCGAGCCGCTCGTTCGCGGGTGTTCCGGTCTGACTCCTCAGGCGCCTGAGCAGTAGGACCAGGCCCCAGAGCAGCAGTGGCAGGAGCAGGGCGAGCAGCCACCAGCCGGGCGCCGGCGGCCACCAGCCGATGGGGGCGGGGGCGATCAGCGGTTCGAGCCGGTCCAGCGGATTCAAGGCTGCTTCCTCGGCGGGTGCAGGTTGAGGTGGCTGCGCAGTTGCTCGATCATCTCGCTCTGGGTGCTCAGCGGCAACAAGGGTACGCCGAGTTTCTGCGCCAGGCGTTGCCAGCGTGCCTGGCGGGCTTCGCCCTGGGCCCGGTAGGCCTGGCGCAGCTCGGCGTCGTGGGTATCGAGTTCCAGCTGTGCGCCGCGTTCGGCGAAACGCAGCAGACCGGCGGCCGGCAGGGCGTGATCGAGCGGGTCGGACAGCGGCAGCAGCAGCAGGTCGATGTGCCGAGCCAGCAGTTGCAGTTGCTGCTCGGCACTGTCGTTGAGGCTGCGTTCGTCGCACAGCAGTGCCACCAGACTCCCGGGACGCAGCACCTCGCGGGCGCGACGCAGGGCCAGGCCGAGGTCGTCGCGGCGCTGAGCCAGCTCGCTGTGCAGGGCCTGGTTGGCCTGCGCCAGGCGATTGAGCAGTTGCAGCAGGCTCTGCTTGCTACGCCGCGGCTTGATTTCGTGCTGCTCGTGATTACCGAACACCAGGCCGCCGATGCGGTCGTTGTTATCCAGTGCGGCCCAGCCGATCAGGCTCGCGGCCTGGGCGGCGAGCACCGACTTGAATACCAGGCCGGAGCCGAAGAACAGGCGCTGACTCTGCTCCACCAGGATATAGGTGGGGCGCTCGCGCTCCTCGTGGAACAGTTTGGTGTGCGGTTCCTGGGTGCGCGCGGTCACCCGCCAGTCGATGCTGCGCACGTCGTCGCCGGCCTGGTAGACGCGCACCTGGTCGAAGTCGACGCCGCGGCCGCGCAGCTTGGAGTGGTGCAGGCCGATCAGCGGGCTGCGCCGCGCCGGCGTGGAGAACAGCTGCACCTCGCGCACGCGGTGGCGCATCTCGATCAGTTCGGCGAGATTGACCCGCACCCCGGGTTGCGTGGGCAGGGCATGCAGAGGGCTCAAGCGACGGCGACCACATCGAGAATGCGCTGCACCACGCGGTCCTGGTCGACGCCGGCGGCTTCCGCCTCGAAGGACAGGATGATGCGGTGGCGCAACACGTCGAACAGCACCGCCTGGATGTCTTCCGGGCTGACGAAGTCGCGTCCGGCCAGCCAGGCGTGGGCCCGCGCGCAGCGGTCCAGGGCGATGGTGCCGCGCGGGCTGGCGCCGTAGGCGATCCACTCGGCCAGCTCCAGGTCGTATTTGGCCGGGGTGCGCGAGGCCATCACCAGCTGCACCAGGTATTCCTCCACCGCGTCGGCCATGTACAGGCCGAGGATCTCCCGGCGGGCGGCGAAGATCGCCTGCTGGCTGACCCGCTGCTCCGGCTTGGCCTCGCCGTGCAGGGCCTCGCCACGGGCCTGCAGGAGGATCTTGCGCTCCACCGCGGCGTCCGGAAAACCGATGCGCACATGCATCAGGAAGCGGTCGAGCTGGGCCTCGGGCAGCGGGTAGGTGCCCTCCTGCTCGATCGGGTTCTGCGTGGCCATGACCAGGAACAGCGGCGACAGCTCGTAGGTGCTGCGGCCGACGCTGACCTGGCGCTCGGCCATGGCCTCGAGCAGCGCCGACTGCACCTTGGCCGGGGCGCGGTTGATCTCGTCGGCCAGCACCAGGTTATGGAAGATCGGCCCCTGCTGGAAGGCGAAGCTGCCGGTTTCCGGGCGGTAGATCTCGGTGCCGGTGATGTCGGCGGGCAGCAGGTCGGGGGTGAACTGGATGCGGTGGAACTCGGCCTCGATGCCTTCGGCCAGCTCCTTGATCGCCTTGGTCTTGGCCAGGCCTGGAGCGCCCTCGACCAACAGGTGGCCGTCGGCGAGCAGGGCGATCAACAGGCGTTCGATGAGTTTTTCCTGGCCGAGGATCTGGCTCGCAAGAAAGTGTCGCAGGGCGACGAGCGCTTCACGGTGTTCCATCGTCGGGCTCTTTCAGGAGGGGGCTGCGTGTCGTGCCGGGCGCAACGACGGCCTAGACTTTAATGCATTTGCCGGGGCGCCGGCTATGCGGTTGCCGCGCGTCTGGCCAGCGGTGTCCTGTGCCCATACCGCGATATCCAGCCTCGATGCCGGCGTACGGGTGTGGCTGCGGCCTGCTTGGGAGCAGCCTTGAAAGAAAATGTCGCAGCGCCAGAAGCGCGGCACGGGCCTCGCTCGTTAAGCTCGTCGGCAAATGTGACCAGTGGGTCTTGGGCCCGGTCTGGGTGTAGAGGGGCTCGGTTGAGGTAGCAGCCTCTGCATGAACTAACGTTGAGCTACAACGTTGCGGTGTCAGTCACGGTCCACGACTGCCTTAAGTCGAATCACAAGCCAAATGGAGCACAACCATGGCGTTCTTTACGGCTGCCAGCAAAGCCGACTTCCAGCAACAACTGCAAGCGGCCTTGGCGCAGCACGTCAGTGAGCAGGCCCTGTCCCAGATCAGCCTGTTTGCCGAGCGATTCTTCGGCATCATCTCTCTCGAGGAACTCACCGAGCGGCGCCTCTCCGACCTGGTCGGCTGCACGCTTTCGGCCTGGCGTCTGCTGGCACGTTTCGACCCTGCGCACACCGAAGTGCGAGTGTTCAACCCGGACTACGAACGGCACGGCTGGCAGTCGACCCATACCGCCGTCGAGGTCCTGCACCGCGACCAGCCGTTCCTGGTCGACTCGGTGCGCATGGAGCTCAATCGCCGTGGCTACAGCATCCACACCCTGCAGAACAGCGTGCTCAACGTGCGCCGCAACGCCGCCGGCGAGCTGGTGGAGCTGTTGCCCAAGGGGGGGCAGGCCAAGGACATGCAGCTCGAGGCGCTGATGTACCTGGAGATCGATCGCTGCGCCAGCCAGGCCGAGCTGCACACCCTGGAGGCGGCCCTGCAGGAGGTGCTCGGCGACGTGCGCCTGGCGGTGGCCGACTTCGAGCCGATGAAGGCCAAGGCCCACGAACTGCTGGCCTGGCTGGACAAGGCCAAGCTCAAGGTGGACGCCGGCGAAGTGGACGAGATCAAGGTGTTCTTGACCTGGCTGCTGGACAACAATTTCACCTTCCTCGGTTACGAGGAGTTCACCGTCGTCGACGAGGCCGGTGGCGGCGCCCTGGTGTATGACGAGAAATCCCTGCTCGGCCTGTCCAAGACCCTGCGCAGCGGGCTCAAGAGCGACGAGCTGCATATCGAGCCGGAGGCGGTCAGTTACCTGCGCGAGCCCTTATTGCTGTCCTTCGCCAAGGCCGCGCAGCCGAGCCGGGTGCACCGCCCGGCCTACCCGGACTTCGTCTCCATCCGCGAGCTGAACAGCAAGGGCCAGGTGGTCAAGGAGTGCCGCTTCATGGGCCTCTACACCTCGGCCGTGTATGCCGCCAGCGTCAACCGCATTCCCTATATCCGCCGCAAGGTCGCCGAGATCATTCAGCGCTCCGGCTTCGACAGCAAGGGACACCAGGGCAAGGAACTGGAGCAGGTGCTGGAAGTGCTGCCGCGCGACGACCTGTTCCAGACCCCGGTCGACGACCTGTTCAGCACCACCATGAGCATCGTGCAGATCCAGGAGCGCAACAAGCTGCGGGTGTTCGTGCGCAAGGACCCCTACGGTCGCTTCTACTACTGCCTGGCCTATGTGCCGCGGGACATCTACTCCACCGAAATCCGCCAGAAGATCCAGCAGGTACTGATGGAACGCCTGCAGGCCAGCGACTGCGAGTTCTGGACCTTCTTCTCCGAGTCGGTGCTGGCGCGGGTGCAGTTCATCCTGCGCGTCGACCCCAAGAGCAAGGTGCAGATCGACCCGCAGCGCCTCGAGCAGGAGGTGATCCAGGCCTGCCGTTCGTGGAAGGACGACTATGCCAGCCTGATCGTCGAGAACTTCGGCGAAGCCCAGGGCACCAACGTGCTGGCCGCCTTTCCCGGCGGCTTCCCGGCCGGCTACCGCGAGCGCTTCGCGCCGCACTCGGCGGTGGTGGACATGGAGCACCTGCTCGAGCTTAACGAGAAGCGCCCCCTGGTGATGAGCTTCTACCGGCCCCTGACCCAGGGTCACCGTCAGCTGCACTGCAAGCTCTACCATGCCGACACCCCGCTGCCGCTGTCCGATGTGCTGCCGATCCTGGAGAACCTTGGCCTGCGCGTGCTCGGCGAGTTCCCCTTCCATATGCGCAACAGGGACGGCCGCGAGTACTGGATCCACGACTTCTCCTTCACCCATGCCGAAGACCTGGACATCAATATCCAGGAGCTCAACGACAACCTGCAGGACGCCTTCGTCAGCATCAGCCAGGGCGCGGCGGAAAACGACGCCTTCAACCGTCTGGTACTGACCGCAGGGCTGGCCTGGCGCGACGTGGCGCTGCTGCGTGCCTATGCCCGCTACCTCAAGCAGATCCGTCTGGGCTTCGACCTCGGCTACATCGCCAGCACCCTGGTCAACCACGTGGACATCGCCCGCGAGCTGGTGCGCCTGTTCAAGACCCGCTTCTACCTGGCGCGCAAGCTCAGCGCCGAGGACCTGGAAGACAAGCAGCAGAAGCTCGAGCAGGCCATCCTCGCCGCCCTGGACAATGTCGCGGTGCTCAACGAAGACCGCATCCTGCGTCGCTATCTGGACCTGATCAAGGCGACCCTGCGCACCAACTACTACCAGCCGGGCGCCAAGGGCAAGGCCAAGGACTATTTCAGCTTCAAGCTGGACCCGCGGGCCATCCCGGAGATGCCCAAGCCGGTGCCCAAGTACGAGATATTCGTCTACTCGCCACGAGTCGAGGGCGTGCACCTGCGCGGTGGCAAGGTGGCGCGTGGCGGTCTGCGCTGGTCGGATCGCGAGGAGGACTACCGCACCGAGGTGCTCGGCCTGGTCAAGGCCCAGCAGGTGAAGAACGCGGTGATCGTGCCGGTCGGCGCCAAGGGCGGTTTCGTTCCGCGCCGCCTGCCTCTGGGCGGCGGTCGTGACGAGGTCCAGGCCGAGGCCATCGCCTGCTACCGCATCTTCATCTCCGGTCTGCTGGACATCACCGACAACCTCAAGGAAGGCGAGGTCGTGCCACCGGCCAATGTGGTGCGCCACGACGAAGACGACCCCTACCTGGTGGTCGCCGCGGACAAGGGCACCGCGACCTTCTCCGACATCGCCAACGGCATCGCCGCCGACTACGGCTTCTGGCTCGGCGACGCCTTCGCCTCCGGCGGTTCGGCCGGCTACGATCACAAGGGCATGGGCATCACCGCCAAGGGCGCCTGGGTCTCGGTACAGCGGCATTTCCGCGAGCGCGGCATCAACGTGCAGAAGGACAACATCACGGTCATCGGCATCGGCGACATGGCCGGCGACGTGTTCGGCAACGGCATGCTGCTGTCCGAGCAGCTACAGCTGGTGGCGGCCTTCAACCACCTGCACATCTTCATCGACCCCAATCCGGATGCCGGCAGCAGCTTCATCGAGCGTCAGCGCCTGTTCAACCTGCCGCGCTCGTCCTGGGCCGATTACGACACCAGCCTGATCTCCGCCGGCGGCGGCATCTTCCTGCGCAGCGCCAAGAGCATCGCGATCAGTCCGCAGATGAAGGAGCGCTTCGACATCCAGGCCGACAAGCTGACCCCGACCGAGCTGCTCAATGCCTTGCTCAAGGCGCCGGTCGACCTGATCTGGAACGGCGGCATCGGCACCTACGTCAAGGCCAGCAGCGAGAGCCACGCCGACGTCGGCGACAAGGCCAACGACGCCCTGCGGGTCAACGGCAACGAACTGCGTGCCAAGGTGGTGGGCGAGGGCGGCAACCTCGGCATGAGCCAGCTCGGCCGCGTCGAGTTCGGCCTGTGCGGCGGCGCCAGCAATACCGACTTCATCGACAACGCCGGCGGTGTGGACTGCTCCGACCATGAGGTCAATATCAAGATCCTGGTCAACGAGGTGGTGACCGCCGGCGACATGACCGGCAAGCAGCGCAACAAGCTGCTGGCCGAGATGACCGACGCGGTCGGCAACCTGGTGCTGGGCAACAACTACAAGCAGACCCAGGCGCTGTCCTTGGCGCAACGCCGCGCCCGCGAGCGGATCGGCGAATATCGCCGCCTGATCGGCGCGCTGGAAATGGCCGGCAAGCTGGATCGGGCCCTGGAATACCTGCCCAGCGATGAACAGTTGGCCGAGCGCGTGGCCAGCGGCCATGGCCTGACCCGTCCCGAACTGTCGGTGCTGATCTCCTACAGCAAGATCGACCTCAAGGAAGCCTTGCTCAAGTCCACGGTGCCGGACGACGAGTACCTGGCGCGCGAGGTGGAGACCGCCTTCCCGCCGCAACTGGCGAACAAGTTCGGCGAGGCCATGCGCAGCCATCGGCTGAAGCGCGAGATCGTCAGCACCCAGATTGCCAACGACCTGGTCAACCACATGGGCATCACCTTCGTCCAGCGCCTGAAGGAAAGCACCGGGATGACGGCGGCCCACGTGGCCGGGGCCTATGTGATAGTGCGTGACGTGTTCCGCCTGCCGCACTGGTGGCAGCAGATCGAGGCGCTGGACCACCAGGTGCCGGCCGAGCTGCAGTTGCAGATGATGGACGAGCTGATGCGCCTGGGGCGCCGCGCGACCCGCTGGTTCCTGCGCAGCCGGCGCAACGAGCTGGATGCGGCGCGCGACGTGGCGCACTTCGCACCGCGCGTCGAAGCCCTGGCGCTGTGCCTGGACGAGCTGCTCGAAGGGCCGGCGCGGGAACAGTGGCTGGCGCGCTTCCAGGGCTATGTCGAGGCCGGTGTGCCGGAGGAGCTGGCGCGGGTAGTGGCCGGCACCAGCCACCTGTACACCCTGCTGCCGATCATCGAGGCCTCGGATGTCACCGGCCAGGAGCCGGCCCAGGTGGCCGCGGCCTACTTCACCGTGGGGGGCGGAGCCCTGGAGCTGTCCTGGTACCTGCAGCAGATCTCCAGCCTGCCGGTGGAAAACAACTGGCAAGCATTGGCGCGGGAAGCCTTCCGCGACGATCTGGACTGGCAGCAGCGGGCGATCACCGTTTCCGTATTGCAGATGGCCGAAGGGCCGGAGGAGATCGAGGCGCGCGTGGCCCACTGGCTGGACCAGCATCGCCTGCTGGTCAACCGCTGGAAGTCCATGCTGGGCGAGCTGCGCGCGGCGACGGGGACCGACTACGCCATGTATGCGGTGGCCAATCGCGAGCTGATGGACCTGGCTCAGAGCGCCCAGCACGGGGTGTGCATTCCCTGAGTAGCGGCTGATGCGTCATCGAGCCCCGCCTAGTGCGGGGCTTTTTTATTCCGCTGCGGTTCGAGTGTGCGGGCGGCTGTCGGTCAGGGTCTTGAGGTGGGCGACCACATCCGGTGCGCCGGCCAGGCGCAGGCCCTCGCCGAGGGCCCGGGCCTCGGCCGAGTGCTTGGGCAATAGCAGGTACTCGGCGGCACCGGGGCTGCGCTGCAGCGACAGGCGGGCATAGGGCAGGCCCTTGTCCAGCAGCAGGCCCATGAAGGTCGGGTCGCTCCAGGCGGCGCCGGGCATGGCGTGGACATGGTAGTGCTGCTGCAGCTGCGCCAGGCCGTCGAGGCTCAGGCGGTAGTGGGCCAGGTCGGCTGGCAGGGTGATCTCCAGCCCGCGTCGGCGTGCATAGGCGACCGCGCAGGCGAAGGCCTCTCCGTGCTGTTCCCCGGCCCAGAACAGGCGCTGGCCATGCCAGTCGGCCTGACGCAGTTCGATGCGTTCTCCGGCGAGAAAGCGTGGCAGGGCCAGGCTGATGGTCCTGATGAAGTCCTTGTAGCTGATGATGCGCACCGGGCGGCAGGTCTGGCTGGCCGCGTACTGCTCGAAGCTGGTGAAAGCAGCCTGCTGCGGATCGCCGCAGCAGAATCCCTCGATCTGCCGCAGATCCAGCGAAGCCATGGATCGCTTCTCCAGTTCGACCACGCGCATGAGCGTGGCGCGGGCCTGCGCCTTGTCCTCCTGCACCGGTCCGGACAGGGCATCGCGCGGCAGGTCGACCAGGCGGTGCAGTTGTGGTCCCTCCTGCCAGCAGATGCTCTCGCGGGGGGGCGTCAGCGCGCTGAAAGGCAGGCGCAGCTGGCTGGCGCGTTCGAGTATCTGCCGTTGGCCACGGCCGATCAGGCCCAGGCGCTGGGCCAGAGCGGTCAGGCGTGAACTCAGGGAACTGGGCTGCTGGGACAAACTCATGGCCGACTAGGAACTCCAGGGGCACCCGTGTCAGTGTGGCAGAGGCGAGCCGGCACTGCACGGGCAGGCGCGGGCCAGTCGGTGCGGGTGAGCAGGGACCGGTGCGGCGCTTGTGGCAAGATTACCGGATTCATCTGCTTAGGTGCCTCCATGCCCTGTCTACTCCTGGATATCGCGCTCTCTGCCGAGCGGTTGCGTGCAGTCTACCAAGGACGCGCCAACCGTATCCTGCTGGAGAGCCGTGATGGTCGACGGGTCAGTCTGCCGGCCCATCATATCCGCCCGTTCTTGAGCCATGAAGGGGTCTACGGCGCCTTCGCCCTGGAGTTCAGCCCCCAGGGCGAGCTGCTCAGCCTGCGGCGCCTGGACTGAAGCCGGCCGTGCGCCTCGCTGCCAGGTGGCGTGGCCTGTATAATCGCCGCCTTTGCGATTTCGCCACTATCGAGCTGAGCATGTATAACCTGGCCCGCGAGCTGCTGTTCAAACTCTCCCCGGAAACCTCCCACGAGCTGTCCATCGACCTGATCGGTGCCGGCGGTCGTTTGGGCCTCAATGGTCTGTTGACCAAGGCGCCGGCGAGTCTGCCGGTCAAGGTCATGGGCCTGGAGTTCGCCAATCCGGTCGGCCTGGCGGCCGGCCTGGACAAGAACGGCGATGCCATCGACGGCTTCGCCCAGCTGGGCTTCGGCTTCGTCGAGATCGGCACCGTGACGCCCCGCCCGCAGCCGGGCAACCCCAAGCCGCGGCTGTTCCGCCTGCCCGAGGCCGCGGCGATCATCAACCGCATGGGGTTCAACAATCACGGTGTCGACCATCTGCTGGCGCGGGTGCGGGCGGCCCGGTACGAGGGCGTGCTGGGCATCAATATCGGCAAGAACTTCGATACCCCGGTGGAGCGTGCGGTGGACGACTACCTGCTGTGCCTGGACAAGGTCTATGCCCACGCCAGCTATGTGACGGTCAACGTCAGTTCGCCGAATACCCCGGGGCTGCGCAGCCTGCAGTTCGGCGACTCGCTCAAGCAGCTGCTCGAGGCCCTGCGCACGCGTCAGGAGGACCTGGCCCGGCAGCACGGCAAGCGGGTGCCGCTGGCGATCAAGATCGCCCCGGACATGAGCGATGAGGAAACCGCCCAGGTGGCCGCGGCACTGCTCGAGACCGGCATGGATGCGGTGATCGCCACCAACACCACCCTGTCCCGGGACGGGGTCAAGGGGCTGGAGTACGCCGACGAGGCGGGTGGGCTGTCCGGTGCGCCGGTGCGGGACAAGAGCACCCAGACGGTCAAGGTGCTGGCCGGCGAGTTGGCCGGGCGTCTGCCGATCATCGCCGTGGGCGGCATCACCGAGGGCCGCCATGCCGCCGAGAAGATCGCCGCGGGGGCCAGTCTGGTGCAGATCTATTCGGGGTTCATCTACAAGGGGCCGGCACTGATCCGCGAGGCCGTCGATGCGATAGTGGCCGCGCAACGCTGAGAGGGATTGGCTGGCGGGAAATAAAGAGGGCTCCCTGAGGGAGCCCTTGGGCTTGCGCCCGCCGCCCGAACTGGGGCGTGCTTGGTAAAGACGGTAGGTTCCTTTACTCGATCAGCCGACAGCGTGAAGTTCGTTGAGTCGATGAATACCGGCGGTCCCGGTCAGCCCATCCCAGTTGTCGCCACGGCCTTCGCGCCAGCCGTTCATCCAGGCTTGACGAACCGAAGGCAGGGTGAAGGGGCACAGTTCGCGGGATTTGCCATTGATACCGTACTGATAGCCGCGCAAAAAAGCTCTTTCTAACGGATCACGCTTAAGTCTTCTCATAGGGTGTTGCCCTCACTGTTGACTGTTATGTCCCGTAGACCTCGTGGCGAGGCCAGGCAGAAAAAAGAGTCTGCCAGCGGAGCCCGCTGCCGGCGTCGCGAGCGTCCTGTGCCTTCGCCATTGCGGCGACGGCCTAGGTAGATTTCTATCTAATGCTCGGGGGCCTGTGAATGATCGTTTTGTCATAAGGGCGTAATGCTTCCGAGGGTGAGACCATAAGGCTCGGCGACTTGTTCGCCGGTGTTCTGCAAGACCCCGCACGGGCTGGGCGTTTGCGCCGCCCGTGCTGGTGTTGTGCCATCGCAACTGGATTTCGATTGCGAGGGTTTTTTATTCCGACGAAGGGTCGCATTGCGACTTTTTGTCACTTATTTTGGCCGTGTCGCCTCACGCGCTCGCCGCTCACTGCCTTAGGCACTGGATATTTTCATGTCGGATCGCTACGAACTCTTTCTCACCTGCCCCAAGGGCCTGGAAGGCTTGCTGCTCGAAGAGGCCAGCCAATTGGGGCTAGAGGGCGCGCGCGAGCAGACCGCCGCCATTCGTGGCGAGGCCGGGCTGGAGAGTGCCTACCGCCTGTGCCTCTGGTCGCGCCTGGCCAACCGCGTATTGCTGGTACTGGCGCGGTTTCCCGTACGGGATGCCGAGAGCCTGTACCAGGGCGTACTGGCGGTTGACTGGTTCGAGCACCTGGAGCCGGGCGGCAGCCTGGCCGTGGAGTTCAGCGGTCACGGTTCGGGCATCGACAACACTCATTTCGGCGCGCTCAAGGTCAAGGACGCCATAGTCGACAAACTGCGCCAGGCCGACGGTACGCGGCCCTCGATCGACAAGCTCAATCCCGACTTGCGCGTGCACCTGCGTCTGGAGCGCGGCGAGGCGATCCTTTCCCTCGACCTGTCCGGCCATAGCCTGCACCAGCGCGGTTATCGCCTGCAGCAGGGCGCCGCGCCGCTCAAGGAGAACCTCGCCGCTGCGGTCCTGATCCGTGCCGGCTGGCCGCGCATCGCCGCCGAGGGCGGGGCGTTGGCCGACCCCATGTGCGGGGTCGGTACCTTCCTGGTGGAGGCGGCGATGATGGCCGCGGACATCGCGCCGAACCTCAAGCGTGAGCACTGGGGCTTCGACCAGTGGCTGGGGCACGTGCCGGCACTGTGGAAGAAGCTGCATGCCGAGGCGCAGGAGCGGGCCGCCGCCGGTCTGGCCAAGCCGCCGTTGTGGATTCGCGGTTACGAGGCCGATCCGCGCCTGATCCAGCCGGGGCGCAACAACATCGAGCGGGCCGGCTTGAGCGACTGGGTCAAGGTCTACCAAGGCGAGCTGGCCACCTTCGAGCCGCGTCCGGACCAGGCCCAAAAGGGACTGGTGATCAGCAACCCGCCCTATGGCGAGCGTCTCGGCGACGAGGCCAGCCTGCTGTATCTCTACCAGAATCTCGGCGAGCGCCTGCGTCAGGCCTGTCTGGGCTGGGAGGCCGCGGTGTTCACCGGCGCCCCGGAACTGGGAAAGCGCATGGGCATCCGCAGCCACAAGCAGTACGCCTTCTGGAACGGCGCCTTGCCGTGCAAGCTGCTGCTGATCAAGGTGCAGCCCGAGCAGTTCGTCACCGGCGAGCGGCGCACCCCGGAGCAGCGCGAGCGCGAGCGTGAGCAGGCCGAGATCGCCAAGACGCAGGCCGAGCCCCAGGCGCGTCAGTACAACAAGAACGGCAACCCGATCAAGCCGGCGCCGGCCCCGGTTGTCGAACAGGCCCGCCTGAGTGAAGGCGGGCAGATGTTCGCCAACCGCCTGCAGAAGAACCTCAAGCAGCTGGGCAAGTGGGCGCGCCGGGAGGGGGTCGAGTGCTACCGGCTGTATGACGCCGACATGCCGGAGTACGCCCTGGCGGTGGACCTCTACGGCGACTGGGTGCATGTGCAGGAATACGCCGCGCCCCGCTCGATCGACCCGGAGAAGGCTCAGGCGCGTTTGTTCGACGCTCTGGCGGCGATCCCCCAGGCGCTGGGCGTGGACAAGAGCAAGGTGATCATCAAGCGCCGCGAGCGCCAAACCGGCACCAAGCAGTATCAGCGCCAGGGCAGTCAGGGCCAGTTCATGGAGGTTGCCGAAGGCGGCGCCAAGCTGCTGGTCAACCTCACCGACTACCTCGACACCGGGCTGTTCCTCGATCACCGTCCGCTACGTCTGCGCATCCAGCGCGAGGCCGCGGGCAAACGCTTCCTCAACCTGTTCTGCTACACCGCCACGGCCACCGTGCATGCGGCCAAGGGCGGCGCGCGCAGCACCACCAGCGTCGATTTGTCGAAGACCTATCTGGACTGGGCGCGGCGCAACCTGTCGCTCAATGGTTACTCGGACAAGCACAGGCTGGAGCAGGGCGACGTGATGGCCTGGCTGGCCGAGGATCGCGGCGAGTACGAGCTGATCTTCATCGACCCGCCGACCTTCTCCAACTCCAAGCGCATGGAGGGGGTGTTCGACGTGCAGCGCGACCACGTGCAGCTGCTGGACCTGGCCATGGCCCGTCTGGCGCCGGGCGGCGTGCTGTACTTCTCCAACAACTTCCGCAAGTTCCAGCTCGATGAGGGGCTGGCGGCGCGCTACGGGGTGGAAGAGATCAGCGCCGACACCCTGGACCCGGACTTCGCCCGCAACCCGAAGATCCACCGCGCCTGGCGCCTGACCCCGCGCGGTTGATCGATGCCGGCGGGCAGTCCCTCTATCTCGGACGGCCCGCCCGTGACCTCACTTGGCTTGCCGGTACAGGTCGAGCAAGACCTGATCGAGTATCGCCGAGGCGCCCCAGGGCCTGGGGTCGTTGAGGATGGCCACCACCGCCCAGCTGTGGCCGTTGCTGTCGCGGCTGTAGCCGGCGATGGCGCGCACATTGTTCAGGGTGCCGGTCTTGATATGGGCCTGGCCCTCCAGGGCGGTGCCTTTCAGGCGTTTGCGCATGGTCCCGTCCATCCCCACCAGCGGCATGGAGCTGATGAACTCGGCGGCATAGGGGCTCTTCCAGGCGGCCTGGAGAATCGCCGCCAGTTCGCGGGCGCTGACCCGCTCGGCCCGTGACAGGCCCGAGCCATTCTCGATCACCAGATGCGGGGCGGTGATGCCCTTGCGTGCCAGCCAGGCGCGGATCACCCGTTGCGCGGCCTTGGCATCGTCGCCATCGGCGGCGTTGCGAAACTGCGCACCGAGGCTGAGAAACAGCTGACGGGCCATGGTGTTGTTACTGTACTTGTTGATGTCGCGGATGATCTCCACCAGGTCGGGGGAGTGCGCACGGGCCAGCAGGCGGGCGCTTTTCGGCACATCGGCGAGGCGGTCCTGGCCGAGAATGCTGCCGCCCAGCTCCTGCCAGATGGCGCGCACGGCGCCCGCCGCGTAGTCCGGGTGGTCGAGCAGCGACAGGTAGGTCTGGGCGCTGCAACCTTCGGCCAGCTGGCCGCTGACGATCACCGTGGTGCCGTCGTACTGGGTCACCGGGTTGTAGCGCACGTCCGGCCAACCGGGGCATTTGCCCGGCTTGAGCAGCTTGACGCGGTTGTCGATGCGGATATCGGCGATCGGTGGTTCGATCGCGATGTGCACCTTGCCGTTCTCGGCACGGGCGATGAAGCGCAGGGCCTTGAGGTTGACCAGCAGGGCATCGGGGGTGACCAGGTAGGGCTTGTTGGCGTCGCCGCCGTCGTCGTTGAACACCGGCAGCTTGGGTTGCACGAAGTGGCTGCGATCGAGCACCAGGTCGCCGCTGACCTGGCGTACGCCGTTGGCGCGCAGGTCGCGCAGCAGCAACCAGAGCTTTTCCATGTTCAGCTTGGGGTCGCCGCCGCCCTTGAGGTACAGGTTGCCCTGCAACACGCCGTCCTTGAGAGGGCCGTCGGTGTGGAACTCGGTGGTCCACTGGTGGGTTGGGCCCAGCAGCTCCAAGGCGGCGTAGGTGGTCACCAGTTTCATGGCCGAGGCCGGATTGACCGAGATGTCGGCATTGATCACCGTGCGGGTACCGGGGCCGGTGAGTGGCAGGGTCACCACCGACAGGGCGCGGGGGTTGATCTTGTTGGCTTTCAGGGCCTTCTCGACCCGGCTCGGCAGACGGCTGTTGTCGGCGGCGTGCAGGGGCAGGGCGAGCGGCAGCAGCAGGCTGGCGATCAGCAGGTGGCGCAGGGTGCGGGTCATGGGCTGACGCCCTCTGGGCAAGGGCAGGGGGTAACGCGTGACATAGGCGAAAGGTCCCACGGCGGTTCGGGCAAATAGCCCAGCATTATGCCCGAAGGCCATTGCGCCAGGGCCGTCCGGCGACCGGCGTGAAGGACTTTTTTGCACCCCCGAAAGAGGCGGGCGCTGAAGCGGGCATGTTTGCCGGCAAGCTGTTAGAGTGCCGCGCGTAATTACTCTTGAGGATCCTTCCATGGCTACCAACCGTTCCCGTCGTCTGCGCAAGAAACTCTGTGTGGATGAGTTCCAGGAGCTGGGTTTCGAGCTGAACCTGAATTTCAAAGAGGACCTGACTGACGAGGCCGTCGACGACTTCCTCGACCAGTTCCTGCGTGACGCCATGGAAGCCAACGGCCTGGGCTACGTCGGCGGCGACGACTACGGTCTGGTCTGCCTGGCCAAGCGTGGTTCGGTGAGCGAGGCGCAGCGCGCCCAGGTCGAGGCCTGGTTGAAGGGCCGTAGCGAGCTGATCGACTTCAGCGCCAGCCCGCTGCTGGATGTCTGGTACCCGGAAAACCCGATCAATCCGGCCTGATGTCCCCCGGCTCGGGCATGCGCCAGGCATGCCCGAGCGCTTCCACCGCCTGCTTTCAGCCCGCCAGGCCAGCCTTGGCCAGCACCTCTGCCTCGTCCACCGCATCGATCTGCGCCTTCTGCATGAAGCGTTCGGCATACTCGCGATAGACCCGCGCCCGCACGAACAGGCCGAACAGCTCGGGGTCGATATGCCCCGTGCGGCACATCTCGGCCATCAGCGTCAGTGACTCCGACAGCAGTTTGCCTTTCTTGTAGGGGCGATCCACCGCGGTCAGCGCCTCGAAGATGTCGGCGATCGCCATCATCCGTGCCGGCAGGCTCATCTGTTCGCGGCGCAGGCGTTTCGGATAGCCGCTGCCGTCGACCTTCTCGTGATGACCGCCGGCGATCTCGCTGACCTCCCGCAGGTGCGGCGGGAAGGGCAGGCGATCGAGCATGAGGATGGTCTGCACTATGTGGTGGTTGATGATGTAGCGCTCCTCGTCGGTCAGGGTGCCGCGCCCGGTGCTCAGATTGTGCAGTTCGCCGCGGTTGAACTTGTACTGCGGCACCTCCAGGCGGAAGCCCCAGGGGTTGTCCGCCGCGATCAGCTCGTCGGCCGGGCGTTCGACCAGGTGCTCGGGCTTGTCGGCCAGCAAGGCTTCCTCCACCGGCAGTTCCTGCGCAGGGCGGCGCTGCTGGCGCCGGGCCTCCTCCCAGGACACGCCGAGGCGGTCGTCCAGGGTGCGGGTCCAGGTGCGTGCGGCGATCTGCCGGAGCCGCTGCAGGTCGGCCTCGGCCATGGTTTCGCCGCCCAGGTTGCAGGCGGCGACGAAGGCGAAGTCCTCGTCCAGGCGGCTCAGCGTCTCGTCGCGCAGAGCGGCCAGCCGCGTCGCCTCGCCGCCTTCGGCGCAGCCCTGCCAGTAGGCGATCCAGGCGTCGCGCTTGAGTACCTCGAAGCGCATGCGCACCTCGTGGATGCGGTCGTACAGGGTCTCCAGCTTGGTCGCCTTGTCCACCACGTACTCGGGGGTGGTCACCTTGCCGCAATCGTGCAGCCAGGCGGCGATATGCAGGGCCTCCCATTCCTCGGCAGTCGGCCGGTAGTCGCGGAAGGCCGGATCGTCGCTGTCCGCCGCGGCGCGGGCGAGCATCAGGGCGATCTCCGGCACGCGCTGGCAGTGGCCGCCGGTGTAGGGGCTCTTGGCATCGATGGCGCCGGCGACCAGCTGGATGATGGCATCGAGCAGCTTCTTCTGCCGCAGCAGCAGGCGCTGGCTCTCGATGCACAGGGCGGCGACCCCGGAGACCGCCTCGACGAAGGCCACGCGTTCGCGGCGCGGCATGGCCGGCTCGTCGGTCTCGCCGCGGTCGCAGTGCAACAGTACCAGCACGCCGACTGTGTCGCCCTGGCGGTTGTGCAGGCCGGCGGCGACCAGATGGACCCGCGGGCTGTCGAGGGCGCGTAGCAGGCTGCGGTAGTCGCCGGCCTGGTCGAAGCCGAGGGACAGCACCGTGCTGGGGCCACCGCCGGCCGGGCCGCGCAGCCACTGCGGCAATGCGTCGGCGCTCACCTCGTAGCCGGGGATGTCGTGTCGAGCGAGGTCGTGGCGCTGGCCGTCGAGGAACAGCCCACGGGGTTCGAGCCGGCCCTTGTCGGCGTCGATCAGGTAGATCAGCCCGCCCTGGGCCTGGCTGATGCCCACGGTTTCCTCCAGCACCCGTTCGAGCAGGGTGTCGAAGCGGGTCACGGCGGACAGGCTGGCGGCGATCTCCAGGAAGCTGGCGATGGTTTCTTTCATCTGTTTCATGGACACCGCCAGCTGGTCGACCTCCAGTACCGGCGAGTGGCCGCTGGTGGGTTGCTTGAAGTCGAAGCGGCGGATCGCCTCGGCTTCGGCGACCAGGGCCTTGAGCGGTTTGGCCACGATGCGCGAGGTCAGCCAGCCCAGCGGCAGGCATAGCAGCAGGGTGGTCAGGGTGATCAGCGCGCCTTGCCAGCGCATGCGGTAGGCGTCCTCCAGCAGCTCGTCTTCCGGCACCAGCAGGGCCAGGAACAGGCCCTGGGGGCCGCCTTCCAGCAGGCGGCTGCGCGAGGCCACCCAGCGGCGCTTGCCCAGCTCGAGCACGCTCTGTTGCAGCTCGCCGGTGTCATCGGCCAGCAGGGCGTCGATTTCGGGGCTGAGTTCGCGGGCCGGGCTGAGTATCGCCTCGCCATCCATCATCATCGTCAGGCGGGCGCTGTCGGGGTAGGCCACCGCATTGCCGGCGGGGTCGTAGAGGAGGATCTGGCTGCTGGCGGTGATCTGTTGATCGGTCAGGGTGGCGGACAGTTCGGCCAGGGTCAGGTCTGCCGCAATTACCCGGGTCAGGCCGCTGCGCCTGGCCAGGGTGGTGCCGACTTCGGGGCTGGCAAAGAACACGTAGGGGGCGGTGGTGATCTGGCCGCCGTCCACCCGGGCGCGGCGGTACCAGGGGCGGGTGCGCGGGTCGTAGTCTTCCTCAGGACGGGCGCGGCGGCTGATCAGGTTCAACGAGCCGTCGTAGAACAGATAGGCGGCTTCGACGTCCCCGGCGCTGCGGTCGATCGACCAGACCTGGAAGGCCGCGTTGTCCGGCGCGGAGAAGCGCAGCTTCATGGCCTCGTCGCGCAGCGGCCGGACCATGAAGAAGTCGCCGTCGTCGTCGCCGAGGTACAGCGAGGCCATCTGCGGGTTGTCGCGCAGGGCCTGGGCGAAGGGCTTGAGCAGGGGCAGGCGGCCCGGCAGGTTGCCGGCCTGGCTGGCCTCGTTGAGGGCCAGCAGACTGAGCAGTTGGCGGATTGGCTGGTAGGTGTGCTCGAGGTCGAGCTGGACGTTCTGCTGGACCTGCTCGAACAGCTTGGTGCTGCTGGCGAAGATGATCTGGGTGGTTTGCCGATGGTTGAACAGCCCGAGCAAGGTGCCGGTCAGGAGTAGCAGCAGGGTGAAGAGCAGGCTGATGTGCACATGCAGGGGAAACCGGCGGTCGCGGGGCCAGAATCTGCGGGGCATAGCGCTCACTCCATCGGTTGCGCCGTTGAGCTCCTAAGCATAGTGGAGGGGGGCTAGAGGCGCCGGGCAACGGTCATGCCGCTGCCGCGCCGGTCGCTCAAGGGGCCGCCGCGCTGCGTGGCGTGCGCCGTTCCAGCAGCTGACGCAGGCCGTATACCAGCAGCGCCACGAACAGCGCCAGGACCACGCCGAACAGGACGTTGAGCAGGCGCAGCTGGGCCAGCTGCCAGTCCAGGGAGAGACTCTCGGCAAGCAGGACGAAGCCGATGGCGCTCTGCATCACGAACAGGGCGTAATGGCTGGCCTGCAGTGCTCGGCTGAGCATGATCAAGGGAATCAGGCTGAGTACCATCAGCGTCGGGTCCTGCAGGCTGTGGCCGAGCAGAATCAACAGACCGGCCGCGGTCATGCTGGCCAGGCTCGCTAGCAAGGCGCGCACCAGGCTGCCCTGGAACTCCAGTTGCAGGGTGGTGAGCACTGTGAGGGTCAGCCAGTAGCCGTGGTGCAGCCCGGCGAGGCTGACCACCAATCCGGCCAGGCCCATGGCCAGAGTGCAGCCCAGGGCGTGCAAACGCCACTGCCGGCGGGGCAGGCGCCTGGCGTGGCGCCTGAGTACCCTGAGGATGCTGATGAAGCGCGGCATGTACGGCCACATGCGCAGGCCATGCAGGCCGCGCAGGCCGAATGCCAGGAGCATGGCCCAGAGGCCGCCGAGGATGAATAGGGTGGCGATCGCATGGGGGTTGTTGAGGTTGCCGATGCCGTGCTGACCCTGGCCCAGGCACAGGCAGACGACCAGGCCCAGGCCCATCTTGCCGGCCTCGCTGCCGAAGCGTTGCAGCCAGGCCAGCAGCATGCCGAAGCTGGCGAACAGGCCCAGGCCGAGCAGCGGGTCGCCGGCCGACCAGAAGCCCAGGGCGGCGCTGCAGGCGCCGAGCCCGGTGAGCAGCAGCATCCTGAGCATGCCGAAGCGATGCAGGGGGCTGGCCTGGGCGGCTTGAAAGGCCCCGACAGAGGCCCAGAGGAAGCCGGTATGGCCGCTGAACAGCCCCAACAGCAAGGGCAGTGCACAGCCGAGCCCGGCCACCATCGCCGCGCCCCAGGCGGGTGGGCCGGCGTGCCAGCTGAAGGTTTCGCGCAGGAGCTGTCTCATCTATTACACCGGGCTCGAGCGTCCCGTCATTTCGCGGGCCATTTCAGTAGCGTAGCTGTCGGTCATGCCGGCGATGAAGTCGATCATGCGCAGGAAGGACTTGTGCAGCGGCCAGTCCGGGTGCGGGGCGTTGTGCCCGAGCAGGTCGAGGATGCGCCGATGCTTGAACGACGGTGAGCGACCGCCCTGCTGCTCCAGCGCCGCGCCGCAGAAGGCATTGAGGAGGATCTCCAGGGTGGTGTAGGCGCCGATCTCGTGCAGGGTCTTGCGCTTGTCCTGAAAGATCTTCTGTCGTGCCATGGCCTTGGCGCTCTGCACGCAGCGCTTGGCCGGGCCGTGCATATGCTCGACCAGATCGCCCGGCAGGGTGCCGGCGAGCAGGGCCGGCTGCTGGGCGACGAAGGCCTGGGCGGCGGCGTTGGTCAGGTGTTCGATGGCCTTGCCGCGCAGGATCGCCAGCTTGCGCCGGCGGGAATCCTGGGGGCCGAGCTGGCGATAGGTCTGCGGCAGGTCGTCGCCGACCAGGTCGAGCAGCAGGGCCTCGACCTCGCTGTAGTCGAGCAGCTCCATCTCCAGGCCGTCCTCCAGGTCGATCAGGCCATAGCAGATGTCGTCGGCCGCCTCCATCAGGTACACCAGCGGATGGCGGCCCCAGCGCTGCTCCTCGAGTTGCGGCAGGCCGAGTTTGTGGGCGATCTGTTCGAGCAGCGGCAGCTCGCTCTGGTAGCAGCCGAACTTGTGCTTCTTGTAGCCCAGCGCCTCGGCGTGACGCGCCGTCCAGGGGTACTTGAGGTAGGTGCCGAGGGTGGCGTAGGTCAGGCGGGTGCCACCGTCGAACTGGTGGTACTCCAGCTGGGTGAGTACGCGAAAGCCCTGGGCATTGCCCTCGAAGTTGAGGAAGTCGGCGCGCTCGGCCTCGCTCATGGCGTCCAGCCAGCCGCGCCCGGCGGCCTGGTGGAACCAGTGGCGAATGGCGTCCTCGCCCGAGTGGCCGAACGGCGGATTGCCGATGTCGTGGGCCAGGCAGGCTGACTGCACGACCATGCCCAGATCGCTCGGCTCGCACCAGTCGGGTAGGGCGTCGCGGATCATCTCGCCGACCCGCATGCCCAGGGAGCGGCCGACGCAGCTGACTTCCAGGGAGTGGGTCAGGCGCGTGTGGATATGGTCGTTGCTCGAGACCGGGTGTACCTGGGTCTTGCGCCCCAGGCGGCGGAAGGCACCGGAGAAGATGATGCGGTCGTGGTCTTTGTGAAAGGGGCTGCGGCCCAGTTCGTCGGCGCTGTGCGCCGGTTTGCCGAGTCGTTCGCGGGTGAGCAGGGTTTGCCAGTCCAAGGCCGGTCCTCGCCATTCAGTGGCCGATGGTTCTAGCTTCCGGGTTAGCGTGAGCGGCCGCAAGCCTCGCGTGGAGTTGTGCTGTGGCGGCCGTCGCGGTTCGGCATAAGCGGGTCGTGCCTGGCGGGCAGGGATCGGCACTGCTAGGGTCAATTCTGGGTGCCGATGAAAGCATTTGGCCAGTTATGCCGTTGAACCGTGGCGCTGTTCGAGTGTGTCCGCGCACCCCGATTGGCCTAGCTCCGTTGAGGTGGGCGTTGTGTATTAGGCGCTGGATGACGCGGTATCCGCTCTTAGAGGTGAGTGTATGAACAATGCAATCGTCTTGCTCGCTCGACTGCTGCTCGCACATATTTTCCTACTGGCTGGCATCAACAAGATCGGTGGCTACGCCGGCACTCAGGGTTACATGGAAAGCATGGGGGTGCCGGGGGCGTTGTTGCCGCTGGTGATACTGCTGGAGGTAGGCGGCGGCCTGGCCCTGATACTCGGTTTTCTCACCCGTTGGGCAGCCCTGGCGTTGGCCGGCTTCTCGGTGGCGGCCGCAGTGATTTTTCACACGAACTTCGACGAACAGATGCAGATGATCCTGTTCATGAAGAATTTCGCCATGGCCGGTGGCTTGCTCATGCTGTATGTGCATGGGGCGGGGGCCATCAGCATCGATGCCATGCGTGGTCGATAAAAGTCTGACTGCAGGCTGTCGTGGCAATTGAGGTGAGCCGTCGCCCCGGCTGCGTACGCAGAGGCGACGGCTCTGGCACGGCCCCTTGGCCCTTAAGTGTCCTTATCGCTCGCGCAGCGCTTCGGCGCGGGCCTTGAGCACGGGCTTGAGCAGGTAGTCCAGCACGCTTTTCTCGCCGGTGATGATGTCGACCGTGGCGATCATGCCGGGGATGATCAGCAGCGGTTGCTCGTCGCTGCCCAGGTGGCTCTTATCGGTACGCACTTGGATCAGGTAGAAACTGTTGCCTTCTTCATCGGTGATGGTGTCCGCGCTGATCAGCTCCAGGTTGGCTTTCATGCCGCCGTAGATGGTGTAGTCGTAGGCGCTGAACTTGACCATGGCCTTCTGTCCCGGGTGCAGGAAGGCCACGTCCTGGGGGCGCACCTTGGCTTCTACCAGCAGGCTGTCTTCCAGCGGCACGATTTCCAGGATGTCGCTGCCGGGCTGGACGACGCCGCCGATGGTGTTGATCTTCAGTTGCTTGATGACGCCCTTGACCGGGGAAAGCACCGTGGTGCGACTGACCCGGTCCTCGATGGCGGAACTGGTGGCGGTGATCTTCTTCAGTTCCGTACGCGCTTCGTTGAGTGCCTTGAAGGCTTCGGCACGAAAGGCCAACTCGGACTCCTCGATCTTGCTCTTGATTTCGCCGATGGCGGCCTCAGCCCGGGGAATGGCCAGGTTGGTGGCATTCAGCGAGCCGCGGGCCTCCACTGCGCTGCGGCGCAGGCGGAGGATCTCCACCTGGGAGATCGCGCCGCTGGCGACCAGCGGCTGCGACATGTTCAGCTCCTGCTGCAGCAGGCCGAGGCTCGAGCGGTACTGCTGGGCTTTGGAACGGAATTCCGCCAGTTCCTGCTCCTTCTGCCGCAGCTGCTTGCCGAGCGTGCGCTGTTCGCTCTGCAGGCGCTCCTGACGCGAGCGGTGCAAGGCCAGCTCGTCCTCGGCCAGTTGCGGTGCGCTGGCGGCGATGTCGTCCGGCAGGTCCATGGGCCGGCCCTCGGCTTCGGCGCTCAGCCGTTCGATGCGGGCGATCAGCGCCAGGCGGTCGGCCTCGGTTTCGCCTTGGTTGGAGAGAAAGCGGGTGTCGTCCAGGCGCAGCAGCACATCGCCTTTGTTCACCACCTGGCCTTCGCGCACGAAAATCTCGCTGACGATGCCGCCTTCGAGATTCTGTATGACTTGAACCTTGCTCGAGGGAATCGCCTTGCCTTCGCCGGTGGTGACTTCCTCCAGCACGGCGAAATGTGCCCAGACCAAAGCCGCGAGCAGGCAGGCGGCGACCAGCCACAGGGTGATTCGCGAGAACCAGGGGGGCGCTTCCAGCACGGTGCCCTCGACCTCCGGCATGAACTCGGTGTCCAGCTTCTGTCGCCGCAGGCTGGAGAAGTAATCGCTTGTCGACTGATTGGCTTGCATGGGCATGTCCTAGGGTCTGTTCCCGTTTCATCGCGAGGCGCGTTGCCCCGGGAAATGGTCCCCGGTTAGGCGCAGGACGCAGGTAATGGTTATTCCCTTGCCAAGTCCTGCAACAACAGCGGGGACCATTTCCCGCACAACCCAGCGGGCCGGGCCGGGTTTTGCGCGATGCTGCGTTTCTCGACACTTATTTGGAACAACCAAACTTCGTGTCTCGTGCCTGGCCTCGCGCACAAACCGGCTCCGGCGCGACCGCAAGTGAAACGGGAACAGACCCTAGACCGCCGCCGGGCCGACGCGGCCCTTGCGCAGGGCCTCGATCACCGACTCCTTCGGGCCGTCGGCGACGATGTGGCCGTTGTCCAATACCACCAGGCGGTCCACCAGGTTGAGCATCGAGGCGCGGTGGGTGATCAGCAGCAGGGTCTTGCCCTGGGCCCAGGTATGCAGGCGGTTGCGCAGGATCTCTTCGCTGCTGTTGTCCATCGCGCTGGTGGGTTCATCGAGTAGCAGGATGGGCGGATCGAGGAGGATGGCCCGGGCCAGCAGCACGGCCTGGCGTTGCCCGCCGGAGAGCAGTTGACCGCGCTCGCCGACCGGCCGATCGAAGCCCTGCGGATGCTGCCGGGCCAAATCGCTGACGCCGGTCAGCTCGGCGACCTCGAGCATGCGCGCGTCGCTGACGTAGCGGGCGCCGAGGGTCAGGTTGTCGCGCAGGCTGCCGGCCAGCAGCGGCAGGTCGTGGGCGACATAGCCGATCTGGTGGCGCAGGTCGGCGACGTCGAGCTGGCGCAGGTCGAGGTTGTCGAGCAGGATCTGGCCCTCCTCGGGCGTGTACAGGGCCATCAGCAGGCGCGCCAGGGTGCTCTTGCCCGAGCCGCTGCGGCCGATGATGCCGATACGCTCGCCGGCGGCCATGCGCAGGCTGACGTTGGCCAGCGCCGGCGCGCTCTGGTTGGGGTAGCGGAAGGTCACCTGGCGTATGTCCAGCTCGCCTTTGAGCTGGGTGCGCTCCAGGGGCCGCTGTTTGGCCTGGCGTTCCTGGGGCAGGGCCATCAGTGCGTCGGTACTGGTCATGGTCAGGCGGGCTTGCTGGTAGCGGGTGATCAGCCCGGCGATCTGTCCCAGTGGCGCGAGCACCCGGCTGCCGAGCATGTAGCAGGCGACCAGGGCGCCGACGCTGAGGTCGCCGGCGATGATGCTGTAGACCCCGGCGACGATGATGGACATGCCGGAGAGCTGTTGCAGGAACAGGGTGCCGTTGGTCGCCAGTGCCGACAGGAAGCGAGCGTGGCTGTCCAGGCGGGTGACGGCGCCGTGGATTTTCTCCCACTCATGCTGACGCTCGCTCTCGGCGCCAAAGGCCTTGAGGGTTTCCAGCCCGCCGAGGGTTTCGATCAGCAGGGCCTGGCGCTGCGAGGCGAGTGCCAGGCTTCTCTGCACCGTGTCGCGCAGACGCGACTGGATGATCAGGGCGAACACCGCGGTGAGCGGAAAGGCCAGCAGCGGAATGAGCACCAGCCAGCCGCCGATCAGCCAGATCACCGCGATCATCAGCAAGGCGAACGGCAGGTCGATCAGGCTGGTCAGGGTCACGGCGGTGAGGAATTCGCGCAGGCCCTGGAAGTCGTGGATGCTCTGGGCGAAACCGCCAACCGTGGCAGGCCGCGCCTTCATCGCCATGCCGCTGATGCGCTCGAACAGCGTGGCCGACAGCACCACGTCGGTTTTCTTGCCGGCGCTATCCAGCAGGTGCGCGCGCAGTACGCGCAGCAGCAGCTCGAAGCTGTTGCCGATGAACAGGCCGATGACCAGCACCCAGAGGGTCGCGGTGGCCTGGTTGGGCACCACCCGGTCATAGGTCTGCATGACGAACAGCGGCACCATAAGGCCCAGGGCGTTGATCAGCAGGCTGGCGAGCATGGCGTCGGAGTAGAGCCAGCGCGACAGCTTCAGGGTGTCGCGAAACCAGGCGTCGATGCGAGGAACCAGTGGCTGACGTGCTTCTTCCAGCTCATGCCGGGGGCGGGCGAACAGGGCCTGGCCGCTGTACTCGCCGGCCAGCACTTCACGGTTGACCCACTGCTCGCCGCCCTCCGCCTCGCAGGGCAGGATCAGCGCCTGGCCCTTGTCGCCCCACTTGCGCAGTACCGCACTGCGTCCGCCCTTGAGCAGCAGCAGCACCGGAAGGTTCAAGGTCGAGATGGCATCCAGTTGACGGTTCAGCAGTCGCCCTTGCAGGCCGGCGCGAGCCGCCGCGCGGGTCAGCAGCTCGGCATTCAGACGCTGTTCGGGCATCGGCAGACCGGCCGTCAGGCTCGCGCGGCTCGCCGTGCAACCGTGCAGCTGACAGAGAATCAGCAGGCCATCGAGCAACGGATCGTCGTGGCTCAAGCGCGGATCACTGGCGGACCCGGTCTGTTCCATGCTCGTCACGTATTACTGCTCCTCGGGCCGGTACTACTTCATTTCCGGCAGGCGTGCCTCGCTCTTTACCTCTGAAAGGGCGACGGCTTCGGCCGGCACTACGACCTGTTGCTGGCGCAGCAGATCCCCCATGGCCGCGATGACGCGGTACATGGCGAACTCTTCGGTGTAACGCACCTCTGTGTAGCGACGGTTGGCGGTGAAGAGCTCATTCTCGCTGTCGAGCAGGTCGAGCAGGGTGCGTTGGCCCAGGCGGAACTGCTGTTGATAGGCCTCGCGTACCCTTGCAGTGTAGTCGGCGTAGTCGCGTGCCTTGGGCGTTTGCAGACGGGCGTTCTCCATGGCGTTCCAGGCCAGGGCGAGATTCTCGTTGAGTACGCGCAAGGCGTTGTTGCGGATATCCATGGATTCGTTGATCTGGTGCGCGGTGGATTGCAAACGGGCCTTGTCGCGCATGCCATTGAACAGGTTGTAGTTCATCACCACCGCGGCGCGCCAACCGTTGGAGTGGCCCTCATCGCCTTGCACGTTGTCGTCGGCATTGGTCGCCAGTTCCACGTCGAAGCGCGGGTAGAACGGCGACTTGGCCACTTCGTACTGCTTCTCGGCGGCGTGGACATCGGCTTGGGCCGACTTCAGGAAGGGGTTGTTATCCATCACCAGCTGCCGGGCGCTGGCCAGATCCGCCGGCATGTCGCCCCGTACGCTGGCGGGGGAGGCCAGTTCGTCGGGCATCCGGCCGACGGCGCTGAAGAAGTTCGCCTCGGCGTCGGCCAGGTTGACTTGTTCGGTGTACAGGTTGTTCTCGGCCAGAGCCAGGCGAGCCTGGGACTGGTCGAGGTCGGCGGCGCTGCCGACGCCCTGGCGGCTGCGCAGGTCGATCTGGTCGTTGATGCGCTGATGGGCGAGCAGGTTGTTCTTCGCCAGGCTGACCAGCTCGCGGCGCTTCAGAATATCGAGGTAAACCTCCACGGTGCGTAGCGCGAGGCTTTCCGAGGTGCCGAGCACGCGGTAGGCGCGCGAGTTGACCACCGCCTCGGTGCGGGCCACTTCATTGGGGGTGTTGAAACCGTCGAACAACATCTGCCGCAGACGCAGTTCGGCGTTCTGGTAGTTGAGGGTTTCCGTGTTGTGGGAGCCCGGTACTCGCGCACGAGTGGTCGGGCTGTCGGTGTGCTCGCGGCCGTAGCCCACCAGCAGATCGACGGTCGGCAGGTAGCCGCCCTTGGCGATTCTGACTTCTTCATCTGACGAGAGACGACTGTTGATTCCAGCATGAATCTCGGGGTGATTATCCAGGGTGGCTTGGATCGCCTCCGACAGGGTCATCGCCTGGGACTGGGTGCAAGCCATTGCTAGCAGCATGCTGGCCCAGAGGGGATTGATAGCGCGCATGGGGGAATCTCCTTGTAGGTGTTCTATTCCTGTCGCCAGAAAAATGACCCTTATGCTCGGAGAGCCGCTTAGAGCCTTTAACATCACAGCTAAGAACATCTTTTCGAGAAGTTCAGAAAAAAAGCGCACAAGCGTTATGACAAAAAAGTCTTATGCATTTCGAAGAAAGCATCCCAGTGTTTTTCCACAAGAGGCATGTAAAAGGCGGTCAGTCTGTGCATGCCGCAGATGGCGGGCGAGAACAGGTTTAATGCATAGGGCGGGGATGATTCTGATGATGGAGTAGTGTGACGCGGGCTGAGTGAGACTTAGTGCTGTATCGGTTGGTTTGTGGGCCATGTACGCCGTCCCATTTCACTATCAGTTTTTTCGACGCGCTCGGTGTTCGAGAAGGTGTTCTGAGCCTTTTTGAAACGTGTCGGCGGTGGTCGACAGCTGTAGTGAGGAGGGAATCATGGCTACTTTGATTGGTGTCGTCAGTCAGGTCGTAGGCGAGGTCTTTGCTGTAGCGGGCGATGGATCACGTCGACCACTGTTCGAAGGCGATAGGGTCTATGCCGGCGAACAGCTGGTCACCGGCGCGACGGGCGCCGTCGCAGTAGCCTTGAGCAACGGCCGGCAACTGACGCTTGGGCGTGACAGCAGTCTGAGTCTCAGTGAACAGTTGCTCGCGCAGTCAGCTGATCAGGTCGGGTTCGGACAGCAGTCGGCTGTCGATGCTCCCAGTGCTCAAGATCTGAGCGAGGTCGAGCAGTTGCAGGCCGCCATCGAGGCCGGCGTCGACCCGACCGTGGCCGGCGAGGCGACTGCCGCCGGGCCCGGTGCGGGAGGCGCAGCGGGCTCCGGGGGCGGCGGTCATAGTTTTGTGTTGCTGGACGAAACCGCCGGCGCGGTTGAACCTGTGATCGGCTTTCCCACGGTCGGCCTCAGCTCCGGCCCGGAGTTCCCCGACCCCGACCCTGCTGTCTCTGATGATGATACCCAGCCAGCCGATGGAACCCCGGTAGTAGAGGTCGAGCATCAGGATTTCAACGGTTCGGTGATCGTCGGCCCCGCGTTGGTCGATGAACAAGCCCTGGCTAATGGCACCAATCCGAGTAGCCCCGCCGAACAGGCCAATGGGCGTTTCATCATCACTTCTCCAGATGGTGTTTCCGCGCTGGAGGTCCTCGACGTCAACGGTGTCTGGATAGATGTCACCAACGGCGGTGTGGTCCAGGGGAAATACGGGATACTGACCGTGGATGCGGCCGGTAACTGGACCTATACGCTGACCAACAACACCCTCGATCACAGCAACCCGAATGCGACCGGCGCGGACGATCAGGTTGGCGAGAGTTTTCAGGTGCGGGTGTTCGATCTGGACGGCGATGTATCGCCTATCGTGCTGCTTGATGTGCTGGTCAACGATGACGGGCCGACCCTCGCCGAAGGAGAGGGCGCCGTGGTGTCGAGCAGTGTCGATGAAGACGATATCGTAGGTGGCAACCCCGATGGCGACGCTATAACCAACGTCGCCTCCGGCGCGGCCGGCAGCCTCAGCGCATTGGTCAACTTCGGCGCGGACGGCCCGGGCAGCTTCGGGCTTTCCTCCAGCCCTGCGGCGCTGGCGTCGCTGACGGCTCAAGGTCTCACATCCGGCGGTACGGCGTTGACCTACAGCGTGGTCGGCAACCTGCTGACTGCCTCGGCCGGCGCGACCACTGTCTTCACGCTCCAGGTGAATGGTGACGGCAGCTACGTATTCACCCTGCTTGGCCCGCTGGACCATCCCTTGGCCGACGGCAATGACGACGAGTTGCTGAGCCTGCCGATCGACTTCTCCGGCCTGCTGACCGCGACCGATGGCGATGGCGACTCGATCGGCGCATTCAACAGCGGCAGCTTCGTGATCAATGTCGAGGACGACGTGCCGGTGGCCGTGGTTGGTGAAGAGCGGCCGACGATCAACCAGCTGGTGCATGAAGACCCGCTGCTCAGCCCGCACCAGGGCAACAGCGAGTCTGGCCAGACCCTGACGGCCAGCGGTGGCGCCGGGGCCCTGCATGTGCTGGTCAACTTCGGCGCGGACGGCCCGGGCAGCTTCGGCCTGTCGAGCAACGTCGGCGCACTGACGGCGCAAGGCCTGACCTCGGGCGGTGAAGCGCTGAGCTACGCGGTGGTGGGCAATACCCTGACCGCCAGCGTCAGCGGTTACGAGGTGTTCACCCTGGTGGTGAATGCCGACGGCAGCTACCTGTTCACCCTGAAGGGGCCGATCGACCATCCGATGATGGACGGTAACGACGGCGAGACCCTGGCGGGCCTGGGCATCGACTTCTCCGGCGTGCTGACCGCCACCGACGGTGACGGTGACCCGCTGGTGGGTGGCTTCCCGGCGGGCAGCTTCACCATCGATGTCGAGGACGACGTGCCGGTGGCGGCCAACGGCGAGCAGCGCCCGACGATCAACCAACTGGTGCACGAGGACCCGCTGCTCAGCCCGCACCAGGGCAACAGCGAGGGCGGCCAGACCCTGACGGCCAGCGGTGGCGCCGGGGCCCTGCATGTGCTGGTCAACTTCGGCGCGGACGGCCCGGGCAGCTTCGGCCTGTCGAGCAACGTCGGCGCACTGACGGCGCAAGGCCTGACCTCGGGCGGTGAAGCGCTGAGCTATGCGGTGGTGGGCAATACCCTGACCGCCAGCGTCAGCGGCTACGAGGTGTTCACCCTGGTGGTGAATGCCGACGGCAGCTACCTGTTCACCCTGAAGGGGCCGATCGACCATCCGATGATGGACGGTAACGACGGCGAGACCCTGGCGGGCCTGGGCATCGACTTCTCCGGCGTGCTGACCGCCACCGACGGTGACGGTGACCCGCTGGTGGGTGGCTTCCCGGCGGGCAGCTTCACCATCGATGTCGAGGACGACGTGCCGGTGGCTCGTCTGAATGATCAAGCCCCTGACCTGGGCCAGGTAACAGTGGACGAGAGCCTGCCGGCATTCGGTGGCGAGGGCGGTGATGGCATCGCCATGGCGGTGCTCAGTGGCGCGCTGGTGCAGGCGCAGTTCGACAGTTCCTTCGGCGCCGACGGTCCGGGCTCGACGAGCTACAGCCTGATGTTGAGTGGCAACGGCGTGCCCAGCGGGCTGTTCGCCGTGGATGCGAGCGCGCCAGATGGCAAGGGTGCGCAGATCCTGCTGAGTCAGGTGGGCAACGTGATCACCGGCAGCGTGGGGGCGGCTGACTACTTCACCCTGACCATCGACCCGACGACGGGCGCGGTGACCCTGCACCTGCTGGACAACATCTGGCATGGAGACACCACGGACCACGACGATGCGCAGACCCTGCTGTTGGAGCCAGGCGTGTTGAAACTGGTGCAGACCCTGACCGATGGCGATGGCGACAGTGACAGCAAGTCGATCGACCTGGGTGCCGCCGGGGTGTTCCGCTTCGAGGACGACGGTCCGGACGCCAGCCTGAACAAAGATGCCCCCGAGCTGGGCAAGGTAAAAGTGGACGAGAGCCTGCCGGCGTTCGGTGGCGTGGGCGGTGATGGCATCGCCACGGCGGTGCTCAGTGGCGCGCTGGTGCAGGTGCAGTTCGACAGTTCCTTCGGCGCCGACGGTCCGGGCTCGACGAGCTACAGCCTGATGTTGAGTGGCAATGGCGTGCCCAGCGGGCTGTTCGCCGTGGATGCGAGCGCGCCGGATGGCAAGGGTGCGCAGATCCTGCTGAGTCAGGTGGGCAACGTGATCACCGGCAGCGTGGGGGCGGCTGACTACTTCACCCTGACCATCGACCCGACGACGGGCGCGGTGACCCTGCACCTGCTGGACAACATCTGGCATGGAGACACCACGGACCACGACGATGCGCAGACCCTGCTGTTGGATCCAGGCGTGTTGAAACTGGTGCAGACCCTGACCGATGGCGATGGCGACAGTGACAGCAAGTCGATCGACCTGGGTGCCGCCGGGGTGTTCCGCTTCGAGGACGACGGTCCGGACGCCAGCCTGAACAAAGATGCCCCCGAGCTGGGCAAGGTAAAAGTGGACGAGAGCCTGCCGGCGTTCGGTGGCGTGGGCGGTGATGGTATCGCCACGGCGGTGCTCAGTGGCGCGCTGGTGCAGGCGCAGTTCGACAGTTCCTTCGGCGCCGACGGTCCGGGCTCGACGAGCTACAGCCTGATGTTGAGTGGCAATGGCGTGCCCAGCGGGCTGTTCGCCGTGGATGCGAGCGCGCCAGATGGCAAGGGTGCGCAGATCCTGCTGAGTCAGGTGGGCAACGTGATCACCGGCAGCGTGGGTGCGGCTGACTACTTCACCCTGACCATCGACCCGACGACGGGCGCGGTGACCCTGCACCTGCTGGACAACATCTGGCATGGAGACACCTCGGACCACGACGATGCGCAGACCCTGCTGTTGGAGCCAGGCGTGTTGAAACTGGTGCAGACCCTCACCGATGGCGATGGCGACAGTGACAGCAAGTCGATCGACCTGGGTGCCGCCGGGGTGTTCCGCTTCGAGGACGACGGTCCGGACGCCAGCCTGAACAAAGATGCCCCCGAGCTGGGCAAGGTAAAAGTGGACGAGAGCCTGCCGGCGTTCGGTGGCGTGGGCGGTGATGGCATCGCCACGGCGGTGCTCAGTGGCGCGCTGGTGCAGGCGCAGTTCGACAGTTCCTTCGGCGCCGACGGTCCGGGCTCGACGAGCTACAGCCTGATGTTGAGTGGCAATGGCGTGCCCAGCGGGCTGTTCGCCGTGGATGCGAGCGCGCCAGATGGCAAGGGTGCGCAGATCCTGCTGAGTCAGGTGGGCAACGTGATCACCGGCAGCGTGGGTGCGGCTGACTACTTCACCCTGACCATCGACCCGACGACGGGCGCGGTGACCCTGCACCTGCTGGACAACATCTGGCATGGAGACACCACGGACCACGACGATGCGCAGACCCTGCTGTTGGAGCCAGGCGTGTTGAAACTGGTGCAGACCCTGACCGATGGCGATGGCGACAGTGACAGCAAGTCGATCGACCTGGGTGCCGCCGGGGTGTTCCGCTTCGAGGACGACGGTCCGGACGCCAGCCTGAACAAAGATGCCCCCGAGCTGGGCAAGGTAAAAGTGGACGAGAGCCTGCCGGCGTTCGGTGGCGTGGGCGGTGATGGCATCGCCACGGCGGTGCTCAGTGGCGCGCTGGTGCAGGTGCAGTTCGACAGTTCCTTCGGCGCCGACGGTCCGGGCTCGACGAGCTACAGCCTGATGTTGAGTGGCAATGGCGTGCCCAGCGGGCTGTTCGCCGTGGATGCGAGCGCGCCGGATGGCAAGGGTGCGCAGATCCTGCTGAGTCAGGTGGGCAACGTGATCACCGGCAGCGTGGGGGCGGCTGACTACTTCACCCTGACCATCGACCCGACGACGGGCGCGGTGACCCTGCACCTGCTGGACAACATCTGGCATGGAGACACCACGGACCACGACGATGCGCAGACCCTGCTGTTGGATCCAGGCGTGTTGAAACTGGTGCAGACCCTGACCGATGGCGATGGCGACAGTGACAGCAAGTCGATCGACCTGGGTGCCGCCGGGGTGTTCCGCTTCGAGGACGACGGTCCGGACGCCAGCCTGAACAAAGATGCCCCCGAGCTGGGCAAGGTAAAAGTGGACGAGAGCCTGCCGGCGTTCGGTGGCGTGGGCGGTGATGGTATCGCCACGGCGGTGCTCAGTGGCGCGCTGGTGCAGGCGCAGTTCGACAGTTCCTTCGGCGCCGACGGTCCGGGCTCGACGAGCTACAGCCTGATGTTGAGTGGCAATGGCGTGCCCAGCGGGCTGTTCGCCGTGGATGCGAGCGCGCCAGATGGCAAGGGTGCGCAGATCCTGCTGAGTCAGGTGGGCAACGTGATCACCGGCAGCGTGGGTGCGGCTGACTACTTCACCCTGACCATCGACCCGACGACGGGCGCGGTGACCCTGCACCTGCTGGACAACATCTGGCATGGAGACACCTCGGACCACGACGATGCGCAGACCCTGCTGTTGGAGCCAGGCGTGTTGAAACTGGTGCAGACCCTCACCGATGGCGATGGCGACAGTGACAGCAAGTCGATCGACCTGGGTGCCGCCGGGGTGTTCCGCTTCGAGGACGACGGTCCGGACGCCAGCCTGAACAAAGATGCCCCCGAGCTGGGCAAGGTAAAAGTGGACGAGAGCCTGCCGGCGTTCGGTGGCGTGGGCGGTGATGGCATCGCCACGGCGGTGCTCAGTGGCGCGCTGGTGCAGGCGCAGTTCGACAGTTCCTTCGGCGCCGACGGTCCGGGCTCGACGAGCTACAGCCTGATGTTGAGTGGCAATGGCGTGCCCAGCGGGCTGTTCGCCGTGGATGCGAGCGCGCCAGATGGCAAGGGTGCGCAGATCCTGCTGAGTCAGGTGGGCAACGTGATCACCGGCAGCGTGGGTGCGGCTGACTACTTCACCCTGACCATCGACCCGACGACGGGCGCGGTGACCCTGCACCTGCTGGACAACATCTGGCATGGAGACACCACGGACCACGACGATGCGCAGACCCTGCTGTTGGAGCCAGGCGTGTTGAAACTGGTGCAGACCCTGACCGATGGCGATGGCGACAGTGACAGCAAGTCGATCGACCTGGGTGCCGCCGGGGTGTTCCGCTTCGAGGACGACGGTCCGGACGCCAGCCTGAACAAAGATGCCCCCGAGCTGGGCAAGGTAAAAGTGGACGAGAGCCTGCCGGCGTTCGGTGGCGTGGGCGGTGATGGCATCGCCACGGCGGTGCTCAGTGGCGCGCTGGTGCAGGTGCAGTTCGACAGTTCCTTCGGCGCCGACGGTCCGGGCTCGACGAGCTACAGCCTGATGTTGAGTGGCAATGGCGTGCCCAGCGGGCTGTTCGCCGTGGATGCGAGCGCGCCGGATGGCAAGGGTGCGCAGATCCTGCTGAGTCAGGTGGGCAACGTGATCACCGGCAGCGTGGGTGCGGCTGACTACTTCACCCTGACCATCGACCCGACGACGGGCGCGGTGACCCTGCACCTGCTGGACAACATCTGGCATGGAGACACCACGGACCACGACGATGCGCAGACCCTGCTGTTGGAGCCAGGCGTGTTGAAACTGGTGCAGACCCTGACCGATGGCGATGGCGACAGTGACAGCAAGTCGATCGACCTGGGTGCCGCCGGGGTGTTCCGCTTCGAGGACGACGGTCCGGACGCCAGCCTGAACAAAGATGCCCCCGAGCTGGGCAAGGTAAAAGTGGACGAGAGCCTGCCGGCGTTCGGTGGCGTGGGCGGTGATGGCATCGCCACGGCGGTGCTCAGTGGCGCGCTGGTGCAGGCGCAGTTCGACAGTTCCTTCGGCGCCGACGGTCCGGGCTCGACGAGCTACAGCCTGATGTTGAGTGGCAATGGCGTGCCCAGCGGGCTGTTCGCCGTGGATGCGAGCGCGCCAGATGGCAAGGGTGCGCAGATCCTGCTGAGTCAGGTGGGCAACGTGATCACCGGCAGCGTGGGCGCGGCTGACTACTTCACCCTGACCATTGACCCGACGACGGGCGCGGTGACCCTGCACCTGCTGGACAACATCTGGCATGGAGACACCACGGACCACGACGATGCGCAGACCCTGCTGTTGGAGCCAGGCGTGTTGAAACTGGTGCAGACCCTCACCGATGGCGATGGCGACAGTGACAGCAAGTCGATCGACCTGGGTGCCGCCGGGGTGTTCCGTTTCGAGGACGACGGTCCGGTGCAGTCGGGTAGCTATGGTCAGCGGCCTACTGTGTCTGGAACGGTGCAGGAGGATGCCTTGGCTGTGACGGGCGGTGCCCCGCATGACGGCAATGCCGAAGGCGGCCAGTCCACGACTGCGTCTGGCGGTGCAGGTACCCTCAATGCGCTGGTCAATTTTGGCGCCGATGGGCCCGGTGACTTCGGCTTGTCCGACAGCCCGGCGGCCATCAACTCCATGGTGGCGCAAGGCCTGACCTCTGGTGGGGCATCCCTGAGCTATAGCGTGGTGGGCAACCTGCTGACGGCAAGCGTGGGCGCTCAAACCATCTTCACCCTGCAGGTCAATGTGGATGGCAGCTACAGCTTCAGCTTGCAGGGGCCTCTGGATCATCCACTACCGGGTAGCAGTGATGATGGTCAGCTACTCAGCTTGCCGATCGATTTCTCCGGCGTGCTGACTGCTACCGACGGCGACGGTGACCCAATCGGCGGCTTCGAGGCGGGCAGCTTCACCATCGATGTCGAGGATGATGTGCCGGTGGCGCGCAATGATTCTGCCACTGTGCTGGCAGGGCAGAGCCAGGACTTCAACGTGGCCTTCGTCCTGGATTTCAGCGGCAGTATCGATAACACCGAGTTGAACCAGATGTTGCAGGCGGTAAGAGCCGCGGGACAGGCGCTGTTCAATGGCACGCCCGGAGCGGTGAACATCAAGCTGGTCGCCTTCTCGGCGACGGCGACCTCTTACGCACAAGTCACGGATTTCGCTTCTCTGAACAGCTTGATCGCCAGCCTCAATCCCGCTGAGGGGGGAACACGCCCGTTCAATGGTCAGACGGACTTTACCGACGCGATCATCGAAACCATGAGCGCCTATAGCCCGATTCCGGGCTGGAGCAATCAGGTGTTTTTCATCAGTGACGGGAACCCGAATCAGCAGACCGGGCCGGGAGGCACTTCGCTAACCGCACCGGTGGCTACCGCGTGGAATAGTTTCGTCAACGACAACGGCATCAGCGTCACCTCGATTGGGGTCGGAAATGGCATCAGCGTGGCGCGCCTGCAGGATATCGATGTAGATGGCGAGGGGGCACCTATCCTGGTCGGTGACTTCGATGACCTGATCGATACCTTGGTCGGTCAGGTGCTCGGTGATGTGGTGTCCGGCAACGTGCTGCTTGGCAACGACAATGCGGTCGGTGGCGGTGACGACGACGCCTTCGGCGCCGATGGCCCTGGCTACATACAGTCCATAGAAATCAATGGCATCACCTATACGTGGGACGGCGTGGGCACCATCGTCGCCAGTAGCGGGCCGAATATTGCGGGCAGTCAGCTGAGCGATATCACCACCGCGCAAGGTGGCAAGCTGTCGTTCAACTTTGCCACGGGAGCCTGGAGTTACCAGGCACCCTCCGGCATCAACGGCGATAAGGTTGAGGCCTTCAACTACATCATTGTCGACAACGATGGTGATCCGGCCAACGCCACCTTGACTATCTATGTGGAAGACCAAAGCCCGGTTGTCGCCAGGGTTGATGAAGATGAACTGCCTGGGGGAATCACCGATCTCGATGCGGTCAACACGGTTGCCGTCGGCAGCTTGTTTGACTTGATCGTAGGCCCGCCGGTAGCAGCCGCGCAGTTCTCCCTGTCCAGTGATACCAGTGGCTTGGCGATGGCGACGTCCGCCGGCGTGCCATTGGTTTACTCGGTGTCTGGCGACACCCTGACTGCTAAAGCGGGGCCAGGCGGTGCGGTGATCTTCACCTTGCAGGTGCAAGCCAACGGCGATTACACCTTCAATCTGCTAGGGCCTATCGATCATCCAGTCAATAACAGTGATGACAATGAACTGCTGACCTTCAACTTCGCCAGCATCCTGCTAGCGAGTGATGGCAGCAACCCACTGGCACTGGCTGGCGGTTTCCTGGTGCATATTGAGGACGATGTACCGACGATAATCACACCGGACTATGCGTTCCTAGTGAACAATATTGGTCAGTCCGCGACCGGCGTTAAGTTGGATATCGACAAGAATATCCATGACAACATGGGTGCTGACAATCAGGGGGGGCGTGTAAGGTTCGCTGAGATCAATGGTTCCGATAGTGGCTATACGACCAATATGCTGAAGATCTATTTGTATGTGTCTGCGGATGGTCAAACCCTGGTGGGCTCGACAACCATGCCGGGAGCCGGGCTCGACGCTTCAAGTGCGAGCGTGCTGGCCAATAAGGCTTTTACTTCCGTGTTGAGTCCGGATTCGGGTGTATTGCAGTCGAACGATACCTACTCCTTTACTCTGTTCAAGCAGATTGATGGTGGGGTGGGTACGTTTACGGTTAAGGATGTCGGATTTGTATTCCGCGGTGGTAATGATCCCTACGCCTACTTTGACGACACGATAACCAATGATGCCAATGGTGATCAGGATGTATTGCTGACGCCGATGGTCGGCGGGGTCTCCGCTGGTACCATGAATACGAGTTCTATTGCCGGCGGTGTAGGGTCGGGGAATAGCGTAGGAGGGGGTGAGGGCGTTCGGGTCGACTATGTGAAAGGGTTGAGTGGTAATACGGTGAAAAACGTCTCTGACGCAAACTACGCGATAGCGGCCAATCAAGACCATATATTCAGCGGTCATAATACGGTCAACGGTGGTTTCGCCGTCGTGACCAGTACATCTGGGTCGACTATACGCGTTAAAGCCTTCGATGACAGTGATGGGAATAACATTGTCGGCGATGGTACGCCGGATAAGATTACGCGAGTTCAGATTGCGTACAACAACGCCATGGCAATGGTGATGGTCGCAGGGGTTACCACTGTGATGGTGGGGGGGCGAAGCTTTACCGTGACAGAAAGCGGGAATGACGTTTTAGTCAGTAACGTGCAAGGCGATAGTGGTAACAATCCCGCTAAATTCACCGTCATCTCGGCGTTCACGGACACTGGGTATACGACGCTGGAGTTTTCACACTCAGGAGGCGATACCTTCAAGTTAGGTGGGTTTGGCGCCTCCACCTTCGATCCAGGTGCCGCTGTCGAGTTGAATTTTGATTTGTTGTTGACTGATGGCGATGGTGACTCAGTGGCTATTCCGGACGGTATCCGTGTGCAATTGAGTCCGGATAATCACATCTTGCAAACAGGCACCGACAACGCGGATGTCCTGCAGGTCAGCCCAGGTACTTCGGGAACACTGGTCGGTCTGGCCGGGGACGATACATTGATCGGCCATGTGGGCAACGACATCTTGTACGGAGGCTTGGGCAACGACACCATGACTGGCGGCGGAGGCTCCGATACGTTCAAGTGGCTGCTAGGAGAAAACGGCACCGATACCGTCACGGACTTCGCCAAGGGCTTCAATTCCGGTGGCGATCGACTGGACCTGTCGCAGTTGCTGGTCGGTGAGAATGGAGCACCGGGAGATATCGGTAATCTGCTCAGCTACATAGAGGTATCGACTGACTCCTTGGTAGGAACGGCGGCGCTCGATACGGTTATCAAGGTCGATGCATCGGGTGGTGGGAATTTCGCGACCCCCGACCAGACGATAGTGCTGCAGGACGTCAACTTGTTCGCCAGTTATTCGGTGGGTTCGGAGGCCGATGTAATCCTCAATATGCTCGCTGACGGCACGCTAAAGGTCGATACGGTCTAGTCTGCAGTAATAGAGCCGACCCGCCATCTTCGGGTGGCGGGTTTTTTATGGGCAGAAGCAGGAGGCGTCCATGGTCTATGTACAGCGCGATGAGCAAGGGAGGCTGCTTCGGGTCGAACAGGAACCGTTCGGCAGCATGACCGCAGAGGTTCCGGCCGGCGATCCGGAGGTACGCAGTTGACTGGCGAGCCATGCTCTGCATTCACACCTGATGTCGCTGCAGCACTCGGATCTGGAACTAGTGCGGGTAATCGAAGACCTGGTCAGCGTGTTGGTCAGCCGCGGCTTGATCCGCTACACCGATCTGCCGGAGGCGGCGCGCAGCAAGCTCAGCCACCGGGCCCAGGCGCGCGCGCAGCTGGACGATCTCGGCAAACTGGTGGACGAGCAGCAGCATCTGCCGTACTGAAGTCTCGGGGCGTGCCGGGCGGAGCCGAGTCGCACAGTGCGTCATGCGTGCTCGTTAGCCATCGCCGATGGCGAAGCCCTCCGCGCGCATCTTCTGCAGCAGGTTCTGCCAGCGCGAGAGTTTCTTGGTGTCGCTCTTCCTGATGCGTGAGCCCGGCAGATACAGGCCCTCGGCATTGAAGGCGTATACCGGAAGCAGGTCTTTGCGTTGCGATGCCGGCTGGATTCCATTGATCAGGTTGTCCAGCACCAAGGGATCGGCGGCGGGGCTGCTGTAATAGGTCAGCACCATGTGCGCCTGGTTCTGGCGCAGGGCCTTGACATAGGTGATGCGCAGTTTGTCGCTGGGGATGCCGAGGCGCCGCAGGGTGAAGTACTTGGCGATGGAATAGTCCTCGCAGTCGCCGGCGCCCTTGACCAAGGACTCGACCGGGGTGGCCCAGTAGTCCTTTTGTCGCCAGTTGCGATCATCGCCGACGAAGCGCAGCTGGCGGTTGAAGAAGCCATTGACCTCGCCGAGCAGGGCCCTTTCTGGCAGGTTGGCGCTGGTTTTGATCAACGCATCCCACGCCTCGATCCGTTGTCTGGCCGTGCCGAGCTCGCCATAGCGTCTCTCGGCATTCAGCAAAACGAGGGCGAAGTCCCAGTTGGCCAGGGCGCCGCTCAGTCCAACGCACAGCACCCCGAAGCCGATCCACAGCCGGTGCAGACGCAGGTTCCATCCATGAATGCGCTGCTGTGGCTGCATGTGCCGCGCCTCTGCAGAAGATGGATCTAGTCTAGGAGCTGGCGCGAGGCTTCGCTGCCTTTGACGGGCTCGGGCAATGCATCACGTCCGAACGGAGAGACGGATCAAGGGTTGGGCAGGGTCTTCTGCTTGAGGATGTACAGGCTGACCAGCACCGCGCTGGTCAGCATGAAGGCGCGCGCCCAGGGTAGCGGCACCAGGTAGCAGGAGAAGGCGATGCTCAGCCACATCAGGGTCAGGGCATAGACCTTGGCGCGGCGCGGGATGCCTTGGCCCTCGAGGTAGTCACGAATCCATGGCCCCAGATGTGGGTGACACACCAGCCAGTGGTAGAAGCGCTTGGAGCTACGCACGAAACAGGCCGCAGCCAGGAGCAGGAAGGGCGTGGTCGGCAGCACCGGCAGGAAGATGCCGACCACCCCGAGCAGCACACACAGCCAGCCCACCGCGAGCAGCGCATAGCGCACGCTGCGGTGGTTGCTTTCGCGGATATCGCCGTGCGCCATGGCGCGGTCGCTTAGTGGTGGCGTGGCTTGAGCAGTGCCGGCTTTTCTTCCGGGGCATGGCACAGCAGGAACAGCGCAGTCAGCAGCTCGGGGATCTGCTCGACCATGCTGTCGACCAGGTCCTGGTCACGGGCGATTTCGGCGAACTCCGGCTGTTCGTCGAACAGGCCCGAACCGACCATGATCGGCAGCAGCAGTTCGCTGACCTCGTCTTCGGCGTCTTCGAACCAGATCGATTCGCGCAGGAATACCCCTTCCATGAAGCCGATGCACCAGCCGCGCAGGTCGGAATCGTCAGGTTCGTCGCCCAGGTCGAGTTCGCAAGGCATCTCCGGATCATCGTCGCTGGCCAGCTGGCGGGCGATGTGGGCCTTGAGTTGCAGCAGGGTCGCTTCGATCTCCTCGCGCTCGGCGTCGCTGCGATAATGCGGCGGCTCGGCGAACAGTGCGTCGATCCATTCACGCTCCGGAATCGGCTCCGGGCAGATCGACAGAGCCGTGAGATAGCCATGGGCGGCCACATAGTCCAAGGCCTCATCGTGCAGCTCATCGGCATCTAGGAAGGCTTGCAGGCGGGACAGTTGCTCGGCGAAGGACATCGTGGGGGCTACCTTGAAGGAGTATACGAGGCTGAATTTTAGCCCGGATCACCCTGTGTCGGCGCCTGCCCGACAGTTTTTTTTATCCGCCAACTTCCCCATGAGGCCCGGCAGGCGGGCGGCAGGAACGGGCTGCCACCAGCGTTCGCTTGTCCGCGCGCTGAGGCCGATAGGCGTGGGTCTGTGTGCTCGGCCACTGGCGTATAATGCGCGGCTTTGTCACGGCGCCAGGGCGCCGCGTCCACGCCGTGGGCGGATTCGGGGCCGCTCCAGGGATGGAGCCGGCCCCGCCAATAGGGAGTTTCTATGCTCGAACAGGCCCAGCGCATCCTCAAAGACATCTTCGGCTACGATGCCTTCCGGGGAAATCAGGGGGCGATCATCGAGCGCGTCGCCAATGGTGGCGACGCCTTGGTGCTGATGCCCACCGGTGGCGGCAAGTCCTTGTGCTTTCAGGTTCCGGCCCTGCTGCGCGAGGGCCTGGCGGTGGTGGTGTCGCCGCTGATCGCCCTGATGGACGACCAGGTCGCCACCCTCGACGAGTTGGGAGTGGCGGCGGTGGCACTCAATTCGAGCCTGGATGCCGAGGCCCAGCGCGAGATCGCTGCGCGTATCGAGCGTGGTGAGATCAAGCTGCTCTACCTGGCTCCCGAGCGCCTGGTACAGCCGCGCATGCTGGCCTTCCTGCAGCGCCTGCCGCAGATCGCTCTGTTCGCCATCGACGAGGCCCACTGCGTGTCGCAGTGGGGGCACGACTTCCGCCCCGAATACCTGCAGCTGGGCCAGCTGGCCGAGCTGTTCCCCACTGTGCCGCGCATCGCCCTGACCGCCACCGCGGACATGCGCACCCGCGAGGAAATCGTCAACCGTCTGCATCTGCAGCAGGCCGAGCGCTTCCTGTCGAGCTTCGATCGACCCAACATCTTCTATCGCATCGTGCCCAAGGAGCAACCACGCAAGCAGCTGCTGGCCTTCCTCGCGGCGCGAAAGGGCGACGCCGGCATCGTCTATTGCCTGTCGCGCAAGAAGGTCGAGGAGGTGGCGGCCTTCCTCTCCGAGCAGGGCTTCCCGGCGTTGCCCTACCACGCCGGCCTCAGCAACGAGCTGCGGGCCTACCACCAGAAGCGCTTCCTCAACGAGGAGGGCCTGATCATGGTGGCGACCATCGCCTTCGGCATGGGCATCGACAAGCCCAACGTGCGCTTCGTCGCCCACCTCGACCTGCCGAAATCCCTGGAGGCCTACTACCAGGAAACCGGTCGTGCCGGCCGCGACGGCCTGCCGGCGGACGCCTGGATGGCCTATGGCCTGCAGGATGTGATCTTCCTCAAGCAGATGCTCAACAACTCCGAGGGCGACGAGCGCCACAAGCGCGTCGAGCAGCACAAGCTCGACGCCATGCTGGCCCTGTGCGAGGAGACCCGCTGCCGGCGTCAGGCGCTGCTGGCCTATTTCGACGAGGAACTGCCGCAGCCGTGCGGGCATTGCGACACCTGCAGCGACGACGTGCAGACCTGGGACGCCACCGAGCCGGCGCGCCAGGCCCTGTCGGCGATCTATCGCAGCGGCCAGCGTTACGGCGTCGGCCACCTGGTCGACCTGCTGCTCGGCCGCGACAACGACAAGGTGCGCAGCCTGGGGCATCAGCACCTGAGCGTATTCGGCGTCGGCAAGGCGCTGGCCGAGGGGGAGTGGCGCTCGCTGTTTCGCCAGTTGGTGGCCCGCGGCCTGGCCGATGTCGACCTGGAAGGCTACGGCGGCCTGCGCCTGTCCGACAGCTGCCGACCGTTGCTGCGCGGCGAGGTCAGCCTGCAGCTGCGCCGCGACCTCAAGCCCCAGCACAGCGCCAAGGGCTCCAGCAGTGCGGCCAGCCAGCTGGTTCGAGGCGAGGAGCGCGAGCAGTGGGAGGCCCTGCGGGCGTTGCGGCGCAAGCTGGCCGAGGAGCACGGGGTGCCGCCTTACGTGATCTTCCCCGATGCGACGTTGTTGGAAATGCTCCGCAGCCAGCCCGGTACCCTGGCCGAGATGGCCCGGGTCAGCGGCGTCGGCGCGCGCAAGCTGGAGCGCTATGGCGAGGCCTTCCTCGAGGTGCTCGGCGGCGCCGCGGACGCGCCGCCGGTGGTGGTCGACCTGCGCCACGAGCTGATCAGCCTGGCCCGCGCCGGCATGACCCCGGCGCAGATTGCCAGCCAACTCAGGTGCAGCGAGAGGAATGTCTTCAATCTGCTGGCCGAGGCCATCGGGCGCCAGCAGTTATCCCTGGAGCAGGCCCTGGACCTGCCCGAGGACCTGCTCGGCGAGGTGCAGGATGCCTTCCTCGACGGCGAGGGCGAGCTGCCGCCGGTGGCGGCGATTGCCCCGTTGTTCGTCGGGCGCCTGGAGGAGGGCGTGCTGCACTGCGTGCGCGCCGCGCTGCAGGCGGAGTTCGAGGTCTGATCGGCGCTTAAGTCAGGGCCGCTGCACGGCCTGGCCGATTTTGCCGCGCCGATGGCGCAGGGCGTCAGTGCTCGAGGCGAATCGCCGGTGCTAGCATCGTGCGGTTTTTCCGAGAGGCGTCCTGCGATGGAGCGACTGATTCAAGCCGATGGCCAACCCCATTACGGCATCTTTGCCGCCGCGCCGGGGCTGATCAACTACCGCGATTTCGTGTTCCGCTCGCCGATGGGCCGGCGCCTGGGCGCCCTGGCCAAGTGGCGGCGCTTCCATCAGTTCCAGTATTTCGGCCTGATCAGCGATCAGTTGATCGGCGGCTGCGCTCTGGCCAATTTGAGCCTGGCGGGCATAGGCTTCGTCTACCTGTTCCATCCGCCCAGCGGCCGCATGATCGAGCGTCAGTTCAAGCTGCCGCTGAGTCTGGGCACGCGCTTTTCCCAGCGCCCCGACGACGGTCTGTGCGAGCTGCGCAGCGGGCGTAACTGGCTGCGCCTGGAGAACCGTGCGCAGCCGAAGGAAAAGCGCCTGTTGGTCGAGCTGGACGACGGGACGCGCATCGACGCCTGCTTTTCCGAGGTTGCGCCGGCCTTCCAGCCCATGTACATCAATACGCCCACCGCAGTGAACGGCTGGGTCTACGCGCAGAAGGTGGCAGGCGTGTGCTGCACCGGCCAGGTCAAGAGCAGCCTGGGCGACTTCGACCTGGCCGCCATCGGCGCCTTTGCCCACCACGACTGGTCGGCCGGTTATATGCGCCCGGAGACCCACTGGAACTGGGCCTGCCTGTCCGGTCTGGCGGCGGGACGGCGTGTCGGCCTGAACCTGTCGTGCGGGGTCAACGAGACCAGCTTCACCGAGAACTGCTACTGGCTCGACGGCGAGCTGCTCAAGGTCGACACGGTGCGTTTCGCCTTCGACCGGCAACAGCCGCTTCAGCCCTGGCATATCAGTTCCCACGACGGCCAGGTGGCCTTGAGATTCGACGCCCGTGGCCTGCACCAGGAACGGATGAACCTGGGCATCCTGGCCAGCAACTTCAAGCAGATATTCGGCCAGTTCAGCGGCGTTCTGCGCCCGTCTGGAGGACCCGAGGTGGTGATCGACGGGCAGTGGGGGTTTGTCGAGGATCAATATGTGAAGTGGTAAGGCGGTCGAGAAAACTTGCTCTCGGTGCGCGGTTATGGCTAGCTGGCTAATTATTAGTTTTTATGATTATAAGAGCCGTTCATCCATGTCGCACACCGATCAACACCGTTTCGCCATGCAGATCGCCCAATTGTCCCGCGCCTGGCGCGCAGAGCTGGATCGCCGACTGGTCGGGCTCGGGCTCTCTCAGGCCCGCTGGCTGGTGCTCCTGCACCTGGCCCGTTTCGACGAACTGCCGACCCAGCGCGAGCTGGCCAAGAGCGTCGGCGTCGAGGGGCCTACGTTGGCACGCCTGCTCGACAGCCTGGAGGCGCAAGGTCTGGTGAGCCGTCAGGCAGTTCCAGAAGACCGTCGGGCCAAGAAGATCAGTCTGAGCCCGCAAGCTCAGCCGCTGATCGAGCAGATCGAGGCCATCTCCACCCAGCTGCGCAAGGAATGCTTCGCCGGTATCGACGAGGAGGATCTGCGGCGCTGCCAGCAGGTGCATGCCCGGGTTCTGGCTAACCTGGAAAAGCGCTGATGGCCCAAGACCTGCACGCTTTGCAGGTTCGATTCGGCGCCCGTTACCCACAGTGGTTGCTGGGCGTGTTGATGCTCGGCAGCATGGCCATGGTCCTGGCCTCGACCACCATCAACGTGGCCTTGCCGGCGATCATGGTGGACTTCGCCATTGGCCGGCCCCTGGTGCAGTGGTTGTCGACCGGGTTTCTCGCGGCGATGACCGCCGGCCTGCTGTTGTCCGCCTGGGCGCAGGCGCGCTGGGGGGCGCGGCGTACCGCGCAGATCGGCCTGGCGCTCTTTATCCTGACCTCGTTGCTGGCCGTAGTCGCCCAGGCGGCCTGGCAGCTGATCGCCCTGCGCATCGTCCAGGGCCTGTGCGCGGGCATCGTCCAGCCACTGGCCATGGTCCTGATCTTCCGCGTGTTCGCCGTCTCCGGGCGTGGCATGGCCCTGGGTATCTACGGCCTCGGGGTGATGGTCGCGCCGACGCTGGGCCCGAGTATCGGCGGTTACCTGGTCGATCACTTCGGCTGGCCGGCGGTGTTCTGGTTGCCGCTGCCCCTGTGCGTTCTGGCGCTGTTGGCGGGGCAGTGGTTGTTGCCCAGCCAGCGGGAGCGAACCACGCCCATGCTGGATGTCGGTGCCTTCGCGTTGATGTGCGTGGCCCTGTTCGCCGCCCTCGGTGCCTTGGCCGAGGCGCAACGCTTCGCCTGGGGCGCACCGCGGGTATGGCTGCCGGCTGTGATCGGGGCCGTGGCGCTCGCCGGCTTCTTCGCCCGCAGCCGGCGCAGCGGCACGCCGCTGCTGCCCCTCGATCTGTGGCGCCATGCGGGATTCCGTAGCGCCAGCTGGGTCGCACTGACGCTGGGGGTAGGGCTGTACGGCTCGACCTATCTGATCCCGCTCTATCTACAGACCATCCAGGGCTACAGCGCCGGTCTGGCCGGCGCCTTGTTGCTGCCGACCGGGGTGCTGATGGGAGCCGCCTCCTTTGCCGGCGGCTGGCTGAGCGACCGCTCCTCGGCGGCGTTGTTGCTGGCCAGCGGCCTGCTGATCTTCGCCTTGTCGGCAGCCGGGCTGGCCTGGCTCGAGCCCGGAGCTCCGTTCGTCCTGCTGTGCTTCTGGGCCTGTGTCGGCCGGGTGGGCCTAGGCTTGCTGCTGCCGGCATTGAGCACCGGCTCGCTGGACATCCTCAGCCCGCAGGAGCTGGCCCAGGGGGCCGGGGCCGTCACCTTCGTGCGCCAACTGGGGGGGGCGTTCGGCGTCAACCTGCTGACCTTCTTCCTCGAGTGGCGTCATGCCGCCGAGGGGGGGCACGGGATGGCCGAGGCTCTGGCCTTCCAGCAGAGTTTCTGGCTGGTGGCGGCGGTGTTCGTCCTGACCGTGCTGGCCGCTGTGGGCGTGCGTCCGAGCGCCGATCAAGGCGCGGGCGTCACTCGTCGTTGAGTCGATGGGTTTTTGCTACTTTGCGGGTCAGAGCCATAGGCTGAACCCTGGTTTACCCTCTAAACTGCGCAAATTCGAATATTGTGACCATACTCACTGACAAGTTGAGTTCGACATGGCTCGTCTTTCTCAATGCATTTTTTTGCTAAACCGTTTCTTCTCATCGCTCACAGGAAGTGCGTAGCCGGCCGCTAGGTGGTGAGTCATTCAAGAACGGAGTTTTCGGGGGGTCATATGGCTAGGGGTCGCCAATTATTGCTTGGCCTGGCATCCAGTTCGGCACTTTATTCAGGCCTGGTACCGGCCTTGGGGCTGGGCGAAATCACGCTGCACTCGGCGTTGAATCAACCACTCGAAGCGGATATCGAATTACTCGAAATTGCCGATCTGAGCGCCGATGACCTGAAGGTCAGGCTCGCGCCCACCGAGGTCTTCAGTCGCTCCGGGGTCGAGCGCTTCTACTTTCTCAATGACTTGCGCTTCACTCCCTTGCTGCGCGATGGCAGCGGGATTATCCGGGTTCGTTCGAACCAGCCGGTGCGTGAGCCGTACTTGAACTTCATCGTCGAAGTGGCCCGTCCCAATGGCCGGCTGCTGCGTGAATACACCCTGTTGCTGGACCCGCCCGGCTCCTCGGCCTATCGCACCCTGACCTCGGCGCCTGCCGCGTCGCTCGGGGGGCGGGCGACGGTGGCGACCCCTCCGGCTGCGCCCCGCACAACAGGGCCCAAGCCGCCGGCGACTCTGGACAAGCGCTATCGTGTCGTGCGCGGCGACAGCCTGTGGAAGATCGCCGCACGTTTGCGTGCCGAGGGGAGCCAGGCAAGGCAACAGGATTTGATGGCGGATATTCATGCCCTCAACCCCCAGGCCTTTGCCGGCGGCGACATCAACCAGCTGCTGGCCAGCGTCGAGCTGCTGCTGCCGGATAGCGCCGTTTCCTCTCTGCAGGCAGAGGCTGCCGCCGTAGCGGCGGAGCACACAGCCGACGCTAAGACGCTCGTCTCGAACGAGTCACCCGCGCCTCAACCCATCGATCCCCAGGTCGAACTGATCACTCAGGCGCAGCGGCGCGTGGAGCAGGAGCTGGCCGGTCAGGCGGCGGAGAACCTGCAGCTGCAGCAGCAGCTGGCCGAGGTGCAGGCGCAGATTCAACAGCTGCAGGCGCAGATGGAGGGCAAGGACCAGCAGCTGGCTGCCTTGCAGGCCAGGCTGCGCGAGGGCCAGGGGGTGGCCGATACGCCTGCTGGTCGGGCCGCGGAGTCCACCGCGCCCGCTCTGGGCGAGCAGGCCCAGGACGAACCCGCCGCGATTCAAGGGCGCAACTGGTTCGAGGCCGGAGTCGCGGCCTTGCTCCTGGTGTTGGCGAGCCTGGCGGGGTTGCTCTGGCGCTCCAGCCGACGGCGTGCCCAACTCGAGGCCCAGCAGCCCGAACCCGAGCCTCGGGTCATGGCTGCCGTCGAGGAGGAAGCGCTGGCACCGCTCGTGCAGCCACCGAAGGCGGCCGCGGTCGAGCCCGAGGCCCGGCTGGCGGGCGCCGCGCCGGCGCGCCAGGCCGCTCCTGCCGATGCACTGGAAGGTGCCAATATCTACATCGCCTATGGTCGTTTCGGTGCGGCTGCCGATGCCCTGCGCAAGGCGCTCGATGCCCAGCCGGAGCGCAACGATATCCGCTTCCGGTTGCTGGAGGTCTTGGCTCAACTGGGGGATGTCCAGGCCTTCGCCGAGGAAGAGGCGCTCTTTCGCGAAGGGGGCTCCTCTTCGTCGCGTGTCGATGAGCTCAAGGCACGCTACCCGCAAATCAGTGAGCGGCCGAGCAGCGATCCCCTGGATGATGCGGTCTTGGCGCTCGAGGACCAGGAGCCGCAGGTGATGGAGGTCGCGGCGGAGGACGACTTCCAGCTCAATCTGGACGACCTGTCGCTCGACGCAGATTGGGATCTGGTCACCGCCTTCGAGTCACCGTCCAGCAAGAAGTCTGCGGCGCCAGGCGAGGCGGGCGATGCCGCTCCTGGCAAGGGCCTGAGGGATTCTCAGGACGTGCGCAGTCCCTTTGCCGAGACCATGCTGGTCGAAGAAGCCAGTGCCGAGGACTGGTTGCAGGAGGAGGTGGCCGAAGAGTTCAGTCGGCAGGATTCGGTGGACGACGGCCCGTTATTGGTCGGGCTCGATCAGCTGGAAAGCGACCGCGACAACCTCACCAAGCTCAACCTGGCACTGGCCTATATAGAGCAAGGCAGCCTCGACAGCGCCTGCGGCATTCTCAATCAGGTGCTCAGCGAGGGCGACGAGGTGCAGAAGCAGCAAGCTCGCGAGTTGCTGGCCAAGATCGCCTAGCGTCACCGGCGCCGAGTGGCCTCATCGAACACGCCCGTTCAGATATATCTGTGCGGGCTTTTTTCTGCCCGGTCAGGTCCGCGCTGGCGCTATCATGGCCGCGTCCCGTCAATCAGAGTCGTTCCATGTCCAGTCACAAAGCGGAAGTGGTGATCACCTATTGCAGCCAATGCCAGTGGTTGCTGCGCGCCGCCTGGCTGGCCCAAGAACTGCTGTCGACCTTCGCCGATGACTTGGCCAGGGTCAGCCTGGAGCCCGGAACCGGTGGGGTGTTCCGCATCACCTGCGACGCGGTGCAGATCTGGGAGCGCAAGGCCGATGGCGGTTTTCCCGAGGCCAAGGTGCTCAAGCAGCGGGTGCGCGACCAGATCGATCCCCAGCGCGACCTGGGGCATAGCGACCGCCCGCGCGACGCCTGATCAGCGCGCCATACGCGCCGAGGCGAAGATCGCCAGGATGATTAGCGCGCCACCGGCGAACATGCTCGGGGTTGGCACCTCCTGGAACAGCCACCAGGCGAAGGCGATGCCATAGACCGGCTCCAAGGCGAAGATCACCGCGGCGCTGCGCGCCTTGATCACCCGCAGGCTGGCGACGAACAGGCTGTGGGCCAATCCCGTGCAGAGCACCCCGAGCATGGCCAGCCAGAACCAGTCGAGCAGGCTCAGGCCCGCTAGCAGCGGCCAGGCGAAGGGCATGAAGCAGGCCAGTGCGGTGAAGTTCTGGCACAGCGCGGCCCGGACCGGGTCGATGCCAGGGGTGCTGGCCCGATTGAGCAGCGACAGCAGGGCGAACAGCAGGCCGGATAGCACGGCCCAGAGCAGCCCGGCCGTACCCTGGCTGTTCAGGTCGAAACTCGGCGTGACCAGCACCAGGCCCAGGCAGACCACGCCCACCATCAGAAACTCGCTGGGCCGGGTGCGCTCGCGGAACAGCAGGCCCTCCAGTAGCACGGTAAAGGCCGGGAAACTGGCGAAGCCCAGGGTGGCGATGGCCACGCCGGAAACGTTGACCGCCTGGAAAAAGGTCATCCAATGAGCACCGAGCAACAGCCCGCCAAGCCCCAACAGGCCCAGTTGGGTTCCGCCGGGGCGCTTGCCGCGGGCCTGCCCGAACAGCTGGGCGAACAGGGCCAGGGCCAGTACGGCGAACAGCGCGCGGCCGACCACTATGACCAGCGGGGCGCTGTCGGCCAGCTTGCCGAATATCCCCGAGAGGCCGAACAGCAGGGCGCCCAGGTGAATTGCCAGCAACGCCTTGCGTTCGCTCATGCCAGCCGCGCCCCGTTGGGCAGCGGTTTGTCGAATCCGGTGAGCACCACCTTGTCGGCGGCATCGTGCACCCCGGTTACCAGTATTTCCGAGCGAACCCCGGCGATGCGTTTGGGGGCGAAGTTGCACACGCACAGCACCTGCCGACCGATCAGCTCATCGCAGCGGTAGTGTGCGGTCAGCTGGGCGCTGGAGGTCTTGACACCGAGCTCGCCGAGGTCGACGCGCAGCACGTATGCCGGTTTCAGCGCCTTGGCATTGGGTTCGGCGGACACTACCGTGCCGACGCGCAACTCGACCCGCTGGAAATCGTCCCATTCGATAGACTGCATAACGCCTCCACTGTTGATCTCGGGTGCAGTCTAGGGGGCGTCATGGGCGTTGTCTGTCGCGCGAGTCGCGGGCTTTGTCGCGTCACTCGCAGGCGCGGCGTAGGGCGCGCGGCGTGGTGCCGAACTGGCGCGAGAGGGCGGCGGTGAAGGCGCTCTGCGAGCTGTAGCCGACCCGCGCGGCGATGTCGCCGACGCTCAGGTGGCTGTGCTGCAGCAGGTGGCGGGCGAGTTGCAGGCGCCGGCCGCGCACGTATTCCATCGGGGTCTGCCCGACTTCGTCGAGGAAGCGGGCATGAAAGCGCGCGGTGGACAGGCCCGCCAGCCGAGCCAGGTCACCGACTTGCAGGGGGTGGGCGGCGTGCCGGTCGATATGGGCGTCGAGGGCGGCCAGGGGGAGGCGGCGGCTCTCCCCCAGGGGCTGAGCCTCGGCCGCCAGGCTGGCCAGGAGCAGGGCTGCACCCTGCTCGGCGATGACCGGGTCGTTGATCGGGCTGGCCGCGAGCCAGCTGACCAGTTGGCTCTGCGCCGGGTTGAGCTGCAGCGCCCCAGGCCTGTCGAGCAGGTGCAGGCTGGCGTCGGCGTGGCCGCCCAGGCGCTGCTGCAGCCAGTGCTGCGAGGGCACATCGAGCACCAGGCATTGGCTGCCGTTTCGGCTGCCGCAGGCGTGCCGGGCATCGGCGGGTACCACCGCCAGGGTCTGGCGGATCACCTGGCTGGCGCGGCCCGCCACTTCGAAGTCGAGTTGCCCGCTCAGGCCGAACACCAGCTGGGCATGGCCGTGGCTATGGCTGAGCAGCTCGTGGCTGTAGTGGCGCAGGGAAAGCAGCGAAGGCATGGTCGGTTCCTCGAGCAAGGCGGTCAGTCTACTCCCGCAGGCCGGTCAATGGCGCAGTCATCCGATTGAAATCTAGCGGTCATAAGGGCTTCACCCCTGTCGGCCATGCTCGTCGAAACCCTGGCGGAGGCCGCCCATGAGCAGCGCACAGCTGGTGAAGCCGAGTCGTAAGCAACGTGTCCGCACCCTGTGGATCTCCGATGTCCACCTGGGCACCCGGGATTGTCAGGCCGAGCATCTGGCCGCCTTTCTCAAGCGCTATCAGGCAGACCGGGTCTATCTGGTCGGCGACATCATCGACGGCTGGAAGCTGCGCGGCGGCATCTACTGGCCCCAGGCGCACAGCAATGTGATCCGCCGCCTGCTGACCATGAGCAAGCGCGGCACCGAGGTGATCTATGTCACCGGCAATCACGACGAGTTCCTGCGCCGCTATTCCAGCCTGGTGCTGGGCAACATCCAGCTGGTCGACGAGGCCGAGCACCTCACCGCCGACGGCCGCCGGCTGCTGGTGATCCATGGCGACCAGTTCGACGTGATCACCCGCTACCACCGCTGGCTGGCCTTCCTCGGCGACTCGGCCTACGAGTTCACCCTGACCCTCAACCGTTGGCTCAATCACTGGCGCCAGCGCTATGGCTACGGTTACTGGTCGCTGTCGGCCTACCTCAAGCACAAGGTCAAGAGCGCGGTGAACTTCATCAGCGACTTCGAGGAGGCCATCGCTCACGAGTGCGTCAAGCGCGGCTTCAATGGGGTGGTCTGCGGCCATATCCATCACGCCGAGATCCGCAGGGTGGGCGGCGTCGAATACATGAACTGCGGCGACTGGGTCGAGTCCTGCACGGCGCTGATCGAGCAGCTCGATGGCAGCATTCTGCTCTATCGGCTCGCCGAGGAGCAGGCGCAGCTGGAGGCGGAACAGCCGGCCCTCGCCGAGCCGCTGGCATGAGGATACTGATCGTCTCCGACGCCTGGTCGCCGCAGGTCAATGGTGTGGTGACCAGCCTGCAGGCGCTGGTCGCCGAGCTGCGTGGCCTGGGCCATCAGGTCAAGCTGCTGTCGCCCTCGGATTTTCGTTCGCGGCCTTGTCCGACCTACCCGGAGATTCCACTGGTGTGGGATCTCTGGCGAGTCGGGCCGGCGATTCGCGAGTTTCGTCCGGATTGCGTTCATCTCGCCACCGAGGGGCCCCTGGGCTGGGCGGCGCGGAATTGGCTAGGCAAGCGTCGCCTGGCGTTCTCCAGCGCTGTCCACACGCGCTTTCCGGAGTATCTCAACACCCGCTGGTCCTGGTTGCCGCTGAGTTGGGGCTATGCCTATCTGCGCTGGTTCCATCGGCCGAGCCAGGCGGTACTGGTGAGTACCGAGCGATTGCGGGGCGAGTTGGCGGAGTGGCGAATCAGGCGTCTGGTGTTGTGGCGCAAGGGGGTCGACACGCGGCTGTTTCATCCCCGGGAGCGGGGGGCCGGTCCCGTGCAGCCGGTATTTCTCTGTGTCGGGCGCATCGCCGCGGAGAAAAACCTGCAGGCCTTCCTTGCCCTCGACCTGCCGGGGGAGCTGCAGGTAGTGGGTGATGGTCCGCAGCGCGAGGAGCTGCAGGCCCGCTTTCCGCGGGTGAGGTTTCTCGGCTACCGGCATGGAGAGGCCCTGGCCGAGGCCTATCGCCAGGCCAGCGTGCTGGTGTTTCCTTCGCGTACCGACACCTACGGTCTGGTAATGCTCGAGGCGCTGGCCTGCGGCACGCCGGTGGCTGCCTTTCCGGTCCCGGGGCCGCTGGATGTCTTGGAGCAGGGCGTCAACGGGGTGATGGCCGAGGACTTGCGCGAGGCCTGCCTGGCTGCGCTGGAGTTGGATCGCGCGCGGTGTGCCGAGCTGGCGGCGCGTCAGTCCTGGCGGGCCTCGGCCCTGGAGTTTCTGGCGCAGCAGCGGCTGCTCGACGGCGAGCCATGCCTCGATCTAGCGGTCGTTGCGACCAGGCCCTAGGGGCGGGGCGTGAGTCTCCCGGCCTCTGATGACGAGGCCGCCCTCCAGCGGCCCCGCATGCTCACATGATCACCTTGTCGCGGAGCTTCTCCGCGGCCTGGTGCAGGGCCTGGATGACCCGTTCCTTGTCGAAGTTCTGGATGCCGTTGGTGTCCAGGTACATGGAGAATCCGGGCAGCTCATGCTCGACGTAGCTGGAGGTGGCGCCCAGGTCGCGGCGGAAATCCACCACCTGATAGATCTGCACGGGGCGGGTGAAGCCCTTGACGCCGATCTGGCCCTTGTCGCGGCACATGATCAGGTCCTTGACCAGGGAATAGGTCTCGTGGGAGATGAGGATCTCGCCGGCTTCGGCGGCGCTCTCCAGGCGGCTGGCCAGGTTCACGTCGCGGCCGATGATGGTGTAGTCCATGCGCGTGTCGGCGCCGAAGTTGCCGACCGTGCAATAGCCGGTGTTCAGGCCCATGCGGATCTCCAGGGGTTTGGTGATGCCCTGGCTGCGCCATTGCTGACGCAGCACCTTCATGTGCTTGCGCATGGCGATGGCCATCGACACCGCCGCCACCGCGTCCTTCTTGGCGCCCTTGCTGGACGGGTCGCCGAAGAACACCATGACGCTATCTCCGATGAACTTGTCGATGGTGCCGCCATATTTCAGGCAGATCTTCGACATCTCGTTGAGGTAGCTGTTGAGCAGGTCGGTCAGGGCTTCGGCTTCCAGCTCCTCGGACAGCTCGGTGAAGCCCTTGATGTCGGAGAAGAACACCGTGAGTTTCTTGCGCTGGGTCTCCAAGCGCACGCTCTTCTTGCCGCTGAAGATCGACTCCCACACCTGGGGCGACAGGTATTTGGCCAGATTGCGCGCCAGGCGCGCGGCCTTTTCCTGCTCGCGCTTGATCTCGCTGCGCACCTGGGCCAGGCGCAGGCCCTGCTGGTGCACGAAATAGGCGGTGATACAGATGTACAGGGTGGTGAAGACGATGCTGACCAGGGAGACCAGGGCCGGTGATTGGGGGTTGATTTGCAGGTCGATCAGCGCGCAGCTGAGCAGGGTTCCGCTGAGCGCGACCAGCAGGGCCAGACCCATATGGCGCAAACCGCCAATAACCAGGGAGCTGAAGGCGAGGGTCAGCAGGCACATCAGGCTGGGCACAACCGAGAACCCCAGCAAGGCGAGTGCGGCGCCGCAGTGCAGGGCGTCGACAAACAGCAGGGCCAGGGTCGTGCGCTGTGGGTGGTTGCGCTTGAAGCGCAGGCTCAGGTGATGAGCCAGGTGCGGATAGAGTAGGGCGTAGGGCACCATCCACAGAATGCTGTAGGCGAAATGCTGGGCATGAGTGCCGGCGGCAATGCTGGCGGCTACTGCGATATAGGCCAGCACGCGGGAGTAGTACTCGCGCAGCGGCGGCGCCGGCAATGCATGGGGCCGATTAGAAGTGGTGGCATTCATTGGGTGGAGACGATCCCTGCTGATTTTCTGACGCCTCTGCTGGACGCCTGGAGGGTCTGCAAGCTCTGGGCCAAGCTTGGGACAAGGCTGGGATCATAACCAAGGCTCACGGCGACAGCCAAGCATCATGGCTCAGCGGTGGGCTGAGGGTGGCGGGCGGTCGCAGGGACGGCGGCCTGGCTGAGTCTCCTTAAAACCTGATGCGTCCGGTAAAGGCATCCTTGAGCATGACCCAGTCGCCGATGAAGCTGTACAGCGGGTACTGGAACGTCGCCGGGCGGTTCTTCTCGAAGACGAAATGGCCGATCCAGGCGAAGCCGTAGCCGGCCAAGGGCAGGGCAAGCAGCCATAGCCACTGCTGGGTGGCCAGGGCATAGCCGAGGACGCCCAGTACCAGCAGGCTGCCGACATAGTGCAGGCGGCGGCAGACAGAGTTGCTGTGCTCCTGCAGGTAATAGGGGTAGAACTCGGCGAAGCTGCGGTATCGCTGCTGGGTGTGGCGGGTCATGGCTTGCCTCCTGTCGATGCTTTGGCCGCCCCGGCCATTGAAGCCGGCGGGGCTTTTCTGCAGTCTAAGCCGGCCATCGGGCCGGGCCAGTGACATTGAGTGCCAGTTTAGTACCCTTGCGTCGCCGGCCCGTTGGGGCGTCATCCACAGCCTAATAAGAATAACGCCATGAGCGAACGCACTACCTCGTCGAGCTGGGCCCTGGGCATCGTCCAGGCGCTGGAAATGGGCGGCGTCGACTGCCGGGCACTCTTTCTCGAGCTGGGGCTGGACTACGCCGCCCTGCAGGACCCCGACGCCCGCTTCGCACAAGACGGCATGACCCGGCTGTGGCAGCGTGCCGTCGAGCTGTCGGGTAATCCGGCGATCGGCTTGAACATGGCCAAGGTGGTACGTCCCGCGTCGTTTCACGTGGTCGGCTATGCGCTGATGTCCAGCCGCACACTGAAGGAGGGGCTGACGCGCCTGGTGCGCTACCAGCGGATCATCGCCGAGGGCGCCGACCTGAGCTTTCGTCCGACCCCCCGGGGCTACGAGCTGGTGCTGGCGATCCATGGCGATCGCCTGCCGCCGGCGCGTCAGAGTGCCGAGGCCTCGCTGGCCTATGCCCTGGCGTTCTGCCGCTGGATGACCGGCAAGCCGCTGCGCCCGCAGCAGGTCCTGTTCCAGGGTGATCCGCCGGCCGACCTGCAGCCGTTCGAGCAGGTGTTCCAGGCTCAGCTTAGATTCAACGCGGCGCACTACGCCCTGCTGTTCGAGCGGGCGGACCTGGACACGCCACTGCCGACTGCCAACGAAGCGCTGGCGCAGCTGCACGACAGGTTCGCCGGCGAATACCTGGCGCGCTTTTCGGAGAGTCGGGTGACCCATCTGGCCCGCCAGGTACTGTGCCGCCAACTCCCCCAGGGCGAGCCCAAGCGCGAGGCGGTGGCCCAGGCGCTGCACCTGTCGCAGCGCACCCTGCAGCGGCGCTTGCAGGAGGAGGGCACCAGCTTCCAGCAGCTGCTCGACGACACCCGCCGCGAACTGGCCGAGCAGTACCTCGGCCAGCCCAACCTGACCCTGCTGGAGATTGCCTACTTGCTGGGGTTCGCCGACCCGAGCAACTTCTTTCGCGCCTTCCGTCGCTGGTTCGCGCGCACCCCCGGCGAATACCGCGCTCGCCTCTAATCCGCTGGGGGCGTTAGTGGCGCCAGAACGACGGCATCAGCAACACCAGCACGGTGAGGATCTCCAGGCGACCGAGCAACATGCCCAGGGTCAGCAGCCACTTGGCTATGTCCGGCAAGGGGGCATAGTTGCCGGCCGGGCCGATGACCGGGCCCATGCCCGGACCCACGCCGGAGACGGTGCTGGCGGCGCCGCTCAGTGCGGTGATCCAGTCCAGGCCACAGAGGGTCAGGGCCAGAGCCAGGGCGGCGATGGTGATGGTGAAGAAGAAGGAGAAGGTCAGGATCGAGCGGACGATGTCCTCGTCCAGGCGGTGCATGTTGTATTGCTGCTTGATCACCGCGCGCGGGTGTACCAGTTGCTGCAGGTTGGCCTTGAGCAGTACGTAGGCGACCTGGAAGCGGAAGATCTTCAGGCCGCCGGCGGTTGAGCCGGAGCAGCCGCCGATGAAGCCCAGATAGAAGAACAGCATGCCGGCGAAGCCGCCCCACAGGGTGTAGTCGCCCAGGGCGAAGCCGCTGGTGGTCATGATCGAGGTGCTGTTGACCGCCACATGGCGAATGGCCTCCAGCCAGTGCAACTCGGTGGTCAGCCAGTACCAGGTGCCGAGAGCCAGCCAGGTGCACAGCAGTATGCCGAGAAAGCCCTGCACCTGCTGGTCCCTGAGCAGGGCGCGGTAGTTGCCGCGCATAGTCGAGACATACAGCACGAACGGCAGGCTGCCGAGGATCATCACCACCACCGCCACCCAGTGCACGGCTGGCTGGCTCCAGTTGCCCAGGGAGCGGTCGGAGGTGGAGAAGCCGCCGGTGGCGATGGCCGACATGGTGTGGTTGATCGCGTCGAACAACCCCATGCCCGCCAGCCAGAAGGCCAGCACGCTGAGCAGGCTGAGGCCGACATAGGCGGCGATCATGTACTTGGCGACCATGTGCGAGCGCGGCAAGACCTTTTCCGAGCGATCCGAGGATTCGGTCTGGAACAGGCGCATGCCGCCGATGCGCAGCATCGGCAGGATCGCCACGGCCATGGCGATGAAGCCGATGCCGCCGAGCCAGTGCAGCAGCGAGCGCCAGATGAGAATGCCCGGCGACATGCTGTCCAGGCCGCTGAGTACGGTGGCGCCGGTGGCGGTGATGCCGGACATGCTCTCGAAGAAGGCATCGGTGTAGCTGATGTGCTGGGTGAACATGAAGGGGATGGCGGCGAACACGCAGACCAGCAGCCAGCTCGACACCGTCAGCATGTACATGTCGCGGGGGCGCAGCTGGGTGTCCTTCGGCCGGCCCTGAATGACCATGGCCAGGCCAGCCATGAAACTGATCAGGCTCGACCAGAGAAAGGCATTGAGTTCGTGGGCGCGTTCGAACAGCAGCAGGGTGAACATCGGTATGACCATGCTGATGGCCAGGGTGATCAGAAAGATGCCGTTGATAAACGCGATGATTCGTAGGGTCGGCAAAGCCATCTAGTCGGTTCCAAAAATAATGTCGTCAGTCCATGGCCGTTCGCTAGCCGCATCGCGGTGGCTGGGGTGGCAGACCTTCAGTGCTTCCAGAATGCTGGAGTCGCGAGTACCAGCACGGTGAGTATTTCCAGGCGCCCCAGCAACATGCCCAGGGTCAACAGCCACTTGGCGCTGTCCGGCAGGCTGGCGAAGTTACCCGCCGGGCCGATGATCGGGCCGAGACCGGGCCCCACGTTGCACACGGCGGTGGCAGCGGCGGTCAGAGCCGTGACCCAGTCCAGGCCGAGCATGGCCAGCGCCAGCGCCAAGGCGCCGATTGTAATGGTGAAAAAGAAAGAAAAGGTGATCAGCGAGCGAACGATTTCCTCGTCGAGGTTGTGTTTGTTGTAGTGCTGCTTGATTACCGCCCGCGGATGCACCAGCTGCTGCAGGCTGGCCTTGAGCAGCACCCAGGCCACCTGGAAGCGGAAGATCTTCAGCCCGCCGGAGGTGGAGCCGGAGCAACCACCGATGAACGTCAGGTAGAAGAACAGCAACACGGCGAATCCGCCCCACTGGCTGTAGTCGCCCAGGGCAAAGCCGGTGGTGGTGATGACCGCAGTGACGTTGACCGCGACGACGCGCAGGGCGTCCAGCCAGCCGAGCTCGGAGTGGCGCCACAGCCAGGCGCCGAACAGCAGCCAGGTCACCAGCAGCAGGCCGAGAAAGCCGCGTACCTGCTGATCCTTCAGCAGTGCCTTGCGGTTGCCGCGCAGGGTTGCTACGTAGAGGGTGAAGGGCAGGCTGCCGAGGATCATCAGCAGCACGGCTACCCAGTGCACCGCCGGCTGTTGCCAGTTGGCCAGGGAGGCGTCGGAGGTCGAATAGCCACCGGTGGAGATCGCGCTCATCGCATGGTTGATGGCCTCGAAGGCCGTCATGCCGGCGGCCCAGAAGGCCAGGAAGCCCAGCAGAGTCAGGCCGATATAGACCAGCAGGATGGACTTGGCGACCATGTGCGAGCGCGGCATGACCTTCTCGCCCCAGTCCGAGGACTCGGTCTGGAACAGGCGCATGCCGCCCACGCGCAGCAGCGGCAGGATCGCCACCGCCATGCCGATGAAGCCGATGCCGCCGAGCCAGTGCAGCATCGAGCGCCAGATCAGCAGGCCCGGCGAGGCGCTGTCCAGGCCTGCCAGCACCGTGGAGCCTGTGGTGGTGATGCCGCTCATGGTCTCGAAGAATGCATCGGTGTAGCTGATGTGCTGGATCAGCACCATCGGCAGGGCGGCGAACAGACACACCACCAGCCAGCTGGCGGTGGTCAGCAGGTACATGTCGCGCGGGCGCAGCTGAGCGTCGGCCGGTCGCCCGGGGATGACCAGGGCCAGGCCGCCGACGGCGCTGATCAGGCTCGACCAGAGGAAGGCGGAAAGGTCGTCGGTGCGCTCGAGCAGCAGCAGGGTCAGCATGGGGAAGAGCATGCTGATGGCCAGGGTGAGGAGGAAGATGCCGAGGATGAAGGCGATGATGCGCAGCGTCGGCAAGGCCATGAAGTGGGCTCGGGCTGAGGACGGCAAAGGGCGCCATTCTACCCCTGTCGCGAGCGCAATACAGCCGCCAGCATGCCGCGCTTTACAAGTGCTCGGCGCTGCATAGAATAGCGCGCCAGGTGCCGGCCCTTGCCGGTTTCTGAGCCCGCTAAAATCATGTCGAACGCTAATCCTTGCCTTACGTGCGGCGCCTGCTGCGCGCATTTTCGTGTGTCTTTCTTCTGGGGTGAGTGCCAGTCGGCCGGCGGTTTGGTGCCGGATGAGCAGGTGATCCAGGTCACCCCGCACCGGGTCGCCATGCGCGGCACCGAGGCCAAGCCGGCGCGCTGCGTCGCCCTGCTCGGCGATGTCGGCCAGGGCGTGCGCTGTACCCTGTACGAGCAGCGCTCCAGCCCCTGCCGTGAGTTCGAGGCATCCTGGGCCAACGGCGAACACAACCCGCGCTGCGACGATGCCCGCCGCGCTCATGGTCTGCCGCCGCTGACTCCGCCGGTGCAGCCGAGTGTGTCGCCGGAGCGCGTGGCCTAAGCGTCAGTCCGCAGTTTTTCCCCAACGGGCGGGGCCGTGCCTCTAGAATTGCCGCTTCTTTTCTTCTGGAGGTGGCCGATGGATGCGCTCGATGCCCTGCTCAACCGTGTTTCCGCGCCGCGTTTGCGGGCGCCCGGACCCGACGCGGCCCAGCGTGAGCTGTTGTTCCGCGCCGCGCTGCGGGCGCCGGATCATGCCATGCTGCGGCCCTGGCGCTTTCTGACCGTCGAGGGCGACGCACGCGAGCAGCTGGGTGAACTGTTTGCCCAGGCGCTGCTGGCGCGCAGCGCCGATGCCGGCGAGGAGGCCCTGGCCAAGGCGCGGGCCATGCCGCTGCGTGCCCCCTTGCTGGTGGTGGTGATCGCGCGGCTGCAGGAGCACCCCAAGGTGCCGCCCCAGGAGCAGGTAATCGCCGCCGGTTGCGCGGCCCACGCCATCCTGCTCGCCGCCCATGTCCAGGGCATCGGCGCGGTCTGGCGCACCGGCGAGATGGCCTATGACCCCAGGGTCGCCGCAGGCCTTGGGCTGAGTGCCGATGAGCAGATCGTCGGCTTCCTCTACATGGGCACCCCGGAGCGCGAGCTGCGCACGCCGGCCGCGGTGCAGGTGGCGGACTTCGTCAGCGCCTGGCCGGCTTGATCCATGCCTGCGCCGGGCCTCCGCGCTACTAGGCGCCGGCCGCGGCGTTCGGCGGTAGCCGCAGGCTGGCGCTGAAGCCGCCTCCCGGGCGGTTCTCCAGCAGCAGCCGCCCGCCATGCCGCTCGGCGGCACGGCGGGCGATGGCCAGGCCCAGACCGTGCCCCGGTGCGTTCTGGCCGGGGGCGCGATAGAAGGGCTCGCCCAGCTGCCTCAGGTGTTCGACAGCGACCCCCGGTCCCTTGTCGCGTACGGTGATGCACAGCTCGCCCGCTTCCTGTGTCGCGCTGAGTTCGATCGGCTGCCCGGCCGGGTTGAAGCGCAGGGCGTTGCGCAGCAGGTTGTCGACCGCGCGTTCGAGCATGTCCGGCCAGCCGCGCAGCTGGGCGTCGGTCGCTACTCGGACGCTGATCCGTTGTTGCGGGGCGCTGAGCCGCGCGTCTTCCTCCAGCTTGCGCAACAGGGCGCCCAGGTCGATCGGCTGGGCGGGACCGGGGTCGGCGTCGAGGCGGGCGAGGGCCAGTATCTCGTCGATCAGGGCCTCCAGGCGGTCGCAGTCCTGGGCCAGGCGTGGCCAGAGCTTCTCCCGCTCTGCGGGTTGCGCGCGTTCGGCCAGGGCTAGGGCGACGCGCAGGCGAGCCAGGGGCGAGCGCAGTTCGTGGGAGACGTCGCGCAGCAGTTGCCGTTGGCTGCCGATCAGCCCCTGCAGGCGTGCGCCCATGCGGTTGAAATCGCGGGCCAGCACGCCCAGTTCGTCGTGGCGGCGAGCCAGGCGGGCCAGGCTGTTTTGCTGATAGGCGGTTTGTCCCAGGTCATGCACCGCCCCGCGCAGGCGATTCAGGGGGCGGGTGATCGACAGGGTCAGCAACAGGCTGGTGAGGGTCAGCACCACCAGGGCGATGCCCAGTGCGCTGAGTGGCCAGAGCAGGCTGCCGCGGTGCCAGGCGAGCAGCTCCGGGTGGGGAATGCGGTAGATGAACAGGTAGCTTTCGCCGCTCCGGGGGCTGCTGTACTCGACGCTCAGGCGGCGCCAGGGCAGGCGTCGGTCATGCGCCTGGCGTGCCTCCAGGGCCGCGGCACGGCGTGGGAAGGTGCCTTTGACCAGAGGCTGGCCGTTGTCGCCGAGCACCTGAACGTGAACGCGGAAGGCTTTGCGCCGTTGTTCCAGAAACGCCTGGGCGGCGTCGGCGCCTTGCTGTTCGTAGTGCCGGGTCCAGGTCTCGGCCAGGCCGTCCAGGGCCGGGTGCTGGCTGAGAATCCAGGCATCCTGATTCAGTGCGCGGCCCAGGAGCATGGACAGACCGGCCACCAGGGCGGCGGCCAACCAGAAACTGGCGAAGATCCGCCAGAACAATGAGCGCACGATGACTCCTCGATCAAGTGACAGCCCCATCGAGTCGGGAGGATGGGGCTGTGGCGGTTTTACTCGGCCTTCTTCGCCTGTTCGTCTTGCCAGGCTTTGAAGGCCTCGCGTTCGGCGCGTCGTTCTTCCCTCTTCTTCAGCTGTTCGTCGAAGGCTTTGCGTTGTTCGGGCTTGAGCAGGGCGCGCATGGCGCTGTGCTGCTGTTGCTTGGCGGCCTGCAGCTCGTCCTGCATGGCCTTGCGCTCGGCGGCGGGCAGCTTGTCGAGGTAGCGCTGGGTGATGGCGTGGCGGTTCTTCATCTGCTCGTCCATCAATTTGCGCATCTCGCGCTGTTGCGCCTTGCTCAGGTCCAGTTCGTGGAACATTCGCATCTGGTGTTCGCCACCGTGGCGCGGGCCTCCTTCGGGCATGGCCAGGGCCAGGGTCGGTAGGGACAGTGCGAGCAGCGCGGCGGTGATTGTCTTGCGCATCATGGAACTCCTGAGTCTGGGAACCGGCCGGTTGCCGGATGAGCCCAGTCTAGGGCGGGCAAGGTCAAGGGCGGTCAGGCCGGGGTAAAGCCTGGGTAAAGACGCTGCCGGCCAGGTTTGCGGCCGTCCCTTCAGGCGTTGTAGTAATAGCCGCGGCTTCGCAGGGCGAGAATGCGCGGGCGGCCGTCCGGGTGAGGTCCGAGCTTCTTGCGCAGATTGCTGACGTGCATGTCCAGGCTGCGGTCGTAGAGCGTCAATTTGCGGCCCAGGGCCAGTTGCGCCAGCTCCTGCTTGTCGACCGGTTCGCCCGGTTGTTGCAGCAGGGCTTCGAGCACACGACTTTCGGAGAGCGTCAGGGCGACTTCGTGCTCGCCGATGCTGGCCACCCCGCGGGCCTGGCTGAAGCGCAGGTCGCCCAGCTCCAGCTGGCTGGCAACTGCCGGGGGCGAGCTGCGTCGCAGCACGGCGCGCAGGCGGGCGGTGAGTTCGCGGGGGTCGCAGGGTTTGGCCAGGTAATCGTCGGCCCCGAGTTCCAGGCCGAGAATCCGGTCCAGCGGTTCGCCGCGGGCGGACAGCATGAGGACCGGCAGCTCAGGATGTTCGCCGCGCAGTTGCTTGAGCAGTTCCAGGCCGCTGCCGTCGGGCAGCATCACATCGAGCACCACCGCGTCCGGACGCTGGTCGCTCAGGGCCTGGCGGGCGCCGTTGCCGTCATGGCAAGCCCTGACCTGGAAGCCTTCCTGGGTCAGCCAGCTGGCCAGCAGTTCGCACAGTTCGATGTCGTCATCGATCAACAGCAGCTCATTCATGGGGCTTCAATTGATCCATTCGCGGCGGGTGCGACGATTGCCCCTGAGCAGCGCGCCGATGAGCACCCCGAGCAGTCCCGCTCCGGCGCCGATGGCAAACCAGGTTTGCTGCTCGCTGAGCAAGTGCGTCGGCGACTCGGCCTGGACTTTCTTGAGCTGCAGCTTGAGGCGCTGGTTCTCCTGGCGCAGACGGCGCAGCTGCGCCGATTCCCGCTCGCCGTTGTTGGCCTGCAACTCGGCTTTCAGCGCCTCGCGCTGCTGCTCGCTGGCCGCCAGGCGTTGCTCCAGGGTGTGCAGCTGTGCCTGCATGGCCTCGGCTTGGGGCAGGGGCTGCCCGGCCTCTTCCTCTGCATGCAGGTGCAAGGGCGCTAGCCATAGGGTAAAGAGCAACGGTTTAAGGCCTGGACGCATCGGAACTCCTATTTCCTGACGGATATCGGTGTGCAGCGTGGCTGTTGTTCTGGTTACGGCAGGACCAACTTGAAGGGCTTGACCTGCACCGAGGCATACACGCCGGCGGCGCGGTAGGGATCGGCGTCGGCCCAGCTCTGTGCCGCGTTGAGGGAGTCGAACTCGGCGACGATCAGGCTGCCGGTGAAGCCGGCGGGGCCCGGGTCGTTGCTGTCGATCGCCGGATGCGGGCCGGCGAGGACCAGGCGGCCTTCCTGCTTCAGCTGCTCCAGCCGCGCGAGGTGGGCGGGGCGGGCGGCCAGGCGGTTCTCCAGGGAGTTTTCGACGTCGGTGGCGATGATGGCGTAGAGCATTTCGGGTCCTTGTTGGCGTCTGGCGAACTGGCCGACAGGTGCAGCTTGCAGGCAGTTGGCGGCGATGGGGCGAGTCGAGGAAATGTCGCGTTGTGGCGGCGCAAGCCGGCAGGTGACGGCATAATAACAAACATAAATATTCGGAAAATGCTCCTATGGAAGTTGATTTGCACTGCCACAGCACGGCCTCCGACGGCGCACTGGCGCCTGCCGTGCTGGTCGCTCGGGCGCATGAGCGGGGCGTCAGGCTGCTCGCCTTGACCGACCATGACACCCTCGAAGGGCTGGCTGAAGCGCGCGCGGCCGCACAATCCCTGGATATGCGCCTGGTCAGCGGCATCGAGCTGTCCTGCACCTGGGGGGGGGCAACCATCCATGTGCTGGGTTATGCCTTCGACTGCGACGCGCCGGCCCTGTGTCAGGCGATTGACGACCTGCATCAGGGGCGCTGGCTGCGTGCCGAGGAAATTGCCAGGCGCCTGGAGGCCAAGGGCATGCCGGGTGCCCTGGAGGGCGCGCGGGCGGTGCAGCAGGCGTTGGGGGACAGCGGCAACGCCCCGGCCCGCCCGCATTTCGCCGAGTTTCTGGTGCGCGCCGGGCACGTCAAGGATCGTGCCGAGGCCTTTCGCAAGTGGCTCGGCTCGGGCAAATTGGGCGACGTCAAACAGCACTGGCCGACTCTGGAGCAGGCCGTCGCTACCCTGCGCCAGGCCGGCGCCTGGATCAGCCTGGCACACCCGTGGCACTACGACTTTACTCGTAGTAAGCGGCGCAAGCTGATTGCCGATTTCGTCCAGGCCGGCGGTCATGCGTTGGAGGTGGTCAATGGCATGCAGCCGGCCGAGCAGGTGGGCAGCCTGGCGATCCTGGCCCGTGAATTCGGTCTGCTGGTGAGCGCCGGCAGCGATTTCCATGCACCTGGCGAGTGGTCGGAGCTGGGGATGTACCGCCCCGTTCCGCAAGACCTCCCGCCCCTTTGGGCGCGTTTTCGAAATGTCCAGCAGTCTGCCGCAATCTGAACAGGGAGTTAGTGTGAGTCAATTTTTCCAGGTTCACCCGGAAAACCCGCAGTTGCGCCTGATCAGGCAGGCGGTGGAGATCATCAGGGCGGGCGGCGTGGTGATCTACCCGACCGACTCCTGTTATGCGGTTGGCTGCCGTATCGGCGACAAGAACGCACTGGAGCGCATCCGCCGCCTGCGCCAGCTCGACGACAAGCACAATTTCACCCTGTTGTGCCGCGACCTGTCCCAGCTCAGCCTGTTCGCCAAGGTCGACACCGGCGCCTTTCGCTTGCTGAAGAACCATACCCCGGGTCCCTACACCTTCATCCTCAATGCCACCCGCGAGGTGCCGCGCATGTTGCTGCACCCCAAGCGCCGTACCATTGGCCTGCGTGTGCCGGGTGATCCGATCGCCCTGGCGCTGCTGGAGGAGTTCGGCGAGCCGCTGATGAGTATCAGCCTGATACTCCCGGGTGATACGCTGCCGCTGAGCGATCCCCATGAGATGCGCCAGATTCTCGAGCATCAGGTCGACCTGATCATCGACGGCGGCGTTGGCGGGCTGGAGGCATCGACCGTGGTCAGCCTGCTCGAGGACGAGGCACAGGTGCTGCGCATAGGCTGCGGCGACCCGAAGCCGTTCGTCGAGGACTAGTGCCGGTGCTGTGAGCCAGTAGGCGCGCGGCACTTTACGCGGACCGTTCAGCCGGTGTTCAGAGAATCAGCACCACCAGAATCGCCACCAGCAAGATGATGATCACATCGCTGCCGCTCAGCGCACCGCCGGCCGGCAATGCATCGATCCGTTGGGCGAGGCTGGCTGCCTCTGCGGGGGTCAGTGCATCGACCCGCTTGCGCGCCTCTACGGCAGGCACATCCATGGCTTGCAGTTGTTCGGCGACGTCGTGGCGATCGAGAAACTGCCGTAGTGCGTCGCGATCGGCCGGGTCGGTTTGTGCGGCAAGGACTTCGGCGGTGCCGATCATCTGTGCATGGGCCGGCATCTGCAGGGCGGCGCCTAGGCAGAGGATCAGGAAGACGAGCCCCAAGGTCTTGGCGAAGATTTTCATGCGATTCTCCCAGGGCGGGATGGTAGCCGCGGGCAGCCGCCTGGGGCTGTGCGGAGAGCTGCCCGCGCGCCTCACTGCATGCGCCAGATGGCATCGTAATTTGGACAGGTGCGCCGGTCGGCCGGTTCCCGCGTCCTTGGTTTCGTTGTGGCCTTCGGCCCCGCTATACTTCGCCCCTTTGTGGGAACCTTCAGGTAAACCGGTTTGAGCCTTGTTGACTCCGAGCGCCGCGTGCTGTCTGGCATGCGCCCCAGTGGCCGTTTGCACCTCGGCCACTATCACGGTGTGCTGAAGAACTGGGTCAAGTTGCAGCACGCCTACGAATGCTATTTCTGCATCGTCGACTGGCATGCGCTCACCACCGACTATGAACAGGTCGGCCAGCTCTCCCAGCACGTCATGGACATGGCGGTGGACTGGCTGGCCGCCGGTGTCAGCCCCAGCTCCGCGACCCTGTTCATCCAGTCCCAGGTGCCCGAGCACGCCGAATTGCATCTGCTGCTGTCGATGATCTGCCCGCTCAGCTGGTTGGAGCGGGTGCCGTCCTACAAGGAGCAGCAGGAGCAACCCCGGGGCAAGGACCTCGGCACCTACGGCTTCCTCGGCTACCCCCTGCTGCAGGCGGCGGACATCCTGCTGTACCGCGCCGGGGTGGTGCCGGTCGGCGCCGACCAGGTGGCGCACATCGAGTTCGCCCGCGAGGTGGCGCGGCGTTTCAACCACCTGTACGGCCGCGAACCGGGTTTCGAGGACAAGGCCGAGGCGGCCATCGGCAAGCTCGGCAAGAAGACCGCGACGCTGTACAACAACCTGCGCAAGGCCTTCCAGCAGCAGGGCGATGTCGAGGCCCTGGAGACCGCCCGGGCGCTGCTCAAGGAGCAGCAAACCATCACCCTGGGCGACAAGGAGCGCCTGTTCGGCTACCTGGAGGGCGGCGGCAAGGTGCTGCTGCCCGAGCCCCAGGCCCTGCTCGGCGAAGCGCCGAAGCTGCCGGGACTGGATGGCGGCAAGATGTCCAACAGCAACGGCAACGCGATTTTCCTGCGCGACAGCGCCGTCGAGGTGGAGGAGAAGATCCGCCGCATGCCGACCGACCCGGCCCGGGTGCACCGCAGCGACCCCGGCAACCCGGCGCATTGCCCGGTGTGGCCCCTGCATCAGGTGTATTCCAGCGAGCAGACCTGCGAGTGGGTGCAGCAGGGCTGCACGAGTGCGGGGATCGGCTGCCTGGAGTGCAAGGGGCCGTTGATCGAAGCGGTGCAGGAGGAACTGAAGCCGCTGCAGGCGCGCGCCGTGGATTACCAGAGCGACCCCGATCTGGTCCGGCGCATCCTCGCCGAAGGCGCCGAGCGCGCGCGCAACGAGGCGCGCGAGACCCTGGCCGAAGTGCGTCTGGCCATGGGCCTGAACTACCGCTGAGTCGATTCTGCCCATGAAGCCAGCGCCGCCCGATGCACCCGTCGATAGCCAGGCCGGCGCCCAGCAGGAGTTGCCGTTCGCCCTGGTCTATGGCCAGGCCGTCACCGAGCTGCCGCTGGACCTGTATATCCCGCCGGATGCGCTGGAGGTGTTTCTCGAGGCCTTCGAGGGACCCCTGGACCTGCTGCTGTACCTGATCCGCAAGCAGAACATCGACGTGCTGGACATTCCGGTGGCGGAGATCACCCGGCAGTACATGGGCTATGTCGAGCTGATGCAGTCGGTGCGCCTGGAGCTGGCCGCCGAATACCTGGTGATGGCCGCCATGCTCGCGGAGATCAAGTCGCGCATGCTGCTGCCGCGCTCCAGCGAGGCGCAGGAAGACGAAGAGGACCCGCGCGCCGAGCTGATCCGCCGCCTGCAGGAGTACGAGCGCTACAAGGCCGCGGCCGAGGGGCTCGACCTGTTGCCGCGGGTCGGCCGCGATCACACGGTGCCGCATCTGGAGGCGCCCCAGGCGCGGGCGCGCAAGCTGCTGCCGGACGTCAGCCTGGAAGAGCTGCTGCTGTCGATGGCCGAGGTGTTGCGGCGGGCCGACATGTTCGAGAGCCACCAGGTGACCCGCGAGGCGCTGTCCACCCGCGAGCGCATGAGCGAAGTACTCGAGCGCCTCAAGGGCGGCGCCTTCGTGCCCTTCGTCGAGCTGTTCGCCGCGGAGGAAGGGCGTCTGGGGGTGGTGGTGACCTTCATGGCGGTGCTCGAGCTGATCAAGGAATCCCTGGTCGAGCTGGTGCAGAATGAGGCCTTCGGGCCTATCCACGTACGTGCGCGAGCCGAATGACATGAACCTGAGCGATCCCCGCGAACTGGCCGGCCTGCTGGAGGCCTTCCTCCTGGCCTCCGGCAAGCCGCAATCCCTGGAGCGTCTGTTCGAGCTGTTCGAGGAGCGCGAACGGCCGCCCTCGACGGTGTTCAGGGAGGCCCTGGAGCTGCTGCGCCAGTCCTGCGAGGGACGTGCCTTCGAACTCAAGGAGGTGGCCTCGGGTTACCGCCTGCAGGTGCGCGAGCGCTTCGCCCCCTGGGTCGGCCGCCTGTGGGAGGAGCGCCCGCAGCGCTATTCCCGGGCCATGCTGGAGACCCTGGCGCTGATCGCCTACCGCCAGCCGATCACCCGCGGCGAGATCGAGGATGTACGCGGGGTGGCGGTCAACAGCCAGATCGTCAAGACCCTGCTGGAGCGCGAGTGGATCCGCGTGGTCGGCCATCGCGACGTGCCGGGCCGGCCTGCGATGTTTGCGACCACCAAGGCCTTTCTCGACCATTTCAACCTCAGGAGCCTCGACGAGCTGCCGCCGCTGGCGGCGCTGCGCGAACTGGAGCCCGAGCCGCTGCCCTTGGACGATGATCCGGCGGTGCCGGCCGGGCTGCAGGCACGTGCCGACCTGGCGAGCGACATGCCGGCCGAAGAGGTGCGCGGGGAAACCAGCTTCGGCAGCCTGCTGGCCGAACTGGACGCCATGGAGCAGGGGCTCAAGAGCGATTTCGACGACTTGCCGGAAGCCGCCTCGGACGGCGCTCCGCAAGAGCTAGGGGAGCCGGCGGACGAAGCCGATCTCGGCGGGCGTTGAGCGCGGCAGCGGCCTCGGCTCGGCGCTCGTTGGAAAACCGACGGGCAGTCACCTTGCGACCAGCCTCAGTCCGTGCGCGTGGCCGGTGAACGGCGTATGATGCCCGCCCTTTCGACGACATACCGTCGTCCCTCACTAGAGCAACACCGGGAGGTGCCCAGATGAGTGAAAGCGAACAACACAGCCCCGCTGGCGAGAAGCTGCAAAAGGTCCTGGCCCGCATGGGGCTGGCCTCGCGTCGGGAAATCGAGGCCTGGATCGAGCAGGGCCGGGTCAAGGTCAATGGCGTCACCGCCAGCCTCGGCGCGCGGGTCGACCTGCATGACGCCATCGCCGTCGATGGTCGGCTGATCAAGCGCGAAGAGGCCGCGGAGAGCGTGCGCCGCGTGCTGATCTACAATAAGCCCGATGGCGAAATCTGCACCCGCGACGATCCCGAGGGCCGGCCGACCGTGTTCGACCGCCTGCCGCGACCGAAGGACGGACGCTGGATCAATATCGGCCGCCTCGACATCAACACCACCGGTCTGCTGATGTTCACCACCGACGGTGAGCTGGCCAATCGCCTGATGCATCCCTCCTACCAGATGGATCGCGAGTATGCCGTGCGCGTGCGCGGCGAGGTCGACGAGGAGATGCTCGAGCGGTTGAAGGCCGGGGTGATGCTCGAGGATGGCCCGGCCAAGTTCACCGACATCAAGGAGGCGCCGGGGGGAGAGGGCTTCAACCACTGGTATCACTGCGTGGTGATGGAAGGGCGCAACCGCGAGGTGCGCCGCCTGTGGGAGTCCCAGGGGCTGGTGGTCAGCCGCCTGAAGCGGGTGCGCTTCGGTCCGGTGTTCCTGACCTCCGACCTGACCATGGGGCGCTGGCGGGAAATGAGCCAGCGCGAGGTGGACATCCTCAGCGCAGAGGTCGGCCTCAAGCCCCAGGCCTTGCCGCAGATGAAGGAGAAGGTGCGCGACAAGCTCGACCGCCTGCAGCGCAAATCGGCCAAGCCGGTCGGCCGCGACGAGCGTCAGCCGCGTACCCTGCGCCCGGCCCATGGCGGGCCGGCCGAGGCCGAGTCGAGCCGTTCCGGGCGGGGCACGCCGGTGGCCGAGCGTCCTCAGGACGTACGCAAGAAGCGCCCGGGCGTGGAGCTGGCCGAGCGCCCGGCCCGCAAGCCAGCGGCGGCGCCGAGCAAGCGTCGCGGTCAGCCGAGCGGAGAGGGTCAGCGTCCGGGGGCCGGCCGCGGTAGCCGCAAGCCGCAGTAAGCGGACGGCCGCGGAAAAAGGGGCTCATCGAGCCCCTTTTTTCGTTTTGGTCGTATCAGCCGGCCATGGTCAGGCGGTTGCGGCCGTCGCGCTTGGCGACATAGAGCGCGCTGTCGGCGCGGCGTAGCAGGCTGTCTGCCGCTTCACCGGGCAGCAGGGTGGCGCAGCCGAGGCTGATCGACAGCTCGATGGGCCGTCCCTGGTCCAGGCACTGCAGTTCCAGCACGGCGTGGCGCAGGCGTTCGCCGATCATCCCGGCGGCCTCGCGAGGGGTGCCGGACAACAGCACGAGGAACTCTTCGCCACCATAGCGGAACACCATGTCGACGTTGCGCAGCTGACTCTTCAGGGTGGTGGCGACCGCCTTGAGGACTTCGTCACCGACGCCGTGGCCATGCTTGTCGTTGACCTGCTTGAAGTGGTCGAGATCCAGCATCAGCAAGGACAGCGGCAACAGGTTGCGCCGCGCCAGCTCGACCTCGCGCGCCAGGGTCTGGTCCATGGCGATGCGGTTGCCGGTACCGGTCAGCGGGTCGCGCAGGGCGTCCTGGATGGCCGCACGATAGAGCAGGGCATTGCGCAGGGGGAACAGCAGGCTGGCCAGCAGCGACTCCAGCTGAGCGAGCTCCTCGTCACTGAAGCGCAGCTTGCGGCGGAACACCAGCTCGCCGAGATACTCGCCGTCATGGCTGAGGCGGTAGGCGGCAGAGTGGCTGGCGCGCTCACCCAGTTCCAGGCGCAAATCGCTGATCGGCTGCTGGTAGCTCAGGGCATCCAGGGGCACCAGGCGCTGCACGGCGGCGAAGAACAGCGAGAGCACGCGCTCGGTGTCCAGACTGGTCTGCAGCTGCAGGGCGAGCTGCTGGCGCAGTTGGGCTAGGTTGGTTCGGTGCAGGGGGCGGGTGTGCTGATTGGAAAAGCCCAGGCGCTTCAGCTTCGCTGCATCGAAATCTATGGTGTTGGTCTGGCTCGAAGGACCCATAAACGCTAAACCTCTGGCGCTTTAGTGCGTGGACAGAGGGGTAGGAGCGAATATCGTGCCAAAGGTTCATATTCGGCGGAAAAGCTTTTTAATTCAGGCCTTTATGTGTTGCGCATAAAGGCCACTGGCCGCTAATGGCTGTTTGCCATGATTATTGGGCGGCAATCCTCTGCCGGTGAGCGGCGATGCGCCAATTTTTTGCCGCCCTGGCGAGCGGCGAAGCCCTCACTGGGCGTCGAAGGCCTGACCGTTGACACCGTTGCTGTCGGGCCCCATCAGGTACAGGTAGACCGGCATGATCGCCTCGGGCGCCGGGTTGCTCGCCGGGTTCTCGCCCGGGTAGGCCTGGGCCCGCATGTCGGTGCGGGTGGCGCCCGGGTTGACGCTGTTGGCGCGCACGCTGGCGATGCCGTCGAGTTCGTCGGCCAGCACCTGCATCAGGCCCTCGGTGGCGAACTTGGACACCGCGTAGGCGCCCCAGTAGGCGCGGCCCTTGCGCCCGACGCTGCTGGAGGTGAAGACCACCGAGGCGTCCGGGGCGAGCTTGAGCAGCGGCAGCAAGGTGCTGGTGAGCATGAAGGTGGCGTTGACGTTGACTTGCATCACGCGCATGAAGTTGTCGCCGGAGAGCTGCTCCAGCGGCGTGCGCGGGCCGATGATCGAGGCGTTGTGCAGCAGGCCGTCGAGCTTGCCGAACTCACGCTCGATCATCGCCGCCAGCTCGTCGTACTGGTGCGGCAAGGCGGTTTCCAGGTTGAAGGGGATCACCGCGGGTTGCGGGTGGCCGGCCGCTTCTATGGCGTCGTAGACCTTGCTCAGGTGTTCTTCGGTCTTGCCCAGCAGCAGCACGGTGGCGCCATGGGCGGCGAAGGTCTGGGCGGCGGCGGCGCCGATCCCGCGGCCGGCGCCAGTGACCAGAATCACGCGATCCTTGAGTAGGTCGGGACGGGCGGAATAGTCGAACATGGGGAAGCGCCTCGTTTATGCGTGGTAGTGGCTGAGTTTAGTGGTTGGCCCGGGGCGGCCGAGCGCACCGAAGAATCTGTGGCGCGGCCCCTCAGCAGGAACACAGCGCGCGATCGAGCACGGCGCGCAACTCCTGCGGGTGGTCGACCACCACGTCGGCGCCCCAGTTCCTCGGGTTGTCTTCGGGGTGGATGTAGCCATAGGTCACCGCCGCGGTGCGAGTGCCGGCGGCGCGGCCCGACTCGATGTCGCGCAGGTCGTCGCCGACGAACAGCACGCTGGCCGGCTCCAGGTCCAGGCGGCTGCAGGCCAGGGTCATGGGTTCCGGGTCGGGTTTGCTGCGGGTCACGTGATCCGGGCAGATTAGAATGGCCGAGCGTTTGGCCAGGCCCAGTTGCTGCATGATCGGTTCGGCGAAGCGCAGCGGCTTGTTGGTGACCACCCCCCAGATCAGTCTGGCCCGCTCGATGTCGGCGAGCAGCTGTTCGATGCCGTCGAACGGGCGGGTGAGTACGGCGCAATGCTGCTGATAGCGCTCGAGGAATTCCAGGCGCAGGGGTTCGAACAGCGCGTCCTGCGGGTCCAGGGCGAAGCTGGCGGCAACCATGGCACGGGCGCCGCCGGAGATCTGGTCGCGAATCAGCTTGTCGGCGATGGGGGGCAGGCCGCGTTCGGCGCGCATCGCCTGGCAGATGGCGATAAAGTCCGGCGCGCTGTCGAGCAGGGTGCCGTCCATGTCGAAAAGAACCGCGCGCAGACGCATTGGGCGTGTCATTGGCTATTTCCCTCGCTGCGCCGGAGTCTGTTTTGGCGCGAGGCAAGGCACGAGCCGTGAAGTTTGGTTGTTCCAAATGAGCGGCGAGAAACGCCGCATCGTGCCCAAACAGACCCGGCCCTATGGGTTGCGTCAGAAAATCGGCCATGCGTTGTTGCTGTCCTTGGCAATGGAACAACCATTGCCTGCGGCCAGCGCCTAGCCTGGCCGGTTTTCTGACGGCAACGCAGCAGGGAAATAACCAATGGCACGCCCTAGGCCTCCCTCAGGGTCTGGATCATGTAGTTGACGTCGACGTCGGCTTCCAGCTTGTAGTGCTTGGTCAGCGGGTTGTAGGTCAGGCCGATGATGTCCTTGACCTCCAGGCCGGCGGCGCGGCTCCAGGCGCCCAGCTCGGAGGGGCGGATGAACTTCTTGAAGTCGTGGGTGCCGCGCGGCAGCAGGCGCAGCAGGTATTCGGCGCCGATCACCGCGAACAGGTAGGCCTTGGGGTTGCGGTTGATGGTGGAGAAGAACACCTGGCCGCCGGGCTTGACCAGGGTGTGGCAGGCGCGGATCACCGAGGCCGGGTCCGGCACGTGCTCGAGCATCTCCAGGCAGGTGACCACGTCGAACTGCCCGGGCAGTTCCGCGGCGATCACCTCGGCGGTGATCTGCCGGTACTCCACCGACACCCCGGACTCCAGCTGGTGCAGTTGGGCCACCGCCAGCGGCGCCTCGCCCATGTCGATGCCGGTGACGCTTGCACCGCGCTGGGCCATGGCCTCGCTGAGGATGCCGCCGCCGCAGCCGACGTCGAGTACGCGCTTGCCGGCCAGGCCGACGCGCTCGTCGATCCAGTTGACCCGCAGCGGATTGATGTCGTGCAGCGGCTTGAACTCGCTCTCGCGATCCCACCAGCGGTGGGCGAGGGCTTCGAATTTGGCGATTTCGGCGTGATCGACGTTGCTCATGGGGTTTCCTGGGTAGAGCGGCAGGCCGGAGGTTCGGGACTCGGGCGCCTATGGTGCCAGTTTCCTCGCGTGCGGTGCGCGCTCGCGGGTGGCTCAATGTATGTCAGTTTGTCGCAGCGCCTATGCCCGGCCGGCGATTTTCGCGCCCCAGGCGCAGGCATTGGCGACGATGCGCTGTTCGTCCAGACGGGTCAGGCGGCCGCCGTCGAGCAGCGACTTGCCGGCCACCCAGACATGTTCGACGCAGTTGCGCCCGCTGGCATAGATCAGTTGCGAGACCGGGTCGTAGACCGGTTGCTGGGCCAGGCCGGAGAGGTCGAAGGCCGTCAGGTCGGCGAGTTTGCCCGGTTCCAGCGAGCCGATCTGCGTGTCCAGGCCGAGGGCGCGGGCACCGTTCAGGGTGGCCATGCGCAGCGCGCGGTGGGCGTCCAGGGCGGTGGCCGAGCCGGCTACGGCCTTGGCCAGCAGGGCGGCGGTGCGGGTCTCGCCGAGCAGGTCCAGGTCGTTGTTGCTGGCCGCGCCGTCGGTGCCGATGGCGACGTTGACGCCGGCCTGCCAGAGCCGCTCTACCGGGCAGAAGCCGCTGGCCAGCTTGAGGTTGGACTCGGGGCAGTGGATCACGCTGCTGTTGCTGTCCACCAGCAGCGCCAAGTCAGCATCGTCGACCTGGGTCATGTGCACGGCCTGGAAGCGCGGGCCGAGCAGGCCGAGGCGTGCCAGGCGTGCCAGGGGGCGCGCGCCGTGCAGTTCGAGGCTCTGTTGCACCTCGAAGGCGGTCTCCTGCACGTGCATGTGAATGCCGGCATCCAGCTCCTCGGCGAGCATGCGGATGTTCTCCAGCTTGTCGTCGCTCACGGTGTAGGGGGCGTGGGGGCCGAACGCCACCTTCAGGCGCGGGTGCTGCTTGAGGTCGTCGAACAGCTCCAGGCCTTTGCGCAGCGCTTCATCGGCATCGCGGGCGCCGGGGATGGGGAAGTCCAGCACCGGAATGGTGATCTGGGCGCGAATGCCGCTCTTGTGCACCAGTTCGCTGGTGGCCGCGGGAAAGAAGTACATGTCCGAGAAGCAGGTGATGCCGCCCTTGAGCTGCTCGGCGATGGCCAGTTCGGTGCCGTCGCGGATGAAGTCCTCATCCACCCATTTGGCCTCGGCGGGCCAGATGTGCTCCTGCAGCCAGGTCATCAGCGGCAGGTCGTCGGCCAGGCCGCGGAACAGGGTCATGGCGGCATGGCCGTGGGCGTTGACCAGGCCCGGCGTCAGCAGGCGGCCCGGCAGTTCGCGCACTTCCAGGGCTGGCTGCTTGAGGGCTTCGGCGCGGGGGGCGAGCAGGGCGATGCGCCCGTCGCGGATGCCCAGGCCGTACTCGTGCAGCACCACGCCGGCCGGTTCCACCGGCACCAGCCAGGTGGGGAGCAGGAGGAGGTCGAGTGGGGCTGCGGACATGGGGTGGGCTTCCGGCGGGCTGAAAAGGGCGAGTTTATAGGGGAATGTCGCGGGCTTGAAGCCGAAACCCCGACGCTGGCCGTCTGGCTGCGTGGCGAACTAGGCTTGGAGTGCTGTGGTTGCCTGCGCCTGGTGAAGGGTGCAGCCCTTTCCTGTGGTGTCGACATGGGCTTGGGCGTGCCGTGCATCTGCGTATAATGGTCGGCTTTTTCTTTGGGACTGCGAGGTGGGTCATGCGCGAGCAATTGCTGGCGGCCGAGAAGGTCAAGGCTATCGAGTGGCGCGAGGGTGCGCTGCATCTGCTCGATCAGCGCGTGTTGCCGCTCGAGGAAGTCTGGCACACCTATCGCTCGGCTGCCGAGGTGGCCGAGGCGATTCGGGCGATGGTGGTGCGCGGTGCACCGGCCATCGGCATCAGCGCCGCCTACGGCCTGGTGCTGGGCGCTCGGGCGCGGCTGGCGGCGGGCGGCGACTGGCGTGCGGCGCTGGAGGAGGACTTCCAGGTGTTGGCCGATTCGCGGCCGACCGCGGTCAATCTGTTCTGGGCGCTCAATCGCATGCGCGAGCGCCTGGAGCGTTTGAAGGAGGGCGAGGACCCGCTGCTGGCGCTGGAGGCCGAGGCGCACGGCATCCATCAGAGCGACCGCGAGGCCAACCTGACCATGGCGCAGCTCGGCGTCGAGCTGATCCGCAAGCACCAGGGTAACCAGCAGAACCTGCTGACTCACTGCAATACCGGGGCGCTGGCCACTGGCGGCTTCGGGACCGCGCTGGGGGTGATTCGCGCCGCCTACCTCGATGGCCTGGTCGAACGCGTCTATGCCGACGAGACCCGGCCCTGGCTGCAGGGCTCGCGCCTGACCGCCTGGGAGCTGGCCAACGAGGGGGTGCCGGTGAGCCTGAACGCCGATTCGGCGGCGGCCCATCTGATGAAGACCAAGGGCATCACCTGGGTCATAGTCGGCGCCGACCGCATCACCGCCAACGGCGACGTGGCCAACAAGATCGGCACCTACCAGCTGGCGGTCAACGCCATGCACCACGGCGTGCGTTTCATGGTGGTGGCGCCCAGCTCGACCATCGACATGGCCCTGGAGAGTGGCGAGGACATCCCCATCGAGGAGCGCGACGGTCGCGAGCTGCTGGAGGTGGGCGGCAGGCACGTGGCGGCGGGCGTCGACGCGGTCAATCCGGTGTTCGACGTGACCCCTGCCGACCTGATCGACTTCATCGTCACCGAGAAGGGCGTGGTGGAGCGTCCCGACGCGGCGAAGATGGCCCAGCTGATGTGTCGCAAGCGCCTGCACTGAGTGGTTGCCCGGGCCGGGCCTGGGGATAGGTGCGGGGCGGTGATTGTGGTACACTCCGGCGGTTTTCAGGGGTGCCCTTCGCGGGCGCCTCGACTGCGCAGATACATGGCATAACTCATTGATTTGTCGTGAGTCGTTGCTGGCCTAGGGCCACGGCGGCAAGCTTCGCGTCGTTCAGGATGAATGGGGCGGAGTTTCACCAGAAAAAGGAACCAGGCTACTCATGGGCGAACTGGCCAAAGAAATCCTCCCGGTCAATATCGAAGACGAACTGCAGCAGTCCTACCTCGACTACGCGATGAGCGTGATCGTCGGGCGGGCCCTGCCGGATGCGCGCGATGGCTTGAAGCCCGTGCACCGTCGCGTGCTCTTCGCAATGAGTGAGCTGGGCAACGACTGGAACAAGCCGTACAAGAAGTCCGCCCGTGTGGTCGGTGACGTGATCGGTAAGTACCACCCCCACGGCGACACGGCGGTGTACGACACCATCGTGCGCATGGCCCAGCCGTTCTCCCTGCGTTACCTGCTGGTCGACGGCCAGGGCAACTTCGGTTCGGTGGACGGCGACAACGCCGCGGCCATGCGTTACACCGAAGTGCGCATGACCAAGCTGGCCCACGAGCTGCTGGCCGACTTGCACAAGGAAACCGTGGACTGGGTGCCGAACTACGACGGCACCGAGCAGATCCCCGCGGTCATGCCGACCAAGATCCCCAACCTGCTGGTCAACGGCTCCAGCGGTATCGCCGTGGGCATGGCCACCAACATCCCGCCGCATAACCTCTCGGAGGTCATCGACGGCTGCCTGGCGCTGATCGACAACAGCGAGCTGAGCGTCGACGAGCTGATGCAGTACATCCCCGGCCCGGACTTCCCGACCGCGGCGATCATCAACGGCCGCGCCGGCATCATCGAGGCGTATCGCACGGGTAGGGGACGTATCTATATCCGTGCCCGCGCCGAGGTCGAGGACATCGACAAGGTCGGCGGCCGCCAGCAGATCGTGGTCACCGAGCTGCCCTACCAGCTGAACAAGGCGCGGCTGATCGAGAAGATCGCCGAGCTGGTCAAGGAGAAGAAGCTCGAGGGCATCACCGAGCTGCGCGACGAGTCGGACAAGGACGGCATGCGCATCGTCATCGAGCTGCGCCGCGGCGAGGTGCCGGAGGTGATCCTCAACAACCTCTATGCCCAGACCCAGATGCAGAGCGTGTTCGGCATCAACGTGGTGGCCTTGATCGACGGCCAGCCGAAGGTGCTCAATCTCAAGGACATGCTCGAGGCCTTCATCCTGCACCGCCGCGAGGTGGTGACCCGGCGTACCGTGTTCGAGCTGCGCAAGGCGCGCGAGCGCGGGCACATCCTCGAAGGCCAGGCGGTGGCGCTGTCCAACATCGACCCGGTGATCGCCCTGATCAAGGCCTCGCCGACCCCGGCCGAAGCCAAGGAGGCGCTGATCTCCACTGCTTGGGAGTCCAGCGCGGTGGAGGCCATGGTCGAGCGCGCCGGCGCCGAAGCCTGCCGTCCCGAGGACCTGCCCCCCCAGTACGGCCTGCGCGACGGCAAGTACTACCTGTCGCCGGAGCAGGCCCAGGCCATTCTCGACCTGCGCCTGCACCGCCTGACCGGCCTGGAGCACGAGAAGCTGCTGGCCGAGTACCAGGAAATCCTCACCCAGATCGGCGAGCTGATCCGCATCCTCACCGACGCGGTGCGTCTGATGGAGGTCATCCGCGAGGAGCTGGAAGCGGTCAAGGCCGAGTTCGGCGATGCCCGTCGCACCGAGATCCTCGACACCCGCCTGGACCTGACCCTGGCCGACCTGATCACCGAAGAAGAGCGGGTCGTGACCATTTCCCACGGCGGCTATGCCAAGAGCCAGCCGCTGGCCGCCTACCAGGCCCAGCGCCGCGGCGGCAAGGGCAAGTCGGCGACCGGGATCAAGGACGAGGACTACATCGAGCACCTGTTGGTCGCCAACAGCCATGCCACCCTGCTGCTGTTCTCCAGCAAGGGCAAGGTGTACTGGCTGAAGACCTACGAGATTCCCGAGGCCTCCCGCGCCGCCCGCGGCCGTCCGCTGGTCAACCTGCTGCCGCTGGACGAGGGCGAGCGCATCACCGCGATGCTGCAGATCGACCTGGAGGCCCTGCAGCAGAGCGCCGAGTCCGAGGAGGAACTGGACGAGGCGCTGGAAGGCGAGGTGATCGAAGGCGAAGTGGTCGAGGACGGCGATGGCGAAACAGCCGACGATGAGCAGGACGAGCCGACCGGCGCCTACATCTTCATGGCCACCGCCAAGGGCACGGTGAAGAAGACTCCGCTGGTGCAGTTCAGCCGACCGCGCAGCACCGGCCTGATCGCCCTGAAGCTGGACGAAGACGACACCCTGATCGCCGCCGCCGTCACCGACGGTGCCCGTGAGGTGATGCTGTTCTCCGACGGCGGTAAGGTCATCCGCTTCAAGGAGAAGCACGTGCGCACCATGGGCCGTACCGCCCGCGGCGTACGCGGCATGCGCCTGGCCGAAGGCCAGCAGATCATCTCCATGCTGATTCCCGAGCCCGGCGCGCAGATCCTCACCGCCTCCGAGCGCGGCTACGGCAAGCGCACCGAGATGGCCGAGTTCCCGCGCCGCGGGCGCGGCGGCCAGGGCGTCATCGCCATGGTCAGCAACGAGCGCAACGGCCCGCTGGTCGGTGCGGTGCAGGTGCTCGACGGCGAGGAGATCATGCTGATTTCCGACCAGGGCACCCTGGTGCGTACCCGCGCCGGCGAGGTCTCCAGCCTGGGGCGCAATACCCAGGGCGTGACCCTGATCAAGCTGGCCAAGGACGAGAAGCTGGTGGGCCTGGAGCGCGTGCAGGAGCCGTCCGCAGAAGAGGACGAGGAGCTGGACGAGGACGAGACCATGGCTGCGATGGCGGCCGAGGCGGAAGGTGGAGCGGCCGACGAGAGCCCGCTCGGCGAGGAATGATGCGCCTGGGCGGGATGCTCCCGCCCGTCGCGGCGTAGGAATCGGCGGATGTCCATGACGGGCCTGTCCGCGCAACATTTGAGCGAGAGTGGATGTGAGCAAGCGAGCCTTTAACTTTTGCGCCGGCCCGGCCGCGCTTCCGGAAGCTGTTCTGCAGCGCGCCCAGGCGGAGCTCCTCGACTGGCAGGGCAGGGGCCTGTCGGTGATGGAGATGAGCCATCGTAGCGACGAGTACATGGCCATCGCCGCCAAGGCCGAGCAGGACCTGCGCGAGCTGCTCGCCATCCCCTCGAACTACAAGGTGCTGTTCCTCCAGGGCGGCGCCAGCCAGCAGTTCGCCGAGATCCCGCTGAACCTGCTGCCGGAAGACGGCGTGGCCGACTACATCGACACCGGTATCTGGTCGAAGAAGGCCATCGAAGAGGCGCGCCGCTTCGGCAACATCAATGTCGCCGCCAGCGCCAAGGGCTACGACTACTTCGCCATCCCCGGGCAGAACGAGTGGCAGCTGTCCAAGGGTGCCGCCTACCTGCACTACACGCCGAACGAGACCATCGGCGGACTGGAGTTCGACTGGATTCCCGAGGCCGGCGAGGCGCCCCTGGTGGCGGACATGTCCTCGGACATCCTCTCGCGTGAGATCGATGTGTCGAAGTTCGGCCTGATCTATGCCGGTGCGCAGAAGAACATCGGTCCTTCCGGCCTGGTGGTGGTGATAGTGCGTGAGGACCTGCTCGGCCGCGCCCGCAGTGCCTGCCCGACCATGCTCAACTATAAGGTCGCCGCCGACAACGGCTCGATGTACAACACCCCGGCGACCTTCTCCTGGTACCTGTCGGGCCTGGTGTTCGAGTGGCTCAAGGAGCAGGGTGGCGTCGAGGCCATGGAGCAGCGCAACCGCGCCAAGAAGGACCTGCTGTACGGGGCCATCGACAGCAGCGAGCTGTACAGCAACCCGATCGCCACGAATGCCCGCTCCTGGATGAACGTGCCGTTCCGCCTGGCCGACGAGCGCCTGGATCAGCCGTTCCTCGCCGGCGCCGAGGCCCGCGGCCTGCTCAATCTCAAGGGCCACCGCTCGGTCGGCGGCATGCGCGCCTCCATCTATAACGCCGTGGGCCTCGACGCTGTGCAGGCGCTGGTGGCCTACATGGCCGAGTTCGAGAAGGAGCACGGCTGATGACGGAAGTAATCTCCGAGCAGGAACTGCAGGCCCTGCGCCTGCGCATCGACAGTCTCGACGAGAAGATTCTCGAGCTGATCAGCGACCGCGCGCGCTGCGCCGAGGAAGTCGCACGGGTCAAGATGAAGGCCCTGCCGGAAGGCGAGAAGCCGGTGTTCTACCGCCCCGAGCGCGAGGCCCAGGTGCTCAAGCGCATCATGGAGCGTAACAAGGGGCCGCTGGACAACGAGGAGATGGCGCGTCTGTTCCGCGAGATCATGTCCTCCTGCCTGGCCCTGGAGAACCCGCTCAAGGTCGCCTACCTCGGCCCCGAGGGGACCTTCTCCCAGGCCGCGGCGATGAAGCACTTCGGTCACGCGGTGATCAGCGTGCCGATGGCGGCCATCGACGAGGTGTTCCGCGAGGTGGCCGCCGGCGCGGTCAACTTCGGCGTGGTGCCGGTGGAGAACTCCACCGAGGGGGCGATCAACCACACCCTGGACAGCTTCCTCGAGCACGACATGGTCATCTGCGGCGAGGTCGAGCTGCGCATCCACCACCACCTGCTGGTGGGCGAAACCACCAAGACCGACAAGATCACCCGCATCTACTCCCACGCCCAGTCCCTGGCCCAGTGCCGCAAATGGCTGGATGCGCACTACCCGAACGTCGAGCGCGTCGCCGTGTCGAGCAATGCCGATGCGGCCAAACGGGTGAAGAGCGAGTGGAATTCGGCGGCGATCGCCGGCGACATGGCGGCCAACCTCTACGGCCTGACCAAGCTGGCGGAGAAGATCGAGGACCGCCCGGACAACTCCACGCGCTTTTTGATCATCGGCAGCCAGGAAGTGCCGCCGACCGGCGACGACAAGACCTCGGTCATCGTGTCCATGCGCAACAAGCCGGGCGCGCTGCACGAACTGCTGGTGCCCTTCCACAACAACGGCATCGACCTGACCCGTATCGAGACCCGGCCGTCGCGCAGCGGCAAGTGGACCTACGTGTTCTTCATCGACTTCGTCGGCCATCACCGCGATCCGCTGATCAAGGACGTGCTGGAGAAGATCAATCAGGAAGCCGTGGCCCTCAAGGTGCTGGGCTCCTACCCCAAGGCGGTGCTCTAGGTCGCCGGCGCCAGTCCCGGGCGCGGGCCCGGGGCAGCGGCGGCTCCATCGCGACGCACGGCCTGTGCGGGCGGATCGACAAGAGGCAAGCAATGAGCTGTGATTTCCTCGCCCTGGCCCAGCCAGGCGTACAGAAGCTGTCGCCCTACGTGCCGGGCAAGCCGGTCGACGAGTTGGCGCGCGAGCTGAATATCGACCCGGCCGGCATCGTCAAGCTGGCCAGTAACGAAAACCCCCTGGGCCCCAGCCCCAAGGCGCTGGAGGCCATCCGTGGCGAGCTGGCCGAGCTGACCCGCTATCCCGACGGCAACGGCTTCGAGCTCAAGCGCCGCCTGGCCGAGCGCTGCGGCGTGCAGGCCGCTCAGGTGACCCTCGGCAACGGTTCCAACGATGTGCTCGACCTGGTCGCCCGCGCCTACCTGGCGCCGGGGCTGAATGCGGTGTTCAGCCAGTTCGCCTTCGCCGTCTACCCCATCGCCACCCAGGCGGTCGGCGCCGAGGGCAGGGCGGTGCCGGCCAGGGACTTCGGTCACGATCTGGAGGCCATGCTGGCGGCTATCGACGCCCAGACCCGCGTGGTGTTCGTCGCCAACCCCAACAACCCCACGGGCACCTGGTTCGGCCCGCAGGCGTTGAGCGACTTCCTCGCCCAGGTGCCGGAGAGCGTGCTGGTGGTGCTGGACGAGGCCTATATCGAGTATGCCCGGGGCGACGAGTTGCCCAATGGCCTCGACTACCTGGCCCAATACCCGAACTTGCTGGTATCGCGCACCTTCTCCAAGGCCTACGGCCTGGCGGCGTTGCGGGTCGGTTACGCCGTCAGTTCCGTGCAGGTCGCCGAGGTGCTCAATCGCGTGCGCCAGCCCTTCAACGTCAACAGCCTGGCCCTGGCCGCGGCCTGCGCCGCGCTGGATGACGACGACTACCTGCAGCGTAGTCGCCAGGCCAACGACGCCGGCATGGTGCAGCTGGAGGAGGGCTTGCGCGCCCTGGGGCTGAGTTGGATTCCGTCGCGGGGCAACTTCATCGCGGTGGATTTTGGCCGCGATACCGCCGCGCTCAACCAGGCGTTGCTGCGCGAAGGGGTGATCGTTCGCCCGGTGGCCGGTTACGGCATGCCCCATCATCTGCGGGTGTCGATCGGCACGGAGCAGGAGAACAGCCGCTTCCTCGCGGCCCTGACCAAGGTGCTGGACGCGTGAGCGAGGTCAAGGCCGGAGCCGTTACCCAGTCCGCAGCCCCGATGATCGGTCGCTTGGTGGTGATCGGCCTCGGCCTGATCGGCGGCTCCTTCGCCAAGGGGCTGCGCGAGCGCGGCCTGTGTCGCGAGGTGGTGGGCGTCGATCTGGATCCCGAGTCGCGCCGCATGGCCGTCGAACTGGGGGTGGTCGATCGTTGTGAAGAGCGGCTGGCCGTCGCCTGCGAGGGGGCCGAGGTGATTCAGCTGGCGGTGCCCATCCTGGCCATGGAGAAGCTGCTGGGCCAGCTGGCCGGGCTCGAGCTCGGCGATGCGGTACTCACCGATGTGGGCAGTGCCAAGGGCAATGTGGTGCGCGCCGCGCGCCTGGCCTTCGTCGACAAGCCAGTGCGTTTCGTGCCGGGCCATCCGATCGCCGGTTCCGAGCAGAGCGGCGTCGAGGCGTCCAACGGCGAACTGTTCCGCCGGCACAAGGTGATCCTGACTCCCTGCGAGCGCAGCGACGAGCGGGCCCTGGCACTGGTCGATGCCTTGTGGCGCGAGTTGGGCGCCGATGTCGAGCAGATGCAGGTCGAGCACCATGATCAGGTGCTCGCCGCCACCAGCCATCTGCCGCACCTGCTGGCATTCGGTCTGGTCGACTCGCTGGCCAAACGCAGCGAGAATCTGGAGATATTCCGCTACGCCGCCGGCGGCTTTCGCGATTTCACGCGAATTGCCGGCAGCGACCCGGTGATGTGGCACGACATCTTCCTCGCCAACCGCGAGGCCGTGCTGCACACCCTGGACGTATTTCGCGACGACCTCGACGCCCTGCGCGATGCGGTCGACGCTGGGGACGGGCATCAACTGCTGGGCGTGTTCACCCGCGCCCGGGTGGCCCGCGAGCATTTCGGCAAAATTCTGGCCCGCAGGGCCTATGTGGACGCTATGCACTCGAACGATCTGATTTTCCTGGCTAACCCTGGTGGCAAACTGACCGGACGGATTCGCGTTCCCGGCGACAAATCCATCTCGCACCGCTCGATCATGCTCGGCTCCCTGGCCGAAGGCACCACCGAGGTGGAAGGCTTCCTCGAGGGCGAGGATGCCCTGGCGACCCTGCAGGCCTTCCGCGACATGGGTGTGGTGATCGAGGGCCCGCACCACGGCCGGGTGACCATCCACGGCGTCGGCCTGCACGGCCTGCAGGCGCCGCCAGGGCCCATCTACTTGGGCAACTCCGGCACCTCCATGCGTCTGCTTGCCGGCCTGCTCGCCGCGCAGCCCTTCGACACCACCCTGACCGGCGACGCCTCGCTGTCCAAGCGGCCGATGAACCGCGTGGCCAAGCCGCTGCGGGAGATGGGCGCGGAGATCGAGACCGCCGCCGAGGGGCGTCCGCCCATGACCATCCGCGGCGGCCGCCGCCTGGGCGGCATGACCTACCAGATGCCCATGGCCAGCGCCCAGGTCAAGTCCTGCCTGCTGCTCGCCGGGCTCTACGCGGCGAACTCGACCACGGTGATCGAGCCGGCGCCGACCCGCGACCATACCGAGCGCATGCTGCAGGGGTTCGGCTACCCGGTGACGGTCGAGGGCAGCAGTGCGACAGTCGAGTCCGGGCATAAGCTGGTGGCCACTCGCATCGAGGTGCCGGCGGATATCTCCTCGGCGGCCTTCTTCCTGGTCGCCGGTAGCATCGCCGAGGATTCCGAGCTGGTGCTGGAGCACGTCGGCATCAATCCGACCCGCACCGGGGTGATCGACATCCTCAAGCTGATGGGCGGCGATATCAGCCTGGAAAACCAGCGCGAGGTGGGCGGCGAGCCGGTGGCCGACATCCGCGTGCGTTCGGCCAAACTCAAGGGTATCGACATCCCGGAAGACCTGGTGCCGCTGGCTATCGACGAGTTCCCGGTGCTGTTCGTCGCCGCGTCCTGCGCCGAGGGCCGCACCGTGCTGCGTGGTGCCGAGGAGCTTCGGGTCAAGGAGTCCGACCGCATCCAGGTCATGGCCGACGGCCTGCAGACGCTGGGCGTCAAGGCCGAGCCGACCCCGGACGGCATCGTCATCGAGGGCGGCAGCATCGGCGGTGGCGAGGTCTACAGCCACGGCGACCACCGCATCGCCATGTCCTTCAGCGTGGCCTCGCTGCGCGCCAGTGCGCCGATCCGCATCCATGACTGCGCCAACGTCGCTACCTCCTTCCCGAACTTCCTCGCCCTGGCCGCACAGGTCGGCATCCGCGTCGCCGAGGAGGGCAAGTCATGACTGCCGTGGCGCCGGTGATCGCGATCGACGGACCGAGCGGTTCGGGCAAGGGCACCATCGCCGGCCTGCTGGCCCGGCAGCTGGGCTGGAGTCTGCTGGACTCCGGCGCCCTGTATCGTTTGCTGGCCTTCGCGGCGGGCAACCACGGGGTGGACCTGACCAACGAGGAGGCGATGAAGGTGCTCGCCGCCCATCTGGACGTGCAGTTCAATGCGGCCACCGATGACCAGGGTCAGCGCATCATCCTCGAGGGCGAGGACGTTACCGACCTGATCCGCAACGAACAGATCGGCGCCGGTGCCTCGCAGGTGGCCTCGCTGCCGGCCGTGCGCGAGGCGCTGCTGCAGCGCCAGCGGGCGTTCCAGGAGCTGCCTGGGCTGGTGGCCGATGGCCGCGACATGGGCACCGTGGTGTTCCCCGACGCGCCGCTGAAGATCTTCCTCACCGCCAGTGCCGAGGAACGTGCCAGGCGCCGTTACTTGCAGTTGAAGGCCAAGGGCGATGATGTTAATCTCGCGAGTCTTCTCGACGAGATTCGTGCGCGCGACGAGCGCGACACCCAACGCGCCGTGGCGCCGCTCAAGCCGGCCGCCGATGCGATCCAGTTGGATTCCACCGAACTCTCGATAGAGCAGGTGCTTGAACGTATTCTGCGCGAAGTCGCCGATCGCGACCTCGCCGGGTGAAAGAGCTGCGGCTTAGGCCGAAGGGCTCGACAAGGAGGCATGCGGGAGACCAGTCCTAGTCCCGCAGGCCTCTTTTTACATGAACGAACCCACATTGTCTGGAGTGTGGATTGGGCAGATTCCCTGCCCTGAATCAACAGGAATCAACATGAGCGAAAGCTTCGCAGAACTATTTGAAGAAAGCCTGAAATCCCTCGACATGCAGCCGGGTGCCATCATCACCGGCATCGTGGTCGACATCGACGGTGACTGGGTCACCGTGCATGCCGGCCTGAAGTCCGAGGGCGTCATCCCGCTCGAGCAGTTCTTCAACGAACAAGGCGAGCTGACCATCAAGGTCGGTGACGAAGTCCATGTCGCGCTGGACGCGGTTGAAGATGGCTTCGGTGAAACCAAGCTGTCCCGCGAAAAAGCCAAGCGCGCCGAGTGCTGGATCGTTCTGGAAGCAGCTTTCGCCGCCGAGGAAGTGGTCAAGGGCGTTATCAACGGTAAGGTTAAGGGCGGCTTCACTGTCGACGTTAACGGCATCCGTGCGTTCCTGCCAGGTTCCTTGGTCGATGTCCGTCCGGTGCGTGATACCACCCACCTGGAAGGCAAAGAGCTCGAGTTCAAGGTCATCAAGCTGGACCAGAAGCGCAACAACGTTGTCGTTTCCCGCCGCAGCGTGCTGGAAGCCGAGAACAGCGCCGAGCGCGAGGCTCTGCTGGAGTCCCTGCAGGAAGGCCAGCAGGTCAAGGGTATCGTCAAGAACCTCACCGACTACGGCGCGTTCGTGGACCTGGGTGGCGTCGACGGCCTGCTGCACATCACCGACATGGCCTGGAAGCGCATCAAGCACCCGTCCGAGATCGTCAACGTTGGCGACGAGATCGACGTCAAGGTTCTGAAGTACGATCGCGAGCGTAACCGCGTATCCCTCGGCCTGAAGCAGCTGGGCGAAGACCCATGGGTTGCCATCAAGGCCCGTTACCCGGAGAGCACCCGCGTCATGGCGCGCGTGACCAACCTGACCGACTACGGCTGCTTCGCTGAGCTGGAAGAGGGCGTTGAAGGCCTGGTACACGTCTCCGAAATGGACTGGACCAACAAGAACATCCACCCGTCGAAAGTCGTTCAGGTTGGCGACGAAGTGGAAGTCATGGTTCTGGACATCGACGAAGAGCGTCGTCGTATCTCCCTGGGTATCAAGCAGTGCAAGACCAACCCGTGGGAAGATTTCTCCAGCCAGTTCAACAAGGGTGACAAGATCTCCGGCACCATCAAGTCGATCACCGATTTCGGTATCTTCATTGGTCTGGATGGCGGCATCGACGGCCTGGTTCACCTGTCCGACATCTCCTGGAACGAAGTGGGCGAAGAAGCCGTACGTCGTTTCAAGAAGGGCGACGAGCTGGAAACCGTCATCCTCTCCGTCGATCCGGAGCGCGAGCGCATCTCCCTGGGCATCAAGCAGCTGGAAGACGATCCGTTCTCCAACTACGTGTCGCTCAACGACAAGGGCACCATCGTTCGCGGTACCGTGAAAGAAGTTGACGCCAAGGGCGCCATCATCGATCTGGGCAACGACATCGAAGCCACGCTGAAGGCCTCCGAAATCAGCCGTGACCGCGTCGAAGACGCGCGCAACGTGCTGAAGGAAGGCGAAGAAGTCGAAGCCAAGATCATCAGCGTTGACCGCAAGAGCCGCGTGATCAGCCTGTCCATCAAGTCCAAGGACGTCGAGGACGAGAAGGAAGCGATCAAGGAAATGCGCAGCAAGCAGGAAGTCGAAACTTCCGGTCCGACCACCATCGGTGATCTGATTCGTGCGCAGATGGAAAACCAGAACTAAGTTCGGGTAATCCAGAAAAAGGGCGACTGCGGTCGCCCTTTTTTGTGCCTGCGATTTAATCCGAGGGGGCGAGGAGAGTGGCGCTCTATCTGCCGGAAACTCGCGAATCGAGTCTGGAAGGCTCGGCCAGCATCGCTAACACCTTGTTTTTTGGGCTGTTCAAATGCTGACCAGCATGCTAAAACCATTCTATAGAGTGGTCTAGCCGCTTGAAAAAGAAGGGAAAACCATGACGAAGTCGGAGTTGATCGAACGAATTGTCACCCATCAGGGGCAGTTGTCCTCCAAGGATGTCGAGCTGGCGATCAAGACCATGCTGGAGCAGATGTCCCAGGCGCTGGCCACGGGTGATCGCATCGAGATTCGCGGCTTCGGCAGTTTCTCCTTGCATTACCGGGCGCCGCGCATCGGCCGCAACCCCAAGACCGGCCAGTCAGTACGCCTCGACGGCAAGTTCGTGCCGCACTTCAAACCGGGCAAAGAACTGCGTGACCGCGTAAACGAAGAGGAATAGTCCCCTAAACCATCGGGCTCGATCCCGCCCTCTTGCCCGGTATCCGAGAGAGGTGGCGCAAGACCTGTCCTGGGGCGTGGCCGATCGCGGCCTCTTCCGATTCTTCCCTTAGGGCCACGAGCTGAAGCCTTCCAGCGGTTAGATGCTCGCCCCGAGTCAGCCCTCTGTTCATTGCTTCGATTTTCCATATCGACGGCAGAGACAATGCCGCTGCCGAGCGGCATTGTCGGCTCTGACCTGGAAGCTGTGCAGGGCCGGCAGGGGCGAGGAGAAGCGTTACAGACGCCCGACGGGAGAGTGAGGCCAGGGGGTGGTCAGTGAGGTGTTTCGCTAGGTTTCCTCCCTGTCTGGAAATAATTTTAAGAATCAACCAGTTAAGATTCATATTTTTTTGGGTGTATTTACTCGACGGTATCTTGACAAAGGCTGTGCTGCCGCCTTTAGTTCAATCGTGAGTGATTGCTGGCGAAGCATGCCGCGCAGGAGAGGGCGCGGTGGCTTGCGTCAGCCACCAATGTTCGAGAAGCATCATGAACAGCACTTCGGGTCACCTGCCAGCCAGACTGGCAACGCTAGGGCACTTCTTCGACCCACAATTCCACGGGCCGCCAGGCCTCTGAGGCCCCGCGTCGGATCTTCTTCGCCGCGGGCGGGAATAAGCCAAACCTCGTAAGACACTGATCCGCTTCGGCGCTCGGTGAGAGTGTCGTTCGGCCTGCTCCCTCAGATCACCGACTCTCTGTATTGCAACGCTGAGCCACGCCTGCGCGAGGTTATGCATGCACGTGGCTTCCTGTTTCAGGCTTTCTTGTGCACTGAGCACCGAGGGAACAGAAATGGCCACTTTCAATATTGCCGACCTTGAATTCATCCTGCAGCAGATCCTGATTTCCGAGGCCCATGCCGCCGGCGCGGATCTGCGCGACCTGATTCCGAATACTGAAGTGGCCTTCGGCCTGCGTACCGTCGATGGTTCCTACAACAACCTGATCGAGGGGCGCAGCCTGTTCGGCGCCGCCGATACCGTGTTCCCGCGCTTGCTGACGCCGATCTTCCGCACTGCCGAGCCCTTCGATCCGGACGGCCCGGGGCCGGCTCTCCCGACCTCGACCTCCTATGCTCAGATCAGCGGGATAGTGGTCGATTCGCAGCCGCGCATCATCAGCAACTTGATCGTGGACCAGAGCGACAATAATCCGGCGGCGGTGGCCGCAGCGGCGGGCAATGACGGCGCGGCCCTGGTCATGAGTCCGGGGCTGGACGGCATATTCGGCACCGCCGACGACAGGCCAGTGTTCCTGATTCCCAATATCGCCCCGGATGAGGGGCTCTCGGCGCCCTTCAACCAGTGGATGACCTTCTTCGGCCAGTTTTTCGACCATGGCCTGGACCTGGTGACCAAGGGCGGCAGCGGCACCATCTTCATGCCGCTGCAGCCTGACGACCCGCTGTACGTGCCGGGTAGTCAGACCAACTTCATGGTGCTCACCCGCGCCACCAACCAGCCGGGGCCGGACGGCATTCTCGGCACCGCCGACGATGTGCATGAGCACAGCAACACCACCTCGCCCTTCGTCGACCAGAACCAGACCTACAGTTCCCATCCCTCGCACCAGGTGTTCCTGCGCGCCTATGCGCTCAATGGCAATGGCGCCCCGGTTGCCACCGGCAAGCTGATCACCAATCGCGATCTCGGCGCAGACGGCCGGTTCGGTACGGCCGACGATGTCGAGATAGGCGGCATGGCCACCTGGAAGGTGGTCAAGGCCCAGGCCCGCGACCTGCTCGGGATCAATCTGACCGACGCCGACTTCGACAACGTGCCGCTGCTGGCCACCGACCAATACGGCAACTTCATCAAGGGGCCGAACGGCTTCCCGCAGGTAGTGATGAAGGGGCCCGACGGCCTCGCCGGCACGGCCGACGATGTGTTGGTCGAAGGCAATCCGCTGGCGCCGCTCGATCTGAGCAATGCGGTGCGTACCGGGCATCAGTTCCTGATCGATATCGCCCACAACGCCGTGCCGATCAATCAGCAGACCGGGACAGCCCTCACCCCGGATGCCGACAGCGTCGCCGGCGGGCCGGTGGCCGCCGGTACCTACGACAACGAACTGCTCGACGCCCACTACATCGCCGGTGACGGCCGGGTCAACGAGAACATCGGCTTGACCGCGGTGCACCATATCTTCCACTCCGAGCACAATCGCCTGGTGGAGGTGACCAAGAGTATGGTCCTGGCCTCCGCCAATCTGGCCTTCATCAACCAGTGGTTGGCGACCCCGGTCGCGGCGATACCGGCCGACCCGTCCACGCTCCAGTGGAACGGTGAGCGGCTGTTCCAGGCGGCCAAGTTCGGCACCGAGATGCAGTACCAGCACATAGTGTTCGAGGAGTTCGCCCGCACCATCCAGCCCCAGGTCGATGCCTTCGTCGACTTCGACGACACCATCGACCCGACGATCGTCGCCGAGTTCGCCCATACCGTGTACCGCTTCGGCCATTCGATGCTGCTGGAAACCATCGATCGCCTGGACCCCAGTTTCGCCTCCAGCGAGATCGGCCTGATCGCCGCCTTCCTCAACCCCCTGGAGTTCGCTGCCAGCGGCCCGACTCCGGACCAGGCCGCCGGCGCCATCATCCGCGGGGTGACCCGCCAGGTCGGCAACGAGATCGACGAGTTCGTCACCGAGGCGCTGCGCAACAACCTGGTCGGCCTGCCGCTGGACCTGGCGGCCATCAATATCGCCCGCGGCCGGGATACCGGCGTGCCGTCGCTGAATGCGGCGCGCCGTGAGTTCTACGCCGGTACCGGCGACAGCCAGCTGCGACCCTACACCAGTTGGGCCGACTTCGTGCAGCACATCAAGCACCCGGAATCGCTGATCAATTTCATCGCCGCCTACGGCACCCACGCGACCATCACCGGCGCCAGCACGCTGGCCGACAAGCGTGCGGCCGCCACGGCCATCGTCCTCGGCGGTATCGGCGCGCCAGGCGACCGTCTCAATTTTCTCAACAGCACCGGGAACTGGGCCAGTCTGGCGAGCGGGGTCACCACCACCGGCCTGGACAACGTCGACTTCTGGATCGGCGGCCTGGCCGAGGCGAAGATGCCGTTCGGCGGCATGCTCGGTTCGACCTTCAACTTCGTGTTCGAGACCCAGTTGGAGGCGCTGCAGAACGGCGACCGCTTCTACTATCTTCACCGCCTGGCCGGACTCAACTTTGTCCACGAGCTGGAGAACAACTCCTTCGCCAAGCTGGTGATGCTCAACACCGACGCGACCCATCTGCCGTCCAATATCTTCCTGACCCCCGGGCTGATCCTCGAGGTCGACCAGAGCCGCCAGTTCAACGCCGGCCTGGGCAATGCCGATCCGGATAGTGGCGACCCACTGATGCCTTGGGTCATTCGCGACAACCCGGCGACTCCGGGGCCGGACAGCAACTACCTGCGCTACACCGGTGACGAACATGTGGTGCTCGGTGGCACCGATGGTGATGACATCCTCATCGCCAGCATCGGCGACGACACCCTCTATGGCGACGGCGGCAACGACCGTCTGGAGGGCGGGCACGGCAACGACGACATCGATGGCGGCGATGGCGACGATATCATCACCGACATGGGCGGCGATGATGTGCTCAAGGGCGGCGACGGCAACGACGTGATCCACGGCGGCCCCGGCGAGAACCTGATCATCGCCGGTCGCGGCAACGACTTCATCGTCACCGGCGAGGATGTCTCCGAGGTGATTGCCGGCGAAGGCAACGACTTCATCCTCGGCAGCAAGATGAACGTGCAGATGGCCGGCAACGAGGGCGACGACTGGATCGAGATCGGCAGCCAGGACGGCGCGCCGGGCGACAACTTCGACCCCTTCGGCACCGACTCGGTCATCGGCCACGACGTGTTCCTCGGTGACGGCGGCTTCGACGAGATGATCGGCGAGGGCGGCGACGACATCATGGTCGGCAGCGCCGGCCCGGACAAGATGAAGGGCATGTCCGGCTTCGACTGGGCCACCTACAAGGACAGCCGCTACGGCGTGAGCGTGGACTTCTTCGCCAATGCCTTCAACGAGACCCCGCTGTCGCCGTCGATCGCCGCGGTCACCACCAAGTTCGCGCAGATGGAGGGGCTCTCGGGCTCGGCCTTCGCCGACCATCTGCGCGGCGACAATGCCGACGCGGCGCAGATCGCCGCGGCCGGCGCCTACGGCAGTGTGTTGACCAACAACCATATCGACCTGATCAGCGGCCTGCGGACCTTCCTCGGTAGCGCCGCAGCCGGTCCGGACGGCATCCTCGGCACGGCCGACGATCAGTTCGGCGCGGGCAACATCATCCTTGGCGGTGACGGCAGCGACATCATCGAGGGGCGAGGCGGCGACGACTTGATCGACGGCGACATGTGGCTGAACGTGCGCATCAGCGTGCGTGCCAACCTCGATGGCAGCGGCGATGAGATCGCCAGCTTCACCAGCATGAAGCCCATGGTGCCCTTGATGCTCAATGGCACCTACAACCCCGGGCAACTGGTCATTGTGCGTGAGCTGATCGCCGGCAACGGCGGTTTCGACACGGCCATGTTCACCGGCAACTTCAGCGAGTACCTGATCGCCATCAGCAACAATGGCACGCCGCTGGACTTCAGTGACGACATCATCACGGTGACCGACACCTTCGTCGACGGCGACGGCGTCGACCGCCTGACCCATATCGAGCGCCTACAGTTCAACGATCGCGCCTTCGTCTATGTCAACGGCGCGCTGGTCGAGCAGACCCCGGGCGCGACCCTGGGCGGCAACACCGCCCCGGTGGGGGGGGTGAATATCATTGGTTCGGTTCAAGTGGGGCAAACCCTGGTGGCCTCGGTCGCCGGGGTGACCGACGGCGACAACGTCAGCGCCAGCAATCCGACGGGCGCGGTCAGCGGTCGGGTGAGCTACTACTGGCAGGTCGAACTGGTTCCGGGCGATGGCTTCTTCCAGGACATCCTGCTGTTCGGCGGCTTCCCGGCGGTTGGCCAGAGCTTCACCGTCACCCCGGACCTGCAGGGGCTGAACCTTCGCGTGCGGGCGGTCTATCAGGACGCCCACGGCGTGCTGGAGAATGTCTATTCGGCGCCCACCGCGGATGTGGCCGCCGGCGCGCCAGTGGCGCCGCTGGCGCCGCTGCCGGCCGAATCCAGCACCAGCAGCCCGGGTATCCATCTGATCCGCTCGGACCTGCAGTTCATCCTCGACTCGATCAAGATCGCCGAGCAACACGCGGCCGGCGCCGACCTGCTGTCGCTGCTGCCCCATGAGCGTTCGGTCCTGGGCTTGCGCACCGTCACCGGCGAGCTCAACAACCTGCTGGGCGGCCAGAGCCAGTTCGGCGCGGCCGACACGGTGTTCCCGCGCCTGCTCGAGCCGGTGTTCAACCCGGCCGAGGGCGGCACCTCCTATCAACAGACCAGCGGCCTGGTGCAGGATTCGCAGCCGCGCATCATCAGCAACCTGATAGTCGACCAGACCCCCAACAACCCGGCGGCGGTGGCCGCGGCGGCGGCGGCTCTGCTGCAGGGCTCCGAACTGGTCACCAGTCCGGGGCTGGACGGGGTGTTCGGCACGGCCGATGACAAGGATGTGTTCTTCCTGCCCAACGTGGCCCCGGACGAAGGGCTGTCCGCGCCGTTCAACCCCTGGATGACCTTCTTCGGCCAGTTCTTCGACCATGGCCTGGACCTGGTGACCAAGGGCGGCAGCGGCACGGTGTTCATCCCGCTGCAGCCGGATGATCCGTTGTTCGTGCCGGGTAGCCCGACCAACTTCATGGTGCTGACCCGGGCCACCAACCTGCCGGGGCCCGATGGCATACTCGGCACGGCCGATGACATCCACGAGCACAGCAACACCACCTCGCCCTTCGTCGACCAGAACCAGACCTATACCTCGCACCCCTCGCACCAGGTATTCCTGCGCGCCTACGACATGACGGCCGATGGTCCGGTGGCCAACGGGCGCCTGATCACCAACTGGGAGCTGGGCGCCGACGGCCGTTTCGGCGGTGTCGGCATCAATGCGGACAGTGAAATCGGCGGCATGGCCACCTGGGCCGTGGTCAAGGCCCAGGCCCGCGACCTGCTGGGCATCGACCTGACCGATGCCCAGGTGTTCGATGTGCCGCTGCTGGCCACCGACCAGTACGGCAACTTTATCAAGGGGCCGAACGGCTTCCCGATGGTGGTGATGAAAGGGCCGGATGGCCTGGCCGGAACCGCCGACGACTTCCTCATGGAAGGCAATCCGGCGGCGCCGATCAGCCTGGCCAACGCCGTCAGCACCGGGCACCAGTTCCTCATCGACATCGCCCACAACGCGGTGCCGATCAATCAGCAGAGCGGTGCACCGCTCACCCCCGACGCCGACGATGTGGCCGGCGGTCCGGTAGCGGCGGGCACCTACGACAACGAGCTGCTCGATGCCCACTACATAGCCGGGGACGGCCGAGTCAACGAGAACATCGGCCTGACCGCGATCCACCACATCTTCCACTCCGAGCACAACCGGATGGTCGCCCACGCCAAGGATGTGGTGCTGGCCAGCAACGACGTGGCCTTCATCAACGAGTGGCTGCTGACCCCGATCGGCTCGCTGCCGGTCGGCCAGGCCGCGCTCGATGCGTTGGTGTGGAACGGCGAACGGCTGTTCCAGGTGGCCAAGTTCAGCACCGAGATGCAGTACCAGCACCTGGTCTTCGAGGAGTTCGCCCGCACCATCCAGCCGCAGATCGACGTGTTCACCGGGCCGATCCAGGGCTACGACGCCAATATCGATGCGGCGATCGTCGCCGAGTTCGCCCACACGGTCTATCGCTTCGGCCACTCCATGCTGACCGAGACCATCGACCGCCTGGACCCGAACTTCGTCAACAGCGAGATCGGCCTGATCGCCGCCTTCCTCAATCCGCTGGAGTTCGCCGGCAGCGGCCCGACCCCGGACGAGGCGGCCGGCGCCATCGCCCAGGGGGTGACGCGCCAGGTGGGTAACGCCATCGACGAGTTCGTCACCGAGGCGCTACGCAACAACCTGGTGGGCCTGCCGCTGGACCTGGCATCCATCAACCTGGCGCGGGGCCGCGACACCGGCATCCCGTCGTTCAACGCGGCGCGCCGCGAGTTCTACAACATGACCGGCGACAGCCAGCTCAGGCCCTACATCAGTTGGGTCGACCTGCTGCAGAACCTCAAGCATCCGGCTTCGCTGATCAACTTCATCGCCGCCTACGGCACCCATGCCGAACTGCTGGCCGCCGACGTCGACACTCTGGCGGAGAAGCGTGCGGTGGCCACGGCCCTGGTCCTGGGCGGCAGTGCGGTGATCAATGCCGGTGGCGTGGGCGGGGCCGAGCGCACCTTCACCGCCGATGACGGCGATCGCCTGGCCTTCCTCAACAGCACCGGCATCTATGCCAACCTGGCCAACGGCGTGACCACCACCGGGGTCGATCGCATCGACTTCTGGATCGGCGGCCTGGCCGAGGCCATCATGCCGTTCGGCGGCATGCTCGGCTCGACCTTCAACTTCGTCTTCGAGACTCAGCTGGAGGCCCTGCAGAACGGCGATCGCTTCTACTACCTGGATCGCACCGCCGGCCTGAACTTCGTCACCGAACTGGAGAACAACTCCTTCGCCAAGATGGTGATGAACAACACCAGCGCCACCCACCTGCCGGGGCTGATCTTCCTGACTCCGGGACTGTACCTCGAGGTGGATCAGAGCAGGCAGTTCAATGCCGGCCTGGGCAGCGTCGACCCGGATAGTGGTGATCCGCTGCTGCCCTGGGTGATCCGCGACAACCCCAACACCCCGGGGCCGGACAGCAACTACCTGCACTACACCGGCGGCGAGCATGTGGTGCTGGGTGGCACCAATGGCAACGACATCATCATCGCGGGCATCGGCGACGACACCATCTGGGGCGATGCCGGCAACGACCGTCTGGAGGGCGGTGACGGCAACGACATGATCCGCGGCGGCGATGGCGACGACATCATCACCGATCGCGGCGGCGACGATAACATCCAGGGCGACGGCGGCAACGACGTCATCCACGGCGGCAACGGCGTCAACCTGATCCTCGGCGGCTTCGGCCAGGACTTCATCATCAACGGCGAGGACAGCACCGAGACCTTCGGCGGGCCGGGCAACGACTTCATCCTCGGCAGCAACGCCGACGAGCAGAACGCCGGCAACGAGGGCGACGACTGGCTCGAGGGCGGCCACCTGGACGGCAGCCCGGGCGACAACTTCGATCCGCTGGGGCGCGACCTGGTTTCCGGCAACGATGTCTACATCGGCAGCGGCCAGCCGGACATCATGAACGCCGAAGGCGGCGACGACATCATGGTCGGCAGCGCCGGCCCGGGCGACAAGTACATCGGCGCCTCCGGCTTCGACTGGGCCACCTTCAAGGACGATCTCAGTGGTGTGGAAATCGACCTGACCGTGCGCGCCATCGACGCCGCGCCGGGGCCGGTAGCGGCCGGCATCCTGGCCCGCTTCAAGGAAGTGGAGGGGCTGTCCGGCTCGCGGCACAGCGACATCCTGCGCGGCGACGATGCCGATGCGGCGATCATCGCCAATGCCGGTGCCCAGGGCAGCGTGCTGACCAACATCGCCCTGATCGACGGACTGCAGGCGCTGCTCGACACCGCCATCGGCGATGGCATCAACCCGGTGACCTCCTTCGGCGCCGGCAACATCATCCTCGGCGGCGACGGCAGCGACATCATCCAGGGCCGCGGCGGCGACGACATCATCGACGGCGACAAGTGGCTCAACGTGCGCATCAGCGTACGCGCCGGGGTCGACGCCAACGGCCTGCCGACCGGAAACGAAATCGCCACCTACGACAGCATGCGCCCGCTGGTGCCGCTGATGCTCAGCGGCTTCTACAACCCGGGGCAACTGCAGATCGTGCGGGAGATCCTCCCGGGCTCGGGCGGCTTCAACTTCGACACCGCGTTCTATTCGGGGCTGGCCTCGAGCTACACCATAGTCGAGAACGCCAACGGCACCTACACCGTGATCGACAACGTCGGCACCGATGGCGTCGATACCCTGCTGGGGATCGAGCGCATCCAGTTCAACGACCTGGCGGTGGTCCTGGTCGAGGGCCTGAATGCCGAGCCGGTGGGGCTGGCCTCGATCAACGACAGCACGCCGGAAGTCGGCTCGCTGCTGAGCGCCGGCGTCGAAGGTGTGACCGACGCCGACAACCCAGGGCTGGGACGCGTCACCGGGCCGGTGAGCTATTACTGGCAAGCCGACTTCAGCGGTACCGGGTTGTTCGAGGACATCCTCATCGCGACCGGCCTGGGGGTCGAACAGGCCACCGGCAAGACCTTCCGCGTCACCGGCGACCTCGAGGGCCTGGCCCTGCGCGTCATGGCCATCTACAAGGATGCCCGTGGCGTGCTGGAGACGGTGTTCTCCGCGGTGACCGCGCCGGTGGCGGCGGTGTCGGTCAACGATCCGCCGGTGGGCACCATGCTGATCAGCGACATGAACCCGCTGACCGGCCGGGTACTGACGGCGACCCGCGCCTTCACCGATCCGGACGGCCCAGCTAACCCGGTGCTGTCCTACCAATGGCAGGCCGGGACCGGCGGCGTCTTCACCAACATCGCCGGCGCCACCACCGCGACCTTCATCCCGACCCTGGCACAGGCGGGGCAACAGCTGCGGGTAGTGGTGCGCTACACCGATGAGCTCGGCACCCTGGAGACTGTGACTTCGCTGGCTACAGCGGCAGTGAGGAACCTGATCGTCGGCACGGCTGGGGACGATGTGCTGAATGGTACGGCATTTGATGATGTGATTCAGGGGCTTGCTGGTAACGACATTCTTAATGGACTGGCCGGGAATGATGTGCTGGAGGGTGGGATTGGCAATGACCGGCTCGATGGCGGTACGGGTAACGATGTGCTTAATGGGGGGGGTGGTAACGACATCCTGATCGGCGGTTCAGGTGACGACACCATGTCCGGCGGGGCGGGCGACGATATCTATGCTGTTACCGACGTGGGGGATGTCGTGGTCGAGCTTGCAGGGGAAGGAACCGATACCGTCTGGACCTCACTGTCGAGCTACACCCTGACGGCCAATGTCGAGAACCTGACCTACAGCGGTAGCGGAAACTTCAGGGGGACCGGCAACGCCCTGGCCAATGTCATCAGGGGCGGTGTGGGTAACGATGTGATAGTCGGTGGTGCGGGTGCCGATACGATGATCGGCGGGGCGGGCAACGACATCTACGCGGTTACCGACGTGGGGGATGTGGTGGTCGAGCTCGCCGGGCAGGGCACAGATACGGTCTGGACCTCACTGTCGAGCTACACGCTGACGGCTAACGTCGAGAACCTGACCTACAGCGGTACTGGGAACTTCAGCGGTACCGGCAATGCCCTGGCCAATGTCATCAGGGGCGGTGTGGGTAACGATGTGATAGTCGGTGGTGTGGGTGCTGACACGATGATCGGCGGGGCGGGCAACGACATCTACGCGGTTACCGACGTGGGGGATGTAGTGGTCGAGCTCGCCGGGCAGGGCACAGATACGGTCTGGACCTCACTGTCGAGCTACACGCTGACGGCTAACGTCGAGAACCTGACCTACAGCGGTAGCGGAAACTTCAGGGGGACCGGCAACGCCCTGGCCAATGTCATCAGGGGCGGTGTGGGCAACGATGTGATAGTCGGTGGTGCGGGTGCCGATACGATGATCGGCGGGGCGGGCAACGACATCTACGCGGTTACCGACGCCGGGGATGTGGTGGTCGAACTCGCCGGGCAGGGTACAGATACGGTCTGGACCTCGCTGCTGAGCTACACGCTGACGGCTAACATCGAGAATCTGACCTACAGCGGTACCGGGAACTTCAGCGGTACCGGCAACGCGCTGGCCAATGTCATCAGGGGTGGTGTGGGCAATGACACCCTGACAGGAGGAGCCGGTAACGATACGCTGGTCGGCGGCCTAGGCAACGATATCTTCGTCTTCGGCCCAGGCTTCGGCAACGACATCATCACGGACTTCGACGCCAACCCGGTCGGCGGTCAGGACCTGCTCAACATCGCTGCGTTGGGTGTGACTGCGGCGACCTTCGCCGCCAGCGTGACCATCGCCGATGTGGGAGCCGACACTCTGGTGTCGGTCGGAGGCGGGACCATCCGCCTGGTCGGCATCAACGATGCGACCACCATTACCCAAGCCGACTTTATCCTGGCGGTGTAAGGAGATCGCCAACAAAGCGAATGAGGTATCAGCAACTGGCGTATGGGGCGGGGAGTCGCCCCATACGCCTTTTTGTTTCCGAGGACGCTAGCGGCGTTCATGCGTCTGAACAGGGGGCAGCCAGAGAGCAGCCTTGCGAGCCATGACCTGTGGTGGAAATACCGCACTTCGAATCTTCCGGCTCAGGTTCGACCACTGGATGGCTCTGTCAAGCCAGGTGGGTACTGGTCCAGGCGTGATATGTGCTCGTACGGCGCGTAGAGATGATAGCCAAAGCGTTGGCGCTCAGATTGGGTCCCTTGCTCGTTGGCCTGAGACGCGGAGCCTGTGAGCGGCCTGCAGGGGCCTGAGTACGACGTTCAGCCCAGTGAGTGGATCACACGGGTGCAATGCTTGAAGCGCTTCGGGCTGGTTGTCGCCGCTAGACGTGCTTCCTAGATCGCACGACCAGACCATACCCAGATTTTCCCCAGATTTTACCCAGATGTCCGTCGAGAAGGATGGGTGGTGATTTATAAAACCCTATATGTATCAATCAATTATATTTATTTTTATGGATTGTTCCGTCTATGGACAATTCCTTGACAATGCCCTGGTATGGAACTTTCCTAAGGACCATGGAGCGTGAAAGCGTGTGAAAAGAGAAAGACGTCCATGGCAGGTGTCTGGCGAAGGTGAGAGGGCGCCGACATCTGTCCTTGCCAACGTAAAACTCAGGAGTAACACCGTGGACAGAGGCAATTTCGTACACCGCAGAGGAGCGGTTCTGGACAACCCCGTTTCAGATCATCTCCGCACCCCGTTCAGACCCCGCCTTCGACGTAGCTCCGCCTGACAGGCGCTTGCGGCCTTAAGGCTGCCCCCTCGATAACAGATCAACAAAGGCTGTGAGCCATCTCCAGCCTTGTGGCTGCGGGCATCCTTCAAAAAAGCCAAGCATTTCATTCACTTCGCCAGAGGCGGAGCGGTTTGTTGCAGCCTGAATTTATTCGGTTGCTGCCAGTGTTGAGGAAACGATCATGGCCAACTTCATCAAATCCGACCTTGAGTTCATTCTGCAGCAGATCCTGATCGCCGAAGCCAACGCGAACGGTGAAGACCTCCTGTCCTTGCTTCCCAATACCCTGGTGCCTTTCGGTTTGCGTACCGTCGATGGTTCCAACAACAATCTGCTGGCGGGGCAGTCGGAGTTCGGTGCGGCCGACAACCTGTTCCCGCGCATGCTCGATCCGGTGTTCCGCCCGGCAGAGATGGGCACTTCCTATGCCCAGACCAGCGGCATGGTGATCGATTCCCAGCCCCGTACGATTTCCAATCTGATAGTCGATCAGACGATCAGCAACCCTGCCGCCGTGCAGGCGTTCGTCGATGCGGAGATGGGCATCCTGGCCGACGGCAGCCAAGTCGACGGGGGCGGCGTCCCGTTCCCGGTCGGTACCTTGCTGGACCTGGAGGGTAATGCCATCCCTGAGGGGCAACCGCTGTTCATCCCCAATACGGCGCCGGACGAGGGGTTGTCCGCGCCCTTTAACAACTGGTTCATCTTCTTCGGTCAGTTCTTCGACCATGGCCTCGATCTGGTGCAGAAAGGCGGTAGCGGGTTGGTGTTCATGCCGCTGCAGCCGGACGATCCGCTGATCACTCACGGTCCCGATGGCATCGCCGGTAGCGGTGACGAGCTGACCGATCCGGCCATGCAGTTCATGGTGTTGTCGCGGGCGACCAATCAGCCGGGGCCCGACGGCATTCTCGGCACGGCCGACGACGTGCATGAGCACCTCAACCAGACCTCGCCGTTCGTCGACCAGAACCAGACCTACAGCTCCCATCCGTCGCACCAGGTGTTCCTGCGTGCCTATGAGCTGGATGCGTCCGGTAAGCCGGTGTCGACCGGTCGCCTGATCAATAACAGGGACTTGGGACCCGACGGCATATTCGGTACCGCTGACGATGGCCCCGGCACCGGCATGGCCACCTGGGCGGTGGTCAAGGCCCAGGCGCGTGCGCTGCTGGGTATCGACCTCACCGACGACAACGTGACCAACATTCCGTTGCTGGCCACCGATGCCTACGGCAAGTTCATCCCGGGGCCCAATGGCTTCCCGCAGGTGGTGATGCTCGGCCCGGACGGGATACCGGGCACCGCCGATGACTTCCTCATGGAAGGCAACCCGGCCGCCCCGATCAGCCTGGCCGGCGCAGTGCTCACCGGCCAGGCCTTTCTGGTCGATATCGCCCATGCGGCCAACCCCATCGACAGCCAGAGCGGCGCCATGCTGGCGGCCGATTCCGACAGTGCAGTGGGCCTATCCGAGCCTGGCACCTACGACAATGAACTGCTCGATGCCCACTTCATCACCGGAGATGGGCGGGTCAACGAGAACATCGGCCTGACCGCCGTGCACCATGTGTTCCACTCCGAGCACAATCGTCTGGTCGAGCTCACCAAGGAAGTTGCGGTAGAGGCCGCGGTGGCGGGCGACCTGGCCTTCCTCAACCAGTGGTTGCTGACGCCGGTGGCCGCGGTACCGGCCGATCTCTCGACCCTGGTGTGGAACGGCGAGCGGCTGTTCCAGGCCGCCAAGTTCGGCACCGAGATGCAGTACCAGCATCTGGTGTTCGAGGAGTTCGCGCGTAAGGTCCAGCCCCAGGTCGATGAGTTCCTGGCGCCGGATGGCTTCGATGTCACGATCGACCCGTCGATCGTCGCCGAGTTCGCCCATACGGTCTATCGTTTCGGCCACTCGATGCTGACCGAGACCGTTAATCGTCTCGACCCCAATTTTGCCTCCAGTGACCTGGGACTGATCGAGGCCTTCCTCAACCCCCTGGCGTTCAACCAGCTCGGTGGCGTAACGGTCACGGCTGAACAGGCCGCTGGTGCCCTGGTACGCGGCCTGACCCGTCAGGCGGGCAACGAGGTCGACGAGTTCGTCACCGGCGCACTGCGCAATAATCTGCTCGGCCTGCCCCTGGACCTGCCGGCCATCAATATCGCCCGTGGCCGCGATGCCGGCGTGCCGTCATTGAACGCGGCGCGTCGTTCGTTCTATGAGGCGACCGCCGACAGCCAGCTAAAGCCCTACACCAGTTGGGTCGACCTGCTGGGCAACCTCAAGCATGAACTGTCGCTGATCAACTTCATTGCCGCCTACGGCACCCACGCCACCATCACCAGTGCCACGACCCTCGAAGCTAAGCGTGCGGCGGCTATGGAGCTGGTGTTCGGTGTCGATGAAAATGGCGACTCTGTGGTCGCCGCCGATCGTCTCGACTTCCTCCACGGCACCGGTGATTGGGCCAGTGGCGCCGATGGCGTGACCATCACCGGGGTCGATGACATCGACTTCTGGGTCGGTGGTCTGGCCGAGAAACAGATGCCCTTCGGCGGCCTGCTCGGCTCGACCTTCAACTTCGTCTTCGAGACCCAGATGGAGGCGCTGCAAAGCGGTGACCGCTTCTACTACCTGGGCCGTCTGGCGGGGCTGAACTTCCTCACCGAGATGGAGGACAACTCCTTCGCCAAGCTGGTGATGCGCCATACCGATGCGCTGCACCTGCCGGCGGATATCTTCTCGACCCCCGGGCTGATCCTCGAGGCCGACCAGAGCCGGCAGTTCAACGAGGGGCTCGGCAATGCCGACCCGGTCGGTGAAGATCCGCTGATTCCGCTGGTGATGCGTGACGATCCCGGCACCGAAGCAGTCGAGGCCAACTACCTGCACTACACCGGCGACGAGCACGTGGTGCTTGGCGGCACCGACGGCGACGATACCCTGATCTCCAGCATCGGCGACGACACCCTGTGGGGCGACGCCGGCAACGACCGCCTGGAAGGTGGCGACGGCAATGACGTCATCGAGGGCGGTGATGGCGACGACATCATCACCGACATGGGTGGCGACGATGTGCTCAAGGGTAACGACGGCAACGACGTGATCCAGGGCGGCAACGGCGAGAACCTGATCCTCGGCGGTCATGGCAAGGACTTCATCATCACCGGTGAAGACATGTCCGAGACCTTCGCCGGTCCCGGTGACGATTTCATCTACGGCGCGCCGTTGAACCTGCCGACCTTCGGTAACGAGGGCAACGACTGGATCGAGCTGGGCACCTCCGATGGCGCCGGCGGCGACAACTTCGACCCGCTGGAGGCCAGCACCATACTTGGCCATGACGTGTTCATCACCGGCGGCGGCTTCGACGAAGTCGAGGGCGAGGGTGGCGACGACATCATGATCGGCTCCGACGGCGAAGACCACTTCGGCGGCGGCGGCGGTTTCGACTGGGTCGGCTACAAGTTCGACCGCTTCGGCGTCAGCGTCGACATGCTGGTCAATGACCTGATCGAGCCGCCGGTGGCGGCCTCCAACCAGGGCATCCTCGACCGCTTCGCCAGTGTCGAGGGGCTGTTCGGCTCCGACTTCGGCGACATCCTCCGTGGCGATCATGCCGATGCCACGGTCATCGATGCAGACGGTCCCCTGAATAGCACGCTCAATGCCGCCGGCATCGCCCTGATCGACGGCCTGCAGGCCTTCCTCGACGACATGCTGGCGCCGGGCACGACCAGCTTCAGCGGTGGCAACATCATTCTCGGCGGTGGCGGCAGCGACATCATCGAAGGCCGCGGCGGCGACGACCTGATCGACGGCGAGCGCACCCTGAACGTGCGCATCAGCGTGCGCGAGAACCTCGATGGCACCGGCGCGGAGATCGCCAGCTTCGACAGCATGAAACCGATGATCCCGCTGATGCTCAACGGCACCTACAACCCGGGCCAACTGGTGATAGTGCGCGAGCTTCTGTTCGACCCGGACAACAGCTTCGACACCGCGGTGTTCACCGGCAACTTCTCCAGCCTGGATCCGGACTTGGGCATCGTGCTCGAGGACTATGTGATCACCCGTGACGACAACGGCACCCCGGGGGACTTCAGCGATGACGTGTTCACCGTGACGGATACTTTCCTCGATGGTGATGGCGTAGACCGGCTGCGCGGCATCGAGCGCCTGCAGTTCAACGACATCGCCTTCGTGCGAGACGACGTCACCGGCGAGTTCGTCGAGCAGATCGCCGGCACCCAGCAGTTCGGCAATTTCTCCCCGGATGGTCTGGTGCAGATCGGCGGTGTGGTGCAGGTAGGCCAGCTGCTGACCGCATCGGTGGCCGGCGTGACCGATCAGGACAATGCCGGCGGCACCCTCGATGGCCGGCCGATCACCTATGTCTGGCAGGTCGACACCTTCGGCGATGGCGTGTTCGAGGATATCGTCGCCATGGGCGGCGGCAATCCGGCGACCCAGATCGGCAATACCTTCCGCGTGACCCCCGACCTAGAGGGCCTCGCGCTGCGCGTCAAGGTCATCTACCAGGATGACCTGGGCACCAGCGAGCTGGTCTTCTCTGCCGGCACGGCGCCGGTGGCTGCGGGCATCTTCCCGACCCCGGCCGCCATACCGGCCGAGTCGCCGACGGTCAGCCCCGGCGGTGGTCTGCACCTGATCCGTTCGGACCTGCAGTTCATCCTCGAACAGATCTTCATTTCCGAGCGGCACGCCGCCGGCGAGGACCTGCTGTCGCTGCTGCCCAACTCGCGGGTGCCGTTCGGCCTGCGTACGGTGGATGGCTCGTTCAACAACCTGGTGCAGGGCCAGAGCGGCTTCGGCGCCACCGACGAGACCTTCCCCTTCCTGCTGCCGCAGAACTTCCGTGACGATCAGGATGGCGACAGCTTCGGCCCAGTGACCAACACCAACTACGCCTCGACCACCGATGTGGCCGACGCCGATCCGCGTATCATCAGCAACCTGATCGCCGACCAGACCATCACCAACCCCTCGGCGGTACAGGCCTTCCTCGATGCCGGGCTGGGTACCCAGATGCTCGATGCGGTCACCGGCGAGCCGTTGTTCAATGCCGATGGCACCCCGCGGATTCTCGACCTGGACGGTGTGGAAATTCCCCGCGGCCAGACCCTGACCATCCCCAACACCGCGCCGGACGAGGGCCTGTCGGCCCCCTTCAACGCCTGGTTCATCTTCTTCGGCCAGTTCTTCGACCACGGTCTGGACCTGGTGCAGAAGGGCGGTAACGGCAACGTCTTCGTGCCGCTGCAGCCGGACGATCCGCTGATCACCCATGGCGCCGACGGCATCGCCGGCACCGGCGACGAGCTGACCAACCCGGCCCAGCAGTTCATGCTGCTGAGCCGCGCCACCAACGTCGATGTGCAGCCGGGACCGGACGGCGTGCTGGGGACCTCCGACGACATCCACACCCACAACAACCAGACCTCGCCGTTCGTCGACCAGAACCAGACCTATGCCTCGCACCCGGCGCACCAAGTGTTCCTGCGTGCCTACGAGCTCAATGGGGCCAATCAGCCGATGGCCACCGGCGAGCTGATCACCAACCGTGACGTGGGCGGCGACGGCATCTTCGGCACCGCCGACGACATGGCGATCGGCGGCATGGCCACCTGGGCCGTGGTCAAGGCCCAGGCCCGCGATATTCTGGGCATCGACTTGAGTGACTACGACGCCCTCAACGTGCCGCTGGTGGCGGTCGATCCTTACGGCAACTACATCCCGGGCCCGAACGGCCGCGTGCAGCTGGTGATCGACCTGGGCCCCGATGGGCTGCTCGGTACGGCGGACGACGTGACGGTCGAAGGCGACCCGGCTGCCCCGGTCAGCCCGGCGGCGGTCGGCGCGCTGCGCACCGGCCACAGCTTCCTGGTGGATATCGCCCATGAGGCCAATCCCTTCGATGCCCAGACCGGCGCACCTTTGCTGGCCGATAGCGATGACGCCGTTGGCTTGTCCAATGGCGTGGACCCGGTTACCGGCGATCCTATCTCGACTAACGGATTCTTCGATAACGAGCTGCTCGAGGCGCACTACATGGCCGGCGACGGTCGGGTCAACGAGAACATTGCCCTAACCTCCGTCCACCACGTGTTCCACGCCGAGCACAACCGCGTCGTCGCCCACACCAAGGATGTGGTGCTGGCGTCGAACGACGTCGACTTCATCAACAACTGGCTGCTCACCCCGATCGCGGCGCTGCCGACCACCCAGGGCGAAATCGATGCGCTCGACTGGAACGGCGAACGCCTGTTCCACGTGGCCAAGTTCACCACCGAGATGGAGTATCAGCATCTGGTGTTCGAGGAGTTCGCCCGCAAGATCCAGCCGCAGGTCGACGTCTTCCTCGGCGAGGGCCAGGGCTATGACGGCGATATCAACCCGGCGATCGTCGCCGAGTTCGCCCATGCCGTGTACCGCTTCGGCCACACCATGCTGCTCGATACGGTGGACCGCCTGGACCCGAACTTCGCCTCCAGCGAGATCGGCCTGATCCAGGCCTTCCTCAACCCGCTGGAGTTCGACCAGAACGGCACGCTCACCCCCGAACAGGCGGCGGGCGCGATCGCCCGCGGCGTGACCCGGCAGGCCGGTAACGAGATCGACAACTTCGTCACCGAGGCCCTGCGCAACAACCTGTTGGGCCTGCCGCTGGATCTGGCGGCCATCAACATCACCCGGGCCCGTGATACCGGCGCCCCGTCGCTCAATGCGGCCCGTCGCGACTTCTGGGAGAACACCGGCGACAGCCAGCTTTCACCTTATACCAGCTGGTTCGACTTCTCGCTGAACATGCGTCACCCGTCGTCGCTGGTTAACTTCATCGCCGCCTACGGCACCCATGCCGAGCTGCTGGCGGCCGATGTCGACACCCTGGCCGAGAAGCGCGCGGTGGCCGCGGCGCTGGTCCTGGGTGGCAGCGCGGTGATCAACGCCGGTGAGCTGGATGAGCGAACCTTCGTGGCCGACGACGTCGATCGAGTCGCCTTCCTCAACAGCACCGGCATCTACGCCATGGTGAATGGGGTGACCACCACCGGCGTCGATGACATCGACCTCTGGGTCGGTGGCCTGGCCGAGCGGCAGATGCCGTTCGGCGGCATGCTCGGCTCGACCTTCAACTTCGTGTTCGAGAACCAGCTGGAGAAACTGCAGAACGGCGACCGCTTCTACTACCTGGAGCGCACCGCGGGGCTGAACTTCCTCTCCGAGCTGGAGAACAACTCCTTCGCCCGCATGATCATGGCCAACACCGATGCCACGCACCTGCCGGGTGACGTGTTCTCGACCCCGGGCTTTATCCTCGAGGTCGACCAGAGCCGGCAGTTCACCGGTCTCAATGAGGCCGGCGCCGATGGCATCCAGGGCACGGCCGATGACGAGATCGGGGTCGACGGCATCGCCGGCAACTCCGACCCCCTCGGCGAATCCCTGCTGATTCCGGATGTGGTACGCGACAATCCGGACACTCCGGGGGCCGACAGCAACTACCTGCGCTACAACGGCGATGAGCACATCGTGCTCGGCGGCACCGCGGGCGACGACATCCTGATCTCCAGCCTCGGCGACGACACCCTGCACGGCGATGAGGGCAACGACCGGCTCGAAGGCGGCGACGGCAACGATATCGTCCTCGGCGGTGCCGGCGATGACATCCTCACCGACCAGGGCGGCGAGGACAACATCCAGGGCGGTGATGGGCACGACGCCATCCATGGCGGCAACAGCATCGACTTGATCCTCGGCGGCTTCGGCAACGACTTCATCGTCACCGGGGAAGACGGCGACGAATCCTTCGGCGGCCCGGGCAACGACTTCATCCTGGGCGACATCGCCGACGAATTCGTGTTCGGTAACGAAGGCGACGACTGGCTCGAACTGGGCATGGCCGACGGCAGCTCCGGCGATAACTTCGATGTACGGGGGCTGGACGCCACCATAGGTAACGACGTGTTCATCGGCGGCGGTAGCATCGACCGCATGGGTGGCGAGGGCGGCGACGACATCATGATGGGCAACGGCGGCCCGACCGACCGCTACCTCGGCGGCTCGGGCTTCGACTGGGCGCTGTTCCGCGACAATCCGGCCGGTGCCTACGTCGACATGCGCCTGCGCGCCTTCAACGAGGCGATCCTGCCGCTGTCCAACGGCTCGGCGCTGGCCCGTTTCGAGTCCATGGAAGGTCTGTCCGGCTCGGCCCACAGCGACATCCTGCTGGGCGATGACTTCGATGCCGGAATGATTGCCGCTTCGGGCTTCACTGGCAGTGTGCTGACCAATATCGCCCTGGTCGATGGCCTGCAGGGCTTCCTCGACGCCATGCTCGGGACCCCGACCGTGCCGACCGTGACTTCGTTCGGCGCCGGCAACATCATCCTCGGCGGCGACGGCAGCGACCTGCTGCAGGGTAACGGCGGCGACGACCTGATCGACGGCGACCTGTGGATGAACGTGCGCATCAGCGTGCGCGAGAACAGCGACGGCAGCGGCGCGGAGATCCGCAGCGCCAACAGCATGACCGAACTGGTGGATGACGTGTTCGCCGGCCTCATCAACCCGGGCCAGCTGGTCATCGTCCGGGAGATCCTGCCTGGCGATGGCGGCTTCAACTTCGACACGGCCATGTATTCAGGGCCCCTGGCCAACTACAACATCGTCGAGAACGGCGACGGCACCTTCACGGTGGAAGACCTTGGCGGCGATCTGATAGTCGGCGGAGAGATCGGGCCAGATGGCATCGATACGCTGCGCAACATCGAGCGCCTGCAGTTCAACGACCAGGCGGTGGTCCTGGTGCCTGGCCTGAATGCCGAGCCTGTTGGGCTGGCTTCGATCAACGACAACAACCCGGAAGTCGGTTCCCTGCTCTCGGCTAACCTCGATACCGTGACCGATGCCGACAATCCGGGCATCGGCCGCGTGACGGGGCCGGTGAACTATCAGTGGCAGGCCGACTTCAGCGGCACCGGCGTGTTCGAGGATATCGTGGCGGCCACGCCGATCGGCGACGTGCGCGCCTTTGGCCAGACCTTCCGCGTCACCGCGGACCTGGCCGGCCTGAGCCTGCGGGTCCAGGCGGTCTACCAGGACGCCAATGGCGTGTTGGAGACCGTGTTCTCGGCAGTGACTGATCCGGTTGCTGCGGTCTCGGTCAACGACGCACCGGTCGGCACCATGCTGATCAGCGACACCACGCCGAACGTCGGCCAACTGCTTACCGCCACCCGCGCCTTCACCGACCCGGACGGCCCGGCCAACCCGGTGCTGTCCTACCAATGGCAGTCGGGGACCGGCGGGGTGTTCAACAACATCGCCGGCGCCACAAGCGCCACCTTCACTCCGCCCCTGGCGCTGACCGGGCAGCAGCTGCGAGTGGTTGTCAGCTACACCGATGATCTGGGGACGATGGAGACCGTGACCTCGGTGGCGACCTCTGCAGTAGTCAATCTGATCACCGGTACGGCTGGCGATAATGTGATGACCGGTACGGCCATGGATGATGAGATTCAAGGGCTTGGTGGAAATGACACTCTGAATGGGTTGGGGGGGAATGACGTTCTGGATGGTGGTGCGGGAGATGATGTGCTCAATGGCGGTCTGGGTGATGACACGCTCATTGGTGGTGTTGGTAACGACACTCTCGTAGGTGGATCTGGCAATGACACGATGACCGGTGGCGCCGGTAACGATATCTATGCGGTTACCGAAGTTGGGGATGTGGTGGTCGAACTTGCAGGCGGCGGTACGGACACGGTCTGGACCTCGCTGGCGAGCTACACGCTGGGTGCCAACGTCGAGAATCTGACATACAGCGGCAGCGGTAACTTCACTGGTACCGGCAACGCACTGTCCAACATCATCAGGGGCGGTATAGGTAACGACACGATAGTCGGTGGAGCCGGTGCCGATACGATGGTTGGTGGTGCGGGTAACGATATCTATGCGGTCACCGACGTTGGGGATGTGGTGGTCGAACTTGCGGGGGGCGGTACGGACACGGTCTGGACCTCGCTGTCGAGCTACACGCTGGGTGCCAACGTCGAGAATCTGACATACAGCGGCAGTGGTAACTTCACCGGTACTGGCAACGCACTGGCGAACATCATCAGGGGCGGTATAGGTAACGACACGATAGTCGGTGGAGCCGGTGCCGATACGATGGTTGGTGGTGCGGGTAACGATATCTATGCGGTCACCGACGTTGGGGATGTGGTGGTCGAACTTGCGGGGGGCGGTACGGACACGGTCTGGACCTCGCTGTCGAGCTACACGCTGAGTGCCAACGTCGAGAATCTGACATACAGCGGCAGTGGTAACTTCACCGGTACTGGCAACGCACTGGCGAACATCATCAGGGGCGGTATAGGTAACGACTCAATAGTCGGTGGAGCCGGTGCCGATACGATGGTTGGTGGTGCGGGTAACGATATCTATGCGGTCACCGACGTTGGGGATGTGGTGGTCGAACTTGCGGGGGGCGGTACGGACACGGTCTGGACTTCGCTTGCAAGCTACACGTTGGGCGCCAACGTCGAAAACCTTGCGTTTGGCGGTAGTGGTAATTTCATGGGTACCGGCAATGCGCAGAACAACTTTATAGTAGGTGGCGCCGGCAACGATACGCTCACCGGTGGTGCCGGCAACGATATGTTAGTCGGCGGCCTCGGCAACGATACCTTTGTATTCGGCGCAGGCTTCGGCAATGACCGGATTCAGGATTTCGATGCCAACCCGGTCGGAGGGCAAGACTTGCTCAATATAGCCGCGCTCGGCGTGACTGCAGCAAACTTCGCCGCCAACGTAACGATTGCCGATGTCGGGGCAGATACCTTAGTTTCGGTCGGGGGGGGCTCCATCCGCCTGGTGGGCATCAACGATGCCACCACCATCACCCAAGCAGACTTTATTCTGGCGGTGTGAGGAGGCCACCAACAAAAAGGAGTGCGGTATCAATAATTGCGCCATGGGCTGGCTTGCCATCCCATGGTGTTTATTTTTGTTCCCGAGCGTGCTGCCATGAACCAATAAACCATCGCGACAGTCTGGGCGAGCGGATTGTCAAGTAGGAGTCGTTCTCGAAAAAGCTCCCGGAATTTTTACTACTTCCTTCATCCATGTGGACCACAAGCTGGCTCATACAAGTCCACCACGCCCTACCTGCCTATGCTGTCGAGGTTATAGTTGTAAGGGAGCGTGAGCAGGTTGTTCGCAGCTTCCTGTATATAGGAGGGAGGTGATTGGTTACGCGTGGCAGAAGTGTCCTGGATTCCCAGTCTGGCGGTGAACAATTCTGCTAGGTGACTGTCACACCCAGCTGGGCACAAGGGATGTACCCGCTACTGCCTGAGCAAGAGGGGTAGAGCGTCCAAGGAGGGGATTTGAAAGTAATCGCATGCCATGCGATAGACCTTTGTTTAGAATGGAACCCAGCCGACCTATGCCTGATCAACCGCAGCAACCCAGCTATAGCAACGATGAAATCGATCTGGTCGAGCTGCTTCGCTCGCTGTTCCAGCAAAAGTACCTGATCCTAGCGGTCGCCTGCCTGATTACCCTGGGAGCGGCTGCCTTTGCCTTTCTGGCCACGCCGCACTATCAGGTGCAAAGCGTACTGCGTCCGGTGGATAGGGGCAGCCTCGATGAATTGAATGGCACCGGCGTCTATGAACTGACCCCAGCCGAAGCATTGAGCCGTGTGGGGGCAGGGCTCTCTTCCTACGAGAACCGCCTGAAGTTCTTTCGCGACAATCAACCGCTGTTTACCGGGCTGGTCGAGCCGGGTCGCTCGCTTGAGCAGGTCTTTGAAGAGTTCAACCGCTCGGCGTTCACCATGCTGCAGGTCGACCCGAAGAGGCCCAATAGCCTGAGCGAATTCGTTGGTATATCGCTGACCTACCCAAAGGGAGTCGATGGGGTCGCGGTGGTCAATGGGCTGGTTACCGCCGTGCAGGAGACCGAGCGGGAGCGTATCGCCACAGACCTTAAGGTGCTGATCGCCAACCGCTTGTTTGCCCTCGAGCAAAAGATCGAGGCTGCACGGGCCAGCTATGAGGCAAGCAAGCAGGCGCAAATCGCCAAACTGCTCGAACAGGATGCCTTACGCAGGGCGCAATTACAGGACGAGTTGCAGGCCCTGCGCGGCGAACTGAAAACGCGCCGGGGGAACCGCATCCAGCGTATCGACGAAGCCATGCAGATAGCCGAGTCCTTAGGTATTCGCAAACCTACCACGCCCTCGGCCATGGCCGATGTACAGCAGCAAGGGCAGGTCGTGCGGACTGAGGTCAACAGTCGGGAAATTCCGCTCTATTTCATGGGGGTCGATGCCCTGAAGGCCGAGCGACAGGCCCTGAGTGAGCGCAGCTCGGACGATTTCAGCGAGCCGCGAATAGCCGAGATCGAAAAGGAACTGGCCCTCCTGAGCCGCAACCGGCAGGTGGAAGTCCTCGAGCGGCGCAAGAACGAAGACCTGTATCTCAAGGATCTGGCGGAATGGCGCCAAGAGGCGGCACAACTCAAGGGAATCAAGTTCGATACCAGTACTTTGCAGTTGGTCAGAGTGGATCAACTGGCGCTCGAACCGCTCTCCGCGGTCAAGCCGAAGAAAGCGCTAGTGATCGGCCTGGGCGGCTTTGCCGGCCTGATGCTCGGTGTCTTCGTGGCATTGCTGCGCAACCTGTTGCGACCCCGCATGGGGAAAGCACCGTAGGGCGTATTTACTGGTCTGTGCACAGCGCCTCACCGAGGCGCTCGGACCATGCGGAAGTGGATCTGTCCGCGATACTTATACCTGCCAGAGTGGGTCTCTTCACCGCCACTCCAAAGCATCACTCCGAAAACGGGCCTCCCACAAAAGCCGGGGTTACCACGCCCTTGCGGTGAGTGCACTCTCCCGCCGTTGGGTGCACAGCGAACATTGCTGCCACCTGCCGGGAGCTGTGTCAATGTGCAAGGCGCAGAGACCATGAGGTGGGTCACAAAGTTCCCGTCTTTCTGTCAGTGACTGCAAGTTGATTGTCAAGACTTGTAATGTCGTATTTCGCAGGCACAATGCCGCCAAATCTCTGCTGGTGGGATAGGTGAAAACCCGTTATGCCGCGTACCTCAGCGGGAGCGGCGTATGGTTGAAATGGACAACAACTGTTGCCCCCCGACCGGCGCATCCGTGGCACCTATTTGAAAGATGGATCTTGGCCGTGAACGCAATCTCCTCTGTTGTGCAACAACCCGCTAACGACGAAGTCGACCTGGCCGCGTTATTTCACTCACTCTGGGAACAGAAGCGATTGATCGCACTGGTAACCGCGCTGATCAGTATGATGGCAGCGGCCTATGCCTTCCTGGCTACCCCCGAATACGAAGTGCAAAGCGTTCTGCGCCCCGCGGCGATCAAGGATCTCGATGCACTGAGCCGCACCGGCGTTTACAAGCTTACGCCTGAGCAGGCCATGCAGCGTGTGGGGGCTACATTGGAGTCTTACGACACTCGACTGGAGTTCTTTCGTGCCAACCAGGGCCTGTTTGAGGCATTGCGCCAACCCAATCGCAGCCTCGAGCAAACCTTCGAGCGCTTCAACCAAGAAGCTTTCAAAATGCTCCTGCCTGACTCGAAGAAAGCCGGCAACCTGAGTTCTTTTGTCGGTATTCAGTTGACCTATCCACAGGACGTTGATGGTGTTGCTTTGCTCAATGGCCTGGTTGAGTATTCCTTACAGGTTGAGCGCGAACGTATCGCCGCTGACTTAGCAGTAGTGATCCAGAATCGCCTCAATCAACTCGATGCGCAGATGGCAGCAGCTCGCGCAAGCTACGAAGCCAGCAAAGAGGCCAAGATCGCCAAGTTGTTGGAAGCCGACAACCTCAAGCGTGCCGACCTGCAAGACGAACTCAAGGCCTTGCGTCAACAGCTCAAAGCTCAGCGTGACAACCGCGTAGCCCAACTGGATGAAGCCATACGCATTGCCAAGGCGCTGGGTATCAGCAAGCCTGCTACGCCGTCCTCATTGGGCGAGGGTGAGCGGATGGCGCAAGGTAATGTGATCCGTACTGAGGTCAATAACCAGCAGATACCGCTGTACTTCATGGGCCGCGAAGCGCTGGAAGCCGAACGCAATGCTTTACTGCAGCGGCGTTCCGATGACTTCACCGCGCCGCGTATCGCGCAAATCGCCAAGGAGCTACGTTTGTTGGCGAACAACCGGCAGATTGAAGTGCTCAACAAGCGCGAAAACGAAGACCTGTTTCTCAAGGACTTGGCCACCTGGCGTGGGGAAGCTGCACGTTTGCGTAATCTTAATGTTGATGTTTCCAGTCTGAAATTGGTGTCCATCGATCAGGTAGCTCTGGAACCCTTGCACCCGATCAAACCCAAAAAAGCATTGATCCTGACCCTTGGGCTGGTGCTTGGCGGTATGCTCGGCCTGTTTATCGCTCTGCTGGGCAATATGCTACGCCGTAAACCCGAAACACTTGCCCTTGCGCACACGGCTTAAAAACCGGTGCATTAGCTGTAGGAACCAGCTTGCTGTAGGGTGCGCTCCGCCCACTAAAACCCAAGCGATGCGCGTAGCGCCCCCTCACAAGCACGGAAACAAACAGGTTCTGCATATCCGCTATTGATGCCAATATGCGGTCATAAGGAAGGAAAGCCCCGGCACCGCTCCAACCGGCATCGTTAATGGACTAACACGGATCGACAATATGGATTACCCCGATATCCTGCATCATGGCGCCAAGGACGGCGTGACTGGCTCCTGTCACCAACTGCTGATGGACGCCCGGCACAGCCTGTTGATCGATTGTGGCCTGTTCCAGGGCGCGGAAACCTCGCCGGAAGGCAAATCCGCCGCCGATCGTCTGGCCATCGAGTTTCCCCTGGATACGATCAAAGCATTGATCGCCACCCATGTGCATATTGATCATGTCGGGCGCATTCCTTACCTGTTGGCCGCTGGCTTCAAGGGGCCGATCCTTTGCAGCGAACCCTCCGCCAAATTGTTGCCCATCGTGCTGGAAGATGCCTTCAAGCTTGGTTTCAGCCGCGATCAGAAGCAGGTCGGGCGCTACATCAAGCTGATCGAGCAGCGCATTATCGCCTTACCCTACAAGACTTGGTTCACTCTGCAAGACACCGAGAACCTGATCTGCCGGATCCGTCTGCAGCGCGCCGGGCATATCCTCGGCTCGGCCTATGTGGAGATCGACCTACGCTATCCCCAGTCCGGCGAGAAGAAACGCATCGTCTTCTCCGGCGACCTGGGTGCGCCCCATGCGCCACTGTTGCCGGCTCCCAAACCGCCGTACCGCGCCGACATCCTGGTGATCGAAAGCACCTACGGCGACCGCCTGCACGAAGACCGCCGCACCCGTCGCCAACGCCTGGAACGCGTCATCGAGCAAGCCCTGGCTGACAACGGTACCGTACTGATCCCCGCTTTCAGCATCGGCCGCACCCAGGAACTGCTTTACGAACTGGAAGACATCATCCACCGCAAGAAGCTGAATGCCGATCAGAATCACCCTCTCCCCTCCGGGAAGACGACTGCATGGATGCAGGAGGTAGGGCGAAGCAGGGGGGCCGAACCGAGGGCAGGGGGGAGGGGCAAAGTCGATAGCGACAGCAAGGTCGACATCGACTGGCCCCAACTCCCCATCATCCTCGACTCCCCCCTGGCCAGCCGTTTCACCCAGGTCTACCGCGACCTCAAGCCCTTCTGGGATAACGAAGCGCTGCAGCGCGTGAAACAGGGGCGCAACCCGCTGGGCTTTGATCAGCTGCTGACCATCGACAGCCATCAGGCGCATCTGGCCATGGTGCGCTACCTGACAGCTACCACTCGTCCGGCCATCGTCATAGCAGGGAACGGCATGTGCAGTAGCGGTCGAATTGTCAATTACCTGAAAGCCATGCTCCACGATCCTCGACATGACGTGCTCTTCATCGGTTACCAGGCGCAAGGCACGCCTGGCCGAGCCATACAGATGTATGGTGAGCGCGGTGGTTATGTCGATCTAGACGGGGAACGCTACAAGATTGGCTCAAAAATCAATACCATAGGTGGCTATTCGGCGCATGCAGACCAGAAAGGCTTGCTGGGTTTCGTCACACGCATGCGCGATTGGCCCAGCCAGGTCCGCATAGTCCATGGCGAGACCAGCGCCAAGCGCGAATTCAGCGAACGCCTTCAGACGCTCTACAGGCAGGATCGGCGGAATCTGGAGCTGTTAATACCCAGTGGGCATAACGATGCTTGACTGTAGGCCAAAGCTAGTGTTCACACGAATATGGAGAATGCAGTAAGCCGTAAACACCCGTTTTTGTTGGAGTCAGCTTGCTGGCGATCCAACAGACGCCTGACTACACATATAAATGTGGCCTCAATGGCCAAAAGTCCTTCCTATCCATCCTGATGGTTGGCTAGGTTGAAGCGAATCCGTCAGCAGGCTCACAACCGGGCCAGTTGCAAACAGGAGTGAACTGTCGGTCTGCAGATGCTGCGTCGACTTGCTTGTTATCCATATGAATGTAAGCGCTACAAATACCATCAGCATTGCAGGTACGGCCCAGGCCAAGTATCTCGTGGATTGCAAACGCCGTCAGGATGAGCGTGCAGAAGAGAGCCTGCTACGCCAAGGCTTAGCCACCGGTGCCTGCTGGGCGCTGCTGCGACTCGACATCAGCTTTATTACGCACCTGAAAAAATGCAATACCCTGGCAATGAAAGTTAAATTTGATGTGTGTGACGCTCTCAAAAACTCAATGGTAAGTTCTGGGGCAATAGAGTGCCTGGCGTCGGGCAATACGAGGTGAGTCCTAGTTGAAATTATGCAATTAGCTCTACTTTACCGACCGTTTTGGGGGGTGTAAGGGGCGGGAGATATGTGTGTTTATTTTAAATGGAGGAAGAGATGTTTAAGAGAGTCTTGGTTTGTGGCTTTTTTACTGTGCTTGCTGGGTGCGATAAGCCGGATGATAGCTCGCCGACAGGGCAGGGCTTGACAGAGGCCGAATCAAAAAATAGCTCCACGGCAGTGTACTTTCCAGGAGGAGGAATTGATTTTAATAAGAAGCCGCTTTTTGACAACAGCAGAAAAGACGAAACCGGCGCGCATATAGGTTCGATTACGTTTTCTTTCGAAGATTCGGTTGAGAAAATCTTGAAGGGAACAGATCCTGTCATGATCGCTCAAGGGTATTCAGTGAGCAGAAGCAAGAGTGATAAGTGCGATCCGTGCATGATTTATTCCAAGGGTGGAACCGATATCGCTTTTGCTTACAATGCTGTGGATCGTGAGGGAAGCGCTAAGAGTACGCGGCTTCTGATATGGTGGAAAGAAAAGAAATAAGTAGATTGTTTTGTGGTAGCGCGTCTAGTGAGTTTGTGTAAACACTGGCGCGCATCTACTTGGTGGGAGTGGTCAGGATGGTATGGATATTTGATAGTTTAATTATCTGTTGAGGTGGGCTTTATTAGCGTGCAGGCCAAGTTTAGGTGAGCACAATATCTAGGGGGCGGTGACGCTAGGCTTTTGCTTGGATGGAGTGGGTGTTTGTGTAGGGGTAGGGCGTTCGGATAAATCATTTGTGATGTTTCGATATGTCTCTATTTGATATTGATTAAGCGGTGCGCCTGATGTCGGAATTTTATTAATTGTTTAGAAACTCTTCTTTTAAGCGTTACTTCTTTAACTCGTCCTGGATGATGGCTGAGCAGTTTCTGCGTATTCTTTCAGGAGTTTTTGTCGGTATATATATAGCCCGCTATCTCGGGCCTGAAGATTTTGGTGTGCTGAGCTATGTGCTTGCCATTGCAACATTCATGATGGCCATCTCCCGCTTGGGGATGGACGCTATTCTGGTACGGGAGTTAGTGAGTACGCCAGAAAAAAGGCAGTTGTTAATGGGGACTGCCTTTTGGATGATGGTTGCTGCTGCATTAGGTTGCTATATATTGGTTGGTGCCGTGATATGGAGCACCGCTGAGCTTGTAAGTGTAAAGATTTATGCGAGCATTATCGCGGTCGGCACGATATTTACGTCTTGTTTGGTTGTGGATTTTTATTTTCAGTCACAAGTGAAGGCCAAGTACTCGGCGGCCTGTAAGTCAATTACGTTGCTCTTGATGTCAGTGGTCAAACTGTATTTGATTTTTATCCAGGCGGATTTGATATGGTTTGTTATCGCATTTTTAATGGATTATGCAGTATTGGGCATGGTGTTCATTGTTGTGGCATTCGGCGGTAGGGAGGGCGGCTTCTTAAAGTATTTCTCTTGGCCGGATGCAAAGCAGATGCTGAAGAGTGCCTGGCCATTAGTGCTGGGGGGCGTTGCTATTCAGGTATATATGCGTATTGATCAGGTCATGATCAGGAATATGCTCGGCTTGCATGAGGTGGGGGTATATTCCGCCGCCGTAAGAATCTATGAGGCTTGGGCTATCGTAACGGCGATCATTACTGTTTCGCTTCTACCTGCGATCGTTAAGCTGAAGCAAGGTAGCGAGGAAACTTATCATAAGCGTATGACACAATTGTTCAGGTTGGTTATCTGGTTGAGTGTTTTCGCTGCCATTGCAGTTGCTCTGGTAAGCGAGCAACTGATGGTTTTGGCATTTGGCGAGGAGTACCGGGAGTCTGCCCCTGTCGTAGATATCATAATGTGGACAGCGGTTTTTGCTGCTATGGGGTCTGTGTCGGCACGCTACTTTAACGTCGAAAAGATGGAAAAGAAGTTCGCGCTGAGGACGGTGTTGGCGGCAGTGCTCAATGTCGGTTTGAATTTTTTACTCATCCCTATTTACGGTATAAAAGGGGCGGCAATTGCCACCTTGAGTTGTACATTTTTTGCAAATTATATGATGGACTGGTTCGATCGTGATCTGAAATTGTTGCTCAGAATTAAGCACAGGGCAATGTTCGGCCATCCATTTAGTTGAGGTGATTATTTTTATGAAACCTGTCGTGCTACTAGACTGTACCCTGCGTGATGGTGGTTACTATAACGCTTGGGATTTTTCCCGGGAGCTGATCGAAGACTATCTCCTGGCCATGCAAAGTATCGGTACGGACTACGTCGAACTGGGGCTTCGTTCGTTTAATAGCGAAGGCTTCAAGGGTGGCTGTGCCTATACTACCGATGACTTCATCCGTAGCCTATCGATTCCGCAAGGCTTGAAGCTGGGGGTGATGATTAATGCCAGTGAAATACTCGGCACGCTGGACGGTCTGCACGCAAGGTTGCAACGTTTATTCTGCGTGGCAACGGAGTCACCGGTTACGCTCGTTCGTATTGCCTGCCATGTTCATGAGTTTGAAAAAGCGTTGCCTGCGGCGACTTGGCTAAATGAGCAGGGTTACACCGTCGGCTTCAATTTGATGCAGGTTGCTGATCGGGCACTCGAGGATATAACCCAGTTGGCGAGAAAGGCGAGTGATTATCCTTTGGATGTACTCTATTTTGCCGACTCTATGGGCAGTATGAACCCGGTGCATACCCGCCAGGTGGTGGAAGCCTTTAAAGCGGGCTGGTCGGGCCCCTTGGGCATTCACACCCATGACAATATGGGCCAGGCATTAGCGAACTCGGTGGCCGCGGTTGAGTCCGGTGTGACTTGGGTCGACGGAACTGTGACAGGTATGGGGCGTGGCCCCGGTAACGCCAAAACCGAATACCTGGTGCTCGCCCTTGAGGCTCAGCGCAGCCCTACAACCAACATCACTCCCTTGATGGGGGTGATACGCAAGCACTTCCAGCCAATGCAGGCTCACTACGGCTGGGGTAGTAACCCGTATTACTACTTGGCCGGCAAACACGGTATTCATCCCTCGTATATCCAGGAGATGCTTGGTGACAGTCGCTACAGCGAGGAAGACATACTCGCGGTAATCGATCACCTGAAGACTGAAGGAGGCAAGAAATTCAACCTGACCACGTTGGAGGCGGCACGCCACTTCTACCGTGGCGAACCGAGAGGCAGCTGGACTCCCGCAGACATGATCAAGGGGCGTGATGTCCTGATACTGGGGACTGGCCCTGGGGTGCAGGCGCACCGCCCTGCACTGGAAAGCTTCATTCGCCAGAAAATGCCTTTTGTCATCGCACTGAACACGCAAAAAAGCCTAGATGATGAACTCATCGATATTCGCGCAGCTTGCCACCCGGTACGCCTGCTGGCGGATTGTGATGAGCACGCGCGCCTGCCGCAGCCACTGGCAACCCCGGCCTCCATGTTGCCGGAAGATGTACAAGCGGCCCTGGCAGGCAAGCAACTGCTGGACTTTGGGCTGAGCGTCCAGCCAGGTGCTTTCGCCTTCCACCAAAACTTCGCCCAACTGCCGACGTCCCTGGTGATTGCCTATGCCTTGGCGATTGCTACCAGTGGCCAGGGCAGGTCGATTTACCTGGCGGGTTTCGATGGATACGGTGCAGATGATCCGCGCCGGCAAGAAGCCGACAAGATCTTTCATGCCTATCAGGCGGCGGCAGGTGCGCTACCGCTGTTGGCCATTACACCGACGCTGTACGAGCTGACCAGTACCTCCGTCTATTCACTTAATGCCTAGTTTAGAGTTCAAGTTTATGAGAACTGTCATCATCATTCCGGCGCGCTTCAAATCGTCACGGTTTCCTGGTAAACCCTTAGTGCCTCTTCTGGGCAAGCCCATGATTCTCTGGGTTGCAGAGCTCTGTGCAAAGGCACTGCCTAAACAGGATGTGTACATTGCTACCGAAGATCAGCGTATTGTCGATGTTGTAGAGGAGGCAGGGTTTAACGCGATCATGACCAGTGATAAAGCGCTGACAGGCACCGATCGCCTGGCGGAAGCCGCTGCAAAAATCGATGCGGATATCTATCTGAACGTGCAGGGCGATGAGCCGCTGCTTGATCCGAGCGATATTCTGAAGGTGCTGGAGTTCAAGAAGCGCTACCCGCAGGATGTTATCAATGGTTATTGCCCGATCGGCTCTACCGAAGATCCGCATAGCGTCAATATTCCCAAGGTCATTTTCACGGATGACCACCGCATGGTGTATATGTCACGGCTGGCGCTACCCGGCTTCAAGAGCAAGGATAATCAGCCACGAGTCTATTACAAGCAGGTCTGCATCTATGCGTTTAGTCGGGAGGATCTGCTGCGCTATGGCCAGTTTGGCCGAAAAAGCACCCTGGAACAGAGCGAAGATATCGAGATCCTGCGCTTTCTGGAATGGGGCACCTCGATTCGCATGATTGAAACGCAGCCGGGAAGCTTGGCAGTGGATGTACCCGAGGATGTTGTTGTCGTTGAAAGGGAATTGCGTAGAGTAAAGCAATGAGTATTTTAGATGTTAGCCAGTATCAGACGCTGGTTTTTGACTGTGATGGTGTGATTTTAAATTCCAATAGTGTTAAGACACAGGCTTTTTATAAAGCTGCGCTTCCTTATGGCGAGTCTGCCGCTCAAGCATTGGTGGCCTATCACGTTAGTAATGGAGGGGTCTCGCGTTATAAGAAGTTCGAGTTTTTTTTGCGAGATATAATTGGGTTGAGTTCCATTGATAATTCCGTAATGGCAGGGTTGCTGGAGTGCTATGCTGAAAGTGTATGGCAAGGTTTGCTGGGCTGTGAAGTGGCGGAGGGGTTGCATCAACTTCGTGAACAAAGCATTAACAGTCGCTGGCTGGTTGTGTCCGGCGGCGATCAAGAAGAGTTGCGGAGGATATTCACAGAGCGTAATCTTGAACATTTGTTTGATGGTGGAATTTTCGGAAGTCCAGATAATAAAGATGTAATATTGGAGAGGGAGTTAGAAAGGAATAATTTGGTGAGGCCAGGTGTTTTCTTTGGGGACAGTCAGTACGATTTTGAATCGGCGAAACGTTCTGGCTTAGATTTTGTCTTCATTAGCGGGTGGTCGGAGTCCGCATTTGATTTTAGTGAGGCGAATTTTCAGTTTGAGAGCCTTGGCGCTTGTGCTCAATGCTAACCAAAAATGATGTGAGTCCAAACCCACTACAAGCCCGCGCGATCTTAAGGTCTTGTGCGCGTGCACTTGTGGTTTTTTTTGTGTTTGTAGGAAGCTTGTATATCGGGCCTCATTATGTCTTAGGGGATCAGGTTCATTATAGAGGCGTTTATGAGAATCTTGCAAAGTTATCGCTTGTTGATGGGTATATTTATTACAATAGCGCCCTGGATTCGTTAGAGTTTGTGCATTTCCTTTTGTCTTGGTCGGCAAGTCGTTTTCTTGATAAAGATTTGTTTATTGCAATTGCCAATGCTTTGCTTGCATGGGTTGCTTTTGGGGTTTTTCAAAAGTGGAAAGCCTCTGTTTTAATCGCCGCGCTTCTTGTGCTAACCAATTATTATTTAATTGCTATGTATTTCTCGGCGGAAAGGCTTAAGTTTGGATTTGTGTTTTTGGGGTTGTCATTTTTATATATCGAAAAAGTAAAGCATTTTTATGTTTTTTCATTTATTGCGCTGGTTACGCATGCGCAGACTTTGATTGTTTATTTTTCGTTGTTCTTCAGGGTTCTATTTTCCCAATTAAGCAAGGTTGTTTCGAGTGGGAAAATTTCAAAAATGTTTTTAGCTGTAATGGTATTGCTGTTGGTGCCGGTTGCGCTTATGTCGGGGCAGTTGATATCAAAATTCAATTCTTATTATGACGGCCTTCGTGGTGTGAGTGAACTGGCTAGAATTTTTGTATTCTTGATCTTGGCGCTGTATTATGCGCGGAAGAAGGTGGAAGTTTTGCTTGTTTTTATACCGTTAGTATTTACGGTTATTCTGGTTGGGGGGGATCGAGTGAATGTGTTGGCGTATTTTGTATTTTTGTATTATGCGCTGCCAGTGAATAAGGGGTTCAATATAGGTGTTTTATTGACGGGTTTGTATTTTGCATTTGGATCGTTTGAGTATGTTTCGAATATATTCGAGTATGGAAAAAATAGGCCTTAGATAACGGTTTGCATGTTGCTTGGTAGGTGTGTTTTTGAAGCGAATAATTAAATATATGCCCTCAGGGGAGTTCCTCGCGCCGGATGGTGCTGGTCGTGAGTTAGGGACTAATTACTCCAAATCTTTCGTTGAGCAAGTCGATAAGGCTGCAGATAGTGTGGTTTGGTCTTCCGACTATATTAACGAAGTCTTCATGCACTTCTACTTGAGGGTGCTCGAGATTGCTTCGCTGTTTAGGGCGGGCGATAGTGGGCGAATTGTGCTTGATAGTTACAAGGGCGAGTGGCCAATTGTTGTGGCGGCGGCAAAGAAGGAAGGTCTTCACATAGGTTTTCTTGATCAGGCCTATTTCTATCTTTCAGGGGCTCTGCTTCATATCGTATCTTTTTTTGCAGTTGTGCTTAGCGTGCTTATTCTTCCAGTGCTGGCATTGGTTACCAGAAAAAGAAGGCCGGTTAAGGTCGCGCCTGAGTTTTCAGTTATCCGTAGCCCTGCAGCCTTTGACAAAATGCGTTTTTTGAGTGACTCAGGGAAAGTGGAGTTCTATTATGACGATCTTCTTCAGAAGGAATCCACGGCGGCATCGCTGTACGGCTTCGGGACATTGAGTGAAAGAGTGCGCTCTCTGCTGATCGTGCCGATTCTGGCGTTTCGTGATTACTTCAGGGTGGCGAATGATTCTCGACGGTTACTGGGCTGGGTGGGCAGCGGCTTTGTTCTGTATTATTTTTCGAAGCGAATCGCTCATAAATGCTCCTTCGAGTATTACCTGCGTTTGCTGATTAAACAAAGCGGTGTCGATACGTATTACACCGGAAACAAGGAGGATCGCTTCGCGATTCTTGAGAAGCGCTTGTGCAAGGAATATGCAGTGCGCTGCGTATGCGTGCCGCACGGTATTGAATATGCATTTAAAACCCCGGCGGGCTTGGTGGGCGATGTCTTCTATTGCACCACCGAGCACGCGCGCCAGCATTTGTCTAACTTGTATGCTGGGGCACAGGCGTTTGTTTATGACGAGGTTGTTGCGCGGCAAATGTTTTCACGCCATCAGGTGGTTGTGCCGGCCCAAGGGATAGTTTTTTTTCCTGAGTCCAGGGGGGCTGACGTAAACCTGTCGATACTAGGTCATTTGCTTGGTTTAGGTTATGACATCGCCGTCAAGCTTCATCCTAAGGATGACGTGGGCAATTACAAGCAGTATGCAGGGCAAGTAACATTCGTCAGTGATTTCAATTCTTCAATATCGAATAAAATTTGTTTGGCTAGAAAATCCACGGTGTTGGTGGAAGCAATTTATAATAACTCCACACCCATAGCGATATTGACGGATCCGCGCGACAGGGGATACGTCGAGCATATGCTGCCTTCGTTGACGGATGATCAGATAAAGCGAGTCTACTCCTTCGAGGAGTTGGCTTGCGTACTTGGTAATTTGCAGGCGTCAGCTTAGTAAAATATACATGATTTAGTTTGGTGAGGGCGTTTATATGTTCAAAGGTAAAAAGCTACTCATAACCGGTGGAACGGGTTCGTTCGGTAACGCGGTGCTTAAGCGATTTTTGAATACTGATATCGATGAAATTCGCATTTTCAGCCGTGATGAAAAGAAGCAAGACGACATGCGTAAGCGCTACGCCAACTCAAAGCTGAAGTTCTATATCGGTGATGTGCGGGACTACCGGGGCGCCTTGAATGCAACCCGGGGCGTTGACTATATATTCCATGCCGCTGCGTTGAAACAGGTGCCGTCTTGCGAGTTTCACCCGATGGAGGCAGTCAAGACCAATGTGATCGGCACTGAAAACGTGTTGGAGGCAGCGATCCAGAATGGGGTCAAGCGCGTTGTCTGCTTGAGTACTGACAAAGCGGTTTATCCGATCAACGCCATGGGCATTTCCAAAGCTATGATGGAAAAGGTCATGGTCGCCAAGTCGCGCAATGCCGACGATGACAAGACGGTCATTTGCGGTACTCGTTACGGTAACGTCATGGCTTCACGTGGTTCGGTGATCCCGTTGTTTATCGAGCAGATCCGCGCCGGCAAGCCGTTGACGTTGACCGACCCGAACATGACGCGCTTCATGATGACCCTGGCCGATGCTGTTGATCTGGTGCTGTATGCCTTCGAGCATGGCAACAACGGCGATCTGTTTGTGCAGAAGGCACCGGCCGCCACGGTGGAAACCTTGGCGAAGGCGCTGACACAGATGCTCGACAAACCCGAGCATCCGATCCAGGTGATCGGCACTCGTCATGGTGAGAAGCTGTACGAGGCACTACTAAGCCGTGAGGAAATGGCTTGTGCCGAAGACATGGGCGACTACTATCGAGTACCGCCGGATTTGCGCGATCTCAACTACGCCAAGTTCGTCGAGCAGGGCGAAGAGAAGATTTCTCACACGCAAGACTATAACTCGCACAACACCGAGCGGCTGGATGTCGAAGGAATGCAGCGCCTGCTGCTCAAGCTGGATTTCATGCGTGCCATCCAGCGTGGCGAGCACGCTACGCCGGAGGAATGATCGATGAAAGTGCTGATCACCGGTGCCAACGGTTTCATCGGTCGTAACCTTGTCGCACACCTGGGGGAGCGGCAGGATGTCGAGATGCTGTGCTTTACCCGGAGTGATTCTCTGGCCGAGCTGCCCGGGCTCGTGGCGCAGGTCGACTTTGTGTTTCACCTGGCAGGCGTCAATCGGCCGAAGGATCCCCAGGAGTTTCAAAGCGGCAACGCCGACCTGACACTCAGCTTGTGCGAGGCGATCGAAGGCAGCGGGCGACCCATTCCTCTGCTGTACACCTCATCCAGCCAAGCGGAGTTGGACAACGCCTATGGCAGTAGCAAGCGAAGCGCGGAGCAGGCGTTGCTTAACCTAGCTAGTAGGAATGGCTCCGCTGTGCATCTTTTCCGTCTGCCCAACGTGTTCGGCAAGTGGGCCCGGCCGAACTACAACTCGGCGGTGGCGACCTTCTGCCACAACATCGCTCGCGATCTGCCTATCCAGATCAACGATCCGCTAGCGTGCATCACGCTGGTTTATATCGATGATGTGATTGCCCATTTCATTGCGGTAATGGAAGGCCGACTGGCAGGTGTCCCCTTTGTCACGGTCGATCCGCAGTACAGCATCACGGTTGGTGAACTGGCAGAACAGCTGCGCACCTTCCGCGACAGCCGTGGCACCTTGATTACCGAGGCGGTCGGCACTGGCTTGGTGCGTGCTTTGTACTCCACCTACCTCAGTTATTTGCCGCCTGAGCGCTTCACTTACGAGGTGCCGAAATATGGCGATCCGCGCGGTGTGTTCGTTGAAATGCTGAAGACCCGCGATTCGGGTCAGTTTTCCTTTTTCACTGCACATCCGGGCATTACCCGCGGTGGCCATTACCACCACTCCAAGACCGAGAAGTTCCTGGTCATCAAGGGCAAGGCATGCTTCCGTTTCCGTCATATCGTCACTGGTGAATTCCATGAACTGTTCACCACGGGAGAGCAGCCAGAAATTGTCGAGACTGTACCCGGTTGGACCCATGACATCACCAATGTCGGTGACGAAGAAATGATCGTGATGCTTTGGGCCAACGAGATTTTCGATCGCGAACACCCGGATACCTATGCGCGCCCCGTCGGTACCGAGGCATGAACGCACCCTTGAAGAGAGTCGCAATGAAGAAGCTAAAAGTCGTCACCGTAGTGGGTACCCGCCCGGAAATTATCCGTCTGTCACGCGTTATGGCCAAACTGGACCAGTACTGCGAGCATGTACTGGTCCACACCGGGCAGAATTATGATTACGAACTGAACGAGATATTCTTCCAGGATCTCGGTATCCGGAAACCGGATCATTTTCTCAACGCCGCGGGCACGACAGGTGCTGAAACCATCGGTAACGTGATTATCGCCGTGGATCGCGTACTGGCAGAAGTGCAGCCGGAAGCCTTGCTGGTGCTGGGGGATACCAATAGCTGCATGGCGGTGATTCCAGCCAAGCGACGCAAGATTCCGACTTTCCACATGGAGGCAGGAAATCGTTGCTTCGACATGCGTGTACCGGAAGAAATCAACCGCCGAATCGTCGACCACACTGCCGATATCAACCTGACATACAGCACCATCGCCCGCGATTACCTGTTACGCGAAGGGTTGCCGCCGGACATGGTGATCAAGACCGGAAGCCCGATGTTCGAGGTGCTCAATCATTACCGTGACGGCATCGAGGCTTCGGACGTACTGGAACGCTTGGGGTTAGAGGCAGGGAAGTTTTTCGTGGTCAGTGCGCATCGCGAAGAAAATGTCGATTCCGACAAGAACTTTAGCAAGCTGGTCAAGGTCCTGAATACAGTGGCGGAGCAGTATGCATTTCCTGTAATCGTCTCGACTCATCCTCGTACCTTGAAGCGAGTCAATGCGATGGGCGCTCAGTTCCATGCCCAGGTCCGCCTGCTCAAGCCCCTGGGCTTCAAGGATTACAACAAGCTTCAAATGACCGCAAAAGCCGTTCTGTCTGATAGTGGCACTATCTCGGAAGAGTCTTCAATCCTGAATTTTCCTGCCTTGAACATTCGTGAGGCACATGAAAGGCCGGAGGGAATGGAGGAGGCATCGGTCATGATGGTCGGGCTTGAGGTTGAGCGCGTTCTACAGGCCCTCAGTGTGCTTGCAGAACAGCCTACAGGGACCCAGCGTCTACTGCGGCAAGTAGAGGATTACAGTATGCCGAATGTCGCTGAGAAAGTGGTTCGGATAATTCATAGCTATGTCGATTATGTGGGGCGGGTGGTCTGGAAGAAATTTTAAATGAAGATGCTATTTATTAGTCAATTGTTTGACCCTGAGTACTCAATAAAAGGGTTGGGCTTCCTGCAGGAGATGCAAAAGCAAGGTTTTGAAGTCGAGGTCATTACGACATTCCCAAGCTATCCAGTAGGTAAGGTTTTTCCCGGGTATAAGCTAAAGCCATGGCAGGTAGAGACACATTCGGGAATAAGGGTGATTAGGGTCTACTCTTTTATCTCTCATTCGAAGTCTAAATTTTCCAGAGCGTTGAATTATTTTTCGTTCATGGTCACTTCTTTTCTTGCCATGGCGGTGATGCGAAAGCCAGATGTTGTCTATGCATATCACCCTCAGGTGACAACGGGAATAGTGGCCTCGATATTTAAGGTACTCAGAGGGGTGCCCTTTGTGACAGACGTTCAGGATCTCTGGCCTGACGCTCTTGCGGCAACCGGCACGCAAGGAAAGGGTTTTTTGTACAGCATGATCAATAAACTTTGTAATTTCGTATATAAACAATCTGATCATGTTGTGGTGTTGTCACGAGGATACAGAGGGGCTCTGATAGATCGAGGTGTGCCGGCGGAGAAAATCAGTGTTGTTTATAATTGGCATGCCAGCGAAGGTGGGGCCGATGCGGAAGGCAATGAGCGGGTTTTGCCTTCTGGATTTGAGCATACCTTCGTCTACGCAGGCAACTTAGGGGCAGCACAATCGCTGAAGAGTGTAATTTCGGCATTCTCGCGCTGTGTGGAGAAGTCAGTCTGCTTGGCAATCATAGGTTCGGGAGTCGAGAAGGATGAGTTGGTCGCTCATGCTCAGTCTATTGGCGCGAATAACGTTTTTTTTCTTGGCTATGTCTCGCCTCAGAAAGTAATCAAGTATCTGACACAGGCTGATGTACTCGTTGTGCATTTGAAGGATGAGCCGCTGTTCAAAATTACCATACCCTCTAAAATACAGGCGTACTTGAACTCGAGGAAACCCCTCCTAATGGCGGTAGGCGGGGAGGCCAATCAGATTGTAAACGAGGCACGTGCTGGTGTATGTGCCGAGCCTGATAATATCTCGAGCATTGAACTGGCCATCGCTGAAATGCTGGACAAGAAAGATGCATGGCAAGAAATGGGTGAGAGTGGCAGGTGCTTCTACGAGACTGAAATGTCTCAGCGTAAAGGGGTTGTCAAGATTGTTTCCGCTTTGAGGCAGTTGCAATGTTGATTGGCAAATGACTCATGTAATGGGGTGTAGGAACGGTAATTTATGAAGTATAGACCGGCAGATGAGCATGATATCGCCGCTGTAACAGAGGTGCACCTAGCGGCATTCCCAGGGTTTTTCCTTACGAGCCTAGGCACTAGGTTTCTCGGTGAGATGTATAGAGGATTTTTACTGCATCCCAGCGGTATTCTCCTTGTGGCCGAGGAGGCGGGGAAGGTAATGGGGTTCGCAGCAGGTACGAGCGCGCCCGCCTCATTCTTTTCGGAGTTGCGTCGGCAGCGTTTTCTATCTTTCTTTTGTTATGCTATTCCAGCGTTGTTTCGCAATCCTAAGGTTGTTTTCAATAAGCTGCTTAAAGCGGTTTTCTACCGTGGTGATAAGCCAACTGGCTTGGAGGGGGGCGCGCTTTTGAGCAGCATCGGAGTCAGCCCGAATGTTGTGGGGAAGTCTGTTGGGCAGGAGTTGTTGACTAGGTTCGAGCATGAAGCTCTTCTGCGGGGGCAGAGCTTTGTCTATCTGACAACTGATGAGGTTGGAAACGATAGAGTTAATGCGTTCTACAGAAAGAACGGTTATGTTGTTGAGTCTCGCTTTAGTCAGCATGCGGGTCGAGCAATGTTTCGGTACGTTAAGTATATATAGCGAATGGGTCAGTGGTAAGTGAGTTGAGCAATGACAGGGCGAGAAAGGATCGACTTTTCTGATGTTCTGCGGGGTGTTGCGCCATGGTTTGTGGTGGCATCTCACTGGATCGGTATTTTCTGGTGGGGGCCGGCTCTTGTTGCTCGTATTACCGCTTCGCCATTGCTAGATGAGCCTGCACCATGGATCGCAAGCTGGTTTTCTTTGAGGTACTTTAATTTTGGCGCATTTGGCGTGGGGTTATTTTTTCTGATTTCTGGTTTGGTGATACCGCTGTCTGTAACCGCGAATAATCCGGTTGCGTTTGTGCTCGCTCGGCTCTTGCGGATATTGCCAACTTATATTGTAGGGCTCTCGATTGGGGTGTTTGCTGTTTATTGCTCCTCAATGTATTGGGCACTGCCTTTTCCAGTTGAGTGGAAAAGCTTTATCGTCAATGCTCTGCTAGTGGCAAATTTTTTCGATATTCCAAGTCTTGACTATGTGAACTGGACTTTGGCTATAGAATTAAAGTTTTATTTGCTAGCACTGTTGTTGATCGGTACTTTTCGTTCCGGTAAGTTTTGGCCGATCTTGCTAGTTTGCATGGTTGGATTGCTTTTTAATCTTTTAGCTAACCCGGCAGAGGGGGCGGGTCAGGTGCCTGTTTGGGTGAAGGCGCAGGCGAAAGATGTCATGTTCTTTCCCTTTATGTTTATTGGTAGTGTGTTCTACTTAATTCACTCGAGCAAGATGTCGTGGCGGTTAGGTGTCATCTATAGTGTGTTGCTGGTGTTGTTGTTTTGTTTGACTTGGCGGGCCTCAGCCTATGCGCCAAATTTTTATCATATAACTCTGAATTATTGTTATGCGCTTGTGGTGTTCGCAGTACTGTTTTGCTTTCGCAGTCATGTCCGTTGTAACTCTCTCTTTGGATTTTTGGCCCGTATCAGTTATCCTGTCTATGTGATTCATCCACTTTGCGGATATGTGTTCTTACGTCTGGCTTTGGCGCAAGGATGGAGCTATTACGCCGCCCTGCTGCTGGCCCTACCGATGACGTTGTTCGCCTCCTATGTTTTGCACCTGCTCGTCGAGCAACCATCAATTAGTCTTGGTCGGTTAATCGGAAGGCGCATGCGTAGGAAAGAGTGACATGATGATTTGGGTGTGGGGGCCTCTGAGCTTAAATAGTTCGCTGCTTTGGTGGTGGTTGAGATTTGCATTTTCTGACTAATGGCAATGGGCAGTAGGCCTGTCGTCAAAGTCATGGCGGTTAGGTGTGGGATGATATCAGCTGCTCATGTTGCCCGAGAGTTTCTGGGATTATACTGGGCGCGGGTCTGTTGCGTATATTGGCACTTGTTTCTAGTGTTCTGGCTTAAAGTCTTGAGGTGGTTTTCCAATTGAACGAAGAAAAATTTTTGCCATTTGCTTTGCCCGAGATTGGTGAAGAAGAAATCCAGGAGGTGGTAGCTTCGCTACGTTCCGGCTGGGTAACTACCGGGCCTAGGACTCGGCAGTTTGAGCAGGACTTTGCAGCATTTCTCGGTGGTGGCGTTGAAAGCATCGCCGTCAACTCGGCAACGGCGGGCTTGCATCTGGCTCTTGAGGCCATTGGTATTGGTCCCGGTGACGAGGTCATCCTGCCCAGCTATACCTTTACGGCCACGGCGGAAGTGGTGCGCTATCTCGGTGCCATCCCGGTGATGGTGGATGTGCTGGATCACACTTTCAATATCGACCCGCTCGCGGTGGAGGCAGCAATAACGCCGCGTACCCGTGCCATCATGCCGGTGCATTTTGCTGGCTTGAGTTGTGACATGGACGCTCTGCTTGCAATTGCCCGACGCCATGGATTGAAGGTCGTAGAGGATGCCGCTCATGCACTTCCAACTACTTGGGCTGGGCGTAAAATCGGCACGTTGGAAACTGATGTGACGGTGTTCAGCTTCTATGCCAACAAGACCATGACCACGGGCGAAGGTGGCATGGTCGTCACTCGCAACCCGGAAATTGCAAAGCGTTGTCGAGTAATGCGACTGCATGGGATTAGCCGGGACGCGTTTGACCGTTATGTGTCCAAGTCCCCAGCATGGTTCTACGAGGTTATTGCCCCTGGCTACAAGTACAATATGACTGACATGGCGGCCGCGATGGGCATTCATCAATTGCGTCGATTGGACGGCTTTCAACTTAAGCGTGAGGCTATGGCGCGAGTGTACGATAAGGCGCTCTTGGATTTGCCTGTTATCCTACCGGCGGGAGCACCGACAGGAGATCTACACGCGCGTCACCTGTATCCTGTTCGTTTGTTGCCCGAGGCTGGGATCAGCAGGGACGAATTTATTGTGAAGATGTCTGAGCAGGGTATTGGATGTTCAGTGCATTTCATTCCATTACACCTGCACCCCTATTGGCGGGATAGTTGTGATCTTGTGCCAGAGATGTTCCCGGTGGCGCAACGGCTATTCGAGCAGGAGGTCTCCATTCCTCTGTACACTCGGATGAGCGATGCCGATCAGCATCGGGTTATTGTCGCTATCCGACAGGTGTTGGCTAATGTCTAAGCGAACATTCGATTTGCTTTGCTCTTGCGGTGGACTGCTTTTACTGTCACCTGTGTTCCTGGCGGTCATGATTTGGATAAAACTGGATTCGCCAGGGCCTGTTTTTTTTAGGCAGGTGCGGGTTGGTCGTCATGGGAAGCCATTTCGTATTCATAAATTCCGTACTATGCGGGTGGATGCCGAGAGATCGGGGCGCTTGACGGTTGGGGTAGATAAGCGGGTTACCCAGGCAGGTTTTTTTCTACGGAAGTACAAACTAGATGAATTGCCGCAGTTAATTGACGTGGTGCTTGGCGAGATGAGTCTTGTTGGGCCGCGTCCAGAGGTCCAAGAGTTCATTGATTGTTATCCTCCGGATGTGCGTGAGAAGGTTTTGTCCGTGCGGCCCGGTATCACTGATTGGGCATCTATTGAAATGGTTGACGAAAATCAATTACTGGCCGGTTATGAGGACTCACGCCAAGCCTATATTGATGTTGTTCTTCCTATTAAGCAGCGCTTCTATCTCGAATATGTAGAGCGACAAAGTCTTGTTGCTGATGTTCGAATTATTTTTGCAACCATTTTAAAAGTTATATCCCGATAGAGTTTTGTGATCTTGGACTGTTGGTGGCGAAGTATTCAGGTAGGTTGTAACTCTGGCTGGATCTCATGAAGGCATGCCGGATGCACCTGCACTTTTGCAGTATCGCCTATCGCGTTGCGGCAAGTTTTTTGAGGAGGCCATCGTGTTCATGCCTGTCAGTATGCGTCCAGATGTTTTGGGCGGTATCTGTGGGTTCCCCTTGTCGTGAGTGCAATCTTTTCTGGTTGCTGCCCATCGCGCTTTGGGTCGGAGTGGGCGGGCTGGATGGTTTGACGGGCGTGCTGATCGCCTATGCACCTCTGCCGTGGCTGGCCGTGAAGTTCAAGGCTGGGGCGCTGGAGTAAGGGTCTGGACAATGGACTGGCTCGTTTGCGGTGAGCCCCGGAAGTACCTGGTTTTGCGCTTAGGGTAAGCTGCAAGCCCAGGTTGGACAGCGCCGCCGTGAATTGGCCTGCACCAACAGTCGTTCTCTGCTATGCAGCGCCTGTGCAGAAATGGCGAAAGCCGTGTGAGGATTTTTTGTGTTAAGACTTGCCGAAACACTACGCAGCCGTCTGGTTTGCCTGCCACGGCGCTATAAGCGACTGATTCAGGTCACAGTGGATGTGACATTAGTGTGGGCCGCGCTTTGGCTTGCGTTCGTCGTGCGCTTGGGGGACTCGAAAAGTATCGAGCCTTTCGCCGGACATGCCTGGCTGTTTATCGCGGCACCGCTGATAGCCGTTCCGTTGTTCGTGCGCTTTGGCATGTATCGCGCGGTGATGCGTTATTTTGGTAACGATGCGCTGCTGGCCATCGCCAAGGCGGTCACGCTGTCGGCGCTGCTCCTGGCGCTGGCGGTGTACTGGCATCAGGAGGCACCCAAGCTCATTCCGCGCTCCATGGTGTTCAATTACTGGTGGCTGAGCCTGGTGCTGATCGGTGGTTTGCGCCTGGTGATGCGCCAGTACTTCATGGGCGACTGGTTTTCGCCGGAGCAACCCAGCAGGCTCAAGGGGCGCGATACTGGATTGCCGAAGGTCGCGGTATACGGCGCGGGGGCGGCCGGCAACCAGTTGGTGGCGGCTTTGCGTATGGGCCGGGCGATGCGTCCGGTAGCCTTTATCGATGACGACGCCAATATCGCCAACCGGGTGATCGCGGGTTTGCGCGTTTACACAGCTAAGCATATCCAGCAGATGATCGATGAGACCGGTGCGGACGAAATCCTCTTGGCGATTCCTTCTGCTTCCCGCGGTCGCCGCCGCGAAATTCTCGAACTGCTCGAGGCTTTTCCCCTGCACGTGCGTAGCGTGCCCGGCTTCATGGATTTGGCCAGTGGTCGTGTCAAGGTCGAGGATATCCAAGAAGTGGACATTGCCGACCTGCTCGGCCGGGACGCCGTGCCGCCGCGCCAGGAGCTCTTCGAGCGCTGCATCCGTGGCCAGGTGGTGATGGTCTCCGGGGCGGGGGGCTCGATCGGCTCGGAACTGTGCCGGCAGATAGTAGCGAGCGCACCGACCACCCTGATTCTGTTCGAGCACAGCGAGTTTAATCTCTACTCCATCCATAGCGAGTTGGAGCAGCGGATTGCCCGCGAGTCGCTGCCGGTGCGTCTGGTGCCTATTCTCGGCTCCATCCGCAACCCGGTCAGACTGGTGGATGTCATGCGTACCTGGGCCGTTAATACCGTCTATCACGCGGCCGCCTACAAGCACGTACCGATGGTCGAGCACAATATCGCCGAGGGTGTGCTGAATAACGTGATGGGTTCGCTGCATACGGCGCAGGCGGCAGTCATGGCCGGGGTCGAGCATTTCGTGCTGATCTCCACGGACAAGGCGGTGCGCCCGACCAATGTCATGGGCAGCACCAAGCGCCTGGCCGAGATGGTGTTGCAGGCCCTGAGCGCCGAGTCGGCGCCGGTATTGGTCGGTGATGCCGAAGCGGTACACAGGGTCAACAAGACCCGATTCACCATGGTGCGTTTCGGCAATGTATTGGGCTCCTCCGGCTCGGTGATTCCGCGTTTCCATGAGCAGATCAGGCAAGGGGGGCCGGTGACCGTGACCCATCCGAATATCACCCGTTACTTCATGACCATCCCCGAGGCCGCTCAGCTGGTCATCCAGGCCGGCGCCATGGGGCAGGGCGGTGATGTGTTCGTCCTGGACATGGGCCAGCCGGTGAAGATCGTCGAGCTGGCGGAGAAGATGATTCATCTCTGTGGCCTCAGTGTGCGCTCGGAGAAGAGTCCGCACGGCGATATTGCCATCGAGTTCACCGGGCTGCGTCCCGGCGAAAAGCTCTATGAGGAACTGCTGATAGGTGACAACGTCAGCCCGACCGATCACCCGATGATCATGCGCGCCAACGAAGAGCACCTGCCCTGGGAGTCGTTCAAGAAGGTCTTGGCGGATTTGCAGGGCGCGGTCGAGCGCGACGATTACGACCGGGTGCGCCAGGTGCTGCGTGAAACCGTGAGCGGCTATGCGCCAGAAGGCGAGATAGTCGACTGGATTCACCTGAAGCGCCGCAGTAAGCCCCGCTAGGTCGAGGCGCCAGTGCCATGGGCTTAGTGCCGGGAGTCGGCCAGTTAGGGAGCGTTGACGGAGGCCCCGAGAAGTCCATTCGGGCTCTGCCGGTATGATCGCCCGCTTTGCCGCCGATGCGGTTCTCGTGGTGCACCTGCTGTTTATCCTGTTCGTGCTGCTCGGCGGCCTGCTGGTGCTGCGCTGGCGTGCTTTGGCCTGGCTGCACCTGCCGGCCGCGCTATGGGGGGCGGTGGTCGAGCTGTTCCGGCTGCAATGTCCACTGACCCCGCTGGAGAATGTCCTGCGCCGCGCCGCCGGCGAGCAGGGGTACAGCGGCAGCTTCGTCGAACAGTATCTGTTACCGCTCATCTACCCGGCTGGGCTCACGCCAGGCGTTCAGTTGCTGCTCGGTGTCCTGGTGCTGGCGGTCAACGGCGCGATCTATGGCTATCTGCTGTGGCGAGGCAAGGTCGAGCGCTAGGTTGCGACATGTCCAGCCGCCCACCCGACCAGGATCTATCCGCTTTTGCTTTGCCTTGCGCATTCAGCAGCCTGATGGTGAGTGGGGCGGGGATTGTCCTTCGCTACACTGCGGACCATCTATCACGACAGCGTAAGGCGGCCTCTGTATGCAAAAGCGCATGATGATTACCGGTGCGGGCTCGGGTTTGGGGCGTGAGATCGCCCTGCGCTGGGCCCGCGAGGGCTGGCGGCTGGCCCTGGCCGACGTCAGGGAGGGCGGTCTGGCGGAAACCCTGCAACTGGTGCGGGACGCCGGGGGCGACGGTTTCACCCGACTGTGCGACGTGCGCGACTACAGCCAGCTGACCGCCTTGGCCCAGGCCTGCGAGGCGAAGTTCGGCGGCATCGATGTGCTCGTCAACAACGCCGGGGTGGCGTCCGGGGGCTTCTTCGGCGAGCTGTCGCTGGAGGACTGGGACTGGCAGATCTCGATCAACTTGATGGGCGTGGTCAAGGGCTGCAAGGCCTTTCTGCCGCTGCTCGAGCGCAGCAAGGGCAAGATCGTCAACATCGCCTCGATGGCGGCCCTGATGCAGGGCCCGGCCATGAGCAACTACAACGTCGCCAAGGCCGGCGTGGTGGCGCTGTCGGAAAGCCTGCTGGTGGAACTACGGGCGCAGGAGATCGGTGTGCATGTGGTCTGCCCGTCCTTCTTCCAGACCAATTTGCTGGACTCCTTCCGTGGTCCGACGCCGGCGATGAAGGCCCAGGTCGGCAAGCTGCTGGAGAGCTCGCCGATCAGCGCGGCGGAGATTGCCGACTACATCTACTGTCAGGTTGCCGAGGGCGAGTTCATGATCCTGCCCCACGAGCAGGGCCGCATGGCCTGGGCGCTGAAGCAGAAGAACCCGCAGCTGCTCTACGACGAGATGGCCGGCATGGCCGAGCGGATGCGTGCCAAGGTGGCTGATCGAACGGTCAGCTAATGCCGCCCGCAGGCTTGCCTGGTGGCAGGTCCGCGGTTAGGGTGGCGGACCTCGTCTGTCGCTCGGCCCACGCCTTGGATGCTTCGTGAAACCCTTATCTGGAACCGCCCTGCTGTTGGCGCTGTTGTTGGCGGCGGTGAACCTGCGCCCCGGTATCACCTCCCTGGCCCCGCTGATCGAGCGGATCGCCGCAGACCTCGCCCTGAGCCGCGGCCTGATCAGCCTGAGCACGGCCTTGCCGGTGCTGTGCATGGGCCTGCTGGCGCCGCTGGCGCCGCGCCTGGCGCTGCGGTTGGGCCTGGAGCGCACCATCACCCTGTGCATGGCCACCATCGCCGGCGCCTTGCTGCTGCGGCTGCTCGGCGATGTCGGTGGGGTGCTGATCGCCAGTGCGGCGCTGCTCGGTAGTGGCATCGCCGTGGCCGGCCCGCTGCTCTCTGGCTTTATCAAGCGTTACTTCTTCGAGCATATGGGTCGGGTGGTGGCCTGGTACTCCCTGGGCATGGCGGTGGGCGGGGCGGCCGGCGCCGTGTTGACGGTGCCGGCCATGCACGGGCTCGGCGAGCGCTGGACCCAGGGGCTGGCGCTGTGGGCGCTGCCGGCGCTGCTGGCCATGGGCGTATGGCTGTGGGTGCCCAACCGCGCCGAGTCGGCCGGTCAGGGCGAGGCCCAGGCCGGCCTGCCCTGGGGCCAGCCGCGGGCCTGGTTGATCAGCGCATTCTTCGCGCTCCAGGCGGGGCTCTTCTATGCCCTGGCCACCTGGGTAGTGGCGCGCTATCACGAGGCCGGCCTGAGCCTGCTGCACAGTAATAGCCTGTTCAGCCTGTCGATGCTGACGGGCTTGCCCAGCTCCTTTCTGTTTCCCTGGCTGGCCCAGCGCTTCGGCAATCGTTATGGCCTGCTGCAGGCTTGCGCCCTGCTGGCCTGCGTCAGCCTGGCGATGATCAGCTTTGTGCCGACGCTACTGCCGGAGCTGTGGGCGGTGGTCATCGGCTTGGGCCTGGGCGGGGCCTTCGCCTTGTCCCTGGTCTTGCCGCTGTACGAGGCGAGCACGCCGTTGGCGGTCAGCCGCTGGACCTCGATGATGCTCTGCGCCGGTTACGGCATGGCCTCGCTGGCACCGGTCCTGACCGGTATGGCGCGCGATCTGGCCGGCGGTTACCAGCTGGCCTTCGCCGTGCTCACCGGTCTGGCGCTGTTGATGGTGCTGCTGGCCTGGTGGATGGCCAGGGGCGTAGCGCCGGCCGACACCGACGCCCCTTAAATCGGCGGACTTCCGCCGCAGTTCCTTCCTTGAGCGCCGGTGCTGTGGTAGAAGGCAGCCTCGATTTCCTGGAGTACCGGTGTGGAGTCAGAATCCATCGTCTATGGCTGCATCCGCGACTGGCCGGCGGACAGCGCGGAGCAGAGCCGCCTGCGTCGTGAGCTCAATCGACAGGTGCTGCGCGAGCTGCCGGCCGGCGATGCCTGGTCGCTCCTCGGTCGCGAGATGTTCGCCTGCTGCGAGCAGCCGGGCGATGGTCTGTACCAGACCCAGGTGATCCATTTCGGTGCCAGCTACAGGGCCGTGGAGTACGAGTGGAGTCTCTGGGTGGAGCAGTTCGAGGCCCTGCTCAAGCGCCTGTATTGGGCCAGTGCGGTGGTGCATCTGGAGACCGAGCTCAACGGCACCCATACCTTTCGCTGGGACTCGGAGAGCGGCGGTCACAGTCCCCACGAGGGCGAGCTGCGGGTGCGCTGCGCCTGGGAGCGCGAGAGCGGCTTGCGCGGCTAGGCGTTGCGCCCTGGCCTGGCGCGGCTCACTCGACCAGCGCCTGCAGCCACTCCTTGGGCACCTCGCGTTTCAACGCCAGTTGGCATTGCTGGCTTTCCGGGTCGAAGACGATCACCGCCTCGCCTTTGTCCAGGGCGCGGCGCACCCGCTGCACGCGGGTCTCCAAAGGGGTCTCGTCACCGTTGTCGGTGCCCTCGCGGGTGACGAAGTCCTCGATCAGGTGGGTCAGGGTGTCGGCTTGCAGCAGGTGAGGGGGGATCAACACGGCTCGGTTCTCCAGAACGCTGCGGCGATGCTACCTGCTGGACCGGCAACTGGCCAATCCGGTGGTCAGTTGTCGGCCCGTGCAGCACTGCGCGTGAGGCCAGGGCGCCGGCAGTGCCGCCTCAGCTCTCCTCGCCGCGTTGGCCGAGCAGGCTGTCGACGGCGGGCACCCGGGTATCGCTGGCCATCTGCGTGTCGTGCTCCAGTTGGTGGCTGAAGCGGTCCAGCGAGCCTTGCGCGGGCTGGGCATCGCTGGCGAACACCGGCGGGCTGAGTATATAGGCGCTGAGCAGCCGGCTCAGCGCCACCAGGCTGTCGATATGGGTGCGCTCGTAGCCATGGGTGGCATCGCAGCCGAAGGCCAGCAGGGCGGTGCGCACGTCATGGCCGGCCCCCACCGCCGACTGGGCGTCGCTGTGGTAGTAGCGGAACAGGTCGCGGCGCACCGGGATCTCGTGTTCGCCGGCCAGGCGTAACAACTGCCGCGACAGGTGGTAGTCGTGGGGGCCGCCGGAGTCCTGCATGGCGACGCTGACCGTGTGCTCGCTGGAACTCTGGCCCTGGGCCACCGGGGCGATATCCACGCCGACGAACTCGCTGACGTCCCAGTGCAGCGCCGCGGCCGCGCCGGAGCCGACCTCCTCGGTGACGGTGAACAGCGGATGGCAGTCGATCTCCAGCTCCGCGCCGCTCTCGACTATGGCCTTGAGCGAGGCGAGCAGGGCGGCGACGCCGGCCTTGTCGTCCAGGTGGCGGGCGCTGATGTGGCCGCTCTCGGTGAACTCCGGCAGCGGGTCGAAGGCGACGAAGTCGCCGACCGACACGCCGAGGGATTCGCAGTCGGCGCGGGTGGCGCAGTAGGCGTCCAGGCGCAGCTCGACGTGGTCCCAGCTGATCGGCAGCTGATCCACCTCGGTATTGAAGGCATGCCCGGAGGCCAGCAGCGGCAGCACGCTGCCACGGATCACGCTGGTTTCGGTGAAGACGCTGACCCGGCTGCCTTCGGCGAAGCGGCTGGACCAGGTGCCGACCGGGGCCAGGCCCAGGCGGCCGTTATCCTGAATGGTGCGGACGATGGCGCCGATGGTGTCCAGGTGGGTCGACACCGCGCGATCCGGACTGCTCTGCTTGCCCTTGAGGGTGGCGCGGATGGTGCCGCGGCGGGTCAGTTCGAAGGGGATGCCGATCTCTTCCAGGCGTTCGGCGACGTAGCGCACGATGGTGTCGGTAAAGCCGGTCGGGCTGGGGATGGCGAGCATCTCCAGCAGGACTTTCTGCAGGTATTCGAGGTCGGGTTGGGGCAGTTGCTGCATAGAGGACTCCTTTGCTCGTGGGCTCCTGGTCCTGTGCCTATGGCGTCAACAGGGGAGGTGGCGGGCCGCTGCGAGTGACTGCGCGAGCCACTCGACGGCCCGGTACCTAGCCGGTCACCTGGCTGAGGGGGAACAGCAGGTCGACGAAGCGCTCGGCGGTCGGCTGCGGCTCATGGTTGGCCAGGCCGGCGCGCTCGTTGGCCTCGATGAACACGTGTTCGGGGCGGTCGGCCGCCGGTACCAGCAGGTCGAGGCCGACCACCGGGATGTCCAGGGCCCGGGCGGCCTTGACCGCCGCTTCGGCCAGGGCCGGATGGAGGCTCTCGGTGACGTCCTCGAGGCTGCCGCCGGTGTGCAGGTTGGCGGTCTTGCGCACGGCCAGGCGCTTGCCGGCGGGCAGGATGCTGTCGTAGTCGACCCCGGCGGCGTGCAGGGTGCGCAGGGTTTCCGCGTCCTTGGGGATGCGGCTCTCGCCACCGGTGGCGGCCTGGCGTCGACGGCTCTGTGCGTCGATCAGGTCGCCGATGCTATGGCGGCCGTCGCCGACCACCTCGGCCGGGCGGCGGATGGCGGCGGCCACCACCTCGAAGCCGATCACCAGGACGCGCAGGTCGCAGCCCTCGTGGAAGCTCTCCAGCACTACGCGGTCGTCGAACACCCGGGCGCGCTCGATGGCGGCCTGGACTTCGCCCGGGCTGCGCAGGTCGACCGCAACGCCTTGGCCTTGCTCGCCATCCACCGGTTTGACCACCAGGCTGCCGTGCTCGGCGAGGAACGCCGCGTTGTCCTCGGCGCTGCCGGCCAGGCGCTGGGCCGGCAGCTGCAGGCCGGCACGCATCAGGGCGCGATGGGTCAGACGCTTGTCCTGGCACAGGGTCATGCTCACCGCGCTGGTCAGGTCGGTCAGCGACTCGCGGCAGCGGATGCGTCGACCGCCGTGGCTGAGGGTGAACAGGCCCGCCTCGGCATCGTCGACCTGCACCTCGATGCCGCGGCGCAGGGCTTCGTCGACGATGATCTTGGCGTAGGGGTTGAGCTCGGCCTCCGGGCCCGGGCCGAGGAACAGCGGCTGGTTGATGCTGTTCTTGCGTTTGACGCTGAAGGTCTGCAGCTCGCGGAAGCCCAGCTTGGCATACAGCCCCTTGGCCTGGCGGTTGTCGTGCAGGACGGACAGATCGAGATAGCTCAGGCCACGGCTCATGAAGTGTTCGATCAGGTGGCGAACCAGCACCTCGCCGACCCCGGGGCGACTGCAGTGCGGGTCGACCGCCAGGCACCAGAGGCTGCAGCCGTTTTCCGGGTCCTTGAAGGCCTTGTCATGGTTCAGGCCCATGACGCTGCCGATCACCGAGCCGCTCTCTTCGTCCTCGGCCAGCCAATACACCGGTCCGCCCTGGTGGCGGGGGGTGAGCTTGGCCGGGTCGATCGGCAGCATGCCGCGCATCTGGTATAGGCAGTTGATCGCCTGCCAGTCCTCGGCGTTCTGCGCGCGGCGTACCCGGTAGCCGCGAAAGCCGCGGCGCGCCGGACGGTAGTCGCTGAACCACAGGCGCAGGGTGTCCGACGGGTCGAGAAACAGCTGCTGCGGCGCCTGGGCCAGAACCTGATGGGGCGCGGCGACGTACAGGGCGATATCGCGCTCGCCGGGGCGCTCGCTGAGCAGTTCCTCGGCCAGCGTGGCCGGGTCGGGGTAGGTGTGGCCGATCAGCAGGCGTCCCCAGCCGCAATGTACGGCCCGTGACTCGCAGGGCTTCACCCCGCGCTCTTCGGCGAAGCGCGCCTGCAGGCGCTCATAGGAGGGCGCCTGGCCGCGCAGGAGGCGTTGGTTGTAGGCAGTGGCTCGCATGGAGATGTTTCCTTAGCTGTCCGCAGCGCCCGGATCGTTGCCGGGGCGTGAGTTCAGTCGTGACTTCTCCGGATTACATCCGGCTACGGCGTGTGGAACGCAGCAGGGCGGAATTTCTCCGCCCTGCGCAGTTGCTACAGGCCTTGCTCGCTCAACCACAGGTTGAGCGCCGCCATCTGCCAGAGTTTCGAGCCGCGTAGCGGCGTGAGCTGGCCATCCGGATCGGTCAGCAGGCGGTCGAGCATGGCCGGATTGAACAGGCCGCGGTCCTGGCTCGGGTCGATCAGCAGGTCGCGGACCCAGTCCAGTGTAGCCCCCTGCAGATGCTTGAGGCCCGGCACCGGGAAATAGCCCTTGGGCCGGTCGATCACCTCGTTGGGGATCACCTGGCGCGCGGCTTCCTTGAGCACGTGCTTGCCGCCGTCGGGCAGCTTGAAGCGGGCCGGAATACGCGCCGACAGCTCGGCCAGGCGGTAGTCGAGGAACGGCGTGCGCGCCTCCAGGCCCCAGGCCATGGTCATGTTGTCGACCCGCTTGACCGGGTCGTCGACCAGCATCACCGTGCTGTCCAGGCGCAGCGCCTTGTCCACCGCGCTCACCGCGCCGGGCTTGGCGAAGTGCTGACGGACGAACTCGCCGGCATGGTCGTCGGTCAGCCACTCGGGCTGCACGCACTGGGCGTATTCCTCGTGTTCGCGGTCGAAGAACGCCTTGCGGTAGGCGGCGAAGGCATCCTCGGCGCCGTCCACCAGCGGGTACCAGTGGTAGCCGGCGAACAGCTCGTCGGCGCCCTGGCCGCTCTGCACCACCTTGCAGTGCTTGGCCACTTCCCGCGAGAGCAGGTAGAAGGCGATGCAGTCGTGGCTGACCATCGGCTCGCTCATGGCACGGAAGGCGGCCGGCAGCTGTTCGATGATCTCGTTCTCGCCGATGCGTAGCTGATGGTGGCGGGTGTGGAAGCGCTCGGCGATCAGGTCCGAGTACTGGAACTCGTCGCCGCGCTCGCCGCCGGCGTCCTGGAAGCCGATGGAGAAGGTCGACAGGTTCTCCACCCCGGCCTCGCGCAGCAGGCCGACCAGCATGCTCGAGTCGACGCCGCCGGACAGCAGCACGCCGACGTCCACCGCGGCGCGCTGGCGGATCGACACCGCCTCGCGCATGCCGTCGAGCACCTTGTCGCGCCAGTCCTCCAGCTCGAAGGCGATTTCCTCGCGCTTGGGGCCGTAGTCCAGCTGCCACCAGCTCTGCTGCTCGCAGTTGCCCTGGGTGTCGACGCGCATCCAGCTGGCCGGTGGCAGCTTCTCGACGCCGGCGAGAATGGTGCGCGGCGCCGGCACCACGGCGTGGAAGTTCAGGTAGTGGTTCAGGGCGACCGGGTCCAGGGTCTTGCCGATATCGCCGCCGGCCAGCAGGGCCGGCAGGCTCGAGGCGAAGCGCAGGCGCTGGCCGCTGCGCGACAGGTACAGCGGTTTGACGCCGAGACGGTCGCGAGCGATGAACAGCTGCTGCTTGTCTCGTTCCCACACGGCGAAGGCGAACATGCCGTTGAGCTTGGGCAGCAGGTTGGTGCCCCAGGCGTGATAGCCCTTGAGCAGCACCTCGGTGTCGCCGCCGGAGAAGAAGCGGTAGCCGAGTGCTTGCAGCTCGTCGCGCAGTTCCGGGTAGTTGTAGATGGCGCCGTTGAACACCATGGACAGGCCCAGATCGCTGTCGATCATGGGTTGGCCCGAGGCTTCGGCCAGATCCATGATCTTCAGCCGACGATGGCCAAGGGCAACCGGCCCCTGGCTGTGAAAGCCGTGCGCGTCAGGACCGCGCGGCGCTAAATGATGGGTGATTCGCTCTACTGCGGCCAGGTCGGCCGCCTGCTGATCAAAACGTAGTTCTCCAGCTATTCCGCACATAGTTTTCCTTACCGGTATTGCCGTTGGGGAGTCGTCCGGGCTCGCCGAACCTTTTACATGGGAACAAGAAAATGCTTTTATGTCAAAGTTTTAATGCGTTGTAGTTAGGTGGTTATGCCCGAAAAAATAGTTTCTACTGAAATGGATTTGTCATCTGTCATGGCGTTCGAACTGCCGATTTTCCAGGCCCTGCGGCGCCTGCAGCAGGCCGGCGAGGTGCATGCCAAGCGCCTGGCGCGCTTCGGTGGGCTGACGCCCATGCAGCTGATGATCTTGCAGGTTCTGGCGGGCGAGGAGCGTTTGACGGCCAGCGATCTGAGCGGGCGGGTGAGCCTCACCGCAGCGACCCTGTCGGGCATGCTCGATCGCCTGGAGGAGCGCGAGCTGCTGCACCGTCAGCGCGACGATCAGGATCGTCGCCGCCAGTGGTTGCTGCTCAGCGATGCCGGGCGCGAGCTGGTGCGGCAGGCGCCGAGCCTGCTGCCGCCGGGGTTCCGCCAGCGCTTCGCCGCGCTGGCCGACTGGGAGCGCCATAGCCTGACCGCGGCGTTGCTGCGTGCCGCGGAGCTGTGCGGGGAGATGGAGTGAGGGTGCCCGACTTCAGGCCTTGGCGTTGCGGATCAGCTGGCGCAGGGCGAAGCGATTGGGGTGGCAGGCCTCGGCCACCTCGCGCGGTAGCGGCAGGGGCTCGTCGTTCAGCCAGGCGGCCAGCAGCTCGCCGGACAGCGGGGCGGTGATCAGACCGCGGGAGCCGTGGCCGCTGTTGACATACAGGCCTGCGAGCCAGGGGCAGGGCGTGTCCGGCACCTGGCGGGCGTCCTTGCCGAGCACCGCGTAGGCCGCGGCGAAGGCGTCGCGCTCGGCCAGGGGGCCGACGATCGGCAGGTAGTCGGGGCTGGTGCAGCGAAAGGCGGCGCGGCCTTGTAGCCGGGCAGGATCGAGCTCGGTGGCGTGCAGGCGCTGGCTCAGATCCCTGGAGATTTCTTCGAGTAGCCGCAAGTTGCCTGCGTGCTCGGCGCTGTTAGGCGTCAAGTCATTGCTGTGGAAATCGAAGCTGGCGCCCAGGGTGTGTTCGCCCAGGCGCGCCGGGGCGACGTAGCCCTCGGCACAGACCACGGTCGACAGCGCACGGCTGTCCTGGGTCTGCGGCAGGCTGCTGATCTGCCCGCGAATGCGCTTGAGCGGCAGCGCGGCGCTGCAGGGAAAGCGCTTGATCTCAGCGGCCCCGGCCAGCACCACCAGCGGGGCGGCGGCGAGCAGCCGGTCGCCATTCCAGGCTTGCCACTGTCCGGCGTCGCGGCGCAGTTCCAGGGCCTCGTTATGGGTCAGTAGGCGGATATTCGAGTGCTGGCCGAGCAGGCGGCACAGCGCCGGTGGATGCACCCAGCCAGCCTGGGGGTAGAACAGGCCGCCGGCGGGCAGCGTGACGCCGGCCCGGCGCTCGGCCGCGGCCCGCTCCAGGGAATGCAGCAGCTCGGTGGGGAAGGCCGCCGCCAGCCGTGCCTGGCGTTGGGCCTCCTTGGCGTCGAAGGCCAGTTGCAGCACGCCGCAGTCGTCCCAGTCCTGGCCGCGCGGCAGCTGTTCGAGCAGGCGACGGCTGTGGCCGAAACCGCTGACGATCAGTCGCGACAGCGCCGTGTGGTGGGCCGAGAGCTTGAGGTAGAGCACGCCCTGGGGATTGCCGGAGGCTTCCTGGGCGATTTCGGCGTGGCGTTCCAGCAGGCTGACCCGCCAGCCGCGGGCGGCCAGGCTGGCGGCGGTGGCACAGCCGGCCAGGCCGGCACCGATCACCAGGGCATGACGCTCGCCGGTGTGTCTGGGCGGGCGGGCGAACCAGGGTTTGCTCGCCGGCGCCGGTGCGCCCGTAAAGCGTCCCTTGAGGACCTCCCACTTCTTGCCCTGGCCGGGCATCCGCTTGACCTCGAAACCGACCGCCTTGAGGCCTCGGCGCACCACGCCGGCACTGGTGAAGGTGCCGAAGCTGGCAGCCGGTGCGGACAGGCGGGCCAGCTCGGCGAACAGCTCGGCGGTCCACAGTTCCGGGTTCTTCGCCGGGGCGAAGCCATCGAGGAACCAGGCGTCGACCCGGGCGTCGAGTTGGGGCAGCAGTTCCAGGGCGTCGCCGATCAACAGGGTGAGCACGACCCGGCCGCCGTCGAACAGCAGGCGCTGAAAGCCGGGGTGCAGGGCGAGGTATTGCGCCAGGAGCGGCTCGGCGAAGGGCGCCAGCTCCGGCCACAGGGCCAGGGCGCGTTGCAGATCGGCGCGGCTCAGAGGGTATTTCTCGACGCTGACGAAGTGCAGGCGTGCGCCGGCGGGTGCCCGCTGCGCGAACAGCTGCCAGGCGCAGAGGAAGTTCAGCCCGGTGCCGAAGCCGGTCTCGCCGATCACCAGGTGTTCGCCGTCGCCCAGCGCGGCGAAACGCTCCGCAAGCTGGTTGTTGGCGAGGAAGACGTAGCGGGTCTCTTCCAGGCCGTTGTCCTGGGAGAAGTACACGTCGCCGTACTGGCGCGACAGCGGCTGGCCCTTGGCGTCCCAGTCGAGCTGGGCCTGTTGGGTGCCGGGGAGGGTGTCGGGGGAATCGGGCATGGCGGCCACCAGGTTGAGCAGGCGCGCATTCTAGCCGATCCCCTGGGCGCTATTGCAGGTCCGGCGCGGACAAAGGGCACGACTCTCCGCTAGGCTGCAGGCATTCAATTGCGGGAGCCGTATATGTTCGAATCCGCCGAGATTGGTCATGCCATCGACAGGGAGGTCTTCGAGGCCGAGGCGCCGCTGCTGCGCGAGGCGCTGCTGGAGGCGCAGTACGAGCTGCGCCAGCAGGGGCGCTTCGCGGTGATCATCCTGCTCAACGGCATCGAGGGCGCCGGCAAGGGCGAGACGGTCAAGCTACTCAACGAGTGGATGGACCCGCGGCTGATCCAGGTCAGCACCTTCGATCAGCAGAGCGACGAGGAACTGGCCCGGCCGCCGGCCTGGCGCTACTGGCGCAAGCTGCCGCCCAAGGGGCGCATCGGCATCTTCTTCGGCAACTGGTACAGCCAGATGCTCCAGGGGCGGGTGCGTGGGACGATCAAGAATGCCGAACTGGACCAGGCCATCGGCGGTGCCCTGAGTCTGGAGCAGATGCTCTGCGACGAGGGTGCGCTGATCTTCAAGTTCTGGTTCCACCTGTCCAAGCCGCAGATGAAGGCCCGTCTCAAGGCGCTGCAGGACGACCCGCTGCACAGCTGGCGGATCAGCCCGCTGGACTGGCAGCAGTCCAAGACCTACGACAGGTTCGTGCGTTTCGGCGAGCGGGTGTTGCGCCGCACCAGCCGCGAGCATGCGCCCTGGTACGTGGTGGAGGGGGCGGACGAGTGCTACCGCAGCCTGACGGTCGGGCGCATCCTGCTCGACGGCCTGCAGGCGGCGCTTCGGGCCGAGACGCCGCGCCTGCCCCAGCCCCATGCGGCGCCCCTGATCTCGAGTCTGGACGAACGCGGCCTGCTCGACAGCCTGGATCTGGCCCAGGCGCTGGACAAGGAGGACTACCGCGAGCAGCTGGTCGCCGAGCAGGCGCGTTTCGCCGGCCTGATGCGTGACAAGCGCATGCGCCGACATGCCCTGGTGGCGGTGTTCGAGGGCAACGATGCCGCCGGCAAGGGCGGCGCGATTCGCCGCGTGACCGGCGCCCTGGACCCGCGCCAGTACCAGATAGTGCCGGTGGCGGCGCCCACCGAGGAGGAACGTGCCCAGCCCTACCTCTGGCGGTTCTGGCGCCATGTGCCGGCACGCGGCGGTTTCACCCTGTTCGATCGCTCCTGGTATGGCCGGGTCCTGGTGGAGCGGGTCGAAGGGTTCTGCAGCCCGGCCGACTGGCTGCGCGCCTATGGCGAGATCAACGACTTCGAGGAGCAGTTGACCGAGGCCGGCGTGGTGGTGGTCAAGTTCTGGCTGGCCATCGATTCGGACACCCAGCTGGCGCGTTTCCAGGCGCGCGAGAAGATCCCCTTCAAGCGCTTCAAGATCACCGAGGACGACTGGCGCAACCGCGAGAAATGGCCGCAGTACCGCGAGGCGGTGGAGGACATGGTCGACCGCACCAGCACCGAGATCGCGCCCTGGACCCTGGTCGAGGCCAACGACAAGCGCTACGCCCGGGTCAAGGTGCTGCGCACCCTGAACCAGGCCTTGGAGGCGGCGTTCGCCCGGGACTGACGGCGGCGCGGGTGAGTCCTCGGGCCGGGCGGATGGGCATGCATATGCGGGGTGAATGATCGTCGCGATCGCTGTTGGCCGGCTTCTATGCTCCAGCCATCAGCAACGTCAGCAGCCTGAGGTGCGTCATGCGTGAAGTGGTGATAGTCGACAGTGTCCGGACCGGCCTGGCCAAGTCCTTCCGCGGCAAGTTCAACCAGACCCGTCCCGACGACATGGCGGCCCACTGCGTCGATGCGCTGCTGGCGCGCAACGACCTGGACCCGGCGCTGGTCGACGACTGCATAGTCGGCGCCGGTTCCAACGAGGGCGCCCAGGGCATGAACATCGGCCGCAACGTCGCGGTGCTCTCGGGGTTGGGCACCGGGGTCGCCGGCATGACCCTCAATCGTTTCTGTTCCTCGGGCCTGCAGGCCATCGCCATCGCCGCCAACCAGATCGCCTCCGGCTGCTCCGAGGTGATGGTGGCCGGCGGCGTCGAATCGATCAGCCTGACGCTCAAGAGCGTCAACGGCGACCACCTGTTCAACCCGATCCTGCAGCGGGACGTGCCCGGCATCTACTACCCCATGGGGCGGACCGCGGAGGTGGTGGCCAGGCGCTACGGCGTCAGTCGCGAGGCGCAAGACGCCTATGCCCTGCAGAGCCAGCAGCGCACCGCCCGGGCCCAGGCCGAGGGCCTGTTCGCCGACGAGATCGTGCCGATGAACGTGCGCTATCTGCTCGAGGACAAGGCCAGTGGCGAGCAGCAGCTGGTCGAGGGGCTGGTCGATCGCGACGATTGCAACCGCCCCGATACCACCCTGGAGAGCCTGGCCGCGCTCAGACCGGCCTTCGCCGAGGATGGCTCGGTGACCGCTGGCAATGCCTCGCAGCTGTCCGATGGCGCCTCCATGACCCTGGTGATGAGCCTGGACAAGGCCCTGGCGCTGGGGCTCGATCCCAAGGCATTCTTCCGTGGTTTCACCGTCGCCGGTTGCGCGCCGGACGAGATGGGCATAGGCCCAGTGTTCTCGGTGCCCAAGCTGCTCAAGGCCAAGGGGTTGAGCGTGGCCGATATCGACCTGTGGGAGCTCAACGAGGCCTTCGCCTCGCAATGCCTGTACGCCCGCGACCGGCTGGAGATCGACAACCGGAGGTACAACGTCAATGGTGGCTCGATCGCCATCGGCCATCCCTTCGGCATGACCGGTTCGCGCCAGGTCGGCCACCTGGTGCGCGAGCTGCAGCGGCGCAACCTGCGTTACGGCATCGTCGCCATGTGCGTGGGGGGCGGCATGGGGGCCAGCGGGTTGTTCGAAGCGGTGCGCTGAACCCCGGCCGATCGCCGATCCGCCCCAATAAAGAACCGCCTCGAGTGCGGTTCTTTATTGGGGCGAAATCGTGGGTGGCTAGAAGTTCCGGCTTTCGATGATGTCGTTGGCCTGATTCATGCGGCGGACATAGAGGGCGATTTCCCGCTCGGCATCGACGCGGGTGAAATAGGGGCCTTCCAGGGTGCCTTCGCGGGTGGCGAAAAAGTACTGCCCGTTGACCGCGCTGACTCGTTCGCTGCGGTAGTGCGTGCCGGGGCCGGGATCGACTTGGCGCTGACCGAACATGGGGGGACCTCACACAGTAAGCCTATTGGTCTGAGTCTAATCCGCGTCCACGGGGTTGCCGGAGTTGGCGACCAATGGTTGCTTTTCGGTATGTATCCGGCGTGCTGGTCGAGATTTACGTTACTTTGTCGTCAACCTGATGGCGATACCGAAGGGCCATGGGTACAGTTTTGCTGCATGCCGGTATCGAACTGTAGCTGTGCCGCTTGCCGGTGCCGGCCTAGAATGCTGTTTTATGGCCCCCGTCCGCTCTATTCCAGGCGATTGCGGGTGTCGTGCAGCAGAGGCAGTCATGCATATTTCTTCCGGCCGTTGGCTCTACGGCATGTTTCTGGCGCTGGTGACCGCTCTGCTCTGGGGCATTTTGCCGATCAAACTCAAAGAGGTGCTGCAGGTGATGGACCCGGTCACGGTGACCTGGTACCGCCTGCTGGTGGCGGGCGCCATCCTGCTCGCCTATCTGGCGGCGGCGCGGCGGCTGCCGAGCTTTCGCCCGTTGGGGCGGCGCGGCGGCTGGTTGCTGGCGCTGGCGATCGCCGGCCTGAGCGGCAATTACGTGCTCTACCTGATCGGTCTCAATCTGCTCTCGCCGGGGACCACCCAGCTGGTGATCCAGGTCGCGCCGATCCTGCTGCTGGTCGGTAGCGTGCTGGTCTTTCGCGAGCGCTTCGGCCTGGGGCAGGGGGTGGGCCTGGCCCTGCTGCTGTCGGGTTTCGCGCTGTTCTTCAATCAGCGTCTGGAGGAGTTGCTGAGTTCGTTGAGCGACTACACCACGGGTGTGCTCATCGTGCTGCTGGCGGCCTTCGTCTGGGCCTTCTACGGACTGGCGCAGAAGCAGTTGCTGACGCGCTGGAACTCGCTGCAGGTGATGATGGTGATCTACCTGGCCTGCGCCCTGTTGCTCACGCCCTGGGCACGGCCCTGGCAAGTGCTGCAGCTGAGCCCGGCGCAAGGTTGGCTGCTGCTGGCCTGCTGTCTGAACACCCTGGTGGCCTATGGCGCGTTCGCCGAGGCATTGGCTCATTGGGAAGCCTCGAGGGTCAGTGCGACCCTGGCCGTCACCCCCCTGGTGACCTTCGCCTCGGTGGCGCTGGCGGCCACCTGGTGGCCGGATCATGTACGCCCCGAGCAGCTCAACTGGATCGCCTACGGCGGGGCCGTGCTGGTGGTGCTGGGGTCGGCGCTGACCGCGTTGGCGCCGTCGTTGCTGGCCGGCCTGCGTGCCCGCCGTGTGCGGAAGCTGGCCGCACTGCCGTAGCGAGTCCTGGCCCGCCTCGGGGCGGGCCGCTGGCGAGGCTAGGCTCAGGCCTGCACGCCCAGCCGTTCGGCGCGCTGCAGCCAGTGCTGGCGCTGGGTCTCGGAGGAGGGGCGCACCGGGGCGAACTCGGCCAGGCGGCGGGTCTTGATGCCGCTGAAACCGAGGATGGTACGGGTCATTTGCCGGTGTGCCGGTGCGCCGTAGATCCAGCGGAAGTACCAGGGCGGGGTGTCCAGAGTCACCAGCAGGTCGGCGGTGCGGCCGCTGAGCAGCTTGTCCCAGGCCTGCGAGCGGCCGCGGTACTTGAAGGCGAAGCCGGGCAGGAACACCCGGTCGAAGAAGCCCTTGAGCAGGGCCGGCAGGCCGCCCCACCAGACCGGGTAGACGAATACCAGGTGCTCGGCCCAGTGAATCTGCCGCTGCGCCTCGAGCAGGTCCGGTTCCAGATGTTGGCCCTGGTCGTAGCCGTCGTGCAGCACCGGGTCGAAGCTCAGCTCGCCCAGCTTCAGCTGGCGCACCACATGGCCCTTGCCGCGCGCGCCCTGGGCATAGGCGTCCCCCAGGGCGTGGCACAGGCCGGCACTCTTGGGGGTGCCGAAGATCATCAGGATGCGCTTGCCATCGCCTTCCAGCGGCGTCGCGCCGCTTTTCGTCTCATTCATGCTTGTCGCTTCCCAGCATGTCCTCGGGGCGAACCCAGGCGTCGAACTGTTCGTCGGTCAGCAGGCCCAGCGCCAGGGCGGCGGCACGCAGGGTGGTGCCCTCGGTATAGGCTTTCTTGGCGATCTGCGCGGCCTGGTCGTAGCCGATGTGCGGGTTCAGCGCGGTCACCAGCATCAGGCCGCGCTCCAGGTGTGCGGCCATCTGCCCGGCGTCCGGCTCCAGGCCGGCGACGCAGTGCAGCTGGAAGTTGCGGCAGCCGTCGGCCAGCAGGCGCACCGACTGCAACAGGTTGTGGATGATCACCGGCTTGAACACGTTCAGTTGCAGGTGGCCCTGGCTGGCGGCGAACCCTATGGTCACATCGTTGCCCAGCACCTGGCAGGCGAGCATCGACAGCGCCTCGCACTGGGTCGGGTTGACCTTGCCGGGCATGATCGAGCTGCCCGGTTCGTTGGCCGGCAGGCGTACCTCGGCCAGTCCGCCGCGGGGGCCGGAGCCGAGCAGGCGCAGGTCGTTGGCGATCTTCATCAGGGCCACGGCGAGGGTCTTCAAGGCGCCGGAGAGCGTGGTCAGCGGCTCGTGGCCGGCCAGGGCGGCAAACTTGTTGGGCGCGCTGACCAGGGGCAAGCCGCTGAGGGCGGCCAGTTCCGCGGCGATGGCCTGGGCGAAGCCCTGGGGCGCGTTGAGCCCGGTGCCCACGGCTGTGCCGCCCTGGGCCAGTTCGCAGACCGCCGGCAAGGCGCCGCGAATCGCCTGTTCGGCGTAGCGCAGCTGGGCGACGAAGGCCGACAGTTCCTGGCCGAAGGTGACGGGCGTGGCATCCATCATGTGGGTGCGGCCGGTCTTGACCAGCTTGGCGTGGCGCGCGGCCTGCTCGGCCAGGCCGCCGGACAGCTCGGCCAGCGCCGGCAATAGCTCATGCTGCACGGCCCGGGCGGCGGCGATGTGCATGGCGGTGGGAAAACTGTCGTTGGAGCTCTGCGCCTGGTTGACGTGGTCGTTCGGATGCACCGGGCTCTTGCCACCGCGGGCGCCCCCGGCCAGCTCGTTGGCGCGGCCGGCGATCACCTCGTTGACGTTCATGTTGCTCTGGGTGCCGCTGCCGGTCTGCCAGACCACCAGGGGAAACTGGTCGTCGTGGTCGCCGGCAATCACCTCGTCGGCGGCCTGTTCGATCAGTCGGGCGATGTCCTGGGGCAGGTTGCCGATGCGGCCGTTGACCCGGGCGGCGGCTTTCTTGATCAGGGCCAGGGCATGCACGACAGCCAGGGGCATGCGCTCTTCGCCGATGGCGAAATTGATCATCGAGCGTTGGGTCTGGGCGCCCCAGTAGGCGTTTGCGGGGACCTCGATCGGGCCGATGCTATCGGTTTCGGTGCGGCTCATGGGAATTCTCCGGGGGCGGTCTAGCCAGTTTAGGCCGCGCCGACCGTTGCGGGTTCCCTCGAGGCGAGCTCTTACCAGCGCGCCCGGGTTGCGCCGAGCCAGCCCAGCGCCCCGGCCACCGGCACGCGCTCGCCCGAGGGACCGCGCAGAATGCCGTCGAAGTGGCCGAACCACTGCCGGGTGTCGGCATAGATCGGCCCCACGCGAGGGCAGGCCCTGTGCTGCTGGCGCGGTTTGAAGGTCAGTTTGACCCGCCCGTCGGCAGTGTTCAGGCTCCAGGGGGCCAGGGCGCTATGGGGGCTCTGCTCGATATGCACGGGACTGCTCAGGTGCTGCAGCTCGCCGCCGAACCATAGGGCGTTCTCCGAGAGGCCGCTGTGGTCGGTCCAGCCGGCGCCGAAGTTGCCGGCGATGCCGCCCGGTGCGGCGAAGGCGGCACGGGTCCAGTGGCTGTGCAGCGGCCAGACGCCGCGGCCGAAGTCCAGGGCGGCGAAGCTCTGCCCGGCGCTGCAGCTGTAGTGCCGGTTACCCAGCTGCACGCTGCCGCTGACGGGCAGGCCGAGTTCACGGCAGGTGGCGTGAAAGCCGTGCGAGGCCAGGGGGGCGACCAGGTTGACCGAGTCGAGATGAGGCGGGCGCTGGACCTCCAGGGCAACCTGCAGCGGTTTACCGCCGAGTGGCGTGGCGGCCACGGTGAGGCGCACGCGACCGGCATGCTCGGCGACCCGCAACTGCAGACGCGGATGGTTGAACTCATGACTCTGCTGGGCCTGCGCCGGAAGCCGGCAGCCGCGTGCCAGCAGGCGCAGGCGGCTGTGGGCGACGGCCTCGCCGCTCTCCAGGTCGAGGAAGTAGGCGGCGCCATAGCCCAGGTAGTCGAGGTCGGCCTGGGTCAGCGAGAGCATCCAGTGCGGTGTGGTGATGCACCAATGGTTCCAGCGCTTGCGCCGCCCGAAATGGCCGGGCAGGGTGCAGTCCACCAGTGGGCGGGGCGACCAGCCGATGGCCTGCGGGTTCAGCCGTCCATGCTGGTCGCATAGCTCGATCGGCGCTTGGAGGTGAGGGGGGGTGAAGCTGTTCATCAGACACATCCATGTGTATGCCGTGCGACGGGGCGCCGGGGCAGCGGTATTAAAAGAGCCTAGTAGAAGGTCGCAAGGTGCACAGCATGCCCAGACGACCCTGGGGGGGCAAGTGCTGGCATTTTGGTCCCGGCTCGACGCGGGGAGGACGCGGCCTTTTGTGGTCTGTGGCAACGGTCGAGACTTGAGTGCGCGGGGAGCAGGGCACAGAATGGCGCCTCATGGTGCCGCGGCCACTTTTTCGCCCGGGAGTACTCGATGTCTCGTTTTACCGCTTTCTGCGCCACGGTCCTTTTGACCTGTGGCAGCACCCAGGCATACGCCGATGCCGCCAGCCACGCCGCCGATGCCGAGCGTTTTCTGCTGCTGGCACGGGCCGACAGGCTGACCGTGCCGGTCTACGGCCAGGTCCAGCAGATGTTCACCCAACGCTTCGCCGAGAGCCAGGCGCCGGCGAGCAAGCAGGCACTGCTGGAGCGCTACCAGGCCAAGGCCAATGCGGCCCTGGACAGCGCGGTGGGCTGGCCGGTGCTCAAGCCGGAGCTGGTCGAGCTCTATACCCGCAATTTCGACGAGCAGGAGATGCAGGAGTTGCTGGCTTTCTATCGCTCGCCACTGGGGCAGAAGGTGCTGGACAAGATGCCCATGCTGACCGCGCAGTCGGCGCGCCTGACCCAGAACAAGCTGGAGGCAGCGGTACCGCGGGTGAACAAACTGCTGGCGGAAATGACCGCCGAACTGGACGCGAAAAAACCCTAGCCGGAGGCGTAGATGTCGAAACTGGAACAACTGCAGGCGGCCTTCGCCGCGCTGCAGCCGCAGCACCTCGAGGTGCTGGACGAGAGTCATATGCACAGCCGCGGGCTGGAGACCCACTACAAGGCGGTCATCGTCAGCCCGCAGTTCGCCGGTCTGAACGCGGTCAAGCGGCATCAGAAGGTCTACGCCAGCCTCGGCGAGCTGATGGGCCAGCTGCATGCCCTGGCCCTGCACACCTACACGCCCGAGGAGTGGGCGCAGCAGGGTGTCGCGCCGGACTCGCCGACCTGTCGCGGCGGCAGCAAGCACGACCATTGACTGCTTGTTGAACGGGGTTCGCCCTGCACGCCAGGGCCTTCTCCAGCCCCTCGCCGACGGAGGCGGGGTGTCGGGCGAGACAAATTGGCCCTACACGACAGGCGCCAGGAAACGTAAACTTCACCTCCGCGCCGGCCATCGCCGGCGTCTGCGTTTATAGGCCCAGTCCGCCCTTTGCGAGGGCGACTACTGAAGGAATCTGCTGCATGACCGACAAGATCGTCGTCGCGGCGCTGTACAAGTTCGTCACCCTGACGGACTACCAGGCGCTGCGCGAACCCCTGTTGCAAACCCTGCTGGACAACGGCATCAAAGGCACCTTGCTGCTGGCCGAGGAAGGTATCAACGGCACCGTCTCCGGCAGTCGCCTAGGCATCGACGCGCTGCTCGCCTGGTTCCGTCTCGACCCGCGGTTGGCCGACGTCGACCACAAGGAATCCTACTGCGACGAGCAGCCGTTCTATCGCACCAAGGTCAAGCTGAAGAAGGAGATCGTCACCCTCGGGGTGCCGGGCGTCGACCCCAACCAGCGGGTCGGCACCTATGTCGAGCCGCAGGCGTGGAACGAGCTGATCAGCGACCCCGAGGTGCTGCTGATCGATACCCGCAACGACTACGAGGTGGCCATCGGCACCTTCGAGGGCGCAATCGACCCCAAGACCAAGTCGTTCCGTGAGTTCCCCGACTACATCAAGGCGCATTTCGACCCGGCCAAGCACAAGAAGGTGGCGATGTTCTGCACCGGCGGCATCCGCTGCGAGAAGGCCTCCAGCTACATGCTCGGCGCCGGCTTCGAGGAGGTGTTCCACCTCAAGGGCGGTATCCTCAAGTACCTGGAGGACGTGCCCCAGGAGCAGACCAAGTGGCGCGGCGACTGCTTCGTCTTCGACAACCGGGTCACCGTGCGCCACGATCTGTCCGAGGGCGACTACGACCAGTGCCATGCCTGCCGCACCCCGGTGTCGGTGGCCGACCGCGAGTCCGAGTTCTATTCCCCGGGCATCAGCTGCCCGCATTGCTGGGATTCGCTGCCGGGGAAGACCCGTGCCGGCGCCCGCGAGCGGCAGAAGCAGATCGAACTGGCCAAGGCGCGCAACCAGCCGCATCCCCTGGGCCGTGACCCCCGCCAAGCCTCGGAGGCCTGAGCATGTCCGCTCGCCTGCTCTACGTGATGGACCCGATGTGTTCCTGGTGCTGGGGGTTCGCCCCGGTGCTCGAGTCCCTCGCCGAGCAGGCGGCCGCCGCGGGCGTGCCGCTGCAGCTGGTGGTCGGCGGCCTGCGCCGCGAGCGTATCGCCGTCGACGCGGTGGCGCGGGTGCGCTACCTCGGCTATTGGCAGGCGGTCAACGCCAGCACCGGCCAGTTGTTCGACTTCGAGCGGGGGCTGCCCGAGGGCCTGGTCTACGACACCGAGCCGGCCTGCCGGGCCCTGGTCACCGCGCGGCAGCTCGACCCCGAGAGCACCTGGCCGCTGGCCAAGCTGATCCAGCAGGCGTTCTACACCGAGGGGGTGGATGTCACCCAGGCTCCCCAGCTGCTGCGTCTGGCCGAGCAGGCGGGGATTCCGCGCATCGAATTCGCCGAGGCCTTCGACAGCCCGGCCATGCGCGCGGCCACCGCCGCCGATTTCACCTGGGTGCAGGATCTGGGGATCGCCGGCTTCCCCACCCTGCTGGCCGAGCGCGATGGCCAGCTGGCCCTGCTGACCAATGGTTACCAACCGCTGCAGACCCTGGCGCCGCTGCTCGGTCGCTGGCTGGAGCAGGCCGCCCATGGCTGATCGGCTGAGCTGGGCGGAAATCCGTCGCCTGGCCCTGCAGCACAAGAAGGCCCTGCTGTTGGCCAATGGCGTGGCGCTGCTGGCGACCCTGTGCAGCGTGCCGATCCCCTTGCTCCTACCGCTGTTGGTCGACGAGGTGCTGCTGGGCGACGGCGATGCCGCGCTCAGGGTGATGGACCGTTTCCTGCCGGCTACCTGGGAGACCGCCGCCGGCTATATCGGCCTGATGCTGCTGCTCACCCTGCTGCTGCGCGGGGCGGCGCTGGTGTTCAACGTGCTGCAGGCGCGCCAGTTCGCCCGCCTGTCCAAGGACATCGTCTACCGCATCCGCATCCGCCTGATCGAGCGGCTCAAGCGCATCTCCCTCGGCGAGTACGAGAGCCTCGGCGGCGGCACAGTTACTACTCATCTGGTCACCGACCTGGACACCCTCGACAAGTTCGTCGGCGAGACCCTCAGTCGCTTTCTGGTGGCGACCCTGACCCTGACCGGCACGGCGGCGATCCTGCTGTGGATGCACTGGCAGCTGGCGCTGCTGATCCTGTTGTTCAACCCGCTGGTGATCTTCGCCTCGGTGCAGCTGGGCAAGCGGGTCAAGCTGCTGAAGAAGCTGGAGAACGACAGCACCTCGCGCTTCACCCAGGCCCTCACCGAGACCCTGGAGGCGATCCAGGAGATCCGTGCCGGCAATCGCCAGGGCTTCTTCCTCGGCCGCCTCGCCGGCCGTGCCCGGGAGGTGCGCGACCATGCGGTGGCGTCGCAGTGGAAGAGCGATGCCTCGAATCGCGCCAGCGGCCTGCTGTTCCAGTTCGGCATCGACGTATTCCGCGCCGCGGCCATGCTCACGGTGCTGTTCTCCGACCTGTCGATCGGCCAGATGCTCGCGGTGTTCAGCTACCTGTGGTTCATGATCGGCCCGGTCGAGCAGTTGCTCAGCCTGCAATACGCCTTCTATGCCGCCGGCGGCGCCCTGCAGCGCCTCAACGAGCTGCTGGCGCGGGCCGATGAGCCGCAGTATCCGGGGCGCATCGACCCGTTCAAGGGCCGCGACACGGTCGGCATCGAGATCAAAGGCCTGACCTTCGCCTACAGCGACGAACCGGTGCTGGACCGCCTCGACCTGAGCATCGGTCCAGGCGAGAAGGTCGCCATAGTCGGCGCCAGCGGTGGCGGCAAGAGCACCCTGGTGCAGCTGCTGCTGGGGCTGTACACGCCCCAGGCCGGGACCATCAGTTTCGGCGGCAGCAGCCAGGCGGAGATCGGCCTGGAGAAGGTGCGCGACGAGGTGGCGGTGGTGCTGCAGCACCCGGCGCTGTTCAACGACACGGTGCGGGCCAACCTGTGCATGGGCCGCGAGCGCAGCGACGAGGCCTGCTGGCGGGCGCTGGAGATCGCCCAGCTGGCCTCCACCATCGGCATGCTGCCCCAGGGCCTGGACAGCATCATCGGGCGCTCCGGGGTGCGCCTGTCCGGTGGCCAACGCCAGCGCCTGGCCATCGCCCGCATGGTCCTGGCCGAGCCCAAGGTGGTGATACTCGACGAGGCCACCTCGGCCCTGGACGCCGCCACCGAGTACGCCCTGCACCAGGCCCTGGCGCAGTTCCTCAGCGGCCGCACCACCCTGATCATCGCCCACCGCCTCAGTGCGGTTAAGCAGGCCGACCGGGTGCTGGTGTTCGATGGCGGGCGCATCGCCGAAGACGGCGAGCACCAGCAGCTGATCGCCGTCGGCGGGCTATACGCCAAGCTCTACGGGCACCTGCAGCACTGACGCTGCGGTATTCCAGTCGCGGCGCGTCGAGTGCTCCGCCTCCCGCGCCGGCGTTATCGAGACCAATCTTCCCTCCGTGTACCTGACCGGCAGCCCCGGCAGCTGCCTCGCGCCGCCCGGCATTCGGCCGTGGCGGACGCCTCTGGCAGCCTGTCAGACCACGCTGGCAACAATACGTTACGCCTGGCGAGTGACTATCCTGAGGGATATGGCCGCTGCGCTCTGCGTAACGAAAATCTGCCACTCGGCCTGGGGCGCGGTCGGGCAGGGGCGTCGCAGTGCGCTTGTCCGGCCCCGGCCGTTGGGGTGTGATGAAGCTATTGCAGCGCCGCGTGGCGCGGTGCATCCACAACAACAATCGGGAGGCGCAATGAACGCCGTGAACAAGATCGAACAGCACAACCCCATCGGCACCGACGGCTTCGAGTTCGTCGAATACACCGCCCCGACCCCCGAAGGCATCCAGCAGCTGCGCGAGCTGTTCACCGCCATGGGCTTCACCGAGACGGCCAAGCACCGCTCCAAGGAGGTCTGGCTGTTCCAGCAGAACGACATCAACTTCGTGCTCAACGGCAGCCCCACCGGGCACGTGCGCGAGTTCGGCCTCAAGCACGGGCCGAGTGCCTGCGCCATGGCCTTCCGGGTGAAGAACGCGGCCCAGGCGGCGGCCTATGTCGAGGCCCAGGGCGCCAAACTGGTGGGCAGCCACGCCAACTTCGGCGAGCTGAACATCCCCTGCGTCGAGGGCATCGGCGGCTCCTTGCTCTATCTCGTCGACCGCTACGGCGACAAGAGCATCTACGACGTCGACTTCGAGTACATCGAGGGCCGCACGCCCAACGACAACGCCGTGGGCCTCAAGGAGGTCGACCACCTGACCCACAACGTCAAGCGCGGGCAGATGGACGTCTGGTCGGGCTTCTACGAGCGCATCGCCAATTTCCGCGAGATCCGCTACTTCGACATCGAAGGCAAGCTCACCGGCCTGCTCTCAAGGGCCATGACCGCGCCCTGCGGCAAGATCCGCATCCCGATCAACGAGTCGGCCGACGACAAGTCGCAGATCGAGGAATTCATCCGCGAGTACCACGGCGAGGGCATCCAGCACATCGCCCTGTCCACCGACGACATCTACGCCACCGTGCGCCAACTGCGCGCCAATGGCGTGGACTTCATGCAGACCCCGGGCACCTACTACGACAAGGTCGACAGCCGCGTGGCCGGTCACGGCGAACCGACCGAGGTGTTGCGCGAGCTGAACATCCTGATCGACGGCGCGCCGGGAGACGACGGCATCCTGCTGCAGATCTTCACCAACACCGTGATCGGCCCGATCTTCTTCGAGATCATCCAGCGCAAGGGCAACCAGGGCTTCGGCGAGGGCAACTTCAAGGCCCTGTTCGAGTCCATCGAGGAAGACCAGGTGCGCCGCGGCGTGCTCAAGGGCGAGTGAGCCCGGCGGGCCAAACCAGGTGGCCGGGCGCACGCCCGGCCCATGCTGAATCGAGGAGACATCGGCCATGAGCCGCAAATGGATCAGCTTCCCCCTGCGCGAGGGCGAGTGTTCGCGCCAGGCGCACTGCGACTTTCCCGAGGGCACCTACGAGCGCGAGATGGGCCGCGAGGGTTTCTTCGGCCCCACCGCGCACCTGCATCACAAGCATCCGCCGACCGGCTGGATCGACTGGCAGGGACCGTTGCGCCCCCATGCCTTCAATTTCAACGACATCGCCAGCGAGCGCGATTGCCCGTTGCTGGCGCCGCTGTGCCTGCACAACGGCGACGTCCAGCTGCGCGTGTGGAAGACCCACGGCGCCATGCGCCACCTGGTGCGCAACGCCGACGGCGACGACCTGCTGTTCATCCACGAGGGCGCCGGGCACTTCTACTGCGACTTCGGCCACCTGGAGTACCGCGACGGCGACTACCTGATGATTCCCCGGGGTACCGCCTGGCGCATCGAGGCCAGCGAGCCGACCTTCATGCTGCTGATCGAGAGCTCGGACGGTGCCTACCAGCTGCCGGACAAGGGCCTGCTAGGGCCCCAGGCGATCTTCGATCCGGCGGTGCTCGACCATCCGCGCCTGGACGCGGCCTTCAAGGCCCAGCAGGACGAGAACAGCTGGCAGATCAGGATCAAGCGGCGCAACCAGCTGACCACCGTGACCTATCCCTACAACCCGCTGGACGTGGTCGGCTGGCATGGCGACAACACGGTGGTGCGCCTCAACTGGCGGGACATCCGCCCGCTGATGAGCCATCGCTATCACCTGCCGCCGTCGGCGCACACCACCTTCGTGGCCAACGGCTTCGTGGTCTGCACCTTCACCCCGCGTCCGGTGGAGAGCGACCCGGGGGCGCTGAAGGTGCCGTTCTACCATAACAACGACGACTACGACGAAGTGCTGTTCTACCACCGCGGCAACTTCTTCAGCCGCGACAACATCGAGGCCGGCATGGTCACCCTGCACCCCTGCGGCTTCCCCCACGGCCCCCATCCCAAGGCGCTGAAGAAGAGCCTGGAGGACCCGGCGACCTTCGTCGAGGAGGTGGCGGTGATGATCGACACCCGCCGCGCCCTGGAGGTCGGCGAGGCCGCCGCGGCGGTGGATGTGGCCGAATACGTGAACTCCTGGCGCGCGCCGGGCAAACAGGCTTGAGGCGCGGCGGTGGGCGCCGGCCGGCGTCCACCGCGTGCCGACTTTAGGGAAAATGCTCTATGAAACTCGCTTCGTTGAATCAAGGCCGTGACGGTGAACTGCTGGTGGTGTCCCGCGACCTGTCCCGTGCGGTACGGGTCCCGCAGATCGCCGCCACCCTGCAGATTGCCCTGGACGACTGGGCGATCAAGCGCCCGCAGCTGGAGGCCATCTACCAGCGCCTGAACAACGGCCTGTGCGAAGAGACCTTCGTCTTCGACCAGGCCGATTGCGCGAGCCCCCTGCCGCGCGCCTACCACTGGGCCGACGGCAGCGCCTACGTCAACCATGTGGAGCTGGTACGCAAGGCCCGTGGCGCGGAGATGCCGGAGAGCTTCTGGCACGACCCGCTGATGTACCAGGGCGGTGCCGACAGCTTCATCCCGCCGCACAGCCCGATCCGCCTGGCCGAGGAGGCCTGGGGCATCGACCTGGAGGCCGAGCTGGCGGTGATCACCGACGACGTGCCCATGGGCGCCACGCCCGCCGAGGCGGCCGGGCATATCCAGCTGCTGATGCTGGTCAACGACGTATCCCTGCGCAACCTGATCCCCGGCGAGCTGGCCAAGGGCTTCGGCTTCTACCAGAGCAAGCCGTCGTCGAGCTTCTCGCCGGTGGCGGTGACCCCGGACGAGCTGGGCGACTGCTGGAAGGACGGCAAGGTCCATCGGCCGCTGGTGTCGCACATCAACGGCGCGCTGTTCGGCCAGCCGGACGCCGGCACCGACATGACCTTCAACTTCCCGACCCTGGTGGCCCATGCCGCCAAGACCCGGCCGCTGGGCAGCGGCACCATCATCGGCTCGGGCACCGTGTCCAACTACGACCGCAGCGCCGGTTCGTCCTGCCTGGCGGAGAAGCGCATGCTGGAGATCATCGAGCAGGGCGAGGCGCAGACGCCTTTCCTCAGGTTCGGCGACCGGGTGCGCATCGAGATGTTCGACGCCGAGGGTCAGAGCATCTTCGGTGCCATCGACCAAGTGGTGGAGAAATATGAGGCGTAGGCAGGGTGGGGCGCAGCGTTACCCTGCACTGCGCGTGACGGGTATCGCGGCCTTTGGCACCGATACCCGGCCTACGGCGGCGAACGAGGAGGCCCTGTGCTGACGCTCTATTCCTACTGGCGCTCCAGCGCCGCCTACCGGGTGCGCATCGCCCTGAACCTCAAGGGCCTGGCCTACCAGCAGGAGCCGGTGCACCTGGTCAAGGACGGTGGCCAGCAGCATTCGGCCGAGTACCGGGCGCTCAACCCGCAGGAGTTGGTGCCGCTGCTGGTGGACGCGGGCAACGGCGGGGTGCGCATCGCCCAGTCGATGGCGATCCTCGAGTACCTGGAGGAGGTCTACCCGGTGCCGGCGCTGCTGCCGGCCGATCCGGCCCTGCGCGCGCGGGTGCGTGCCCAGGCGCTGCATATCGCCTGCGACGTGCACCCGTTGAACAACCTGCGCGTGCTGCAATACCTGTCCGCCGAGCTGGGCGTCGGCGACGCGGCGAAGGACGCCTGGTACCGGCACTGGGTGGCGACCGGGCTGGCCGCGGTGGAGCAGGGGCTGAAGGACTTCGAGGGGCGTCTGTCCCTGGGGGACCGGCCGGGCTATCTGGAGGCCTGTCTGATTCCGCAGTTGTATAACGCCCGGCGTTTCAACTGCGAACTCGAGAGCTATCCGCGTCTGCTGACCATGGCAGCCCGTTGCGAAGAGCACGAGGCCTTCCGGCAGGCCGCTCCGCAGGCACAACCCGACGCCCAATAGGTGCCGGCGTACTGGCTCGAGCGTTCGCACGCACGGGCGGCGGAAAACCGCCGTCCGCGTCGTGCCGATGGCGAACGGCCGCCATCGTGGTGCGACTGACGTGCAGCGCCTGCTGCCTGGTGGCCGGCACCATCGGTGAATCGGCTCGAGCCTGTCTGGCATAAGACGCCCGAGCACCCTGGCCTCGGGCGGTAAGGGGTAGCGTCTTATCCGGCCGGCAACTCGTCCGAACGGGCCGTCCAGGGGCGGGATGGCCGGGTGCGGCGGATCTCAATGTTCGGCTCTGGCGGCCGATAGCCTGGCAAGCTGGTACAGAGATTGCGTTTGTCCATCCGACGCGCACAGACCTCTTGTCCGCGAGCAGGTTCACGTTGCCACGCCTAACAATAACGGAGTCGCCCCCATGTCGTATTCAGCCGCCCGCCTGTTTGCCGACCTTGCCGTTGGCAAGAAGCTGCTTTGTGGTTTTGGTCTGGTGTTGCTGTTGACCGTGGCGGTAGCCGGCAGCGGCTTCTTCTCCGTGCAGACGGTGCTACAAGGACATGCTCAGGCCACTCGCTTGTCTACGATCGGCGAGCAGATTCTCCAGGCGAGCCGCTTCGAGCGCGACTTCGCCCTGAGCAAGACGCCAGAAAGCGCCGAGCGGATGCGCACTCAGCTTGGCAAGGCCCGCCAGCTGTTGGGCGAGCAGATGCGCGGCGCCACGCAGGCGGACAAGACTCGTCTGCAGGCCATGGATCAGGCGGTGATGGACTACCAGCAACAGTTCGACGGCTTCGTGCAGCAGCAGGCCAGGGCCCTCGCAGCGCGCGAACAGATGGGCGTGGCAGCCGGGGAGGCGCGCGATCAATTCGAGGGGATCGAACTGGACATGTACGACGCCGTGCGCGAGCTGCGCCTGCAAGGCGACAAGCTGCGCGGCAGCGATCCACTGACCCTGGCGGAAACGGCGTCCGGCCTGAGCAAGCGCATGCTCGACCTGCGTGGCTACGAGAGCGCCTATATCATCGACGGCTCGAGCGCTGCGTTGGAGGAGTGGAACAACATAGGCGCCGATCTGCAAAGCGCGGCCAGTAGCCTGATGGTCTGGCTGGATGACGAGCAGAAGGGCGCCATCGAGGCCGCCTTGCAGGCACTGACGACTTACCAGCAGGCCTTCGCCAACTATCGGCAGGTGCGCGGCCAGAACCAGGCCAGCGAGTCGGCCATGGTCCAGCAGTCCCAGAAGGTGGTGGCCCTGGCCGAAGAGGCGCAGGCCAGTGAAGAGCAGGTCATGGCTGCCGACAGCCAGCGGATGCTGTTGCTGCTGGGCACCATGGGGACGGCCGCCGTGGTGTTCGGGGTGCTCGCCGCGCTGCTGATTTCTCGTTCGATCGTCGCTCCCTTGCAGCAGGCCGTGGCCTTTGCCCGGCGCATCGCCGAGGGCGATCTGAGTCGGGACCTGCCACTGCAGCGCAAGGACGAACTGGGCCAGTTGATGGCCGCCATGCAGGACATGACCGGTAGCCTGCGTAACCTGGTGGGGCGCATCGGGGGGGGCGTCGGCCAGATTGCCGCGGCGGCCGAGCAGTTGTCGGCGATCACCGCGCAGACCAGTGCCGGGGTGCAGAGCCAGAAGATGGAAACCGAGCAGACCGCCACGGCCATGCACCAGATGGCGGCCACCGTGCAGGAGGTCGCGCAGAATGCCGAGCAGGCCTCGATAGCCGCGCGTGACGCCGATCAGGAGGCGCAGCAGGGCAACCAGGTGGTGCAGCAGGCGGTGCAGCAGATCGGCCACCTGGCAACCGAGGTGGAGCAATCGGCCGAGGCGATCCAGGCGCTCGGCCAGGAGAGCGAGCGCATCGGCAGCGTGCTGGAGGTGATCCGCAGCGTCGCCGAACAGACCAACCTGCTGGCCCTCAATGCCGCCATCGAAGCGGCGCGGGCGGGGGATCAGGGCCGTGGTTTCGCGGTGGTCGCCGACGAGGTGCGGGCCCTGGCGCGGCGCACCCATGATTCGACCGAGGAGATCGAGGGCCTGATCAGCAGCCTGCAGCGCATGGCCAAGGGTGCGGTGACGCAGATGGACAGCAGCCGCAGCCTGACCCAACGCACCGTGGACCTGGCCGGACAGGCCGGCGCGGCCTTGGGACGCATCACCCAGGCGGTGAGCACCATCGAGCAGATGAACCAGCAGATCGCCGCCGCCGCCGAGGAGCAGAGCGCCGTGGCGGAAACCATCAGCGAAAGCATCACCCGGGTGCGCGACATCGGCGAGCAGAGCGCCGGCGCCAGCCAGCAGACCGCCGCCTCCAGCGCCGAACTGGCGCGCCTGGGCGTCGAGTTGCAGGGCCTGGTGGGGCAGTTCCGCACCTGAGCCGAGGCCCCGCCGGTAGCTTCAGTCCGCGTGGTGCGGGTGCCTGGCCAGCAGCGGCTTGCTCAGTTCGCTGGCCCAGGCCAGCAACGGCACCTCGACCTCGGGCTGCCAGATGCGCTGCCAGAGCAGCGTCAGGCGCTGTAGCTCGCCGCGCTCCACGGGCCAGCGCGTGACCTGGCTATTGACCTGCCAGGCGCCGTCCTGCCAGTGAGCGAAATCGAAGCGAAACGGATGGAAGCCGGTCATGCCCAGGCGCAGGTCGGTGACCACCAGGTGGTCGTCGATGCGGTCGAAGCGCAGCACACCGTCGGTGAACCAGGCCAGCCGGCGATAGGCCGGCGAGTCGACCAGCACGGCGGCCAGGGCGGTGCCCCGGGGGATGCGCTCGAGCTGCGGCGGATCGCGGTCGAGCCAGCCGACCAGGGCCTCGTGGTAGGACTCGCCGTCCAGCACTATCACCCGCCAGAGCAGGCTGTTGAGCGGCGTCGGGGTGCTGAACAGCGCCTCGGCCCGGATGCCTTGGCGTGCCAGCTCGGCTTCCACCCGCTGTTCGGCCATCTGCTTGCCGGCCAGGGTCGAGGCCAGGTAGAGGCTGGACAGGGCCAGGGCGATGTGCGGCGCCTTGCTTGCTCTGTCGCGCAGGCCGTAGATCAGCCCGAGCAACACCGCGACCAGTAGCGGCAGGGTGTACAGCGGGTCGATGATGAAGATGCTCGACCAGGCCACCGGCACCTGGGGCAACGGCCAGAGGATCTGGGTGCCGTAGCTGGTGAAGCAATCGAGCAGGGGGTGAGTCAGCAGCACCAGCGCGACCGTGGCCAGCAGTCGCCGGCCCGAGTAGCCGGGGTGCGGGCGAAAGCGCCGGACCAGCCAGGTGAGCAGCAGCGCCAGGGCTCCGAGGACGAACAGCGAATGGCTGAAGCCGCGGTGATAGGTCATGTTCGCCACCGCATCGCCGTACTCGATCACCACATCGAGGTCGGGCAGGGTGCCGAGCACGGCGCCATACAGCAGCGCCTTGCGTCCTTGCCAGCGGCCGAGCATGGCGCCCTGGAGGGTGGCACCGAGCACTGCCTGGGTAAGCGAATCCATGACGCGACCTCTATTGCGGACAGATGCCTAAGTTAACCGAGGCGTGGGGCAGAGGCCGCGAGTAAATTTCAAGCAAAGGTTACGAAATGCCCGAGCCGGCGCGTCATTGCCTCGACAGGGCCTCGGCGAGGAAGTCGATGAACACCCGCACCTTGCGTGGCATGTGACGGCTGCTGCTGTACAGGGCGTAGATGCCGCGTTGGGGAAAGTGATAGGCCGGCAGCACCCGCCGCAACTGGCCGCTGTCCAGCAAGGGCTGGGCGATAAAGGAGGGCAGGGCGCCGATGCCGCTGCCGGCCAGCAGCAGGTCGCAGAGGATCAGGCTGTTGTCCGCCGAGAAGCGCGGCGGCAGCTGGATGCTGGCCATGCCCTCGGGGCCGCTGAGGTTCCACTGTCCCGGATGGTCGGCCAGGCGGTAGGCCAGGCAGGCGTGGTCGCGCAGCTCGTCCAGCGTCGCCGGCGCGCCGTGGCGCTCCAGGTAGGAGGGGGCGGCGCAGAGGATCTGCTGCGTCCGGCCCAGGCGCCGGGCGATGAGGGAGGAGTCGTGCAGCTCGGCGCGAATGCGCAGCGAGACGTCGAAGCCTTCGGCCACCACGTCGAGCAGGCGGTCGTTCAGGGTCAGCTCGACGTTCAGGCGCGGATAGCGCGCCATGAATTGCGCCAGCAGCGGCGACAGCACCTTGTGGCTGAAGGACAATGGTGCGTTGACCCGCAGGATGCCGCTGACCTCTTCCGAACCCTGGGCCGTGCTGCGTTCCAGGGCATCCAGTTCGTCGAGCAGGCGGCAGCATTCGGCGAAGTAGCCGCGGCCGGTTTCCGACAGGCTCATGCGCCGAGTGGTGCGCAGCAGCAACAGGCTGCCCAGGCGCGCCTCGAGCTGGCGTACCTGCTTGCTGACCGCGGCGGCCGATTGGCCGAGGTCCTCGGCGGCCTTGCTGAAACTGCCGCGCTCCACCACCCGGCGGAAGCTGCGCATGGCCGCGAGCAGGTCCATATAATTTCTCCTGGGTTGAATATGTTTTGATTTCTAAGCCGATTATCTCGGTAAGCGAAAAAAATACGATGGCGCTATCGCTTTCCGGCGTTGGGTCGGGAGGCTCGTCCTTCGCAAGGAGTCCGCCATGTTCCAGTCCATTCGCGCAAACCTGAAGTTCGGCCGTCAGCAGGCGGCCGTCTTGCCCCTGGCCTTGGCCCTGATTGGGGGCGCCGCCATGGCCGCGCCCGAGGTGGGCGTCAGCCCCTGGGGCGCGGCCGATGAGATCGGCCGTCTCAACCTGATCACCCCGCAGTCCCGGGCGGCCATCCTGGCGCGGGTATCCGGCGGCCGCGCCTATGACCTGTCGGTGGACTACTTCATCGGCATGCCCAGCTGGCAGGCAGCGGGCGATCCGCCCTATCAGATGTGGATGACCCACACCCCGCGGGGCAACCAGATCGCCGATCCCATGAGGGTCGGCGAGGCGATGAACGGCCACGTCAGCTACAGCGGCTCGGCGGTGTCCATGTATGCGCACATGGGTACGCACATCGATGCTCTCAACCACTTCGGCCTGAACGGCAGGATCTGGAACGGCTTCTCCGCCGCCGAGCACCTGGGCGACCGCGGCTGGGAGAAGGCCGGGGTCGAGACCATGCCGCCGATCATCGCCCGTGGCGTGCTGATCGACATGGCCGCGGCGAAGAACCTGGAGATGCTGCCGGACAACTACAAGGTCACCGCCCAGGACCTGCGTGACGCCCTGAAGCGGCAGCAGGTCGGCCTGGAGAAGGGCGATGTGGTGCTGATCCGCACCGGGCGCATGCGCGATTACGCCAATGCCCAGGCCTACATGAGCAATGCGCCGGGCCTGGGCCTGGAAGCGGCCAAGTACCTCATCGAGGAGGGGGACGCCATGGTGGTCGGTGCCGACAACCTGAGCTTCGAGGCCTTCCCTTCGGAAGTGTCGGGTAACTACGTGCCGGTGCACACTTACCTGCTGGCCCAGCAGGGCGCGCCGATCATCGAGCTGGCCAATCTCGAAGAGCTGGCCCGGGACCGGGTGTACCAGTTCGCCTTCGTCGGCGCCCCGCTGAAATTCCGCGGCGCCGACGCCGCGCCGTTGCGCCCGGTGGCCCTGCCGATCGAATAGGGGCACTATGCAGCCTCATGTCGCGCGCCGGCCTGCCTGGCGCGCGGCCGGGCTCGGGCAGCAGCCCTGCCACTCACGCTGTAACGAGGCAGCCGAGGATCATGAGCAGCACGCCCCCAGCGGACTTTCCCGACCTGGCCTTGAGCCACTTCGAACTCTATGTGCGCGATGTGGCGCAGATGGAGGCCTTCTACACCGCCGGCCTGGGTTTTATCGTCAGCGACCGGGGCGTAGGGCCGGACGCCATGGTGTTCCTCAGCCGCAATGCCGGCGAGCACCACCAGTTGGTGCTCAATCCCCGTCCATCGCGACGGCCCCAGGACAGCCCGCTGGACCACATCTCCTTTCGCGTGGCGAATCTGGCCGGCCTGCGCCGCTTCCACCAGGCCTTGAGCGCCGCGGTGGACGTAGCGCTGGAGGCGGTGTCCCACGGCACCACCTGGTCGCTCTATTTTCGCGACCCGGAAGGCAACCGCCTGGAGTTGTTCGCCGACACGCCCTGGCACGTCGACCAGCCGTGCAAGTTTGCCATCGACCTGGCCCTCGACGACGCGCAGCTGCTGGCTTTCACCGAGCAGCAGATCCGCGCCCGGCCCGGTTTCCGTCCGCTGGAACAGTGGCGCGTGGAGCATGACGCGGCCTTTGATCGGCGCTGATCGAGGGGGCAGGCTGAGGTATCCTGAACGTTCATTTCTCGCCAAGACCCCGCCATGCTGGTGATCTCCAACAGCGTCCACCTGCCCGACGACGAAGTCGAGTTGACCGCCATCCGCGCCCAGGGCGCCGGCGGGCAGAACGTCAACAAGGTGTCCAGCGCCGTGCACCTGCGCTTCGACAGCCAGGCCTCGTCCCTGCCGCCGTTCTACAAGGAGCGCCTGCTGGCGCTGCGCGACAGTCGCATCACCGCCGACGGGGTGATCATCATCAAGGCCCAGCAGTACCGTACCCAGGAACAGAACCGCAACGATGCCCTGGAACGCCTGGCCGAGCTGATCCGCAGCGCCGGCAAGACCGAGAAGGCGCGCCGGCCGACCAAGCCGACCCTGGGCTCGAAGAAGCGCCGCCTGGAAGGCAAGAGCAAGCGCGGGGCGATCAAGGCGGGGCGCGGCAAGGTGGACTACTGAGCGCGGCGCCTGCCGCGCGCGGGCAGGCGCCGCGCTCATCGCCGCTCAGTCCGCCGCGACCGCCTGCTGCCCGGTGGCCGTGCGGTGCGCCAGATCGCGCCGGCGCAGCAGGCGGTAGGCCGCCGGCAGCACGAACAGCGACAGCAGCGGCGCTGTGACCATGCCGCCGACCATGGGCGCGGCGATGCGGCTCATCACCTCGCTGCCGGTGCCGCTGTCGAGCAGGATGGGCAGCAGGCCGGCGATGATCACCGCCACCGTCATGGCCTTGGGCCGCACCCGCTGCACCGCGCCCTCGCGAATCGCCTCGAGCAGGGCGCGCTCGCTGCCGTCGCCGGCGTCCTGGCGCTCGCGCCAGGCGTTCTTCAGGTACAGCAGCATAATCACGCCGAACTCGGCGGCGACTCCGGCCAGGGCGATGAAGCCCACGCCGGTGGCCACCGACAGGTTGTAGCCCAGCAGATAGAGGAACCACACCCCGCCGACCAGGGCGAAGGGCAGGGTGGCCATGATCAGCAGGGCCTCGCCGACGCGGGCGAAGCACAGGTAGAGCAGCACGAAGATGATCGCCAGGGTGGCCGGCACCACCAGCTTGAGGCGGGCGTTGGCCCGTTCGAGGAACTCGAACTGCCCCGAGTAGCTCAGGCTCATGCCCGGCTCCAGCTGCACCTGGGCGTCGACGGCCCGGCGCAGGTCGCCGACCACCGAGGCCAGGTCGCGGCCGCGCACGTCGATATAAACCCAGCCGGAGGGACGGGCATTCTCGCTCTTGAGCATCGGCGGGCCGTCGCTGATGCTGACCCTGGCCACGCTGCCCAGGGTGATCTGGCTGCCCTGGGGAGTGTAGATCGGCAACTGGCGCAGGCCGGCCAACGAGTCGCGCCATTCACGCGGATAGCGCAGGCTGATGGGGAAGCGCGCCAGGCCCTCGACGGTCTCGCCGATGTTGGCGCCGCCGATGGCGCCGGCGACTATGGCCTGCACGTCGGCTATGTTCAGGCCGTGGCGGGCGGCCGCCTGGCGGTCGATGTCGACATCGACATAGCGGCCGCCGGTGAGGCGCTCGGCCAGGGCCGAGCCGACCCCGGGCACCGTCTTGGCCACCCGCTCCACCGCCTGGGTGGCCGCGTCGATCTGCGCCAGGTGACTGCCGGCCACCTTGACCCCGATCGGGCTCTTGATGCCGGTGGCGAGCATGTCGATGCGGTTGCGGATCGGCGGAATCCACAGGTTGGCCAGACCCGGCACCTGCACGGTGCGATCCAGTTCCTCCACCAGCTTCTCCGGGGTCATGCCGGCGCGCCACTGCTCGCGGGGCTTGAAGGCGATGGTGGTCTCGAACATCTCCAGCGGCGCCGGGTCGGTGGCGCTCTCGGCGCGGCCGGCCTTGCCGAACACGCGCTCGACCTCGGGCACGCTCTTGATCAGCCGGTCGGTCTGCTGCAGCAGCTGGGCGGCCTTCTGCGCCGACAGCCCGGGCAGCGCCGTGGGCATATAGAGCAGGTCGCCCTCGTCCAGGGGCGGGAGGAACTCGCCGCCCAGGTGGCTCATCGGCCACAGCGCGCTGAGCAGGATCGCCAGCGCCGCCAGCAGGGTGATTCCGGGCCGGCGCAGCACGGCGTCCAGGGCCGGCTGGTAGAGGCGGATCAGCCCGCGGTTGAGCGGGTTGCGCCGCTCGTCCGGTATCCGCCCGCGAATCCAGTAGCCCATCAGCACCGGCACCAGGGTCACCGACAGCCCGGCCGCGGCGGCCATGGCGTAGGTCTTGGTGAAGGCCAGGGGGCCGAACAGCCGGCCCTCCTGGGCCTGCAGGGTGAACACCGGGATGAACGACAGGGTGATGATCAGCAGGCAGAAGAACAGCGCCGGGCCGACTTCCACCGCCGCAGCGGTGATCACCCGCCAGTGATGTTTGCCCTTGAGCTGCTCGCCGGGGTGCGCGGCGCACCAGGCCTCGATCTTCTTGTGGGCGTTCTCGATCATCACCACCGCGGCGTCGACCATGGCGCCGATGGCGATGGCGATACCGCCGAGGGACATGATGTTGGCGTTGATGCCCTGCTGCTGCATGACGATGAAGGCCATCAGGATGCCGACCGGCAAGGAGACGATGGCCACCAGGGAGGAGCGCAGGTGCCAGAGGAACAGGGCGCAGACCAGGGCGACCACGATGAATTCCTCGATCAGCTTGTGACCGAGGTTCTCCACCGCGCGGTCGATCAGCTGGCTGCGGTCGTAGCTGGTGACCAGCTCGACCCCCTCGGGCAGGCTCTTCTTCAGCTCCTCGAGCTTGAGCTTGACCGCGGCGATGGCCTGGCGGGCATTCTTGCCGCTGCGCAGTATCACCACGCCGCCGACCACCTCGCCTTCGCCGTCCAGCTCGGCGATGCCGCGGCGCATTTCCGGGCCGAGCTGCACATGGGCCACCTCGCCGAGGGTCACCGGCACGCCGCCGGCGTCCAGGCGCAGGGGGATGGCGCGAAAATCCTCGAGCGTCTGCAGATAACCCGAGGCGCGCAGCATGAACTCGCTTTCCGCCAGCTCCAGCACGCTGCCGCCGGTTTCCTGGTTGGCCCGGCCTATGGCCTCGGCGACCTGCTGCTGGGTGATGCCGCGGTTGGCCAGCGCGATCGGGTCGAGCAGCACCTGGTACTGCTTGACCATGCCGCCGATGGTCGCCACCTCGGCGACGTTGGCCAGGGTCTTGAGCTCGAACTTGAGGAACCAGTCCTGCAAGGCGCGCAGCTGCGCCAGGTCGTGGCGGCCGCTGCGGTCCACCAGGGCGTATTGGTAGATCCAGCCGACGCCGGTGGCGTCCGGTCCCAGGGCCGGCTCGGCGCCGGCCGGCAGGCGGTTCTGCACCTGGCTGAGGTATTCCAGCACCCGCGAGCGCGCCCAGTACAGGTCGGTGCCGTCCTCGAACAGCACGTAGACGAAGCTGTCGCCGAAGAAGGAGTAGCCGCGCACGGTCCTGGCCCCCGGCACCGAGAGCATGGTGGTGGCCAGCGGATAGGTGACCTGGTTCTCGACGATCTGCGGCGCCTGGCCAGGGTAGGGGGTGCGGATGATCACCTGCACGTCGGACAGGTCCGGCAGGGCATCGACGGCGGTGTGCTGCAGCGACCAGCTGCCCCAGCCCACGGCGAACAGGGTGGCCAGCAGCACCAGGAAGCGGTTGGCCACCGACCAGCGGATCACGGCGGCGATCATGGCTGCACCTCCAGTTGCTCCAGGCGCTCGATACGCAGGCCCTCATCGCTCTCGCCGACGGCGAAGCGCACCCGGTCGCCGACGCGCAGGCCGCGGGCCAGGGCCGCTTCGGCCAGGGGGAAGCGCATGGTCATGCCGGGCATGCCGAGGGTCCTGAACGGGCCGTGGCTGATGGTCAGGGCCCGGGCCTCGATCCTCTCGATGCGGCCCTCGGCCTCGTGCAGGGCCGGCGCCGCCTGGGCGCTCGGCGCGTCCAGGGCCTGGGCCGGCAGCCCGCGCAGGCTGGCCTCGGAGTCCAGCAGGAACTGCCCGGAGGCGACCACCTGCTGGCCTGCTTCCAGGCCCTGCACGACCTCGACCTGGGCCGTGCTTTCCCGGCCCAGGCGAACCTCCACCGGGCGGTAGCGGCCCTCAGCCTCGGCCAGCATCACCAGGGCGCGGCGGCCGGTGCGGATCACCGCCTCGTTGGGCAGCAGCAGCGTGTCGGGCTCGCCCGCCCGCTGCAGCCGCACCTGGGCGGTCATGCCGGGGCGCAGCCGGCCCTGGGGGTTGTCCAGCTCGATGCGCAGGCGCAGGGTGCGGCTGTCCAGGTTGGCCTGGGGCAGCACGGCGTCGATCCTGGCCGCCTGCACCTGGCCGGGGAAGGCCGGCAGCCGGACCTCGACGCCCTGGCCGGCGCCGAGCCCGGAGGCCTCGGCCTCCGGCACCGCCACCTCGAGCCAGACGCGCTCCAGGCCGTTGATTCGGGCCAGCGTCGCGCCGGTGCCCAGGGTCATGCCCTCGCGCACCTCGAGCTCGCGCAGCACGCCGGCGATCGGACTGGTCAGCGTCCACGACGGCTGCACCCGGCCGCTGCGCTCGACCCGGGCGATCAGCTCGGCGGGCATGCCGGCCAGGCGCAGGCGTTGGCGCGCCGCCGCCAGCAGCCCGGCGTCGCCGACCGTGCGCAGGGCGAGGAACTCCTCCTGGGCGGCGGACCACTCGGGGACCAGCAGATCGGCCAGCGGGTCGCCGGCGGCCAGCAGGTCTTCGTTGGCGCGGCGGTAGACGCGCTCGACGAAGCCGCCGCTGCGCGCCTGCACCAGGGCCACGGCGCGGTCGTCGAAGGTCAGGCTGCCGACCAGTTCCAGCTCGCCGGCCAGGCTGCCGCGGCTGACCGTGGCCAGGCGCATGCCGAGGTTCTGGGTGACGCGCGGGTCGATGCTCAGCGCGGCGCTGTCGCCCGCGTCGTCGGCGTAGCGCGGCACCAGGTCCATGTCCATGAAGGGCGACTTGCCCGGCTGGTCGAACTTCTGCTGCGGGTACATGGGGTCGTACCAGTACAGCACGGCCTTCTCGCCTGGGGCGGCAGGCGCAGCGGCCTGGGTCGGCATAGCGCCGTGCCGTTGCCCGGCGAGCCAGTAGCCAGCGGTGCCGCCGAGGGCGAGCGCCAGGCCGAGCAGCAGGGTGCCTTTAAGGATTCGAGCGGGCATCAGGGGGCTTCTCCGTAGGCGAAATACAGGCGGGCGCCGGTCAGGGCGCGTTGTTCTTCGAGGTCGATGTGGCGCAGGCGCGCCTCGATCAGCTCGCGGCGGGCTTCGAGCACTTGGTCCAGCTCGCCGCTGCCGGCGCGGTAGCCGGCCAGGGACAGCGCCTGCTTCTGCGTGGCCAGCGGCAGCAGGCTGTCCTGGCTGCGCTGCACGGCGCGGTGCAGGCGCCGGTAGTCGGCCAGGTCCGTGGCCAGCTGCGCGGCATGCTCGCGTTCCAGTGCTTCGCGTTCGGCCTGCACGCGGCTCAGTTCGGCGTGGCGGGCGGCGATCCTGGGGTTCTGCCGGGAGCCCGGGAACAGCGGCAGGTCGACGCTCAGCTGCAGGCTGACCATGTCGCCGAACTCGCGGCCGCGGCGCTGATAGCCCAGCTCCCAGCTCCAGTCCGGGCGCTTGTCGGCCACGGCCTCGCGTACCCTGGCCTCGGCCTCCTCGGTCATGGGCGCGAAGGCGCTCAGTTCCGGGTGGCGCTGCAGCCGGTCCTGGTAATGCCGGGCGTCGACCGCCCAGTGGGGCAGGCGCCCCTGGGGCGTGCGTTCGGCCGCCTCGCCGATCCAGCGGCGCAGGGTCGCCCGCTGCCGGGCCTGGGTGCTGAGCAGCTGATCCTCCTGTTCGGCCAGCAGGGCCGCCTCCTGCTTCGGCGCCACGCTGTCGGCCGCCTGGCCGCGGCCGCCGGCGATGCGCGCCTGCACCGCCTTGGCCAGCAGGCGGTTCTCGGCGTAGAGGCTGGCGAACAGTGCGAGCTTCTGTTCGACGGCCAGGGCCGAGATCCAGGCCAGGGCGGTTTCCCGCCTGACCCTGAGGCGCTCGACCTCCAGCTCGGCGTCGGCGCGCCGCAGGCCGGCTTGGGCGACATCGACCCGCGCCTGGCGCTTGGCCCGGTTGGGCACCTCCTGCATGAAGCCGACCATCTGCATGGTCATGGGCTCGCGATCCAGGCGGGCGCGGTCGTCGCCCTCGATGGGCACGTTCTGCAGGCCGAGCCGCAGCTTGGGGTCCGGCAGTTCGCCGGCGGGGATGGCGGCGTGGCGGGCGGCCTCGACGCCGGCCGCCTCGGCGGCCAGGGAGGGGGCCTGGCGTTCGGCCAGTTCGAGCGCTTCATCCAGGCTCAGGGCGACCGCCCAGGTCGGCAGGGCCAGCAGGCAGGCCACCAGCGCGGCCAGGCAGACGCGCCCGTTGGGGGAACGAGGTGATCTCATGTTTGCGACTTCCAGCGATGATCCAGCGCCGCCCGACGGGCAGGCGCACAGGCCGCTGCGCCTGTCAGGGCGTGCAGCGGCGTTCAGGACATGACGGGAGTCAGGCGCGGGGAGGGCGCCAGAGGCCTTCGGGGGTCGGGGAAGGAATGAAGTCGCCGTAGCGCGCCAGCAACGGGGTGCCGGCCAGGCGCAGCAGCGGCTTGCCTATCGTCACCTGCAACAGGCTGCCGCCCTGGCACTGCTGGCCGCTCTTGCACAGCTTGCCGCCACTCCGTTCGCCCATCTGCGCAGCGCAGCAGTCTTCGGCCGAATCCATGGCCATCCCCTCGTGCTGGGCAGCCATGGGGCACGGCCCGGCCTGCACGGCCAGCGCCGCCAGCCCGTTGAGGGGCAGCGCGAGGCACAGCAGCAGGCAGAGGAGCAGGCGAACGGGGGCGGTCATTGCGGCTTCTGGCGTGAAGGGTCAGCGATTATAACCATAGTGCCGGGCAATGAAGTGGTCGAGCGACAGCGCCCCGGGGCCCTTGGCCGCCAGCATCAGCAACACGGCCGCCCAGACCCCATGGGTCGGGTAGGCGCCCGGGTAGACGAACAGCTGAATCACCAGGGTCATGCCGACCAGGGCCAGGGCGGAGAAGCGGGTGGCCAGGCCGAGCAGGATCAGCAGCGGAAACAGGTGCTCGGCGAAGGCCGCCATGGACGCGGCCAACTCCGGCGGCAGCAGCGGCACCTGGTACTCGTGTTCGAACAACGGCACGGCCGAGGCGGAGAGCTTGGGCAGGCCGAACTCGAAGCTGCCTTCGACCAGGTCGATGGCCAACCCCTCGATCTTGGTCTGCCCGGACTTCCAGAACACCGCGGCGATGGAGAAGCGGCCGAGGAAGGCCACCAGGCCGTAGGGAATCAGCTTGCACAGCTCGATTGCCCAGGCGATCAGGCGAACGGGAGCGGCGGCGTGGGCGGGATTGCTCATGGGCATTGTCCTTGGTTGTCGTAAGCAAACTGGATGATGGCGCCGCTGCCGAGCAGATGGCTCAGGCAGCGGGCGGGGTCGAATTCGGCGTCGCGGGCCAGGGCGCGCTCCGCGGCTTGCCCCAGGGGCTGTCCCTGCTGCAGGCTCTGGATGAACCGGGCGTCGCCCGGGCGGATGCCGAGTACCTCCACCTCCAGTCCTCGGCGCTGCACCAGGGCGCACTCGGCCTGGAGAGGGTCGAAGCCGGCGAGCGGCCGCTCGTCCTGATGGGCGGCCCAGAGCGAGACCACGGCGAAGGCCGAGTCGAGCACGCCGAGGGCCGGATGCAGCTGGAAGCACAGGGCGCCGACGCGCTCCGGCGTGGCCAGGGCGGTGGCCAGCGCGTCGCTGGCCACGGGGCCTGCGTCGGCGGCGTGGTAAGCCTCGATGCGCAGCAGCTCCAGGCGCGCCATGTCCGCCAGATAGGGCAGGCTGGCGGCGGGGGCGAAGCCTTCGATGAAGGCCGGGAAGCCGGCGCCGTAGTGAGCCAGCAGGCGCGAGCGCGGTGGCGAGTTGCGCACATGCACCGCGGCCATGGCGCGGAAGAAGTTCTCGCCCACCAGTTGCTGGACCACCGGGAAACTGGCGGCCAGGGCATCGATCAGGGAGCTGAGCACGTTGTTGCGATAGACGGCGAAACGTTTCGCCGGGTCGGAGCCGTTCCAGGCCCGCAGCTGCGCCGGGCATTCCAGCTCGGGGTCGAGCAGGGCGACGGCGAAGCGCTGTTGCAGGCTCATGCGTGCACCTGCTGCCTGGCGGGCCGACAGGCATCGAGCAGCGCCTGCGCCCGCTGCGCCTCCTCCACCAGCACGGCCAGGGCGGGCACGGCATTGTCCCGTTCGAGCAGGGTCGGGCAGGGGCCGATCAGCTGCAGGGCATCTTGGTAGAGTCGCCACACGGCATCGTCGACCGGCGCGCCGTGGTTGTCGATCAGCAGGCGGTCGCCTGCCGCGTCGCGGTCTTCGGCGAAACCGGCCAGATGGATCTCGCCGACCGCGTCCAGCGGCAGGGCACGCAAGTAGGCCTGGGCATCCCAGTGATGGTTGATGCAGGACACATAGATGTTGTTGACGTCCAGCAACAGGCCGCAGCCGGTGCGGCGGACGACCTCGCCGATGAAGCTGGCTTCGTCCAGGGTCGAGCCGGCGAACTCCAGGTAGGTCGCCGGATTCTCCAGCAGCATCTGGCGCTGCAGACGGCTCTGCACCTGATCGACGTGGGCGCAGACCCGGTCGAGGGTCACGTCGTCGTAGCAGATGGGCAGCAGGTCGTTGAGGAACACCTCGCCGTGGCTGGACCAGGCCAGGTGTTCGGAAAAGGCGTGGGGCTGGTAGCGCTCCAGCAAGGCGGCCAGGCGCTCGAGGTGCTCGCCGTCGAGTGGCTGCTCGCCGCCGATGGACAGGCCGACGCCATGGACCGACAGGGCATAGCGCTCGCGGATCTGGCTCAGGTAGTGATGGAAGGGGCCGCCGGCGACCATGTAATTCTCGGCATGCACTTCGAAGAAGCCCACCGCCGGGTCACTGGCGAGGATGTCCTCGAAGTGCTGCGACTTGAGGCTGACCCCGGCCCGGCTGGGAAGCGCGGGCCGAAGCGCAGGAGCGCTGCTGACGAGGGGATGGGGGGTAGGGGTCATCAACAGCGCTCCTGCTCGCGGGTCAGGATTTCACTTCTTCGAAGGCCTCGAGCTGGCCGAAGCCGGTCGGCGAAGTCGGCGAGGCGATTTCCTTGCAGGTACCCTCGGGCACGAACTTCCAGGCATTGCCCTGGTAGTCGCTCTTCGCGGTGCCGGCGCAGGTGGTGCCGGGGCCGGCGGCGCAGTCGTTCTTGCCTTTCATGGCTACGCCGTAGCACTTCTCGTTGTCCGCCGCCTGGGCGGTGAGCGGGGCGCTGGAGATCGCCAGGGCTGCCCCCAGGGCAAGGGCGAGACCGGCGGCCGAAACAGCATGGGAAGCAGTGGTTTTCATCTTGGGTATCTCCATATGGTTGAGGGGTGAAGCACTCGGAAGCAGCATAGAACAGCAGCGGTGGCAGCCTGGCTCGTCTGCAGCAGGCACGGGGCCTGGCCGAGGCGGCGCAGAAACGGCAACTCACCTCTGGCATCGCGTGCTCCGCGTGCCGTTCTTACTCAATCAGACGGACGGTATCGGCTTTTGTTACAGGGCACCGGCAGAAATCTGTTCGAACCGGGCCAGGGAACGTGCGACCGCCCGGCAATCGCCCAGTCGAGCGCTATTGGGGGGCGGCGCACAGCGCCAGGGCGCTGTCGAGCATGCGGTTGGAGAAGCCCCACTCGTTGTCGTACCAGGCCATGACCTTGACCAGCTTGCCGCTGACCTTGGTGTGGTTGGCGTCGAAGATCGACGACAGTGGGTTGTGGTTGAAGTCGCAGGACACCAGCGGCAGGCTGTTGTAGCCGAGCACCGGCGATTGCCGGCTGGCGGCCTGGAGCAGGGCGTTGATCTCCTCGGCCGTGGTCTCGCGCTGGACCTGCAGGCACAGGTCGACCAGCGAGACGTTGACCACCGGTACCCGCACCGCCATGCCGGTGAGCTTGCCGGCCAACTCCGGCAGCACCAGGCCGACCGCCTCGGCGGCGCCGGTCTTGGTCGGGATCATCGACTGGGTCGCCGAGCGGGCGCGGTAGGGGTCGCCGTGGTAGACGTCGGTGAGGTGCTGGTCGTTGGTGTAGGCGTGGATGGTGGTCATCAGGCCCTGCTCGATGCCCAGTTCGCGGTGCAGCACCTGGGCCACCGGGGCCAGGCAGTTGGTGGTGCAGGAGGCATTGGAGACGATCCGCATGGACTGACGCAGCACGCTGTGGTTGACCCCGAACACCACGGTGGCGTCGGCGCCCTTGGCCGGTGCCGAGATCAGCACCTTGCGCGCGCCGGCGCTCAGGTGGCCGGCGGCCTTGTCGCGCTCGGTGAACAGGCCGGTGCATTCCAATACCAGGTCGACCCGGTGGGCCTTCCACGGCAGCTCGGCGGGATCGCGGATGGCACTGACGGCGATACAGTCGCCATTGACCCTCAGGCTCTCGCCGTCAGCCTCGACCTCGCCGTCGAAGATGCCGTGCACGCTGTCGTATTTGAACAGGTGCGCGTTGATCGCGCTGTCGCCCAGGTCGTTGATGGCCACGACCTGCAGTTGTTGACGGTAGCCCTGGCTGTACAGGGCGCGCAGCACGTTGCGGCCGATGCGGCCGAAACCATTGATGGCGATTCGTAGGGTCATGGTGGCTTCTCGTGATTTTGTTGTTGGAATTACAAGATTATATTCGAAGCTATGGAAATCAAGCGATTTGGCTGGCAGTATTCTTGTATTAAGCACAAGATATCGCTATCCGCCAGCTTGGAGTCGACAACATGCATCCCCGCGTCCTTGAGGTAACCGACCGTCTGATCGAGCGCAGTCGTGACACGCGCGCGCGCTACCTGGCAATGATCGATGCGGCCGCCAGCGAAGGCCCGCAGCGCGGCAAGCTGCAGTGCGCCAACTTCGCCCACGGCGTGGCCGGCTGCGGCGGCCAGGACAAGCAGACCCTGCGCCTGATGGATGCGGCCAACGTGGCGATTGTTTCTGCTTACAACGACATGCTCTCGGCCCACCAGCCGTATCAGGATTACCCGGAGCGGATCAAACAGGCCCTGCGCGAGGTCGGCTCGGTCGGCCAGTTCGCCGGTGGCGTGCCGGCGATGTGCGACGGGGTGACCCAGGGCGAGCCGGGCATGGAGCTGGGCATCGCCAGCCGCGAGGTGATCGCCATGGCCACCGCCGTGGCGCTGTCGCACAACATGTTCGACGCGGCGATCTACCTGGGCATCTGCGACAAGATCGTCCCGGGTCTGATGATGGGCGCGCTGCGCTTCGGCCACCTGCCGAGCCTGTTCGTGCCGGCCGGCCCCATGCCTTCGGGCCTGTCGAACAAGGAGAAGGCCGACGTGCGCCAGCGCTATGCCGAAGGCAAGGCGACCCGCGACGAGCTGCTGGAAGCGGAGATGGCCGCCTACCACAGCCCGGGCACCTGCACCTTCTATGGCACCGCCAACACCAACCAGCTGCTGATGGAGGTGATGGGCCTGCATTTGCCCGGCGCCTCCTTCGTCAATCCGGGCACCCCGCTGCGCGAGGCCCTGACCGTCGAGGCGGCCCGGCAGATCACCCGCCTGACCAAGCAGAGCGGCCAGTTCATGCCGCTGGGGCGGATCGTCGACGAGCGCTGCCTGGTCAACTCCATAGTCGCGCTGAATGCCACGGGCGGTTCGACCAACCACACCCTGCACATGCCGGCCATCGCCCGCGCCGCGGGCATCCAGCTGACCTGGCAGGACATGGCCGACCTGTCCGCCGTGACCCCGACCCTGGCCCACGTCTACCCCAACGGCAAATCCGACATCAATCATTTCCAGGCCGCCGGTGGCATGGCCTTCCTGATTCGCCAGCTGCTCGAGGCCGGCCTGCTGCACGAGGACGTCAACACCGTGGCCGGACACGGCTTGTCCCGCTACACCCGCGAGCCCTTCCTCGAGGACGGCCAACTGGTGTGGCGCGATGGCCCGAGCAAGAGCCACGACGAAAGTGTGTTGCGCCCGGTGGCCAACCCGTTCTCCGCCG